>JBKQTJ010000206.1:0-10245 GCA_052143255.1 Streptosporangiaceae bacterium | reverse complement strand
CCAGGCCGTATTGCTTAAAGATCGCCTCTTCGTCGCCCGCCGGTAGCTCACCGTCGGTGCCGATCGACGGGGCATCCTTCACTTGCTTCCTGCCGTAGGAGACCTTGAGGTATCGCGGACCCACGGTCGCCCGGTCCAGAGGCACGAACACCAGCCGGTGCCGGGTCGGCAGACCGACCTTGACCGTGCCGAACGAGGGCAGGTCGGTGGCAGTGTCCACGTAGACGGACTCCAGCTCGCCGATCTTGTGACTATCGGCGTCAACCACGTCGTGGCCACGCCACTCCCGGATGTCGGCAGCCTCGAACACGCCAGCCTTCCTTCCCAGCAGCGCCACGCGGTCTCTTCAACCATGGTCCCATCCCGATGCGAGCCGCAACAACCTCGCCGGACAGGCAGTAGGTGTATCTGGCCAGACTCCGTCGACTACACGATTGGTCAACGAGGGTTCGCGCGTACCACGCGAATCTCCGCCACGTTGCTCAGGAGCGTCCGGTCGGCAGAGCTGACCAACGAACCGCTCACCCGCCGGCTGCGCACAGCCACGCCTGAAGATCAGCATCCGGGACTCGGTCGACGCCCGGGCGCTGGCCCGGCGGGCCGAACGGCGGGAGCGGCTGGCGGCGGCCCGGGACCGGCTGGCGGCCGAGGACCGGGCGCGCCGCGACGCGCAGCGGGCCAAGCAGGACGCCTGGGACGCGGCCGCGGCAGCCGGGAAGCGGCGCGGGCGCCGTCCTGCCGATGAGCCGCCGCGCGCTAACCGGGCCGGCACCGAGCCGCGGGCTAATACCACCGACCCGGACGTGCGGGTGATGCGCAACAAGAAGGGTCACGTGGCCGGCTACAACGGGCAGATCGTGGTCACCGGCGGCCAGGTCATCGTCGGCGCGATGCTGTCCCAGCATCCGGTCGACCGCACGCTGCTGCACCCGTTGCTGGACACCTGCCGCCAGCAGCTGACCGACGCCGGCATCCGCCCGCAGCTGCGGACCGTGCTCGCTGACGCCGGCTATGTCAGCGAGGAGAACTTCGCCCGCGCCGAAGCCGGCGGGCTGCGGCTGCTGGCGCCGCTGGCCAAAGACCCCGACCGGCGCGCCCGCGTTCCGCAACGGGCCCTGCACTTGGACCGGCTGCCGGCCACCGCCCGCGGGCGCCGGCGCCTGCTCCATCCCCGCGGCCGCGACGACTACCGGATGCGGGCCCGCACCGTGGAACCAGTATTCGGGCAGATCAAGACCTGCCAGAAACTGGCCATGATGTCCCGGCGCGGCTTCACCGCCTGCGAAAGCGAATGGCTCCTCAGCTGCGCCGCGCATAACCTGCGCAAGCTGCACCGGCACCGCACCGCGGGCTAACGGCCAACGGCCCATCCCTGGCAGGCCAGGCTTAAAGACCAGCGAGAACCGCAACCCTCCGGCACCCGGCTGCATTTCCAAGATCCACAACCTGCCTACTCGCGGCTTCGCGCGACAGGCTGACTCATGCAGGTTGGGTTAGACGATCACGATGTTAGGTAGCTCGGCCTGTCGACCGGTGGCGGTCCTCGTGCCGTCCAAGGGTGCCGCCTTGGGGAACCACCGGGGTTAGTCGATGAGTCCGAGCGCCCGAGCCCGGATAACGGCCTCGGCCCGGCTGTGAACGCCGAGTTTCTTGTAGGCGCGCTCGGCTCGCTCCTTCGCCGCCGACCGGGAGATCCCCAGCTTGCCGGCGATGAGCGCGAAGGTCAGCGGCGTGGACAAGTAGCGCAGGACCCGTGCCTCAGCCAGGGTGATCGACGCTGCCCTGATTGTGGCAGCGTCCTCCGCGACGGCATCCGCCGCCACCTCGTCGGCCGCACGCACCTCTGCCGCGTCCTCCGCGACGGCCCTCGCCGCCGCCTGGTCGGCCGCACGCACCTCTGCCGCGTCCTCCGCGACGGCCCTCGCCGCCGCCTGGTCAGCCGCACGCACCTCTGCCGCGTCCTCCGCGACGGCTTCGGCCGCGGCCTGGTCAGCGGCGGCGGCGATGAGGCCGGCGGCGTTCAGGGCCTCGACGGCCTCGTGGGCAGCCGCCTCCTCCACGAGGCCGGCGGCGATCAGCGCTCGGACGGCACCGGCAGCGGCTGCGGCCTGGATCGTTTCGGACGCTGCGACCGCCTCGGCAGCTTCGGATTCTGCCGCCATGGCGCGGAGCGTTGCGCGGGCTTCGGCGGCCTGCGCCGCAGCGATCACCTGAGCCGCCTGCTCCATCGCCGCGACCTCGGCGCCGACAAGCAATCCGGCGTCTGAGGTGAGGAAGCCCTCGCTCAGCAGTGCCCCGCCGGTCTCGGCGATCGCGTCGAACAGCGGCTGCGCCCAGCTGTGCTCGATGAGCAGGAATGCCAGCGCCGTCCCGGGTGGCAGGGACTCTGCCAGTGCACGTGCATCAGCTGGATCGAAGCCAGGCGAGCCGTCATCGGCTGCCGGTTCCGCCAGGCCAGCGCCGTCAAGAGGGACGATTCTCGACAGGAGCGCGCCGAAGTCGTCGTCGTCGGCGACCAGGCGCTGGATCGTGCCGTCCTCGTTCTTCGCGACGAAGAGCAGGTCGAGCAGCCGGAGCACCCCCCGGCCCTGTAGCCGATCGACTTCGGCCAGGACCCGGCGCTGCAAGCCGACACCAGGACCCAAGCTCACGGCAATTATCTGCAATGGACCGGGCATATGACGACCTCCCCATAGCTACTGGCGCGAATGTACCAGTCGGTGGAGGGACACATGATGGCTTGCGCCTGGGCAGCGGCCTTGCAGCGGCACCCAGCAGAGTCCATATCAGCGGCATACGCGCCAGTGACATCGGCTGGGATCGCCTGGATGAGCGGAGAACCGGGCGGTCTGGCTTAGCTGTTCGGGTCAGGAAACGACCGGCGGCTCAAGGCCGATCACCACGAAGGCTGCCCAGACCCGGACGATCTGTGTGCGGTCCCGTTCATTGTAGGCGCGGCTGACCGACGTCCGAATCTGCCTGTTGTCCGGGTACCTCCACAATGGCACGATCGTGCCTGCAGCCGGACCTCTCTGCTGTCCGCGACGCACGCGGCGCAGCAGTTCGTCGGCAGCAGCGTCTTGCAGGACTGCGGCGGACCGTTGGGGCACGGGTTCATCTAGATAGAAGGCCAGCCGCCAACGTCATCGGCCCGGCAACGCCGGGCTCTGCTTGCCCTTCGGGCAAGCGGAACTCTTCAGCACGATCACGCTCGGCTGGCTCGCCGAGCGCCCTGCAGCCGGCACGCCGAGCGCGCAGCAGCCCTGCGCCTGGCCCGCGATGCTGGCTGCCGCGGCGGAACCACTGGATTCGGCGACCTGACGGGCCGCACCGGCGGTGTGAGCCGACCGGGTACGTGATATCGGCGAAGGCCGGGCAGTCCGTACCCGGTGCGCTGCGGACATAGTTCCGGCGGCAAGACCCGCATTGTCGCCAGGCGCCTGGCGCTTCGGCGCGGCCGCGGCGGTGATCGTGCCCGGGACCGACGTGAGGACTTTCGGCTCTGACCGGACGGCTGCTGTACGGGTCTGCTGAAAGCATGTCCGTGAGCCAGGATGTCCCGCTGGATGTCAGGTTTCGCTCAGCCTGGGCCGGTCCCGCGAATCTGGGTCATGCCGACTGGCTGAGCAGCGCGGCGGAAGGCGGTGACCGCGACAAGCTCGCGGGCTGGGTCCGGGCGGGTCGGTGGGTGTGTCTTTCGCTAGGCGTCGTCGTCGATCTGCAGTCCGATGACCAGGGAAGCCCCGATGACCAGGGAAGCGCTGTGGCGAGCCGGTGATGAGTGGTCTTGGGTACGCCCGAACCCACGATTTATGGAAGGGAGCTGATAGCCATGGCGGCACTTGTGAACGGCAGGCGCGACTGGCCGGCGGTGCTGTCGCTGGGCTTCAACATTGACCGTAACGGCCGACGGCGCGAGCCGGTGTGGATCAACATCGTGACTCTTGGAATACTGCTGCCGGGCTTCGCGATGTGGGGCCTCTGCCGTGCCTTCACCACTCCCACGAGCGTCGGCCTGTGGGTCCTGGCGGGAGCGCTGTACCTGTTCACGATGTTCGGGGTGACGCTGGGGAATCACCGCTACTGGACGCACCGCGGGTTTGAGGCCAGGTTCCCGCTCCAGGTAGTGCTCGCCGTGGCGAGCGGCATGTCGATGGAGGGCGACATCCAGCAATGGGTGATGAACCACCGCGCTCACCATCGCTTCGCCGACGTCGTCGGCCGGGATCCTCACTCGCCGTACGAATACCCGGGGTGGCGGGGGTACAAGGGCCTTTTGTGGGCGCAGGGCGTCTGGCTGTTCTTCCGATACGAGCGGCCGCCAGAATACGCACTGCACCGTGACCTGGCCGCGGACCGGCTGGTGCAGTGGCAGCGCCGGGCGTTCCCGTTCCTGGCAGTGGCGAACTTCGGCGTGCCGCTGGCGTTCTACCCGCTGTACGGCTGGAACTCGGTGCTGATAGCCGGAGCACTGCGCACCGCAGCCCTCATGACAGCCACCGGTTTCGTCAACTCGGTCTGCCATAAATGGGGCAGCCGCGCCAAGGACAGCCGCGGGCGCGAGTACCGGGCGGACGACAGCCGTGACAACTCCTTTGTCGCGGTCGTCGCCGGCGGCGAGGGTAACCACAGCTGGCACCACGCCGACCCCGCCTGCCCCCGGCACGGCCGCAGGGTCGCGCTGGACGCCGAGGCCACGGCGGCCGGAGCCAGGCCCGAACGCGGCTGGCACCCCGACGCCACCTGGCGGCTCATCCAGCTCCTGGCCATGCTCGGCTTGATCTACAAGGTGAAGCAGCCGAAGGTAAAGGTCTACTTTGCCGACAAGCAGCTGGTGCCGAGCCAGTCACTGCGGCAGACCCACCGCGAATGGCACATTGAAGAACCAGGGGACACGCGAGAGCTCGTTGCACTGTGACCCGCGGCTCGCCGCCGTCGAAGAACGACACCCATTCACCAGCCGGGCGCTGCGTTTTCGGCGTTGAGTTTTTCCGCCGCGGCGTGCATGTGCTTGGCTGGGCGGTGCCAAGCGAGACCGCAAGCACTCTTGCAGGAGGCTGCGGTGACGAACCCTGGCCCGGATCAGAAGCCTGCCGCGCCGGGCGAGCGGCGTCCGGTGGCCATGACTTCGCTACGCGATCGCAGTCGCCTTGTTCGCCGCCTTCGTGGTCGGCGGCATCCTCGCCAAGGCGGCGCCGCTGTGGCTGGTCGCTGTGCTCGGCCTCGCGGTCGGGGCCGCCGACTTCGTCTTCGTGGACCGCTGCCCGCGCCTGCCCCGGAGCCAGTAGTACCTGCCTCACGAGGTCCTCGCCGGCAGCGGCATCTCCGCTCCCGAACACCTGCGGGCGGGGCGAGAGCAGCCTGCCAGGGCCGGCTGCTCAGCAAGACGAGGCCGGCCGGGCGGAGGACCACGCCGGTGATCAGCAGGTAGGACAGGCTCTTGATGACGGCGCCGGCGAGCCCGAGCGTGATGGCCGCGTGTTTGGTGGGGTGGCTGCCCGTCGAGCGTCGCGTTACCTAGCAGCTGGGCCGCCTGCTCGGCGAGCTCCAACTACTTGTCTATGGGCATGGAGCCCTGCTGTATGTAACGTCACCCGTGACCAGTACCCGACGTGCGCGACCACCTCTGCAACCGGCAACAGTCGGTGCGGTCCCCCAAGATCCGGTTCATGCAGATCTTGGACGCCGCTGAGCTCAAGGCGATAGGCATTCGCGTCGTACGCGCGAACCCTTAGAACCGGAGCTAGCCAGGTACAGCTGCTGTCTGTCTGGTGAGGGTGCCGTGGCTCCCCTCCGGATGAGACCATAGATGAAGCGAAGCCCTGTCGGCGACGCGGTCAGCACCGTCGTCGTGGACACCGCGTCGGCCCCGACGTCCCAACCGCGGCGGCGAAGTTCGCATCGTCTGCGCGCGAGCATTAATTGCTTTAAGTTCGAGGGCTCGTACGGCATCGACGCACCCGCGCACGCCGTCGGCTTACCGGCGATCGCAGCGCACAGATCATCCAACTCCGGCGCGCCCGCTTGGAATTCGGCGGCGACCGCCAGCCGCGCATTAGGCGGCTCCGCGCGCTCGCGGCTTGTCGGCTGCGCCGACGAAACCGATCCGAGGACCTCGCATAGATATGCGCTGCAGCTGGCCAGGCAAACGCGCCCATCTGCCGCGCAGCGCGCAAGCTGATGGGTCGTCAGTTGCTGCGGTTCAAGCGGCTGGGGCGACTTTGACGTCGAGGGTGACTGTCTCCGCGGCAGGGTCGTGGTCCTCGGGGTTGCCTTCCAGAGCGAAGGCGATGGCGGCAAGGCATTCGGCTTGTCGCCGCGTGGCGGGTCTCGCCTTGGCGGCTTCCACGGGTGATTCTGTTCGCCGGGGGCTTCGGTGCTGATCGGAGCATCTCGCCCGGTACGGCACTTCGAGGGCAGGGTCCGGACGAGAACGAGGGGGCTGAAGTTCGCCGGCAGTCTGGAATGCCGCGGGCGCGCTCATCGACCAGCCGTTTGAGGTCTCGCCCCGAACCTCAAGTACCAGAGAGAGTTCCACTTGCTACGAGTGACCTCAAGTAATCCTCCATCTTGTCCCAGCTGTCTTCCTGGCCGTCGGTCTTGGTCATGTGGTCACGGCCGGCTTGGTCACGGAACGCGAGGTTCATCTTCACCTTCGTCACTCCGTTAGTCTCGTGCAGGTCTACCGTCTCGACCGCCTCCGCATCCGGCCAACCTTCGAACAGCCACGTGTCGACGATCCGGGTCGGCCGCTCGATCTCCAAGTAGGTTCCACGAAACGAGCACTCGGTTCCGTCGCCGGTCACGAAGACCATGTGGTACTTCCCCCCGACGCGCAGGTCGATCGAGCAAACCGTCATCTTGTCCTCAAATGGAGCGAACCAGTTGCGCACATGCTCCGGCTTCGTCAATACGTCGAAGACGAGTTCGATCGGGGCGTCGAACTCTCGAGTGGTGACAATCTCGAGATCACTCGGAAATTCGATGACTGCCGACCCATGCCGATGAGGTGTCACTGCCGCCCTCCTTGTCGTTGTAGCTCTTTGAGGTAGTCGTCCATCCGGTCCAGCCGGTCGTTCATCGCCTGCTCGTACTTGGCCAGCCACTCGTGAAACGGCGCAAGGCGCGCGGGTTCCAGGCGGTACAGCCGGCGACGCCCCTTCGCCCGGCACCTGACGAGTCCCACCTCGCTGAGTACCCGTAGGTGCTTTGACACCTGAGGCTGGGACATCGACAGGTCGTCCACGATCGCCCCGACCGCCTTCTCGCCTGTGATCAGCGCGTCCAGGATTTCTCGCCGATGCATATCGGCAACTGCATTGAAGACATCCGACGTCGTGGAAGCTCTGGCCACTGGCCCAATATATTCCGCTATCGGAATGTGTCAAGTGTTTCGGGATAACAGAAGCCACTGGTTGCCCATGGCCACGCTCCATGGGTTCAGCGATCCGCTTCGGGATTGAGCGGACACACGCGAAGCAACGTGTCGTAGAACTTGCGCCGGCGATCCAGCCGTGCCGGCGCCGTGGAACGCCCGCAAGCCTGATCCACTTTCCCGTGCCTGAAGTGCCACAGAACGGCGTGGCCTCCCGCTGGTCCAGGGTGACCCCGATCGCCGGGTACGTGGGATGCCCAATGCCGGTCAGAGCGCCGAGAAGCTTACTGCCGCGAGCGCGCCCGAATATCGCATCTGAGTGCGGCCGATTGCCTGGGCACGCAATGCCGAGGGCGCCCATAGTGGCGGCTCGGCGTGCTCGATTGTTATCGGGCTCCGTCACGATTGCAAGCCAGTGTCGTATCCATCATGGTGACCGGAAGTCGGCTGCGCCTGACCTGCGCCCGGGGAGTGCCGAGCGCATGGCATCAATTGCCTTTGGCGCAGGACCGCGCATAGGTTCCAAAACCCAACAGCGCTCACCCGTGCCGCGCCCTGTGTGTTCGCGCGCCGAGTCACCAACTGCAGTAGTGGACCATTTCGCCAAGTGGCCGGCGCCTATAGCTGTAGTCGGGCTTGGCGGGCTCGGCGTCGTAGCCGATGGCGATTGCGCCGATGGGCTCATGGTCATCTGGTATGCCGAAGGCGGCCCGGACCTGATCGACGGCCTCGGGCACGATGCCGAAGTAACAGGCTCCGAGCCCCTCGTCGACGGCCGTCTGCAGGATGAGCAGAGTGGCCATGCCGGTGTCGATGTGCCAGAACGGAACGGGCCATCGCCTCTCATCCCTGTCGGTCCAGCCCTTGTCCGGCCGGGCGTACCGGTCCAAGTAGATGCGCTTGGACGACAAGGGGACGATCACCAGCGGAGCGCTGCGCGTGGTGCGGCCTCGCCGCCGACGGCCCAGAACCGCGGCAGGTCGTCTGCAGTGAGCACCAGGAAGGCCTGCCCTTGGGAGAATCCGGCGGACGGTCCGCGGACAGCGTTGGCAAGTATCCGGTCGATGCTGTGCTGCGGGACGGGATCGCAGGTGAACTCCCGGACCATGCGTCGGCGGCGAACTACGTCCTGGAACTCCATGGCGCGTACCGTACCGGCGCCTGCTGACAATTCCAGCGGATCAGGGCGCGACGCGCGTTGTCCAGGTGAAGCTGCCCCTCTCGGGCGGACGCCGAAAGAGAGCCCCAGATTGGCTCGCACCTGGCGCAAGGACGAATACCCGGACTGAGCCGCAACGACATCGCGGCGGTCTTCGCCGCCGTGGACCGGTAACAGCAGCAGCCACGTCACGACGCCGCGAGGAGGTTCGCCAGCAGGTCGACTGTGCTGGCCAGATGCCGGTCATCAAGGTAGTTCACAAGCACTCGGCGATGCGCGGCGTGCCCGAGTTCGTGCGCTAGGTCGGGCTCCCGAAATAGCCGTCGCAGCGCTTTCGCGAACGAGTCCAGGTCTGTCGGGTCTTCGATGAGCAGCCCGTCCTGGCCGTCCGTGATCTGGTCCTGGATACCGCCGACGGCGGCGCCGACCATCGGCCTGCCCTTCCACATCGCCTCGGTGACGGTCAGGCCGAAACCCTCCGCCAGGCTCTTTTGCGTTACGACATCCGCATACCCTTGCACGGCGTTGATGATCGTCGCGTTCTTCACCAGGTCGTCCATCGGGACGCTGACCAGCGAGATCCGGCTGCGGGCAGCGGCTGGCAGCTGGTGCCAATCCGCCACGCACTCGTCGAGCACCTCGGTGCCTTCCGGATCGTCTGTGACGCCGCTGACGGCAGGCCCGACCAGCATCAGATGGACGTCCGCAGGAAGGCCCGCGTCAGCAAATCCGGCCATGACGCCGGGCATGTCCTTCAGCCGGTCCCAGCGGCTTACCTGCACGATGAGCCGCGCGGCCGGCGTTGGCGGCGGGGCGCCCTGGACAACCGGCGAAATCTGCCCGCCATTTATCATCAGCAGGCCTGCCTCGGCAAGGACGCCGATGCGTTCGTTCGCCGTCATCGGCCTGTTCTTCGCGTCCAGCGGGTCGATGGACGGCGGGATGATCCGGATCCTGCTGGCGGGCGCCCACTCTGGCGCGTACTGCGGCCGGGAAAACACGAGCGCGTCGGCATCCTGCATGTACCGGCGCAGGAACTCCCATCCGCTGACTGACTGCTCGTTCGGTGTGTCCCGGCCGATATGCGAGCGCCAGGTGACCCGCACGCCCGCCTGCCTGAGCGGCTCGACTAAGCCCGCGGTCTGCGGATCGTGTAGCAGCACCAGGTCGGCCGGGCGGACCTGGCGTAGCAGTTCCGCTGCGTTGCCCTGTAGCGCGCGCTGATAGGCCGCGTGCGCCGGGGCGCCAAGCTGGCCGGGATCGCCGAAGCCGTGGATGGCGTTATGCAGGTGTTTGGTGACCGCGAAGAAGTCCGCGTTGCCGTCGAGCACAAGCCATCTGGCGTCGACACCAGCGTCCAGGAAGTACCCGAGCAGCGTCTGCAGGATTTCCGCTACACCGCCGCCCGCCGCCGTCGCGTTGACGTTCCAGATCACCCGCCCGGCTAGGGTCTTGCGGGCCTGGGCCGCGGCTGCCATAAAGGCTGCCCGCTGTACCGAAGGGAGTACGGATGGCCGAGGGGTGGGTCTGGGATGAGAGCTTGTTCTCCGGCAACTCGGCGTTCCGCGGAGTTGGGTCGTGCGGGACCGGTCATTTCCAGGCCGCCGCAACCACCGTTCGAGAGATAGACTCCTGGGTCTGGCGAGAATGGATGGATTAACAGCGACAAGATGAATTATATTGACAGTGAATTGATACCGAGTGAGCATCT
>JBKQTJ010000205.1:0-4992 GCA_052143255.1 Streptosporangiaceae bacterium | reverse complement strand
GTAAAGCACCGGGTCGAGCGCCGCCCGGTCCGCGCGCACCCAGGACCTGACGGCCGCAGGCTGTTCACCCGCGCTGCCGCCGCCCTGGCTTTCGCCGCGCGGCGGGTAGATGTACACGCAGCCGATGACCTCGCCGGTGCCGGTGCTGAGCACGGTGTAAGTAAACCCGCGGCGATCGGCGAAGTCCCGCGCGTGGCGTTCGAGGTCGCGCAGATTTTCCGCCAAGCTCATCTCGTGCGGCCAGCCCGTCCCGGCGAATCCCGGCGTCGCCTGGATGTGGCCGATGCTGGCCGTCCATGCCGCATAGTCCGCGGCGTTGTGCTCAGGCCCGAGCGGTTCCAGCCGGAATTCATCAGCCCTGAGCCCACCAGGTACGGCGAAATCCACCGGAACGAAGAACTGATCACTCATCAGGCGATGTTAGCCGGACGGCCATCGCCGCCACCCTGCCCGGACGCAGCAACACTCCCCCCGCGGTGGCCCGCCCATTGAACGGCGCCGTCCGCGCAACGCCGGAGCTTGCTGACGGGCGCGGTCACGCTCGGCGAAAGCCTTCGGCGCAAGGTCACGCGCGGACCCGCCTAATCTGTACGCGGCGGCTGCCCCCGGCGGTTGGCCGGCTGTGGCGCCCCTGAACGAACATTCTGTCGCGCCTGCGGCCTGGGCGGTGCCCAGTAGGCCGTGGTCGACCTCACCCTGCAAGTCGTCAGCCAGGTGATGCCAGTCGCCGGGCCACACGGGCGAGGCACAATTGACAGTGCCCGGATCCACGGCGACCGAGCCGGATGGGCGCTCCTGGGCACAGCGTCTGGCGCTGTGCCGGCGTGGTCCTGGGTTCTCGCGGGAGGGGACCGACTGTGCCTGACAACATCGTGCTGATCATGCGATTTCACCCGGTGGGTGGTGACGACGTTTCCGTCGTCTGCGAGGATTTCCCCGGGGAACGCGAGGCGCTTGAGGCGATCGCCCGCGCGCTCGACGAGCAGCGCAGCCTGGTCTTGACCCATGCCAGGTATGACCGCGAGGCCGACGTGAATGGCGTGGTCATCAACCTGGCCAACGTCGTGTCGGTTCGGCTGTCGAAGACAGACAGTGCGGCGACGGGCCAGTACCTGTGACAACTGCTCCTGCCGGTCAGAACACGGCAACCCGGGGGCTTTGACCCTGCCACGATCCAGCCCACCGGCTACAGGATCGTTGCCCGGTCGCCCCCGTGCTTCTGTCCGGCTCCGCTCCGGCCGTGGTCTACGGCGAACGGTGTCACCTTAGCGGCGGAGTGGGGTGATCGGTAGGGGCGACCGGCTGGATGCAGACTCTTACCGGCTCTTGCGGCGATGGTCGTCCCGTCCGTGGTGATCGCGCCGTCCTCCCGGAAAACCGCAGGAACTGCTGGTCGGCCCAGCCTTGCTTGGGCTCAGGACAACCAGAAGCGGCGGATACGACTAGTGCGAATATCCGGCAGGCCATACGGCCCACCTTGGAGGCTCATCGGCGAGCGCGGCCGCGCTCCGTGATGGGCGACTAGAGTCAGGCTGCTCACCAGAGCGGTTCTGGAAGGTACCCCTGACGCCCAACTGGCCGATGGTGCGCAGATCAGGGTGATCGTGCGTGCCCACGGCCGCGTCGGCAGGCTCGCCGCTGCCCGGTGGTCAAGAAATGGATGGATCGGCAGCTGCATTTCTACACGGCACAACGCATTCGGTCGCGGTCGGCGCCGACAAGATGGCCGTCGCCATCACTTGCGCCGGGTAACGCAGTCAGCTGCATATGCAGTCCTCCGATGACTTGGCCAGGGTCATGCAGCGAGCAGCGTCTGCCCGCCCTGGAGTAGGAGTGCGCCCGGTTGGCGTCTGCTTGGGCTCTTAGCGTCGGCATGGGGAAGCGGCGGCTGCACTCCAGGACACGCGGCGGCTTTGCTGACTGTAGAGGAGGCCTGGGTCCAGCCCGTCGAGGGTGCCCGTGACCGGCGCCGGGTCATTGTTGTCCGTCGGCACCGTCTTGGGCCTGACCGGCGGCTCTGGTGCCGCGTTAGGACTCCGAGCCCAGGAAGTCTGACGTCGCTGATGCAGAGCCGGACGGCCGAGTGCGAGCGGCGGCCTGGCACCGAATGTGCGTCTTGCTCAGGGTCAGGCCTGCCGGCCGTTGGCTCCGGCATCCGCATCGCCGGCTCCGTAGCCGGCCTTGGTTAGCATCCGGCGCAGGTTGACAACTGCCTGGGTGTCGATGTCCTTGTGCAGGGGCGGGTCGAAGTATTCGGTCTGGGACCCGATCGTCACGGCAACCTTGCCGCCGTGCTGCTCCTCGGCTGAGCCGACTGCCTCCAGCAGCGACAGCACGGCTCGCCACTCGATGTTGTGGCCCGCCGGATGCTGGAAGATCTGGCTCAGCGTGCTGCGCTGATGGTTACTGAGGTGCGCTGGCTGCGCGGGCGATGACATCCATGCTCCTGTCCGCTCCGCCACCATGGGCGGGGCTGCGGATATTCAGTCAGGCGGGCCTGCTGCCGGGGCCTGGCAAGCAACTGGAAGCGACGGCCCGCCCTGCGCAACTTGCGGCCATAGGTGCGCTCGTATTAAGGAGCGACCTGACAACTACCCGGTCCTTTGAGAGGGCCGCGTCGGCGCAGGCCATATGTGGTTCCCCTGCCGACACTACATAAGGAGACAACGATGTCAGTGCTCAGGTTCGAGCCCTACCGGGACCCCTTCAGGGAGCTCGACCGGCTCATCGCCATGGCCGCGACCGGGACGCGTGCCCCGCTCGGTATGCCCATGGACGTCTACCGCGCCCAGGACGGCAGCTACCACCTCGAGGCCGACCTGCCCGGCGTCGACCCGGACAGCGTCGAGGTGACCGTCGAGCACAGCACCTTGACGATCCGGGCCGAACGCACCCCGCGCTACGGCGAGAGCGAGCAGGTTATTGTCGCCGAGCGGCCACAGGGGTCGTTCACCCGGCAGCTGTCCCTCGGCGAGGGGCTGGACTCGGAGAACCTCACCGCCGGCTATGCCGACGGTGTCCTGCTCGTGACCATCCCTGCCTCACCGAAGGCCCAGGCCCGCCGGGTAGAGATCACCCGTCCGGCCGGCGGCAGCAGCACCATTTCGGGGAGCACCGTCGAGCCCGGCGAGGCGCCGGGCGGCGGGACGGGCGGCGGCGGCTGAGCGTCACCGTGCCCACTAGTGGCGGGCCGGCCGCCTCCCGCCCGCGGCCGTTGCTGGCCGCGCGGGCGGTGAGCGGGCGCGGATAACACCGGGCAGGCTGTCCTCCGGCCGGGCACCTTGACCCGGCGGAGGCCACCAGGGCTGGACGGGCACGAGGCGGTCATTTTGACGTCCCTGCAACCGCAGCCGGGCACAGGTCGCGGACAGGCATACAACGGCGGTCACGCCCACCGAAACGCGCGTGTCCAGCCTAACGGCGAGCGGCACCACCTGGCGGCAGCGCGCGCCGATCCGGCTGGAGACCCTGGGCACCCACCGGCTGAAGGGCGTGCCTGGTTCCTGGGAGGTCTTCGCAGTCGTCAGCTGAGAACCCACCCGGCACGGCGGCAGCGGGGTCGCCCGGCCCAGGAACGGCACCACCAAGCTCACGCAGGCGGCACATCCAGCCGCACCACGTTACTGGCGGCTCATAACCGGGCGATCGGGGCGGCCTTCGTCGAGCTCGCGGCCATTCTGACAAAGGACCGAATCGGCAACTCTCGTGAGGCGGCCGCGCCGCCCGAAATGGTCACTCACGGTAACGACAGCCTGGAGCCCCACCATCGCGCCTAGGCTGCGCTCATTCAACATGGAGTTCCCGATACTCGGATTAAGACCCTGTTAGCGCGCCCTGACGGCTGCACATGCGAGGGTGGCAGCGGCGACCCTACCAGCAGCAGCGCGACCAGGACTCCACGTGCCGAACGGTGACGGTTCGGTGGTGACGACTTAGACCAGCCCGCAGCGCGAACTTGCGAATCCCGAGAAGAGTGAGTTGGCTACCTGCATGAGTTATGCGCGGCGCTCGGAGGTTCAAATTCTCTTGCCCCGACCGGTCCTTTGCGGGATTTGCGCGGCGACGTCGACCGGCACATAGGGATACTTCCGCTGGATCAAGGCGTTCAAGCGGTCCCGGTCCGGGGCGAGCAGGGCCTTGACGCCCTCAGCGCTCACATCCGCGACGATGACGTCGCCAACCTCGTCGTGGACGTCGCTGAAGAGGCCGTGCGTCCTCATCTTCTGGGCCTGGTAACGATTGTCGTCGGTCGGGCTGACGTAGTGGACCGACCAGATCTTGTAGCGGTGGACCAGGAACAGGTGGTTCAGCGTCATCAGGCGCTTCTTGCGCAGGGCGATGTCAAAGGTGTTCTGGTCCCGAACCGAGAGGATGTTGCGCCCCCGGCGATCCACGATCACGTCGAAGATGATGTTGGCGACCTTTTCCCCGCTTGCCTTGGACAAGGTGAGCTCCAGCAACTCCGAGCCCGCCGTGTGCGGCCGCAGTCCGACACGCAGCGAGCCCGGCACCTGGTGGTACTTCGCCCACATCGCGAGCCATTCCTCGAGCAGCTTGTTTGGCACCTCGGTCTGGACCAGGTGCTGGTGCTGCGTCGAGCCCTTGCCCATCGCTTTGGTGGCCGCCGTGCCGCCCGAAGAAGCCATGAGCGCCGCATCCAGCCGCGGCCCGCCCACGAGCGTCTGGGGCGTCCGGTAGGGCGATTCGAGCAGGCGGAACTTTCGCTGCAGGCGGGCCAGGGAGAGCATGCCGTCCTGCTTGAGCGCGTTGGCGAACTCCTCCGCTGCCAGGCCATCGATCTGATGTCCGCCGTAGGTAATGAAGTTGAAAACGAACCCCAGCTTGCCGAGCTCCTCCGGGAATCGTCTCATCTCCTCGTCGCTCATCCCGGTCGAGTCCCAGTTGAACGATGGTGACAGGTTGTACGCGAGCATCTTGGAGGGGAACTCGGCATGGATGGCCTCGGCGAAGCGCCGAGCGTCTGCCAGGTTC
>JBKQTJ010000204.1:0-10305 GCA_052143255.1 Streptosporangiaceae bacterium | reverse complement strand
CTGTCGAATTTGTCGTTGGGAGAAGTCAGCGTAATGATCTGGAGGATGGCCGTTGATTTCGTCTGCGTGACCACTCCGTCGCGGTATACCCGGGCGTGGTAGGTCTTCAGTTCCGCCACCATCCTTTCCCAAGTTCGGCTTCGCATTAAGCCCGAGCGTACTGACGATGTCAGCTCCTGGCAGTTGGGAAGGTGGTCTCCAATCGCACAGTGCGGCCTTCGCGAGCGGCGGTCCGGGTGGCGAGCATGATCTCGAGGACGTGGCGTGCGCGGTCAGCGCCGACGAGCGGTTCGATTCCGTGCTCGAGGCAGTCCACCAGGTGATCGACCAGAACCGCGCGCGCCAGCAAGGCGGCCCTGTCAGGGGGCGGCTCGGCATCGAGTGAGCATGGGGTGATCCAGCCTGACAACCCGGGCGCAGCATCGACCTGGTACAGCTCCAGGGGCAGTCGGCCCGGCCCGGTCGGCACGCCGGGGCGGTTAACGATCAGAGCGCCCGCGGACCCGAAGAGCTCAAGCTGAGCGCTCTTGCTGGCGAGCACATTGAAGGTCGCATCGATGAACGCGAAGGTGGCGTCGCCGAAATCCAGCAGCAACAGCGTGTTGTCATCAACTGTCACCGGTATCTGCAGGCCGTCAAACGGACCGCCGCGCACATGCCGCACTGGTGCTGTTAGCCCGGACAGCGCGGCCACCTGGCGAGCCGGGCCGAGCAGCCCGACGATCCGGTCGATGCCATAAACGCCCATGTCGAGGAGCGGGCCTGCTCCTTCCTGGTAGAACCAGGTCGGGTCCGCGGGCCAGGCCATCGCGGCCGGGCCGCCGTGTGACGACTGCAGCCGCGCGAATGCCACTTTGCCGACAGCACCGGCCCGGATCAGTGCGCGGGCCTGCGTCCACTCCGGCTTCAGCATGTCGTAAGGCGCGCACAGGACCAGCAGGTCGTTGCGTTCAGCGGTGGCACAAATCTCATCGGCCTGGCTAAGCGTGGAGGCGAGTGGCTTCTCCGTGACCAGGTGCTTGCCAGCCATCAGGACCTGCATGGATGTCTCATAGTGCGCTTCGATCGGAGTGAGGTTGAGCACTGCATCCACGTCGGCCACCGCCAGCATCTCGCTCAGCGAGCCGAAAACCGCGGGAATGGCCCAGTCCCTCGCGACAGCCTCTGCCCGCGATCGTGTCCTGCTGGTGATCGCTACTACCTCGACCTTGTCAGTGATTCGGTGCAGCCCTGGCAGAAACCCTGGCTCGACCGTGGCGATCATGCCTGCGCCGACGATGCCCAGCCGGAGCGGGCGCCCCGCTTTCTGCCTCGGCGGATCCGGATCTCCCATGGCACCCTTTCTGGCGGATCGGCCTGGCCGTCGGCCCTGAATTGGCAGTATGGATGTCTACCAGAGCAGTAGGTTGTCCTGGTAAAGAGCATCTTGACACATCAGTCTCGTCACTCTACCTTCGGACCACCAAGCTGAGCCCGGCCCTGATTGACGCTGGTCGCCTCCAGGACCTCGCCCGTTTCATCGCGCAAGAATGCTGAAGGGGAGACGTGATGGCGATGTCCATGACCCGGAGGAATGGAGCCGTTCTCGGAGCGCTTGGCCTGGCTGTGATGATGTGTGCCTCTTGCGGCGGCTCAAGTCCGGGCTCAGGCGGATCTTCAGGCGGGGCGAGCACGGTGCTCACAGTTAACAACAATGAGGGTGAGCCGCTCACCGACACGTTCAACCCGCTCGCTCCAACGAGCACTCTGGATGTGTACGGCTCCTGGTCGATGATCTACGAGCCGCTAATCCAGTACGATCCGCAGCGGCCGGGCATCACCTACCCATGGCTCGCTACGTCCTTTGCATGGTCCAATGGCAATAAGACGCTGACCTTCAATCTGCGTAAGAATGTGACGTGGTCGGACGGAAAGCCGTTTACGAGCGCGGACGTCGTCTATACCTTCAACCTCATGAAGACCGATCCGGCCGTCAACGTCTATGGCGTACAGTTCCAGAACATCTCGGCGCAAGGTCCGTATCAGGTCACGATGACATTCGCCACATCGGCCTACCCGTCCTTCTTCTACATCGCCGAGCAGACACCTATGCTGCCGCAGCACATCTGGAGCAAGATTTCGAATCCGGCGACATATGCCAATACCAACCCTGTCGGCACCGGGCCGTATCTCCTGCAGAAATTCAGCCCCGAGTATTTCACCCTGACCAAGAACAAGCACTACTGGCAGAAGGGCTTGCCTGTCATCACGACACTGGAGTATGTCGCTGGTACGTCGACGTCGTTGCAGAGCATGGTCAATAACGGCAGCCTAGTCTGGTCGAGCGGCGGCACTCCCGGCGCTCAGAAGTGGGAGAAGCAGAGCCCCTACAACCATTACTGGTTCCCCGGCGGCGGAGTGGTATCGCTCGAGCCCAACCTGACCAGGTGGCCGCTCAATAACCTTGCCGTACGCAAGGCGGTCAGCCTGGCTATCAACAGGACCGTGATTGGTACCCGCGGCGAGTTCGGCTACGAAACGCCGGTGACGTCGGCCAGCGGCCTGCTGCCGAGCCAGCAGAGCTACGTCACCTCGGCTTACAGTCAAGACAGCCTCCAGTACAACGTGACAGCAGCTCGCAAGACTCTGCAGAGCGCTGGCTTCACAGTGGGCTCGGGCGGGATATTCCAGAAGGGAGGCGAGCAGGTCACCTTTGCGATCGAGGACCCGACCGGCTTCGTCGACTACATCACCGACTGCCAGCTCATGGTGCAGGAACTCAAGCAGGCGGGCATTGGCGTTACCTGCGACGGTGTTTCGACCAACGCATGGGGCAGTGACGTCGCCGACGGCAAGTTCCAGTCCACGATCCGCTGGAGCGATTACGGCAACGGCAATCCCTACTTCATCTATAACGGCTGGCTGAACTCGGTTCTGTCGGCTCCGATCGGGAAGAACGCCAGCGATGACTTCGAGCGCTGGAATAACCCCGCAAGTCAAACGGCGTTGCAGCAGTACGTCGCGGCCACCAGCAATGCTGGCCGGTCACAGGCGCTGAGCGCACTCGAAGGGATCATGGTCAACGATGTTCCGGTCATCCCGCTGGTCGATGCGGCTGACTGGGGCACCTATATAAACAAGACCGTCGTCGGCTGGCCGACGCCGCAGAATCCGTACGCTGACGACTCACCTGGCGCCAGCTATGCCGAGGTGGTGGCGCTGCACCTGCGCCCGGTCGGCTGACATGGCCAGCCAGGCAGGCCCAGGCGGGACCGCTGACTCGCGGGCAGGCGAACTCCGCGCGGGTGTCGCCCGTGCGGTGATCACGCCGCCAGTAGGCTCGCCGCTGATTGGGTTCGCCGCGCGGGGCACGGCAACAGGCTGCCACGACGAGCTAACCGCGACGGCGCTCGTGCTGGACAGCGGTAGCGTCCGGCTGGCGCTGATCGCCTGCGATCTGCTCTACTTCCGCCGGGCTGCTGAGTTCAAAGCCGCCATCAGCCAGGCCACCGGAATCCCAGCGAGTCGGATCCTGCTGACGGCGAGTCACACGCACTACGGGCCAGCAATGGAAGGCGATCAGGAGTCCGCCGCATCGGCGGTCGCTCCAGCGCATCACTCGCTGGTCGGTGCCTATCGCGGCTACCTGCTGCACGCCCTGACCGGGGTGGTCCAGGCGGCGGCGTCAAAGCTGGCGCCCTGCGCCATCGGGTCGGCCGTCGGCAGCGTGCAGATCGGCATCAACCGCCGCGAGAAGATCGCGGACGGCAGCATCATCCTTGGCAACAACCCCGACGGCCCATGCGACCGGCGCGTCATGGTCACCCGGATCGACCACGTGGACGGTCGCCCGATTGCCGCACTGCTCAATGTTGCCTGCCACGGAGTCTCACTCGGCAGCGAGTGCACTGAGATCAGTGCGGATTTCCCGGGCACTGCGCGCGAGCTCATTGAGCGGGAAACCGGCGCAACATGCCTGTTCCTGCAAGGGGCAGCCGGCAACATCAATCCAGTCCTGATGGGCTGGGACTGGACGTATGCCCGGCGGCTCGGGCTGAGCCTCGGCGCGGAGGGAGCCCGCCTGTTCTGGACCGCGGCTCCCCGCCGGGCGAACGGCCTGGCCATCGCAGCCACGGTGGAGCATCTGCCCCCGCTCATGCCGCAGTCGCTGGAGGAGGCGATGCAGCAGGCCAGTCAACTCCAGGTCGAGCTCGACGAGCTGCCGCCTGAAGATGCCGGATGGCGCGCCTGGGCCCAGTGGCGGCTCACCAGGGTTCAGCGGGCGGCCGACGCCCTGCGTGATGGCAACTCGCTACCGCCGGTGGCCGCAGAGCTCGCGGCGGTCAGGCTGACCGAGGACCTGGCCATGATCACCTCGCCGGGGGAAGTCTTCACCGAGCTTGGCCAGGCGCTGGTCGCCCAGTCGCCGTTCCCGGCCACAGTGTTCGCCGGCTACACCAACGAGGCCATCGGCTACGTGCCCACACCTTCCGCTTACGACGAAGGCGGCTACGAGGTCACACACAGCTGCTACGTCGCCCGGCAGTCCAGCGCGATGCTCCAGGACGCATCGCTCCAGCTGCTTGGATCTGTGGTCCTGCGCTAACCAGACGGAAGGATTGAGCATGACCACGAAAGACCTCCGCCATCATGGCGTCAGCAAAGCCCCGGTCGTCCTGGGCGGCAGCCTCTCGGCTGATGCCCATCACGAGAACTGGCCGCGGCCAGCCGGCCGGGAGATGGACCTGCTCCGGCAGGTAGTGGATAGCGGCTGCTGGGGCTTCGACGGGCCCATGGAGGCGGAGTTCGAGCGCCAGTTCGCGGCCTATCAGGGTGCTGACTATGGCCTGTGCGTGGCCAACGGGACCGTCGCTCTCCAACTGGCGCTGGAGAGCCTGGACGTCGGCGCCGGCGACGAAGTCATCGTTCCCGGTATGACGTGGCAGGCGACGGCGGCGGCAGCGCTCGACGTCAACGCGATCCCCATCCTGGCCGACATCGATCCTGACACCTACTGCATCGACCCGGCGGCCGTGCAGGCGCTTATTACGGCGCGCACGCGCGCCATCATCGTCGTCCACCTGTACGGCAGCCTCGCCGACATGGACGCGATCCTGGCAATTGGCGACAAGCACCAGATCCCTGTCATCGAGGACTGCGCCCACGCGCACGGATCGCGCTGGCGCGACCGCGGCACTGGCTCGATGGGGAGGCTCGGCTGCTTCAGCTTCCAGCTGTTCAAGACTCTGACCGCCGGCGAGGGCGGATTCATCACCACCAGCGACGACAACCTCCGCGAGGAGGTCTACAGCTTGCGCAACTGCGGCCGCCGCCGCGAAGGCTCCAAGGATGAGCACTGGCGGCCGATCCAGAGCGGCAACTACCGGCTGACCGAATTTCAGGCGGCCGTCCTGCTGGCGCAGTTCGAGAGCTTCGACCAGCAGGCAAGCCAGCGTGACACTAGCGTGACATGGCTGGAGGCCCGCCTGGGCGAGCTGCCGGGTGTCGCGCCGATGACTGCGCCGCCACAGCGGACCAGGATCTCTCCCTACCAGTTCGCGTTCAAGTTCCGCGAGACTGAATGGGACGGCCTATCCCCTCGCGCATTCCGCTACGCGCTCGCCGAGGAGCTCGGTTGCGAGGTCTCCACAACCAACCAGCCGCTCAGTGCCGCCCCGCTCTACCTACCGCGCACCAAGCGCCGCTATCACCTCAGCGATGAGCACTGGGCAGCCATAGATCCCACACGATTTGACTTGCCAGTTGCCGAGCGCGCCTACCGGGAGGGCGTGATCCTGCCGCACAGCCTGCTGCTGGACGAGGCGGCTCTTGCGGCGGTCCCGGACGCCATCTCGGCGCTATACGATCACCGGCACGAGCTGGTCACCTGGGCGGCGAGCGCCGAAGAGTGAGGTATTTTCTCCGGCGGCTGGGCTTTTACGCGTTCGCGGCGTGGGCTGCGCTGACGGTCAACTTCTTCCTGCCGCGGCTGATGCCGGGAAATCCCGTTGAGGTCCTGCTGGCCCGCCTCAAGGGTCACCTGACGCCCCAGGCCACGCACGCACTTATGCTCCAGTTCGGGCTCACTAACCAGTCCGGGCTGATCCCGCAGTACTTCTCATACCTCAATCAGCTCGCGCACGGTCAGTTCGGCACCTCCATCACCTACTTTCCGACGCCTGTGCTGAGCGTGATCGCCGAGGCCCTGCCCTGGACGCTCGTCTTGGTCGGCGTGTCGACGGTCATCAGCTTCGTGCTGGGCACGGCGCTGGGCATCATCGTCGGCTGGCGGCGCGGTTCCCGGCTGGATGTGCTTCTTCCGGTGACCACATTCTTCTCGGCGATCCCGTACTTCTGGCTCGCGCTGCTGGCGATCATGGTGTTCGGCTATGTGCTGGGCTGGTTCCCCACCTCCGGTGGGTATGCCCTGGGCACCACGATCGGGCTCAACGGACCGTTCCTGACGAGCGCGCTCAGTCATGCTGTGCTGCCCGCGCTGACCATCGTCGTAAGCTCGATAGCCGGCTGGCTGCTCAGCATGCGGAACATGATGGTGGGCGTGCTGGGCGAGGACTACGTCGCGCTCGCTGAGGCCAAAGGCCTGTCGGGCAGCCGGGTGATGATGGTCTACGGCGCGCGGAACGCGATCCTGCCGAACATCGCCAATTTCGCTTTGTCGCTCGGCTTCATCGTCAGCGGCGCGATCCTGACCGAGGCGGTCTTCGCTTATCCAGGTATCGGCTACCTGCTGTATGAAGCGGTGTCGAACGAGGACTTCCCGCTCGCGCAGGCGATTTTCCTAGTAATCACGATCGCGGTGCTGCTGGCGAACCTGCTGGCCGACTTCCTGTACGGGGCGCTGGATCCCAGAGCAAGGCAGAGCGGATGACGCCATGAGCACTGCGTTCCAGGCAGCAGCCGATGCTGCTGAGATCGGCGCCGCCGACAGCGTCAGCATCCGGTTGCGGAACAACCTCAGGGGCATCCTGACGCCGAGCGTCCTAGTGGGAATCATCCTCCTCGGGATCTTCGTCATCGTGGCTATCATCGGCCCGCTGGTTGCCCCCTACGACCCATCAGCGACCACCGGGCCGGTGCTGCAGGGACCGTCGCTGACCTATCTGCTGGGCACGACTCAGACGGGTCAGGATGTGCTGTCGCAGCTGCTGGCCGGCACGCGCAGCTCGCTCGTCATTGCCTTCAGCGCCGGTGCATTCGCCACCGCGATCTCCGTACTTGTCGGGACCGCGTCCGGGCTTATCGGCGGACTTGTCGACGAAGTGCTTTCCCTCGTCACCAATGTCTACCTGGTCATTCCGGCGCTGCCGCTGGCGATCGTGCTATCTGCCTACCTGCCGAACGGCGGCGAACTGGCGCTGGTGCTGGTGATCAGCATCACCGGCTGGTCCTGGGGTGCGCGCGTCATCCGGGTGCAGGCGCTGTCCCTGCGCAACCGCGACTATATCCTGACCGCCCGGGCCAGCGGCGAGTCCACGCTCCGGCTCATCCTGGTGGACATGCTTCCGGACATGCTGCCGGTGATCGCGGCCCAGTTCCTGTCGCTGGTGATCTTCGCAATCCTCACCGAGGCTGGCCTTGCGTTCCTTGGCCTCGGCGGCACGGGGGGCTGGAGCTGGGGGAACATGCTGTTCTGGGCGACAGAGGACACGGCCTGGAGCCAGGGCGCCTGGTGGTGGTTCCTGCCGCCCGGACTGTGCATCGCCCTCGTGGGTACGAGTCTCGCCCTGATCAACTTCGGAATCGACGAGGTCCTCAACCCGCGGCTGCGCTCAGCCCGGCAGGCCCGCCAGGCGCGCGGCAGACTCACGCCCGCGGTGACCAGCGCCGAGGTCGGAGCGCCACCCGCTGCCGGCGCCGATGACCGTCCGGTGCTGCTGGAAGTGCGGGACCTGACCGTGCGTTATGAGACCGGCGAGGATCCCGTCCGCGCCGTCAATCACGTCAGCCTCGATCTGCGCCGGGGCGAGGTACTGGGCATCGCGGGGGAGTCTGGCTGCGGCAAGACCACGCTGGCCTATGCGATCTGCCAGATCCTGCGCCCGCCGGCAGCTATCGCGGGCGGCCAGATGATCTATCATCAGGCTGAAGTCCCGCCGGTCGACTTGCTGGCGATGAGCGCAGAGCAGCGCCGGTCATTCCGCTGGCAGGAACTGTCAGTGGTGTTTCAGTCCGCGATGAACTCGCTGAATCCGGTCATCGACATCGCTAGCCAGATGACCGACTCGCTGAAGGTACACCGGCCGGACTGGTCCAAGAGCCAGCGCACGGCGCGCGCCGAGGAACTGCTGAGCATGGTCGGCATCCGCCCAGATCGCCTCCGGAGCTTCCCGCATGAGCTGTCCGGTGGCATGCGCCAGCGCGTCGCCATCGCGATGGCCCTTGTCCTGGAACCCGCGATTGTTGTCATGGATGAGCCGACGACTGCGCTGGACGTCGTGGTGCAGCGGGAAATACTGGAACAACTCCGCGACATGAGAGCGCGGTTCGAGTTCGCGATGATCTTCATCACGCATGACTTGTCACTGCTGATCGAGTTCGCTGACCGGATCGCGGTTATGTATGCGGGATCTATCGCCGAAATAGGCAAGGCGGAGGACATTTACAAGCGGCCCGGTCATCCGTACACCGCCGGCCTGGCTGCCTGCTTCCCGAACCTGCACGGGCCGCTGAGGGAGGTCCAGGGGATCCCGGGCTCTCCGCCGGACCTGCGCCTGGAGATCAGCGGCTGCCCGTTCGAGCCGCGTTGCCCGTACAGCTTCAAGCCGTGCCATGACGCCAGGCCCGCGCTCCGGCCAGGACTGCCGCCCGATCATGACCGGTCACTGGTCGCCTGTTACCTGCACGACCCGAGTGCGGGCAGACCGCTGCCGGCCGCGACTCCGGTGGAGACGACAGATGCCTGACGCGCCGGTGCTGGAGGCACGCGAGCTGACGAAGGTGTTCCGGCTGCGACAGCGTGGGTCCTGGTTGGAACGCACCACCTTGCGCGCGGTGGACAGCGTGTCGCTCCAGCTCTTTGCCGGTTCCACCGCCGCGCTGGTCGGGCAGTCGGGATCAGGAAAATCAACGCTCGTAAAGTTGCTGGCTCAGCTGGAGCATCCGACCAGCGGATCGATCCGGATTGAGGAGCGAGAAGTCTCGGCGCACTGGGGCCGTAGCTACCGGAAGTACTGCGAGCTGGTGCAGATCGTGCTGCAGGATCCGTATGCGTCAATCAATCCGGGCTTTCGGGTGGGCCGGAGTATCCGCCGGCCGCTGGAGATCCACAAGATCGGCAATAGCAGGGCCGAACGGGACACTGAGGTGGCTCGCCTGCTAGAACAGGTGAAGCTCATCCCGGCGCAGCAGTTCGTCCGCAAGTTCCCGCACGAGCTGTCCGGCGGGCAGCGCCAGCGCGTTGCCATCGCACGCGCGCTCTCCGTCGGGCCCAAGGTGCTGCTCGCTGATGAGCCGGTCTCGATGCTGGATGTCTCGGTCAAGGTCGCGATACTGCGGGTGCTGAACGAGTGCCGCGACGACTTCGGGCTGGCGCTGCTGTACGTCACGCATGACATCGCCTCGGCCCGCTGGTGCGCTGACACGATCTCGGTCATGTATGCGGGCCAGATCGTCGAGAGCGGGCCGAGCGAGGTGGTGACGCAGCTAGCTCGGCATCCCTACACGCAGGTACTGATCAATGCCACGCCAGATCCGGCGGCAGTCCACGCGCCGCTGGCTGTCCAAGGCAATGGACAGGTCTCGGATACCTCCTCGTCGCATCAGGTAACGGGTTGCAGGTTCCGCGGCAAGTGCCCCTCGGCCATGCCGCACTGCGCCACCGATGACCCGCCGGTCATCCAGCTAGGCGCGGGGCACTGGGCCCGTTGCTGGCTCTACGCCACCAATGAGGAGCATTGAGGCCGGCCAGGTCCTGTCGGAGGCCGAAGCCGACCGGATTCCCGCCGGCGCGATCCGGACCGGTGAGCTCTCTGGCGCCAACGTCGAGAGCGCCAAGGAGCTGGCAATCAGCGTTATCGTGTCGCGAGTCGCGGAGCTAGTTGGGTGTGCGACCTGAACGTCACCGAAGCCAATCGCGGCCGCGGCGGAGCCTGAATGCTCATGCACTACTTAGGGAACGTCGAGCTCACTCTCTCATGGCAGCCGCGTTTAGCTCGTCAGCGGTGTTGGGCCTTCCTGAGCAATAAGCTGACGGAGCTAGTCTGGATATTGACCAAAGCAGGCTATACTTCTGACTATGAGTATCGCTGCCACGCCAGTGCCGCTCTCCGAGGCCAAGGCCCGCCTGTCCGAACTGGCACGCCGGGT
>JBKQTJ010000203.1:0-2649 GCA_052143255.1 Streptosporangiaceae bacterium | reverse complement strand
AATTCGAAGCCCGATTCCTTCGAAGGCTCGTACTCGACCGGGCCCTCGAGGATCAGCCAGGCCGTCCGCATCTCCGGCACGCCGTCCCTCTGGGGCAGCTTCGCGATGTTGATCCGGTCCCAGAGGTAGCGCCGGCCGGCCTCGGCCAGGGTCTCCACTTTCCTCCGGTCGCGCCCGTCGGAGGAATCGCTGCGGTCGAGAGCCCTGGGCCACTCGCGGGCGAACTCGGCCCCGAGCGTCGCGACGGCCGGGTCGGACCACCCGATCTCCCGGAGCCAGGGCTTCGTGCGGTTGGCACGCAGCCGCCGCTCGCAGAACCGGGTGAACTCGGGTCCGCACTCGGCGCGGAGCAGCGGCCAGAACAGGCGGAAGGTCTCGCTGCCGGCGATGCGGCAGAACACGTTGAGCCATCCCTGTCCGATCGTCGCTTCGTCGTGATCCTTCAGGCCCAGGCCGGTCCAGGCGTCCTCCATGAACTGCACGACCTGTTCCATCTTGTGCAGCTCGGCCCGTCGCGTTGGGCCTTCCCCCGGGTCGTCGAGGATGGCCAGCTCGGGGTAGAAGTCGTGGGCGAGGCGGGCCAGGGCCGGCTCGCTACGGAGGTCGCGCTGGAGGTTGCGCCAGGCCTTGGTCGATTCGAGGTAGCGGTCGTCCACTAGGAGCGGCATCTCGCTCCAGCGGTTCCGCAAGGCGCCGAAGATCTTCCGGTGTCCCTGCGAGAACGCGATCGTCGCGGCGCGATCGTCCTCTTCTTTTGCCAACTCTTCTTTTGCCAACTCTTCTTCAGCTTTCTCTTCTTCAGCCTTCTTTTCCCACCACTTCTCACCGTCGCCGTCCGAGTCCCTGAAGATCGATTGGGCGGCCTCCTCGAACACGACACAGGCGACGTGATCGCCGAGAGCCCGGTAGCTCTCGAACTGGTCTTCGTCAAACGACTGGTCGACGGTGGACTGGCGGGGAAATTCGGAGTGAAGGTTGGCGTACTGCTGGACATCGGGGGGCTCGTCGCCGGTCATGGTGCTCTTGATGTAGATAAGCATCCCGGGCGTCTGGCCGTGGTCCACGTCGTCGTAGCGGACCCGGCCGATGACGACGTGGGCGCGCGAAATCCCGTCAGTCCCGACGACCTTCAGCGGCGCCGTATTGACCTCGATGCGCACGCCCAGGTCCACGCGGCAGAGCCGCACGAGGATGCCCAGGTTGTCGCTGGTCGCCAGCGGATTCTCGGTTGCATCGACGGCGACGATGTAGCGGCAGCGGCGCTTGACCAACTCGTAGACGCCCAGGTTGTCGAAGTGGCCGCCGTCGGAGATGTGAACGTAGCGGCCCTTCTCGTCGGTCTTGCCCAGGAACTCCTTGAAAAGCAGGCCTCCGTAGCTGGCCTTGTGCGCGCCCCACTCGGCTGATTTCTTCTGCCGCGGCCATCCCTTCCAACACGACCAGGTGTCGGGATTCGGGTTCTGGATCCAGACGCCGAGCCGGGCGTTGAAGATGGTCAGCAACATGCTGACGGCGGCCGACTGATGGAAGTTCATGTTCGGGTCGACCGCCGCGCCCGAGACGGAGACGGCGCGGCCGACGCTCAGCCACAAGCCAGTCTCTTCCGGTGTTCGAACGTATCCAGTGGAGCGCGCGCCGAGGTGGATCGGCGTCAGCATGAACGACTCGGCCTTCCGGTCGCGCCAGGCCAGCTCGCCGCCGCCGACGAGGTTCAGTGCCGTGTTGATGACGACGTGCGGGCCCCAGTAGCGTGCCGCACCGTCACCGGCCCCGATCCGCAACTGGGCGAGTTCCAGGTCGTCGTGGGGGTCGAAGTCCGTCACCGGGTTCGGGTCGCGTGTCAGCCCGAGGACGCCGGTCGGCGCCCCGGCTAGGGCGCGCTGGTCTCGGTCCGCGGGATCCCAACGCTTCCGCCCCTCGTCCGTCCGCCGCGAGGCGCCGAGGAAGGCGCGGGTCAGGCGATTGGCGTACAGCGCGTTCAGCGAGAACAGGTTGACGTTGACCAGAAAGCTGGCGATCGTGGCGACGATGACGGATCCCGCCAACCACACGACGACGCGCAGCCACGACGTCCGCTTGATGGTGAGGAGATAGACGCCCAGGGCGCGGTCGAACGTCTTCTGGACGCCGATCGCCTTCACATCGTCGTTGAGCAGGTACATGGCCAGGGTGGAAACGACCGCCAGGAGGCCGATCAGAAAGACCGGCGGCGCCACCCGGGCGATCCACTCGAGCCGTCGGTCGCCCCCGGCGCCGGTGGTCGCCCCGCTCTTGCCCGCGAGCACCCCGGCAACGGTTGTGGCCACCCACCCCGACGCCAGCGCCGCAGCCATCAATTGGTGGCTCCCGAGCAAAACCGCCGGGCCGTACACGATTACCCCCAGCGTCACGAACCAGCCGAGCGCCATCAGCAGCATCGCCGCCGCCAGGCGCCCCCACCACTCCCGCTCGGACTCCGAGCCGACCGGCCCCAGCAGCGCCACCTGCACCACGATCCCGACCACAACGGCCAGCAGCAACAAGGGCGGCCCGGTCATGGCGCGGAGCCAAGGTTGCTCGTCCCGGATCATCGGCCGAAGTAGCTCCTCGACCAGCGCGATCAGGACCCCCGTCGTCACCCCACTCCCCACCGCCGCGATCGGAAACTTC
>JBKQTJ010000202.1:0-7577 GCA_052143255.1 Streptosporangiaceae bacterium | reverse complement strand
CCGGGCACCAACGGGCAGCACAGTTTCTACCAGCTGCTGCATCAGGGAACGAAGTTCATCCCCGTTGATCTGATCGGGTTAGCTCGGGCACTTAACCCGATCCGTAACCATCACGACATCTTGTCCTCCAACGTGTTCGCCCAGGCACAGGCGCTGGCATTCGGCAAGACCGAAGCAGAGGTCAGAGCCGAGGGCACGCCCGAGCACGTCGTGCCGCACCGGGTGATGCCGGGTAACCGGCCAACCAACGTGCTGCTCGCCGACATCCTGACCCCGCGGCTGCTCGGCTCCCTGGTCGCCCTCTACGAGCACAGCGTGTTTACCCAGGGCGCGATCTGGGACATTGATTCCTTTGATCAATGGGGCGTGGAACTCGGCAAGGCACTCGCCAACCAGATCGCGCCTGAGCTGGAAAGCCAGGACGAGCCTGCGCTTAACCACGATTCATCAACGAATGCGCTAATCCGGCGCTACCGATCGCTCAAGGCCGGGTCGTAAAGCCGGCCACGTTCCCCAGAAAGAATGGAAGGCTGACGCGATGCCAACAGACTCCCCGATGCAACTCGGCATGATCGGGCTCGGCAGGATGGGCGCCAACCTGGTGCGTCGCCTCATGCGCGACGGCCATCGCTGCGTTGCGTATGACCGCAGCCCAGACGTCGTCAAGCAGCTCGAGACCGAAGGCGCTGACGGCGCCAACAGCATCACCGAATTCGTCTCGAAGCTGGCGCGCCCACGAGCGCTGTGGATCATGGTCCCGGCCGCGGTCGTGCAGTCGACCCTGGATCAGCTCCGCCCGCTGCTGGACGAGGGCGACATCGTGATCGACGGCGGCAATTCCTACTACCGCGACGACATCGACCGGGCCCGGCAGCTGAGGGCAGACGGCATCCACTACGTCGACGTCGGGACCAGTGGCGGCGTCTGGGGCCTTGACCGCGGGTACTGCCTGATGATCGGCGGCGAGAAGGGGCCGGTCGAGCACCTCGACCCGATCTTCAAGACGATCGCGCCCGGCGAGGGCAGCGCTGAGCCGACCCCTGGCCGGAGTGCGGCCGGCAGCACTGCGGTGCACGGCTACCTGCATTGCGGGCCGAGCGGGGCCGGCCACTTCGTCAAGATGGTTCATAACGGCATCGAGTACGGCATGATGGCCGCGATCGGCGAGGGACTGAGCATCATCAAGCACGCCGACGCCGGCTTGCATGAGCAGGAGGCTGACGCGGAGACGGCGCCGCTGCGCGACCCGGAGGCTTACCAGTACTCGATCAACGTCAGCGAGGTCGCTGAGGTGTGGCGGCGAGGATCGGTGATCAGCTCCTGGCTCGTCGATTTGATTTCCGCGGCATTCGCTAGCTCTCCCGACCTCGACGACTTCGCGGGCCGCGTCTCTGACTCCGGCGAGGGCCGGTGGACCGTGCTTGCCGCCGTCGAAGAGGGCGTTCCGGCCTCGGTTATCACGGCGGCCCTGTACGAGCGGTTCGAGTCTCGCGGGCTGGGCGACTTCACCGATAAGGTGCTGTCGGCCATGCGCTACGAATTCGGCGGGCATGCGGAGAAGAAGGCGTAGCCGGTGCAGCACGAGCTAGAGGTTTCTTCGGACGCCGACGCGGTCGCCAGCCGGGCCGCTAGTTACGTGGCACAACGGGCGCGCGCGGCCGTGGCCGCCCATGGCCGGTTCACCTTCGCGGTGAGCGGCGGGCGGACCCCGTGGGCCATGTTCGGCGAGCTGGCGAGCGAGGAGGTGCCGTGGGCCGACGTGGAGCTGTTCCAGGTCGACGAGCGGGTCGCGCCGGACGATGACCCCGATCGCAACCTGACTCATTTGCGGGCGAGCCTGGGCAGCGCACCGGCCAGAGTGCATCCGATGCCGGTGACCGACGCCGACCTTGACGCAGCCGCGACCGCCTACTCCACAGTGCTGCCGCAGCGGCTCGACCTGGTGCACCTTGGCCTCGGCCCCGATGGCCATACCGCCTCGCTGGTCCCTGGCGACCCGGTCCTCGACGTAACTGACGTCCTGGTCGCGGTCACGCAGCCGTATCAGGGTCGTCGCCGGATGACGCTCACCTATCCGGCCCTCGCCCGCGCCGACCAGCTGCTCTGGCTGGTCACCGGTGCGGACAAGCGAGATGCGCTGGCCAAGCTGCTAGCCGACGACCAGTCCATCCCAGCGGGCCGGGTGCTGGCTACCCGTTCGCTCGTGCTGGCCGACGAAGCTGCAGCCTGAGCGCTCAGCCCGCGAGCCCGCCGGCAGCCGCCCCGACATTGAGGACGTCATGAAATCAGTCACCACCAGTCAGATGCCAGTGCACGGAATGGTCCGGCGTCCTGATGACCACGTGATCGTGCTGTTCGGCGCCACCGGCGACCTGGCCAAGCGCAAACTGCTGCCCGGGCTGTTCCACCTGGCCGTGGCCGGCCTGCTACCGCAGAAGTACCGCATCATCGGCTCATCACCGGCCAGCTTCGCGGTCAGCAACGAGGAGTTCCGGGCGCGCGCCAAGCAGGCCGCGCAAGATTTCTGCACGAGCGAGCCGACCGGCGACGAATGGACAACGTTCGAGCAACGCCTGTCTTTCGCCAGCGCCGATCCGGATGACTACCGCGCTCTTCAGGCCGAGATCGAACGGGCCGAGAAGGAGATTGGCGGCTCTCCCAGACGGCTATTCCACCTCGCGGTCCCGCCGTCGGCCTTCGCATCGGTGGTGACCATGGTCGGCGACGCGGGGCTCGCGACCAGCAACTCACGGGTGATCATCGAGAAGCCATTCGGCACCGACCTGAAGTCCGCGATAGAGCTTGGCAATGTGGTGCACTCGGTATTCGACGAGTCCCAGATCTTCCGGATCGACCACTTCCTCGGCAAGGAGTCGGTCGACAACATCCTCACCTTCCGGTTCGCCAATGGCCTGTTCGAGCCTGTCTGGAACCTCTCGCATATCAAGTACGTGCAGATCGACGTGCCGGAGACGCTATCAATCGAGGGCCGCGCGGACTTCTACGACAAGACCGGCGCCTACCGCGACATGGTGGTCACCCACCTATTCCAGGTGCTCGGCTTCGTGGCCATGGAGCCTCCGGTGGCGCTGACTGCCGCCCAGTTGCGCGCCGAGAAGTCGAAGGTATTCGAAGCGCTCAAGCCGATCGACGTCCGGCACGTGGTACGAGGCCAGTACGAGGGCTACCGGAACGAGAAGGGCGTCGCCCCGGATTCACAGACCGAGACCTTGGTCGCGCTGCGCGTCGAGGTCGACAACTGGCGCTGGCACCGCGTGCCGTTCTTCCTGCGGTCCGGCAAGCGCATGGGGGCTAGCCGGCAGGTAATCACGCTCGGTTTCCACGAGCCACCGCTGCGGATGTTCAAGGCCCGCCGCAAGAGCGTCCCGGATGGCCTCCGGAACGAGATCATCATCGACTTCGCTGATCCGGGTTCGATCGCGGCCAGGTTCCTGGCGAAGGAGCCAGGCGCGGAGATGTCGCTCGGCGCCGCAACCATGGTTTTCAAGTACTCGGACTCATTCGCCACCGCTAACGCGCTGGAGGGATACGAACGGCTGATCCTCGACGCCATGCTGGGCGATCAGTCTCTATTCACCAGCTCCGACGGAATCCAGCGACTCTGGGAGATCTCCGAGCCGCTGCTCAACGATCCGCCGCCGGTCGAGCCGTACTCACCGGGTACGTGGGGCCCTGACCCGGTCAACAAGCTGATTGCACCATTCAGGTGGCACTTGCCGGATGCCAACTGACCGCCGGATTTGCCAGGGACCGGCCGGTAACCAGGCGCGGCCGGCCGAGGAGGCGCCATGACGCTCGGGTGGGACAAGCCGCTGTACCTGATGGCCTTCGGCCATCGCGGCTCGTTCGAGCACGGCCTGTTTGGCGCTAGTCCCCCGGTTCCAGCTGAGGTGCACGCCGGGATCACGAACGCGAAAGAGATCATCTTCGAGGCTCACATGCAGGCGCTGGCGGCCGGGGCGCCCGCCGAAGCATGCGGGGTCCTTGTCGACGAGGAGTTCGGCGCATCTGTCGCCCGGTGCGCGAAGGCGGAGGCCGCGCCGCTGGCCCTGCCGGTGGAGCGCTCTGGCCAGGACGAGTTCGACTTCGAGTACGGCGAGGACTTCGGCGCGCATATCGAGGCCCTCGACCCGACCTTCGCCAAAGTTCTCGTGCGCTACAACCCCGAGGGCGACGCCGAACTCAATCGTCGCCAGACCGAGCGACTCGCGAGGTTGAGCAGATGGCTGCGCGACCGGAATCGCAAGTTCTTGTTCGAGCTGCTGGTGCCGGCCACGGGTGGTCAGCTTGATCGTTTTGATGGGCACCAGCGCGACTACGACCGGCAACTCCGGCCGCGGCTGGTCGTAGCTACGATTCGCGCGATGCAAGCAGCCGATGTGGCGCCGGACGTCTGGAAGATCGAGGGCCTGGACGAGCGTCACGATTGCGAGGCTGTGGTGGCGCAGGCCCGGGCGGGCGGCCGTGACGGCGTGCCGTGCATTGGCCGCGACGCTGACGAGCCCCAGGTCATCGAGTGGATCAAGATCGGAGCCGCAGTGCCGGGCTTCGATGGCTTCGCGGTCGGGCGGACGCTCTGGCAACAGGCACTCCAAGACTTCCTGGCAGGCAAGACAGACCGGCAGGGCGCCGTGGACCGGATCGCCGGCCGCTACCGGGATGTGATCGATGCCTATCGCGAGGCTGAGGCCGTCCGGGCAGATAGCAACGGAGAATCGGCATGACACAGGCAACAGTCAAGCTACTGCTGGCCGACGTGGACGGCACGCTGGTCACGCAGAACAAGGAGCTGACACCGAGGGCGATCGAGGCGGTGCGCAAGCTCGACGACGCCGGCGTGATTTTCGCGATCACGAGCGGGCGGCCGCCACGGGGCATGGCGATGCTCATCGAGCCGCTTAGCCTGCGAACTCCGATCGCCGCGTTCAACGGCGGCCTGATCGTCGACCCCGACATGTCCGTGGTCGAACAGCGCGTGCTGCCGGAGGACCTGGTCGAGCCGGCAGCCGCCAGGATGGAGTCGTTCTCGCTCGACGTGTGGCTGTACCGCGGCGCGGACTGGTACGTACCCAAGCCCGACGGTCCGCACGTGGCCCGGGAGGCCTGGACCGTAAAGTTCGAGCCCAAGGTCATGACCGATGGCGTGCGCGGGCTCACGGCCGATGTGGCCAAGCTGGTCGGCGTGAGCGACGACACCGACGCCGTGACGAACGCCACCTCGGCCGTGCACGATGAATTCGGCGAGCACGTCACAGCGGCCACTTCGCAGCCCTACTACCTGGACGTCACGCACCCGCAGGCCAATAAGGGCGCGGTGGCAAAGTACCTGGCCGCCAGGTACAACCTCGAGCCCGAGGAGATCGCCACCATCGGCGACATGCCCAACGACGTGCTGATGTTCGCGCATTCGGGGCTTAGCATCGCAATGGGCAACGCGAGTTCTGAGGTCAAGCGCTGCGCCCGCCGGGTGACAACGTCGAACGCCGAAGAAGGCTTCGCCAACGCGGTCGACCGCTTCATCTTGCGCCAGCAGCCTGCCTGAGCGAGCTGCTAGCTCGCCTCGGCCAGTTCCTTGATGCCCGCGAGCGTGGCTCGCATGTTGGCCTGGTGCTCGCGCAGGCGCCGCCGCAGGATCCTGGATTCCTTGTCCGGCATCTGCTCGATTAGCGCGCTGATGCCGCTCTCGCCCGGCCCGATCTGCATCCACTGCCGCACCCGGGTGCCAGCGCCGTCCGGCTCAAGGGAGAAACGCCATCGCGCCGCGGGCCGTCCCGGATCGCCGACGGCCCAGCCGAAGACTCGCCCCGGCTCGAATTCCGCGATGGTCGAGACCGTCTCCCAGGTACCGACAGCCTCGTGGTAGTTCCGACCGCGGAACTGCGCGCCCAGCGCTGGGCCGGGAGTTCCGTCCAGCCATTCGCCGCCTTGGAACTCCGAGCTGAACCGAGCCGGCATGGCGATATCGCACACCAGGGGCCACACGACGACGGGGGGCGCGGCGATGACAAGCTCGGCCTCCGTGGTCGGGCAATCGGCGTACTTCAGCTCCGCAGCGTCCACGCTCGACATCGTACGCCGCCAAGTGTTTGGCTAGCAGGGCCAAATCAGGCCGGAAGGAAGCGGGCCGGACATTGCAGATTGGCGTTGCGGCACAGGTCGCCTCCGCGCCGGACGCGGATTTCGTCCGCGAAGCCGAGCGGCTGGGCGCGACCTCTGCCTGGGTGGCCGAGGCCTGGGGCCAGGACGCTCTGACCCCGCTCGCCTACCTAGCTGCCAGAACCGAGCGGATTAGCCTCGGTTCGGCGATAGCCCAGCTTGGCGCTCGCAGCCCGGCCATGCTGGCGATGTCGGCAATGTCGCTCCAGTTGCTTTCCGGCGGTCGCTTCCGGCTCGGCATCGGGACCAGCGGGCCGCAGGTGATGGAGGGCTGGCACGGCGTCAAGTTCAGCGCTCCGCTGGCTGCCACCCGCGAGACCATCTCGATCATCAGGGCGATCGCCAGCGGGCAGCGCGTGAGCCATGCGGGACCGGTCTATCAGCTGCCGCTGCCAGGCGGACCGGGCCGGGCGCTTCGCTCCATGCTGCCGCCAACCCCGGTGCCGATCTATATCGCATCGCTAGGCCCGCGCAATCTTGAGCTCACAGGTGAGCTGGCCGACGGCTGGATCGGCAATACGTTCATGCCTGAGCACGGCGAGGTCTTCCTCAGACCGCTGCGGGCCGGCGCTGCCAGGGCCGGACGGGCGCTGACCGACCTCGATCTCGTTATACCGGTGGGCGTAGAGATCACCGACGACGCCGACGGCGCCGCTCGGCGGCATGCACGCGGCTACGCGTTCACCATCGGCGCCATGGGTTCGCCTGAGCAGAACTTCTACAACGCGGCCTTCACCCGGCAGGGCTATGGCGAGGACGTGCGTGCCGTGCAAGAACTCTGGCTGGCGGGCAAGCGAGAGCAGGCGGCAGACCGGGTACCGGTCGAATTCGGCAGCCGGACGAACCTGATCGGCACGCCACAGATGATCCGCGACCGGCTCCGCCGCTACCGGGCGGCCGGAATAAGCACGCTCGAAGCCAAGCTCCCCGGTGACCGGCACGAGCAACTCGACACCCTCGGCCAGCTGATCGAGCTTGCGGCAGAAGTAAGCCGGGAGCCACCTGCCCGGCAGCCAGGCAGGACGCCCTAGGAAGTGCCTGAGGCAGCGCACCCGCGGCCCGCCCGAACGCGGCCAGATCCCGCCAGCACGGGGCACGGTGAACCCGCGCAGCGGGCTGTGCGTCGTACATCTGTGAGCACGTGTCCGCTCACATGCCTGTACTAGAGTTAAGTCGTAGTGGCAGGTAGTCACAATGACAGGCCGTAACCTGGCCAGTAAGTTGCCTCATCGCCGCCAGTGCGGGGCGATGGTGACACAGGCAGAAAGCAAAGGATGCACGCCGTCACCGCGTCTGTCGCCCGGCCTCGGCGCGTAGAGGAGGCCGGGAGACTGTGACCAAGCAGGTCCAGAAGCTTGATCGTGTCATCATCAGGTTCGCTGGCGACTCCGGCGATGGCA
>JBKQTJ010000201.1:0-10700 GCA_052143255.1 Streptosporangiaceae bacterium | reverse complement strand
GCCGTCGTGGACAAGCTCCGCGACCTGCACACCCAGCTCGACACGGGCATCACCCCCAAGGCCGGCTACGCCCACTACACGCTCCGGCAAGCCGCCGAGGACTGGCTCGCCCACGGGCTGGACGGCCGCTCGGCCAAGACGGTCACCAAGAACCAGAATGTTCTCGAGCCGATCCTGGGCGTCATCGGCGCCCGGAAACTCCGCGACCTGACCGCCGCCGACGTCCGCCAGGCGCTCGCGGCGATGGCGGCCGGGTACTCCACCGCGGCGGTGAGCATGGGGCACCTGGCGCTCAAGCGCGCCATCCGGCACGCCGAAGCCAACGACCTCGTCAGCCGCAACGTCGCGATCCTGGCCGACACTCCCAAAGGCCAGGAAGGACGGCCGTCCAAATCCCTCACCCTGGACCAGGCCCTGGCGGTCATGACCGCGGCCCGGACCCTGCCGGTGATGGAACTGCGGCCCGGCCTGAAAGATGTCCGCCGCCCGGCGGAGCTGATGCACTCCTACATCGTGCTGAGCCTGCTGTGCGGGCTCCGCACCGAGGAGGCCCGGGCGCTGCGCTGGGCGCACGTCGACCTGGACGGCGACCCGTCCGCCCGCCCGCCCGTCCCGCCGCACATCGCCGTGTGGCGATCGGTCCGCGCCCACGGCGAGACCAAGACCGAACGGTCCCGCCGCACCCTCGGCCTCCCCGCGACGGCGGTCCAGGCGCTGCGCGCCTGGTCCGGCAGCCAGGCCGGTGAGCAGCTCGCGGCCGGGGACGACTGGCAGGACAGCGGGCTCGTGTTCACCAACCACGCGGGCGCCGCGCTGGACGCGGGGAACGTCCGGAAGATGTTCAAGCGCATCTGCGCCGAGGCCGGCGCCGGGGACGGCTGGACCCCCCGCGAGCTGCGCACCACGTTCGTCAGCTTGATGAGCCACCAAGGAGTCGCCATCGAGGAGATCGCCCGCCTCGTCGGCCACGCCACCACCCGCACCACCGAGATCGTCTACCGCCGCGAACTACGCCCCGTCATCACCACCGGCGCCGAGATCATGGACCAGCTCTTCACCGGAACCTGACCCCGCACCAGCCCCAGAGCCGCCGACGACCCCCGCACATGCCAGCCACCGAACTCCGGTTACCTGACCAGAACCCGCTATCACCAGCCGACAAGCAATAGCATCCAGCCGATCCGGCAAGCCATCACGCAACGCGACCCATTCGCCAGCCGCCACCCAGGTCAGACTCCCACATAACTCTCCCTGCCGAATCGGCACGCCGGATAAGCGAGTACCGTGCCGACGAGGACGTGCGCAGATCGATCGATTCGCAGGACAGCCCGAGCGGGCGTCAGCCGATTTGCTGGCCAGGCCGGGACCCAGGCTCCCGACCCTACGCCCGTACTCAGTCAAGATCGGGGAAGCCGGGCCGGAAGCACTACCCACATCCTCCCTGTCCGATTCGGCGCTCGGGTCATCGCAGCGTGCCCGGAAGCCATAGATCAGGGTGTTCCTGCACTCCAGGCCAGAACAGGTACTGCACATCCTCATTGACCACATAGATAGCTAGAAAAACACATAACCCGCAAGTCTCAACAGACTGTACCTTATCAATAGTAACATGATACGTGTTCCAGTTGTGACTGAGAGCAACCGCGAGGACTGTCGATTTCCCGAGGTTTGGCACCCTGTCGTGTCCCCCAGCCGCAGGTGAAAGGACATCTCCTCGCCATCGCTGGCGGCAGTTCCGCCGTTGCCAGACAATCCGTACCAAGACCGCCGAGATGCAGTTCGGCCTGTTTTTTAACTTGGACTCCGGTATATTTCGCAAGTCTGGCTGTGGACGGCTGAGGGGAGGGGCGGCCGGTGGACGGCTTGCTTCAGTGGGAAACAGGGGATGGCCCTGTTGTCGTCGAGGTTGATTCGCGGGATCCTGGCTTCCAGTCGGTGGGGCGGACGTCGGGTGATGAGTTGATCACCGTCAATCAGCCGTTCGGTGAAGCGCTCGACAGGGTACGTGGGGCCGCTGTCACAGCGCTTCGCACGTTTCGCGACGAGTCGCTGGCCCCTGATGAAGTCTCACTGGAATTCGGCGTCAAGTTCAACGCGACCGCTGGCGCGGTAATCGCCAAGACCTCTGCCGAGGGACATCTGATAGTCAGGCTCGCGTGGTTGAGCAGGCCTCAGGCCAATACTGGGAACGGCACGAGCGCCGAGTGATTGGCCAATGATTAGTGATGGCAGCTGGCGTGCACGTATTGACACCGAGTTCGGACAAACCCGCGGCGCGGGTGTGCTGGTCACACCAAGCCAACTGCTTACTTGCGCTCATGTCGTGGGCGGTGTCGACCGGGTGCTGGTCACATTCCCCGGGATAGGTAACGGCGAGTCGCTTCCCGCCACAGTGATCCCCCTGACGCAGTGGAAAAAACGGGGTGATAACGGTGACGTCGCACTAGTCGGCCTAGATGGCGTCGCACCACCGGGTGCCCAGCCGTGCTGTTTTGCCGCGCTGGATGCCCTCAAGCCGCGCGTTGGAGCCAGGAGTCACGTCCTTCGGGCACTCGGCTTCCCAGCAGACATCGACGCCCATGGCACATATGTTGAGATGAGCAGTAGTAGCGACCGGGCAGTGGGCGGTGAGTGGCTTGCGGCCAACGTCGAAGCCGCTCACTTGCAGCGCGTTAAGGAAGGATTCAGCGGGGCCGGCCTCTACCTCCCCGAGTCGGGCGAAGTGGCCGGCATCATCACAGATGCCGTGCTTGAAGATGATGGGCGCGGCGGCTACATCGGACGCATGATGCCGCTGACCACAATTCGCCGCCATTGGGAGGTTATTGACGACCTCCTACCGCTGCCCTGGATGGACTTCCGGCCGCGGGCCGAACTGCGGGAGGCCGTCGCCGATGCGACTTTGACAGCGGACTTGGACATGATCTTCGCGGGGGCCTTCCCAATGGTCGGGCCGCGGGATGGTTTCACCAGCGCGTGGGCGGCCATCCGCTACGTAGCCGAATCCGTCCAGGCTGAACACGGCCTCGCGACCTTCCTGCACAAACTCGCGGCGTACCTAGGCGACAGAACGCGATCCAGGCTGGTGGATTGGGCGCGTCGCTGGGTACCAGAGTGGGCCCCGGGAATTGCTGGCGCTAAGGCGTCGGCCACGGCGATCGTCATTAGCCTGCGGACGCCGACACAGAACGGTAAGACGCACGTCGAGATAACCGCTAGGCCACAGGTCGACGGAATCTGGGTGGCTCCCGGGGAGACTCTCGTTACGCGCCGCAGCCAGCTGCAGGCCGTAGCGGAAAGGCTCGTTACCTCACAGGTCGGCACGCTCCGATCGGCCAAGTTCACGCTTGAGTTCGCCGTCAGGAGGAGCGAGTTCTGCTTTCCCTTTGATGAATGGCACTATCAGGAACCCGGAGCGTCGCAGCCCCGGCCGATGAGATCAGTGCCGCTCTTCGTTTGGGATGTTGAGCGCAGGGATCCGAGAAACGTCACCTTGTCTTCGCGGATCCGGGAACGGTGGGAAACGCTGGCACAAGGCACGGAAATCGCTGTCTCGCAAGTGAAATGCCATCTTCCGTATGGCTATAGAGAGTTTCATGACTGGCTGGACGCGGACGAGGAAATAGGCGCGCTGGCTTATGCCTCGTCACCTAGACAGGACTGGCTAAACGCGGCTCTCGACATTGGCATTCCTGTAATGCTCTGGTATCGCAGGGACTGTGCAGCCGATGACCTGGACCATACTACGCATGACAAGTTTCTCGCCGATATCCTCGCGGCGCTGTCGGCGACGGACCCGGAGCATCTGCCTGCTCGGGTCGCCCAGTATCGCAAGGCGGCGATGTCGCCGCTAACCGGCGGGGAGGATCATCCCGGCCGACACCTCACGCTGTTCTGGGATGATCCAGGACGGCTGGCTGATCCACCACTGAACACCACCGTATAACCGCCACGCGGGATGCTTTACGCAGCAAGGAGAAAGCCGGAAATGGCGGCCTGGGAGATATACACCGGAAGCCGGGAACCTCACGATGACATTGCCGCGAAGTTGCCTGCACCTCCGCCGTGGCGCACATTCAGTGGTACACCGATCCTAAGCGTGCCCCAAGCACACTCTGGCGGCGGGCACGCGGCCACGACGTACCTGCCAAGCCGGGATACGGTCCAGCAAGTCAATGCGGCCCTGTATCTGCGTAGGCCACTGCTTGTCACCGGTCCGCCTGGTACCGGGAAGTCGGCGCTGGCCTACGCGATCGCCCACGAACTGAAGCTGGGACCCGTGTTGCTCTGGCCGATCAGCAGCCGCGCAACCGTGCACGAGGGGCTGTACGAGTACGACCCACTTAGCCGACTGGAGGCGGCCAGCGCCTACCCCAGCGAGGACGCGGAGGCGAACTCGGCTCGTTACCGGCATGATCGAGCCGCCAGGCTCGATCATGCCGGCAGCATCGGCGATTACATCAGGCTCGGGCCGCTCGGGACCGCCTTGCTGCCATACGAGCGGCCGCGGGTCCTGCTGATAGACGAGATCGACAAGAGCGACATCGATCTAGCCAACGACCTGCTCACGATATTTGAGACCGGCACTTACGAGATTATTGAGCTGGCTCGCCAAGCTATCCCCATGGCCGAGGTAATGACGGCTGACAGCACGACGAGCCGTGTCCCGATCTACCACGGCACGATTACCTGCAACGAGTTCCCGCTGGTAATCATGACGAGCAACGGTGAACGCGAGTTCCCGCCAGCGTTCCTTCGACGCTGCCTTACGCTGCGACTCCGGCAGCCAGCCTCCGAAGCCGAACTCACCGCGATCGTGGCCGAGCACCTCACTGGCGTGATGAGCGCGAATGGTGAACTGCCCGCCCAGGCCAAGGCAATCATCCGTCATTTCTTCAATCGCAGAGCCAGCGGGCTGCTTGCGAACGACCAGTTGCTCAATGCGATCTATCTGTGCCATCATGCGCTGCTCGATGACCGGCCGGGAGACATCCTGCAACTCGCCGAGCAGGTGATGCCCTTCCTGGATACGGACTCCGGCCCCGATGACGGTTGATCGCCTGCGGAACCTGCTTGACTCGATAGGCGAGCCGGTGACGAGCATTCAACTGGCGGAGATGATCTGGCTGGCCGACCATATCCAGGGAGGCGAGCGGGAGCCGGAACCGGGGCCAGCGCAGCCGCGCGAGCAGGCACCTGCAGCCGCAGATGACCTAGAGGTGCCTCGCGACGGTGCGGACAAGGAGCGGCCGGCGCCAGATACCCCCGTACTGACGACTCACCACCCACTGTTCGCGCCGCCCGTTCCGGCGCTCGGGGAAGCGGCAGCGGACGTTAACTCTGAATTGGACGCAGGCCAAGGCCGGGAAGACGGTCCGCGCTTTGACGCTGATACAGTTCTAGTGCCGGCCGCGCCAGCGCTCGGACAGACGCTGGCGGTCCAGCGTGCGCTCCGGCCATTGAAGCGCCGCGTCCCGTCTAGGCGGCTACGGGTATTCGATGAGGGCGCTACTGCGGCGAAGCTCGCCGAGCATCCCGATCGGCATCCGTGGATACCCGTACTTGCACCAGCCCGCGAACGCTGGCTCAGCCTCGTACTCATCGTCGATACTGGCCCGGCGATGGCCGTCTGGCGTCCACTGGCCAGTGAACTGCGCGAGGCGCTGTCCCGGCTGGGCGCGTTCCGCGATGTACGCGTTCGGTTCCTGGAAGTTGTCATGGACTCCGTCGGTGTTAGCCTCACCAAAGGCGGCCCGGCGCTCGCGCCATTGTCCCTAATCGATTCGACCGGCCGTCAGGCGATCCTTGTCCTCAGCGACTGCAGCGGCCAGCATTGGTGGGATGGCCGTGCGGGACGCGCAGTGCATTTGTGGGCCAGGAACGGACCGACAGCGATCCTGCAGCCGCTCGCGGAACGGCTCTGGCGCAGGACCGCGGCTCCTGTGCTCCCAGGTCAGGCGACGCTGACCCGTTCCGGCGCGCCTAATACCGAACTCCGGCACACCCCCCACGACGGGCCCATCACCCCGTTGCCGCGCACTGTTCCCGTCCCGGTCATGGAAGTATCGGCCGACTGGCTGGCCGACTGGGCGCGCCTGGTAACCGCATCAGACAGAGCACGCGATATCGCCGTCACGTATGTGAGCGACAGAATCCTGCCGTTGTCAGAACCGCTGACCGTGGAGGAGGACCTACCGGTCGACGACCGGGTCCTCCGCTTTTACTCTGAAGCGTCCGCAGGTGCGGCGGAGTTGGCTGCCCGCATCGCCGTGGGAGTCCCTTACCTGCCTGTGATGCAGCTGATCCAGCACCAGATCATGCCCTGGTCCCATCCGGGCGAACTCGCCGAGGTCTTGCTTAGCGGACTGCTCCGAACCGTCGACGGTGTTCCAGGACTGTATGACTTTGTGCCAGGGGCCAGGGCCGCCTTGCTGCGAACACTCCCGCGCCCGGAGTCGCAGGTCACCGCCGAGGTGCTGGAGCGGATCTCGATGGCGGTCCAGGAACGGGCGGGGACCGCGCCCAGGACCTTCCAGGCGATCATGTCCGTCATGGAGGGGACCGGAACCATCAGTGCGTGGGGTGGCGGGCGCCCGTTCGCCCTCGTGAGTCCCGAGGCGCTGACCATGCTGAGCCGCACCGCCGCCCCCCTAGCGCCCTTCGAACCCGTTCCGGTCATGCCGACGGTCGATCCTCACCTCGGGTCCTCCGCACCCGACCCGGCGATCAGCACCACGGCAACCGGAGCACGTGCTCCTAACCAAGCCCCGTCGGGACCGAGTCCCGCCCAGGGGACGGCCGCCTCTGCGTACGGACTGGCCGAGGCACCAGCGTCCACCGGACCCGCCGACGACTCCGCCGTGCCCGCCCTAGTGGTGCGGACCCGCAGCTCGGAGCACACGCTGTACGGCGGGACCACCTATCGCATCGGCCGCGACCCCAAGTCCGACATCGTCCTCACCGATTCGCGGGTCTCGTGGCGGCACGGCACGCTGCGGGTCGAGGGTGACTCGTGGCTGCTGGAGGACGTCGGCAGCACCAACGGGACCTTCGTCGGGCTGCAGCGGTTCGACCGGGTCCCGATCGCCGGCGACTGCGTCGTGCGCCTGGGCAACCCCGACGACGGGCCGGTCCTGCGTTGCAGGCTGCAGGCGGCCGCTGACGCCACCGTCCCCCGCGAGCTGCCCAGCGTGAAGTTCTGGCCCACGGCCCGGATGCCGCTGCCGGCCAAGGCGCTGCGCATCGGCCGCATTCCCGACAACGACCTGGTCCTGCTCGACCTCAACGTGTCGCGCCACCACGCCGAACTCCGCAAGTCACCCACCGGCACCTACGAGATCGTCGACCTCGGCAGCCACAACGGCACCTTCGTCAACGGCCGCAAGGTTTCCTCCGCGGTGATCGGCGAGGACGACATCATCAGCATCGGAAGCTCCACGTTCCGGCTGGCCGGCGGCGAGCTGCGGCAGTACGTCGACGACGGCGAGATTACCTTCAGCGCACAGGACCTGGTGGTGAAGGTCGCCGGCGCCAAGGTGCTGCTCGATGGCATTACTTTCGCCCTTTCCGGGCTCTCCATGATGGCCATCATTGGCCCGGCAGGCGCTGGAAAGACCACGCTGCTCAACGCGCTGGTCGGCAAGCGCCCTGCGGACCGGGGCAAAGTGTTCTACGAGAATCAGGACCTGTACGCGAACTACGACGCCCTCAAGGATCGCATCGGTCACGTGCCACAAGAGTCACTGCCTGTCATCATGGGTGGCATCCGCCCCCGTCGTCTCGTGCGCCGAGCTGCTTCTTTGGTACAGCGATTCGACCGGTTCACTCCAATAACCGCGCTCGAATACGTGGCGGAGGCACGGTTGCCGACTGCCACCGAGTCGGAGCGGAGCCAGCGGGTTTATGAAGTCCTCGCCGAATTGTCTATCGATCAGCATGCCAATACCAGGCTCGACCTCCTCTCTGTTGGACAACAAAAACGCGTCGCCATCGGCCTTGAGCTGGTGACGAGGCCGTCGCTGCTATTCCTCGACGAGCCGACTGCGCAACTCGACGGGAGCATCAAGCGTGAACTCTTCCGGCTATTGCAGGGGATGGCCGCCGAGGGTCGCCGGTCGGTCGCGCTAACCACACATGACGTGGAATCCAAACTGCTCGGCCTCTGTAACCGAATACTCGTGCTGGCACCAGGCGGCAAGATGGCCTACTTTGGCCCACCCGAAGAAGGATTGAGTTTCTTTGGCACCGCAGACTGGGCAGATGTCTTCCAGCGCCTGAACGACAATCCATATATGGACTGGGCAGGTCAATTCGCAGCCTCACCTGCTTATGCGCAATATGCCATAAGAGGACCTTTCCCGCGCTTCGATCCACCCACATTTAGCGGCGGGTAACCCGGGGCTGCTGCGGCAGCCCTGTCCAGCCGCGGGCACGGTCCTGCCGGTCATTTCTGTGTCCTGCGGAGGCTGTGCTTGCGAAAATCTCATCCGTGCAGGTTAGCGGCATGCCGGTACTCGTGGAGGAGGCCGCCGAGACGGTCGCGTCTGTGGACGTAAAGCCGGGTGGCACCGTCCGGCTCGGGGATCGGTGAGGGCAGTGCGCGCAGTGGCCGGGCGTTGCCGATCCCCTGATGAGGCCGGTGCGCGTTGTAGAACTGCTCGAACTCGTGCAATGCGTAAAGCAGATGCCGCTGGTTCCAGATCAGGGTCCGGTCGAGCAGCTCCCGGCGGCAGGTCTGCACCCATCGCTCCGTGAACGCGTTGCCCAGCATCGTCAACTACACCCGATCCGCACGATCGGTACCGGCGCGTCCGCGTGACGCACCCGTTCCACCCGCCGGCCGGGCGGGACTTCGAGTTCGTCGAGCACCGCCAGAACTGGGGCGAGGACCGGGTCCACCTGCACGACGAGGACGGGCAGCTGTTCTCGCTGCCAGCCGGGTGGACCGACGCGGGCCACCCGAGCAGGACGGCGGCCTTCCATGCGACGTTCTGCAGGACGCGGTCCCCGAGCAGCCGGATCCGCAGCCCGCGCGCGTACTCGAGCTGCCGCTCGGCATCCTTCCTGGTCATCTCACCGCGGCGCACTGCCTGGTACAGAAGCGACAGTACCTGGGAACGCAGCAGGGCCGGAGCCAGGATCTGATGGTCGCCGCGGATCACGGCCTGGTCGTGAGCCAGGCGAACGGCGACATCCGGACCGATCATGTACCTGGTCATGGAAGATCCGTTCCCCGCAGTTGCCGTGCCATGCGAGCGCCTGCCCGAAGTGCGGGAATGTCAAGCCCGCTCAACATGCATGCGTGAGCACCAGGGAGACCGACTGCGCTGACGGTGACGCGAGGGAACGACCAGGCTTTCCGGCCCGATCAGCCGGCTTACCGCAGGTAGTCTTGGGCACCGGCGACGGAGCGGTCCAGCTACGTCCGGGGTCTGTGCCCGTGGTGCTGCCGGGCCGACGGCAGTCCTTGCCGCTCACGGGCCGGCGCGTGGCGTAGCCCCCCGTGCCCGGTGGCCAGGGCGCCTCGCACTGGCTATTGCCGGCGGGCGCCGCGGCCTGTCTGCCGCCGCGCCGGGTGCGCGGCGGCCGCACGAGGTCATCGTCGCCTGGCGGCGTGCCCGGAGACTTGGCCGACTGTGCCGCCGGCATCAGCCGTCGCCCGGGGACGCCGGCCAGGTGCCTCGCTGCCCGGGCCTGGCGCCGTCCCGCATCCGCTGCTGGTGCGCGCACCGTGTCCCAGTTGGTGCCCGCGACCGGGTCCGGGTGGGATGCGATATCTGGCCCGGCACCTGATGATCGCCCGGCTCCCCCCACCGGGCCGCCGGGAGTGGGCATGATACCGGCGCAGCCGTCACCTGCGCTTTCACCGCCATGGCCAGGATCTGGCGGGGCTGCCAGGGCATCCCCGGAGCTGTAGGCATGGCCTGGCGGGACTGGCGCTGGCGGGCTGTCAGTATCCCTTGCGGGCAACCGTTAGTCCCCACCGGCCTTCAGGGACACCGTCAGGATTTTTTCGAATCATACTATTCTAGCTGGAGCCCCGTTACGGAATCGAACCGTAGACCTTCTCCTTACCATCTAGAGGCATAGCAGTCGATAGAGGTCGTTGAGGCAGCTCAGAGGCCTGTACCGGTCATATCCGGTCGTTGCCGGTCGGTGCGGTTGCTGCACTTTGCTGCTGCACCATCCTCGGAAGGCTTGAACCAAGGGGCTGTCGCTTGTAAGTCAATTCGAACAATTAAACACTAGTGGCATTTTGCGATCCCGACGTGCGTGAGCTAGTCCGCCGGGATTGACGGAAGTCCGTAGGCGTCATTGGAAGATGGCTCACCTATCGAAAAACACTCGTCTCCTACCGGACTTGGCGATTGAGACTCTACTGCAGCGCTAGTGAGGTATGAGGGGATGTTGGATGCGTCAGGCCGGGCCAGACGGAGCACCTCAAGGGCGTAGCGTCTACGATCTGGATTCCTGCTAATGACTGCTACCGCACGATAGACGGGAAGCGCCAGATATCGCCAGACGGCCGTACTGGCTCCTGCAAGCGTCACCAATCGCAGGCACTCCAAGTAGGGTGCCGACATCGGAATCGTGCCCTCTCTCTTTTTGGTCGAGAGAGAGGCTTTGTGGGCAGTCTCAGCTCAACCAGTGATCTGGTGGAAACCAAGTACTGCCCGTGTCGTTAAGCTTTACTTTCTGTA
>JBKQTJ010000200.1:0-8367 GCA_052143255.1 Streptosporangiaceae bacterium | reverse complement strand
GGCCCTCGTGGCGGCGGCCGACCTCCGCGCGGGGCTGGGCCGGCGCGACGCCGCGGCGGCGTACACCGAATCGCTGGGCCCCGCCAACGATGAGGCCGACGATCGCGAGGCCCGCGCAGGTCGGGTCGGCGTGCTCGGCCGACTCGCCCGCGAGCTGCTCGCCTACGACCAGGTCGACGAAGCCCTCGTCCGCTGCGAGGAGGCGATGGACGCGGCCTCCTCGCCGCCCGACGTGGCCGCGCTGGCCGATCTTGACCTCCTCTACCGTCGCCTCCTCCTCCGCGCCGGCCGCCCGGTCGCGGCCGTTGTCCCGCCCCGGCTGGCCCCCGACTACTCCCCGGCAGCCGGGTTGCTCATCGTCGAGGCGCTGCTTGACCAGCTCGATCCGACCGAGGCCCTGAACCGCTTCCTCGCCCTGCCCAAGGCATCCTACCCGGGGGCCGCTTCCCCGAACGCCCGCCCCGGATCGCCCATGGCACCCGCATTGTTCGAGCTCCGAGGGCGGATCGCGGCGGAGCTGATGGATTTCCGCACCGCGATCGACTCGTTCGAGGCCGCCCGGTCGGGTTGGGTGAGCCTCGGCTCCTCGCCCGACGCCGACCGCGTGCTCGCCCTGACGATCGAGCTGCACATGCGGGGGCTGGGCGACCTGGTCAAGGCCGGGTCGCTGCTCCGCCCCGTCCACATCTCGGCCGGGGTCATCCCCTCGGAGACCGACCTCCGCCTCGAGCTGCTGCGCGCGGAGCACGCCAGCCGATCGGATGACATCGACACGGCCCGTCAGATCGTCGATCATCTTCTGGTACAAGTCACCCTCGAGTGGCCCCCCCATAACCGCGTCTTGCTGGCGCTCGAGAGCCTGGCGGTGGGAGGCAAGTCGTCCCAGGCTGATACCAGGGCCCTGGGCGACGCCCTGGGTGAGGTCAGCCCCGCGTCGGCGCGAGTTGCCCTGCTCCCCCCCCTTGAGCGGCTGGGCTCGTTCGAGTCGGGCCGTCTCCCGGGCGCCGAGCGGTTCATTGAGCTCTTGCCCGTCCCCGAGGACCCCTCGCTCTCGCCGCGCGAGCAAGCGCTGCTCTCGCTCCGGGTCGTGGAGGCGCTCCAGGTCCTGGGGCGGCCCGACGACGCCATCGCCTGGCTCGACCGGGCGGTTACCGTCTTGACCGGCCCGGGCCAGACCCTCTTCCCGCTTCGCGCCCTGTTGCTGGCCGGCGACTGGCTCGGACGTCACGCGGAGTCCTTCAAGCTCGGGACCGATCTTTTGCCTCGCTTCCGGGAAGAGTTTCGGGACCAGCGCACCCTCCTAATGATGGCCCTCATGGAACAGCGAAGGCGAGCCTTGGCGGTCGGAGACGGCCCGGCCGCGCAGGCCCTTTTCGACGAAGTGAGCATTCACCTGAAAGCGCAGCCGCCGGATTCGGCCCACTGGTTCCCCCAACTCCACAAAACAGTGCCCGGCGCGGACAGCGTGCTCGGATGGACCGCGCCCACCAGGTCACTGGAAGTTTCCCTCAGTGATATCCCGAGCAGCGTATCCTTCGATGCACCATTGTTAGGTCAACATCCTTCAAGTCCCATGGGCTCCCCCGCGGTCCCGACCCTCACGGACTGGACGCCCCGCGAGGCCGGGCCGTTGATGCCCCGGCCGGCGGCCGCCACGGTGACCGCCACCCCTTCTGAAATCATAAAAACGCCGAGGGGCTCGCCCTCACTGTCGCTCTTCGAGACGGCCGTGCACGGGGCCCCCGGCGATATCCCCGCCTGGACGGGCCGGTTACTCGTCAACACCTCTTTTCCGCAGGCAGCCGTCTGGGAGATCGAGGGATTCGCGCAGGGGGTCGCGCCATTCGAGGCCGTGGACGCCTTCGTCAGGACGTGGGCGACGCTTCGAGAGGACATTGCGGGCATGCTCCAGCGGCCGGACGGGCGCGACACGGGCGGGGGCGTGACGGCCCTCCGCCTCGAGGTCGACACCCGAAGTCTCGCGCCCATCCCCTGGGAGTTCCTCGTGCAAGACCCCGAAGGCAACGGGCAGCCCTTCCGCGCCGGCCCGTTTCAGGTGCGCCACGTCCACCGTGGAGTGCACGGCATGGCCTCGCCCCCAGCCTCGGTCAGGTGGCTTCAGGACCGGCTCGGGCGGCTCGTCGCGCCGGACCTCGCCGTCGACGGCCTCGACAGCACGCCACGGCAGGGCGCATAACCCAGCCGTCCGCCTAATGTCTCAAATCGTGCAGCCGCGGCGGTGACGGCGCGGCGGCGCCGATGCCTGCGGTGTCGATGAGCTGCCGGAACGTCTCCTGCACGACCGCGTAGAGCAGCCGCTTCCGCTTGAGGGAGATGAAGAAGGCCGGCTCGGCGGGCTGCGGCTGGAGCTCGTCGCGCAGCCGGGCATAGCAGTCGAGCGCCAGCATGCTGGTGGGATGCAGCGGGACCAGGCGCGACTTGCCGAACTTCGACTCGCGGATCAGCAGCACGCCCTGCGCCCAGTCGATGTCACTGCGGTCGAGCTTGATGGCCTCGCCGATCCGCAGCCCGCTCGATGCGAGCAGGCCGATCAGGGTCTGGTAGGTCGCCACCCGCAGCGGCGAGGCGATCGTGGTGCGGGCCAGTTCCAGCAGCGTGCTGATGTCGGCTGTGGTGTAGATGAACGGCTGGCGCCAGCGCGCGCGGTGCGGCATCAGGCCCAGCGGCGGCACTTGCGTTGCGGGGTCGATGCCGGACAGGTAGCGGGCGAAGCCGCGGGCGGCTGTCATCCGGCGTGCTCCGGTTGTCGTCACCCGGCCCGCCGGCGACTTGGGTCCTTGCTGTGCCCAGGCCAGCGCCGCCTCGATCGTGACCGTGGGCAAGCCGCAGGCGTCGAGGTAGGCCACAAAGCCCGGCAGCAGCCAGCCGGCCTCAGCCAGCTGGTGTCCGAGCGAATGCCGCAGCTGCAGGTAGTCGGCGAGGTTCTTCTCCAGGGCGGTCACCGGGCTGTTCCCGGCCAGGGCTGGGCGACGTGCCGCAGCGCGTTCAGGTCGACCTTGGCATACAGGGCTGTGGTGGCCAGGTCCTGGTGACGAAGCACCTGGCTGATCGCGACCAGCCCGGCGCCCTGGCGGAGCAGTTCTGCTGCCAGCGCATGCCGCAGCCGGTGCGGTCCCGCCCGTGGCAGGCCCGCGCGCAGGCACGCCCGCTCGACGACGTCCCCGACCAGGTCCGCGCGGATGGGTCCGCGCGGAGCCTTGCAGGTAAGGAACAGCCGCCGGGTGCCTGCCGGAGTCCGGCCCTGCGCCAGGTAGGCGGCCATGGCCTCGCCGGCTTCGGCCGGCAGCGGGAGCCTGTCCTGGCGGCGTGCCTTCCCCCGGACCACCAGCTCGCCCGCCCGCCAGTCGACGTCGGCCAGTTCCAGGCGTGCGACCTCGATGGACCGCAGGCCCAGCCGCGCGACCAGCGTCATGATCGCCAGGTCGCGGACGCCGACGCCGGTGCTGCGGTCGCAACTATCCAGCAGCAACTGGACATCGGCAGCTGTCATCGTGGGCGGCAGTGTGGCCAGCCGCCAGCCGCCGACCGGGGGCACGGCCGTCCCCAGCGGTAACGGCGTCAGCCCGCGCAGGTAAAGGAAACCCAGGACCGCGCGAAGCTCAGCCACGCGTCCCTTTGCCGACCCTGCGGAAACACGGCCGCATTCGCGGAGCAGGAACTCGTTGACGTCCGCCCCGGTCAGGCCCGCCGGCTGCAGCGCACCGGCGGCCATGGCCTGCTGCTGCAGGAACCGCCGGGCGGTGTTCTCATAACGCAGCACCGTAGCCGGTGCCAGCCCCCGTTCCCGGGCCAGCCAGGTCCGGTACTCAGCCAGCAGCACCTCCGCAGGTGCCTGCGGCGGCAGCGCCGCGGGGGTGACACCGGCATCCCTCAGGTAAGTCAGAAGCGGGATCATGGCGCGCGGACCCAGGGCCCTTCGGCGGCCAGCCGCCTGCCGGGCAGCCAGGAACGTCACCATCGCGTCCTCATCGAGCTGATCTGTTTCCAGCCCGGCGGCGGACATCCACACGCCGACCTGACCCAGATCCTTGAGCATGTTCCGGACCGTCTGGGGCGTGTAGCCCCGATGCGCCAGCCACGCTCGGTAACCCTCGACCTGCGGCCCCAGCCGGCCGGCCTTCCTCCTCGTGCCCGACATCGCCTGCTCGCCTCCCTCGCGGGAGCACGGTGCCCCTTACCGAAGGCTGCAACTATGCCGATACCAGTAACGGTCAGATGACGAAGAACGCTCAGGTCATCAGGTCAGTCAGAGCCGGGTAACACAGACCCTCGGCATAGTCGCGGGGTCGGCATAGGTCGACCTATGCGGACATCCGCATAGGTCGACGACATCGGCCTCCTGCCGGTCGGCCCCGACGCCGCCGAGGGCCTCTACCGCCTGGTCGATGCCGCCTACGAACGACGCTCCGTTGCGGTCAGCTCCAACCTGCACCCGTCCGGATTCGACGAGCTCATGCCCAAGACACTCGCTACCGCAACCGTCGACCGGCTCATGCACCACGCCCACGTCTGCCAGACCACCGGCGACAGCGTCCGGCTATCCCAGGCCCTCGCCGGAAAGGGAGTGGTCCCTTTGAGCTAGCCAACCCCCTGCACGCCTGATGGCCGCCACCGGGCAGATCTGGCGGCCATCAGCGGGCAGAAATCATGGCCGCCACTGGGCATTACCCAATGTCCCTTGACATTACGGCCCGGATTTGAGCAGGGCTTGGATGGGATCGGGAGGTGGTCAGCGCCTCCGAACTGCCCGCGGGCCAGCCCCAGCTCTGTGGGCCGGTTAGCCGGCGCTGGCCGGAACTCGCCATGGTGCTTGGCGGCGCGGGCGCGATGGGTTGACATACCACTCGCCACCGCACAAAACTTGCTGGCACGCGAGCCGCCCGACGCGGTAGTTCGCTGCCAAGAGGTGACAGTGGTGCGCCGGAGTGCGCTGCTGGTAGCAGCTACGGTGTTCGCCCTGCTCGCGGGGTGCACTTCGGGTTCGCCGGCGCAGCACATGGCAGGAAAGAGCAGCGCGCCATCCGGCACGCTCAGGGGCCGCGCTGCGCGGGCGACCGAGGGTGTGGCGTCACTTGTCAGCTACCGGCAGGCTTGTGCCAGCGAGTCCGGGGTCTGCGCGGGCGATGGCCCGTCCGGTACAGTCCCGCCGGCTCTGAACCGGCCGCTTCACTTTCCGGTCCTTCGGCCTGGCGAGGGCTGCCCGGTATCGGACGGCAGCGTCGCGAATACCGAGTACTTTGGCGGCACCGCGTTCGGGAATGGCCCGGTCAAGCTGCTGATCAATGGAGCGCTGCACCGGCGCGGCATCGCCGAGCTGATCAACCCCACCAGTGAGCCTCCCTGGCTCGCGGTCAAGACCACGTGGTTCAGCGTCCCCGCCTATCAGGGCCCATTCATGGTCCGGGCCGGGCGCCTGGGGGGTGCCGGGCCTGCCCGGGTGGTCGACAGTTCCACCGCCGCGCCGCTGGTGGTGCCGCCGGGCGCGACGATCAATGGCGGGGGAGGCTGGCGGGAAGCGTCGGGCGGATTCTGGGTCAGGAGTCCCGGATGTTACGCCTTCCAGGTGGATGGCCTCACATTCAGTTACGTAATCATCGTGCGAACGTTTCTGCGCTAGAAAACACCAGGCCCCGGCGCCTGCCGGCAGCGTTAGACCCGCGGCCGGTACCGGGCCTGCCTGCGCTGGCAGTGCGATGTCCGGGCGCGTGCCTGGTGCCGGCGTCGCCATCGTGACCATCGGAGGTAGTGCTCGAGTGGGTGCCGGGGCTGGGTGAAGGCGGTGAGCAGCCGACGAATCTCGCCGGCGGCCGAGCCAGCCGATCCCCCGCCCCCGAATCCTACCCGGTGTAAACGATCGGCGCGGCGAGTGAGCAGCCGCCTCGATACGTCGCACCCGGTCCTTCTGGCTCGAGACCGGGTCAGCCAGATTGGAGTGACGGCGCGCTACCCACACCAGCTTCCTGCGCTGGCCGGCGGCTGGCGGCTGCAGCTCACGCCGGGCGCAGGACAGCTCCTGGCGCCCGATGACACGGTCGCCTTCGACGGCCCCGTCGGCCAGCCCGGATCCTGCTCGACCTGGTCCTCCGCGCCCGTGCCTGCGTTGTGCTGATCGGCACGATCGGCCTCTACGCCTACCGCGACCAGGAGATGACCGTCGTGGACCTGCGCCGGCTACTCCACCGCGCGGCCCGCGGCGGCGAGCTCGCCGGCGGGCTCGTCAGAACTGGCAACGCTGACAGCGGTACCACCCGACTCCCTCGGCACCGTACACGGCGCCGAACAAAACCGGCCTTCGGCGCAGCCGAAACGGTTGATCTGGACGCCGCCGACGATCAGAAAACCCAGTGACTCGCACGCGCCGGGCCGGCACCGATCCCGCGCTTGCCTCTGCGAGTCGGTGACCGTCAGGGATGCTGTCCCGGCATCTCCTGGGCGCGCACACTGCCGCGTTAGGCGCGCTCGTCTTGGCTGTCGGCTGGCCGTCGATGTCGCGCCGGGACGTGAGATATGGTCTGCGGTCATGGTCCGCCAGTGCTGAAATAATGAGGGCATGGATGCTGCGGCACGGGCCGACAAGCTACGCGCTGAGCTCCTGAGGTTCGGCGCGGTCGAGGGTGTGGTCGGCTGCCAGGTCGTCGGCGCGCCGGCGGTGGTACGCGCCTGGGGAGCAGTCAGCGACACGTCAGTCTTCGAGGCGGGTTCAGTTACCAAGACAGTCACGGGCCTGCTATTTGCACTCGCCATCCAGGCGGCCGAAGTATCGGCCGGTGACCGCCTGGACCGTTACCTGCCCCGCACGGGCCGGGCTGGGCAGGCGACCCTGGCGGAGCTGGCAACCCACACCAGCGGACTGCCGCGGCTGCCCGCGCCAGTTCTCGTGCGTGCACTGCTGCGCCCGGGCAATCCGTACCACGGTGTGTCCCTGCCGCGGTTGGTGCGCTACACCCGGATGGCGCGCCCTAACCAGGCTGGCAGGGCGGTATACAGCAATCTCGGCGTCGCGCTACTTGGGCATGCCCTCGCCAGCGCCGCGGGCATGTCGTACTGGGACCTGGCCCGTGACCGGATACTGCATCCGCTGGGGATGTCGAGGAGCGGCGACCTTCCGACCTCAGCGTTAGCCGCGCCCAACCGGGCTTGGGATCTGGCCGCGTTCGCTCCCGCCGGCGGCTTGCGGGCTTCGGTACCCGACATGCTGCGCCTGGCCGGAGTCGCCGCCGACTCCGCCAACTCGCCGTTCCCGGCCGCCGCGGCCCTCGCGCTGTCCAGGCAGGCAGCAATGGGAGTCGGTGGCGTTGGCTGGTGCTGGATGCTGAGCCAACGCAAGCACGGACCGGTTTACTGGCACAACGGCGCCACTGGAGCGTCGTGGGCATTCATCGGAGCAAGCGGATCGTGCGCCATCGCCGCCGCCGTCCCGGCGCGCCACCAGCGCGCCTGGGACACGGTGGCCATGCAGGTTCTGAGCCTGCCCGGCAATCTCGCTGGCAGCCCGAGCCGGCAGCAACCCCAGTAGCCGCACGCATAGGGGGACCCCAGGGCCGCATCCGCCGATTGATGCCGCAGCCGACGGCAACCGAGGAGCGCTTTCGACCCTGGCTGCAGAAGAAAGCGGCGGCAGGACCAATCAACGGTCTGGCGCAGATCCGCCGCCCCGAACTGGCTGAGCTGCGCCCAGCGCCCGCATCGTGATCACGTGCAGACAGGCGCACAAATTCGATCTGGTGCAACTTCCATTCTGGCAACGACGCTTATCGATCACCCTCGGTAACGGCCACGGACCCGGCTCTCTCGCGGACCTGCGGCAGCGCTCAGATCCATCAGGCGCGCCTGCAGAAGAATGCCGTCACCAACAAGGTCATGGGCGTGCTGAATCTCCCGGTCACCCCCGCAAAGTTTGTAGGGCACCTGGAGCCGCGGTCGGCGGCGTGACATGGCACGGTGGCGTGGCCGGAGGTCACTGGCGCTCTGGACGTCTCCTGGCCGGCCCGGGCAGCGGTGACCGGGCTTCGACCAGCAGATATCCGCTGGTCAGCGCGCTTCCCCCTGTTGTGGGTGGCCCGCTGGGGGCGCAGCGTTGGCGCTGAAAACGCGCCCGTGCCCCGCCTGTCTGCTTGTCTGCACTTGCCGGGTAGCGGCACTATTGAGATTTGACTCGATGCGAAGGGTTCAAGTTGTCAACGTCCGATAGTGAACCAGAACACACCCCTTGGGATCGTTCAGGCGGTATTCGGCACGGCAGCACGATCCCAGCTTATGTCCAGCTTGCGTCTTTCATCCGGTCTGAGGTCATCGCCGACCAACTACCGGCGGGCTCCCCGTTGCCGTCCGAACCGGAGCTAGCGA
>JBKQTJ010000199.1:0-7074 GCA_052143255.1 Streptosporangiaceae bacterium | reverse complement strand
TCCAAGCCGAGGAACTCGTCGACCGCCACCTCAACACCCCGTTCGCCTACCCCCAGCTCCGTGCACAACTTCGCCAGGCCGCGATCAAGGCTGTCACCCGATACCTGGCTGAACATCGCGCTGAGCTGCCGCAGACGCTTTACTCGGAGCAGCAAGTCCAAGTGCATGTCGCCCCCGGGATCACCGTTGACGGGCGCATTGACCTGATCCGGCGGCTAGACACCGACGAGACCTCCATCGTCGACTTCAAGTCCACCGAGCGGGCGCAAGCCGAAGACATCACCCTTGACCAGTTGCACGTGTATGTCGTCGGGTATGAAGAGCTAACGGGCCAGCGAGCCGACCTCGTCGAGGTCCTCAACCTCGACGAGAAAGCCAACAGCCGAAGAGAGGTCGTCAATGACAACCTACTTTCGGGCATCCGAACCAAGATCCAGCGTGCCGGTGACGACTTGCGTGCTAACAACCTTCCCCGTTTGCGCTCTTGGTGCGCCACCTGCGACCGTTGCGACGTAGCCGGTCTTTGCCGCAACAGGCACTTAAAACGCTCAAGGCGGCGGACTGACAGCATGGTGCACCTAGAGCACTACGCCAAGCCCAGATTGCACATACATATCGAGCGGGACAATCCAGCTGAGCCAAAACGTCTTGCCATGCTAGGATTGCTACAGTCGAGGAGAGTGCCTCAGCATGAGCTGCAACCGGCTAACGTCAACGCTGCCGTAATGGGCGCGGGAAGAAAGTGCGTCTTCTTTGGTGCCCGGAAGGCGACCCGTGAAGACGTGTTCGAACGGGAAATCAACAAGATCCTCGGGATCACCAGCCCAGTGACCATGACCATGGGACAGCAAGCAGCCTTGGTGCGGCCACCCAATACGACTCTCGATGTCGTGGTCAGAGCCACATGCGAAGAGTGCAATAATGTCTGGCTGAACCGAATCTGGAAACGCTTCCGGGACATCATGCGACCGGCCATGCTGAACAAGGCTCCCGTCACTCTCTCAATCCAGGGTCAGATGGACGTGAGCATGTGGGCGGTGAAGACGGCCCTTCTGCTGGAGATGGCAACCAGGGCAATCAGGGGGGATTCGTGGCTACCCATGAATCACTTCCGGTACCTTCGCCGCGAGGGACATCCGCCGCCTGGGACTGATGTGTGGCTGTTCCGAGTGGATGCAGAGAACAAGGTGGCGGCGTGGCACCAAGCGGGCGTTCTCGGGGAGGAAAGAGACCGTCCGTTTGCGTACATAGCGACCTTCACCGTCGGCTACCTGGGCCTGCAAGTTCTCGGGCGGAAGATTGCCGAGACGCGCACTGGCAGTGTCATCTTCCCTGAGGACTCCATCAAACCCCCACCGGTTTACACCGACATACTACTGCAAGTGCTGCCGGTAGCTGGCCCCAGCGTCAAATGGCCGCCTCCGCTCGCCCTGAGGGCGGACCAGCTTCCTCTGCTAGCGAATTGGGTGTACCTGGCAAATGCCCAGGACCTAGAGCCCTCGACAGGTCGTCCGCGTAGCGGAGGGCCGCGACAAGCTGGGAACAACCTCGCCGCAGGCCCCTCGGCCGATGATCTCTGCGCTTGGCCTCGTCATCGGTGATCGGCCCGCTGTCGTGCAGTCCAGCTAGCTTCTCAAGCGCAGTGGCCGAGTCATCGGCAGGTGCAGGAACTGGCTCCCCAGCAGGCACAGGATCGCTGGCACGCAGCTTCGCGACTTCCTTGTTGTACTCCACGACCCACTTCCGCGCGACCCGCTCGCCGTTCCGGTGTGCCTCGGAGACCTCCACGTCCACGCCGTCCACCGCGAAGTAGATGAACTTGCCGATCTTCTTGGTCGCGCCCAGGGCGGGCCGGAGGTTCCAGGAGGAGACCCACCACCGTTTTACCGGTTCGCTGTAGGCGAACACAACTTGGGCACTCCTCAAATGTCCGTGGATGGCCGTAGATGGACACGCTGAGGCTGGTGTGATAAAGGGCTTCCCACCATCTTGAACGGTGTGCTCAGTACAATGGGTACGAGCACAAGGGCCAACCCAAGGAGATCCCATGAGCAACGACCTATCGCAGCCAGGCACGATGACCGTGACTTTACCTGTTGACCTCGCTGACCGAATTCGGCGCGAGGCTAATGCCGAATGCCGGTCAGTGTCAAGCGTGCTTCGCAAGGCCGTCGTGAAGTACTACCAGACCGAGGACGCCAAGAAGGCTGCATAAACGACGACCCCGGACTGAGCAGATCCGGGGCCAGAAGAATCAGAAAGACCAAGGTGATGATTCATGTCGTCTAATGACATTATACGCGAAAGCACCGTCTTACCGCCAGCCGGTGCACGCCATGTCCCCCGGCTACGGGAGTACCGCCGCGCCCAGCGAGAGTGGGGGCAGGCATCATGAACATCGGACTAGAGATCAACTCCTCCGTCTTAAGGGAGCAGACCCTACAGCCTTACCTGAAGGCAGGGTTCACCAAGGACTGGCTGCACGCCAAGCGTGATTCCTCGGACATCTTCCACGATGACCACTACCGGGTCTATGACTATCTCCTGACCTATTGGGCCGACCATAACAAGGTCCCCGACCGGGAGATGTTCCAGCACGAATTCCCGGAGAAGTCCTACCACCTGTCCGATCGTGACCTGACCCCTGCTGAGCTGATCGACCGGGCGGCCAGGGACGTACGTCGGCTGATCCTCGCGGGTGGCATAAATGAAGCCGTTGACCTATACAAAGAGGATCAAAAGGACAGGGACGCCGATGTCGTACGCCGCTTGGAAGAAACAGTTCAGGAGTTTCACAAGTACGGTGGCCCGGCGTCTGTTGCCGATGACGACATCATGCCCGCGCTCAAGTTCAGCGAGCTGGACAACGCCCCTATCAGGTGGCGCATCGAGGGCCTGTGGCCGGAGTCCTGCCACGTCTTAAACGCCGGTTACGCGAAGACCGGAAAGACGACGACCACGCTTGAGATCATCAAGGTCCTGGCACATGGCGGGACGCTTCTTGACAAGGACGTCCAGAAGATCTACGGCCGGATCGGATACGTCAACCTGGAGCTGTCCGAGCAGATGCTGCGGCAGTACGCGAAAGAACGGGGCATCGACCTCAACGACGACAAGATCCGGGTATTCAACTACCAGGGACGCGCGTCGAAGTTCAAGGTGTCCGACCCGGCCTGGCGCGAGAGGTTCAGCGAGGTCCTCAAGGAGAACGACATCGAGGTCCTGATCATTGACCCGATCTCTCCGATCCTGGCGTGCCAGGGAATCAAGGCCAATGACCCGAGCGAGGTGCGCCGCGTGCTGGAGGACTTCTCGGCGCTGGTGAAGCCAACGGACACCGACCTCCTGATAAACCAGCACACCGGCCACGAGGACAAGAGCAGGGCGCGCGATGCCAGCTCCCAGATGGACTGGGCCGACGTCCTATGGAACATCCAGAAGGTGGGCGGTGAGGACTCCCCCTCCCGCAAGCTGTCCGTCGAGGGCCGGGGGGTTATGCACAGCACGATCACGTACACGATGGATCCCGAGACCGGCGACCTGGTTCCAGACGAGGTGAGCGTGGTCCGGGGAAGGGCCAAGAAGTCCATAGCGCCAGCGGACGTCCTGGACGAGCACCAAGGCCGGACGGTCAAAGAGCTGGAAGTCCTGATGACTCTCAGTAACTCCGCAGTCCAGAAGACGGTCAAAACCTGGGAGTCCCAAGGTCATGCCAGGAGCGTAACCGGGGCTGGTAGCAAAGGTGCCACATGGTACCTAGTAGGCGACTGTTAGCTGTTGTTTGTACTGAAGCGGTACAAGCAAACAAGCAAAGTACAAGCAATTGCTTGTTTGTTCACACCCGGTCTAAGAGACCGGTGTGGGAACAAGCAAACTAGCTAGCTTTGAGAGGAGCTAGAAGATGAAGAAGAAGACCTGTTCCGTGGGACACAAGACCTGGAGCGCTTTAGCCCGGTGTGTGTTCCGGTCACGCGCTGTGCGCGGTGAAGGGCCTTGGGCCACCGTCTGGGAAGTCCGTCTACAACGGCTCCTGGTTTAGTCGAGCTGTACCCCACCCTGGAAGCGGCCAAGCTGGAGATCAAGCGCTACAGCGGCGGATCACTCTGCTACCTCAAGACGGTCCAACTGTACCCTCATCCTGCCCGTCCGCCGATCTCCGGGCCGGGAACAGCCGTGTCCAGACGCCAGGAGACCCGGCCCGATGCTGACGCCCCCGGCGAGATCTGGGTCAACCAGGCGGCACATGAGTATCTGATGGAGAAGAACGGGGATCTGGGGACCGTGCCGGTGGATGAGTTCTGGGCCGCGATCGAAAGGTTCGACCCGGCCGCCCTGGCGTTCCGGCCCGTGGTCGAGGCCAGGTTCGAATGAGTGGCAAGGACACCCGGCAGTACCTGGAGCTGCTGCGGAGGCGCGGCTACGAGCTGGAGCTGCCGCGCAGCGGTCACTGGCACATCGTCTACGGCGGAGCTTAGGGCACAAAACCTCAACTACGCGCAACCCGCCGCGTGCGGTTGCTACCATAATCTACCGCGTAGGACATCGGCCGTAGTGGTCGTGACCCTGCAGACGGGTCCCGTGCGGGCAGGGCCAGGATGGACCCCCGACCCGCTTAGGAACCGAGATGGACCAACGTCCCCCCTAGACACCACCCAAGTACTGCCATCACGAAGCCGGACACGCGGTTGCCTTCTGGCACCATGGCATCGGGCTCGAATACGTGACCGTGAACTCCCCCAATCCTGGACACTGCGGGGAGACCAAGACTGTCGATCACGAGATAGCCAGCCTGGCCCAGATAGAGGCCGAGATGAAGTGCGCGGCGGCCGGGGAGATCGCGGCACGCGCGAGGTCCAAGTTCCGCGAAGAGCTACCGGACGACGGGTTGATCGCGTGCCTTACTCGTGACGCAGCGAGATTCACCGAGGATCCGAGCCTTCCGAAGAACGACGGCCTGAGGTTCGCTGAGTTGGGTCTCGCCAGGGATAGTGGCCTCCGCAAAGCGGCACCTGACGCGGCTACTGGCCCTGCAACCTGGCTTCCGATCTTCCGAGAGGCTGAGCGACTAATCGAGGTCGAGATATGGCCAGCTGTGCAGGCTGTTGCGTATGAACTGATCCGCAACCCTGACGACCTGCACAACGAGGATGTTGCGGCACTCGCTACCGCGGCGAAGCGCCACTAGCGGTCGATCTGTGCGGATGCGACGATGCACTCGTGCGAAGCGAACGCGCACAGGGCGTACGACCGGCTTCTCGCTACGTCGGACGCGACCGGAGCCAGGCGTGGTGGCTCCTGGCCGTGTCGGCGGTGATCGCCGGTCTGTGGGCTGCAGTGCAGCTTGTCAAGGCGTCGGTGCCGCTACCTGTTCAAGTGCTGGTCGCCGTAGTGGCCGCCGTGATCGCGGTGTTGGTTCCGGAGTTGCGCGCACGGCGCCGTCAAGATGACGAGCGCCGCCGGGTCATGGCCAGTCATCTGCGCCTGCTGACCGACGCCGGGGAGCTGCCTTTGGTCGAGGAGGTCGACGACCCGAGTCAACTGGGCGTGACCCGATCGGAACTACCCCCCGACGGCACCGATGAGTGGTCACCACCGTATGTGCGCCGGGCCAAGGACGCCGAGCTTGACCGGATGCTTGCGACACGGGGCTTTGTGTTGCTGGTGGGCCCATCCAAGGCCGGAAAGTCACGTACGGCTTATGAGGCGATGCGCCGCAACTTTCCCCGGCGAGCCCTCCTGATACCGGCCAGCAAGGCGTCGCTGCCGACGCTGCTGGACGGCGGGCTGGTCGTAGAGGACGCCGTCGTCTGGCTGGACGACCTTGAGAACTACCTGGGAAGCGACGGGCTGGACGAGCACGTCCTGGACAGGTTGACCGGCGGCCCGGGTCGGGCGGCAACTGTACTGGCCACCATGCGCTCCAGCGAGCTTGACCGGTTGGGTCCGCATCTTGGAGACGACCGCAGGGAGTTCAAGGATCCGTCGTCGAAGGTCCTTGAACACGCGGAGCCCGTTTTGCGGCTTGACCGCAAGCTGGACCGCGCCGAGCGTGCGCGGGCGAGAGAACAGCTCGGCAACCAGTGGGATGCCGTGCTCGAGCGGTACGGGCTGGGCGAGTACCTGGTGGCCGGGCCGAGCTTGGTCGAGCGGTTCGAAAACAACCTGACCACGGAGCCGGTCGGCATCGCCGTCGTGCGGGCCGCAGTCGACTGGCGCCGTATGGGGCTCACCTGGCCAACCCCGCTGGGCGTGCTCGAGCAGTTGTATTCCTGTTATCTCGAGCCCGAGGACCAGGCGCCCGGGCACGTCGACAGCGATGCCTTCAAGCGCGGGCTGCAGTGGGCGAGCGAGCCGGTCTTCGGGACCAGCTCCTTGGTGTTGCGCTCGGGAGACACGGTCCTGGCCTTCGACTACGTGCTCGACTACGTCGAGCGGGAGCGCCGCACCCCGATACCCGACGCCGCCTGGGAGCAAGGCCTTGAGGCAGTGGCCGATCATCCGGCCGAGGGCTTGGACTTCGGCCTGGCTGCGTTTGACGGTGGCGTCCTGTGGGCGGCGATCCGGGCCTGGCGAGCGGTGGCTGCCAGCGGCTCGCGCTTCGCGAACCGGGCAGCCCGCTGCCTTGGCTGGGCGCTCCATGAGCAGCGCGACATCGCTGCTGCAGAAGCCGCTTATAACCAGGCCATCGCCTCCGGCGATCCGGACGAGGCACCCGCCGCGATGATCGACTACGGTAAGCTCCGCTGGTCGATCGGTGACCTCGCTGGCGCGCAAGCCGCATTCGAGCGCGCGATCGCCTCCGGCCACCCGGACCTCGTCCCGCTCGCCTCGGTCAACTTCGGACGGGTCCTTGCACTGCAAGGGGACGTTGCCGGAGGACAGGCAATCCTTCGGCGGGTAGCTGCCTCCGGTCATCCGGATCAGGCGCCGAGAGCCCTCCGCAGCATCGGCTACCTCCTCCAGGATTCGGGGGATGTTGCTGGAGCGAAGGCCGCGTTTGAGCACGTGATCGCCTCTGGCCACCCCGTTCAGGCACCGAAGGCCATGGTGGCCCTCGGTGACCTGCTGACCCAC
>JBKQTJ010000198.1:0-78642 GCA_052143255.1 Streptosporangiaceae bacterium | reverse complement strand
TGATCAATGTGCAACCGCGCGGAGGGGAACGCCGGCCAGGTGCCGGCCGTCACACCAGCATGAGAGTTCGCCGGAGTGTGGCAGGTCGCCTGAGCGCGAGACGTCGGCCGCTTCTCGCGCTGGCCGTGGTGCTCAGCCTGGCGGGCTGCGTTACCGGCGCCGTGCGGGCCGCGACGGCAGCGGGCTGCACCGAGTGGGCGCAGGAGGTGTCGCTCACCGGGCAGGTCAACTGGCAGATGCTGCTGGAGTCGGAACCCGAGAGTGAGAACGGCCCGGTCGTCGCGCCTGTCGCCGTGGGCGGCGTCGCGGTATTCGCCCAGACTGGCGTGGTGCACGGCTTGCGGCTGGCCGGCGGGCAGGCGCTGTGGACCTACACCGATGGGCTGTCGGTCTACGGGATGTGGCACTGGCAGGGCCTGGTGGTCGTCCTGAGCGGCCGGTCCGGAGGAGGCCCCTCAGTCAGGGGCGAGACCTGGGGCGGCAGGCTGACTGGACTGGACGCTGCCACTGGTGTGGTCCGCTGGGCGCTGCCGATGTCGGGCGTAGGCCCGCTGACCGATGCGGTGGCGACGGCGGATGGGGGTCTTGCCGTGGCCGGGATGCTCGGGCAGCTCCTTGTCGTGGACATGGCCGACGGTACCGTCCGCTGGAGCCGCGCGATCACGGACTCGACGGGCCTGGCCGCCGCGGCGGGCCTGGTCCTGTACGGCTCGTGGGGCAGGCTGACGGCCTATGACGACCGGACCGGCGTGCCGCGGTGGACCGCCGCGAGCATGGACATGGACCTGCCGCAGATGCAGATGGCGGCCGGATTGCTGCTGGTGAGCTCCGCGTTCGGCGGCACCCCGGTGACCGCGTACACCCCGGCCACCGGCCGCGTCGCCTGGACTTTCGAGACGCCCGCCCCGCAGGCGGGCACCACTGCGTCCTGGGCGGCCGTCGCGGCCGGGACGGCCGGGGTGGCCGTGGCAGTTGCGAACTTGCCGGCTCCGGGCCGGCTGTACCTACTCGACCCGGCGACCGGCCGGGTGCGCTGGCAGGCCGCCACGCTGGTGGGCGCAGGCCCGCTGCTCGCGGCAGCCGGCGTGGTCGACATTGAGGGCACCGCGGTGACCGGCGCGGTGGCGATCGTCGACCGCGACGCGGCCGACGGCCGCATTCGCTGGCAGGACACGCTGCAGCAGTCGGCCAGCAACGCCGGGCAGGGCATGGAGCAGCTCGTGCAGGCGGGTCAGCTTGCGCTGGTGCAGAGCAACGCAACCGCCGGCCAGCCAGTCACACTGTCCGCGTATTGGCTGGACGACGGCAGCCCCGCCTGGCAGATCATGCTGCCGGAGAACGTGGATGTGTCCCCGGTCCTCGTGCCCGGCCAGGGTGTCCTGGTCCAGCCCGACGGGCCCTTCTCCGGCTGCGGTCCGGTGCCAGTGTAAGCAGGTGGCGGGAACCACACCTTGGCACCGGGCAAGCGCGCGGCAGGCGATAGGTTCCCCACGGCGCTTGCGGATGGGACCCGGCGGAACCATGCTGGAAATCACGCCCGGCGGCAAGGCCAGCGCGCGGTGACCCGGCGAGCCCGGTGAAACGCTGGCCGTCGGCCATGTGACTGTCCGGACACCGGCCACCGCGGCCCCAGAACCGGATGTTATGCGCTCAACGCGGCAACGCGATCAAGCCGACATCGAGGCGCGAAAGATTCGGCGTTCGACGCGCCAGAGTAACGAGTGAGTTTGCCGAGTCGCTCGATGGGCGTGACCTCCAACCGATCCCAGGCGCAGAGTGAACATGCGAACGACCGCATCAGCATGTGCTTTCGCAACACCCGCTACTCGGCACGAGCGAGCGCACCAGCGGAAAGGTAGAGCGACCATGCGTGCCCGGAGAGCCTGGCAGCGCATAGCCGAAGTCCTGGGCGCCGACGAGGAGATCGGTCGGCAGCGACCCGGGCCGGCGCGCGAGGGTCTGGCAGGAGGGTCACCCAGCGCTGCGCGCGCTCCGTGGCTGGCGGCTGTGACTCCATTGGGCCGTCGGATCGATGTGACTGTGCTGACGGCGGCAACCAGGCACGGGAACCGTGTCGGCCTCGGTGCGGGGCAGGTACCACGTCTCTTTTGGTCGGCGTGGAATGGCGCTGCCGCACTTGACCGGCCGTCAAGAAGCGTCAGAGAGGCAGCATCAGCGATCTTGGTCCCCAAAGGGGCGTCAGGATACCGATCTGGATTTCGAATCAGCCTTCTGACCTCTGTCGGGACGGCGGGATTTGAACCCGCGACCCCTTGACCCCCAGTCAAGTGCGCTACCAAGCTGCGCTACGTCCCGGAACTGCCTGCCCGGCCCTGGCCGGGCGGGCCTAGACACCTTACCGCAGACCGGGCTCTTCGAGAGTCGGCCACCGGCTGGACCAGCCTCCGCCACCTGCTCCTGCGCGCTGTTAGTGTTCGGCCGGGAACGGGGCCAACAGCGACGGGAGCAGTTCATATGACCGACGATCGTCTGGTCGGCCTGGTGCCGCAGCCTTGCTCGGTCCGGCCGACGTCCGGTCGCCTAGTGCTCATCCGGCGGCCTGCTGTGGTGTCCGCCAGCCCCGGCGCGGAGGCGGCGACAGCGGCCGTGCAGCAATTGCTGGCGGGGCTGCCCTGGCCGGGAGCGGTGGACTGGCAGGCTGCCGAGTCCCAGGCCGCCGACGCCCAGGCCGCCGATACCCAGTGCACCGTGGCCATCGACGCCAGCATGGGCGCCGAGGCATACCGGCTGACGATCGATACTGCCGGCGTCGCGATCGTGGCCGGCGGCTCGCCGGGCGCCATTTACGCCGCGCAAACGCTGCGCCAGCTGTTGCCAGATGATGCCTGGCGATCGGCACCGGTCCGGGCCGAGAGCTGGTGGCTGCCATGCGCCGAGATTGATGACGCGCCAGCGCTCTCGTGGCGCGGCGCGCACCTCGACGTCGCCAGGCACTTCTTCGGGAAGCGCGAGCTGCTGGACCTGATTGACGCGCTCGCCGCGCTCAAGCTGAACCGGTTGCACCTGCACCTGACCGATGATCAGGGCTGGCGAATCGAGAGCCAGCTGCATCCGGTCTTGCATGAGGTTGGCTCGCACCGGCCAAGAACCAGGATCAGCCTGAACGACGAACAGCCGGCGGTCTACGAGGAGATTCCGCACGGCGGCTTCTACACGCTGGCGGACCTGGCCGAGATCGCCGCGTTCGCGGCGCAGCGCGGCATGGACCTCGTTCCCGAGATAGACCTGCCCGGCCACTGCGCCGCGCTGCTTGCGGCCATGCCTGAACTGGGCTCAGGCGACCCGCCGCCCGGCGGTTACCAGGTGAGCCCGGACTGGGGCATCTTCCCGTTCCTGCTCGCGCCGCTGCCGGAGTCCATGAAGCTGCTGCGCGACGTTCTCGGCGAGCTGCTGGCCGCGACGAGAGCCAGGTTCGCCCACATTGGCGGCGACGAGTGCCTGCTCGGCGCCTGGCGCGACGACCCGCGCATCGATGCCACCCGCCGCGACCGTGGCCTTGCCACGGCGGAGGATCTGCACGCCGCCTTCCTGCGTGACGTCGCGGACATGCTGGCGGAATATTTCGGCGTCAGGGCCGTCGTCTGGGACGAGGGATTCGCCAGCGCTGCGGGCACGGCCGGCCTACTGCGGGAGGACACCGTTGTCATGGCGTGGCGCGGCATGCAGATCGCGCGGCAAGCAGCGCTGGCCGGGCATGACGTCGTCGCGGCGCCGGTGTTTCCTACCTATTTCGATTACTACCAGGAACGTGATCCGCATGAGCCAGTCGCTATCGGCGGGCCGGTCAGGCTCGAGGACGTGGCCGCGTTCGCACCAGTCCCGGCAGATTGGCCAGCGCAGGCGCGCCGCCACCTGATCGGCGCTCAGTTCCAGGCATGGACCGAGTACATTCCGGACGCCAGGTCACTGGAATACATGATCTTCCCGCGCGCCTGCGCGCTCGCCGACGTGGCCTGGTCTGGTGGTCGTGCCGCGTTCGCTGACAGCGGGGAGGGCAGGCCCGCACTGCGTGCTCGAATCGGCGCACACCTGCGCAGACTAGATGCTGCCGGGATCGAGTACCGGCCGCTTGACGGCCCGCGCCCGTGGCAGCAGGGCGGCACCGGACCACGCCGTCACCGGGCCGGCTACCTGGTGGAAGATGTTGCCGTCTACCTCGGTCAGCTTGCTGGCGGAGAAGGACCCTAACCCGTCTGCAAGGTTAGCCAGCGCAACGAGTTGACCGAGTGGCGTATGCATGCCTACTTTAAGACCGACCGGCCGGTATGGATCCGGCCGGAGCAGAGCGACCCCGGAGTGTGCGGCATGGCGGTGAGGTCGAAGGAGTCCACCGGGCGGGCCAGAGGCCAGGCCCGGACGCCGGTTAAAGAACGCCTGCTGAACGTCGCGACGAGGCTATTTGCCCGGCACGGGTTCGAAGGCACCTCGGTCCAGGACATCGTTGACGCCGCCGGCGTGACCAAGGGTGCGATGTACCACTACTACGGCTCCAAGGACGACCTGCTGTACGAGGTCTACCACCAGGTGCTGACCATGCAGACCGGTCACCTGGAGGAGATCGCCGCCGGTCCTGGCACACCCGAGCAGCGCCTCCGGGCCGCCGCCGCTGACGTGGTCGAGACCAGCCTGGATAACCTCGACGACATGATCGTTTTCTTCCGTTCGCTGCACATGCTGCCCGAGGATAAGCAAGCCCAGATCCGGGCCGAGCGGCGCCTCTACCATGACAAGTTCAAAGCGCTCGTCGATGAGGGAGTGGCAGCCGGCGTGTTCCGCGCCGACATCCCGGCGGACATCGTCGTGCACTATTTCCTGAGCGTGGTCAATCAGCTCGGCTCCTGGTTCAAGCCGGACGGCGTCCTGTCGCCCGCGGAAGTCGGCCGGCAGTTCACCGAGCTGCTAGTCGGCGGCCTGGCAGTTAGCTGATAGCCGGGGCCAGCCATTCGACCAGGCAACGATCGTTGCCAACCCTCACCCGGACTAGTTCTCCGGCCATGGCACTTAGCTGCCTTTGCTGTCGTTGGCCTAGTCGATGAGGCGGGCAGAGTCAGTGGACCGGGCGGCGGGGCCGACCTCAGCGCAGGCGGCCAGCCGGTCCAGGCGTCGCCTTGTGACCCTGGTCGCGCGGAGGATCGTGCTACTTTGCGCCGCAGCGCTGCTTACTTTCGTGGTGGCATTCGGATCGCTGTTGCTCCTTACCCCGTCAGTTGGCAACGCCAGGCAGTTGGCAAGCGCTTTCGACCGCGCTCATCACGCCGACTATCCGGGTGTGGTGGTGCCGTACAGGTTCGCCAAGTCACTTGAGGCGACCGAGGATCACCGGTTCAGCTCCGAACCCGGCGTCGACCCGCTGGCTGTGGGGCGGGTGCTGTACAGCTTTGCGACCGGGCACGGGGATCAGGGCGGTGCCACGCTCTACCAGCAATTGGCCAAGATGCTCTATACCCCGGCCCAGACCGGAGTCGTAGCCGAAGCCGAGCAGGTCGCGCTCGCCGTCAAGCTTAAGTTCAGCTACAGCGGGGCAGAGGTGCTCCGGTTGTACACGGACGTGGCGTATTTCGGCCACGGCTTCTACGGCCTGGCCGCCGCGAGCTGCGGGTACTTCGGCGTCCGGCCTGCGCAGATGTCCTGGCCCCAGGCGGCCCTGCTGGCCGGACTGGTTCAGGCACCGACCGTTGACGATCCGCTGACCTACCCGGCGCACGGCCTGGCCAGGGAACGGCACGTCATCGGCAGGCTGGTGGCGGTCGGCGCGCTTACCCAGCCTCAGGCGAACCGGTACCTGGCCATCCCGCTGCACAGATTGCTCGCGGGAGCGGGCGGCTGCCGGTCCTGACGGCTGCCGGTCCTGACGAGGCGGATTCCTGGCGAGCGCGGATCCTGGTCAGCGCTCCCTCTGGTTAGCGCTGGTTCTGGTTAGCGGGGCCAGGCAGAGGTTTCGGTGACCTCGGGGTCCGGCAGGCTCTCTTGCTGGACCGGGCCAAGTTTGCCATTACCGTTCGCGGCATGCCGGCCGTGCGGGCGCATGCCGATTGGCCCGATCCTGGTAGTCCCGCTCTTGCCGGGTCCGCCACTATGACTCGGCCCGGCCTTGCCGGGTCCGCCGTGGTCGGGTCCAGTCTGGTCAGAGCCGCTGTCCACGGCGGTCCAGACCCACTTGCGGTATGACCAGAACCGGAACAGGGTGCCGAGGCCGGTGCCGACAATCAGGGCCACGTTGTACCAGAGCTTGCTCTTCCCCAGCCCGGCCAGGTCGGTCAGCCCGATGCAGCCGTAGTAGATGAGCAGGCCGATCCCGTTCAGCACGAAGAAGGCAATCGAGTCCCGGGTGGTGCCCTGGCTCTGGCGGTGCTTGAAGGTCCAGTAGCGGTTCCCGAGGTAGGTGACGAAGGTGGCCAGGATCGTAGCGATCGTGACCGCCTTGTACCTGCCGATGCCCTGGAGGGCGTTGGCGACGCCAAAAGTGACGACTGTACCGATTGCTCCGATGATCAGGAACTTGGCACCTTCGTGAATCAGGTGGCGGAAACGCTCGTAGAGCCCGCGAACGCTGCTCACCTCTGGATCCTGCCTCCTGCTCGTCCACGCCTGAGTGCGACCTTGTGAGAGTACCGCCCCGTCGGTGATGGCGTGCCCAACTGGGCAGGCAAATCACCCTGTCCGGCCCACATATTAGTTCGGAACTGACAGAGGGCCCGGGTAGTGTCGCGGGCGTGCCAAGTCCGGAGACCCTTATTCACGCTACCGGCCTGACCAAGCGGTTCGGCGACTTTACCGCAGTCGATGGCATCGATTTTGAGCTGAAGCGCGGGGAGGCGTTTGGCTTCCTTGGCCCGAACGGGGCCGGCAAGTCGTCCACGATGCGGATGATTGGCTGTGTCTCGCCGCCGAGCGGCGGCGAGCTGTCCATCCTGGGCATGGACCCGGTGGCCGACGGCCCGGCGATTCGGGCCCGGCTCGGCGTCGTCCCGCAAGAGGACACCCTCGATGTCGAGCTGACCGTCCGGGAGAACCTGCTGATCTATGGCCGCTACTTCGGCCTGCCGAGGCACGTGATCGCGGAGCGGACGGCCAGGCTGCTCGATTTCGTGCAGCTATCCGAACGATCCGACGATCAGGTCGAGCCGCTGTCCGGGGGCATGAAGCGACGGCTGACGATCGCTCGTTCGCTCATCAACGAGCCGGAGATCCTGCTCCTGGACGAGCCGACCACCGGCCTGGACCCGCAGGCCCGTCACGTCGTCTGGGACCGCCTGTTCAGGCTCAAGCAACAGGGCGTGACGCTGGTCCTGACCACGCACTACATGGACGAGGCCGAGCAGTTGTGCGACCGGCTCGTGGTCATGGACGGCGGCAAGATCGCGGCCGAGGGCTCACCGCGCGAGCTCATCGAGGCCTACTCCACGGCCGAAGTGCTGGAACTCAGGTTCCACGTAACCGAGCACGAGCAGGCAGCCGAGAAGGTGGCTAACGCTCAGGCCGACCGGATCGAGGTCCTGGCCGACCGGATCCTGCTCTACGTGCCCGACGGCGACGCCGCCCTGACCGTGGTGCACGGACTCGGGCTGGAGCCGCTGACCTCATTGGTCCGCCGCAGCACGCTGGAAGATGTCTTCCTGCGGCTGACTGGCAGGCGGCTGGAGGACGTATGACGGCCCAGGTTCTTCCGGCCCCGCCACCGCCGGCGGCCGGCCGCAGCCGAGCTGGCGCGACCATTCCGGACCGCTGGTCGATGGCCTTCCGCGCATTCATGTTCTGGCTGGTCAACTACCGCCGCACGTGGCGGGGAACGATCTACACCAGTGTGCTCAGCCCGTTGCTCTATCTCGGTGCCATGGGGCTCGGCCTCGGCACCCTGGTCGACAAGCACGGATTGAGCAGCCTCGGCGGCGTCAGCTATCTGGACTTCCTGGCGCCCGGCCTGCTCGCGGCGGCCGCCATGGAAACCGCCATGGGCGAGTCGATGTATCCGGTACTGGCGTCGGTCAAGTGGCTGAAGACCTACCAGGCCGCGGTTGCCACCCCGGTTCGGCCAGCGGACCTGTTCCACGGGCACCTGCTCTTCACCGCCATGCGGCTGATCATGAACGGTGCCATCTTCCTGGCCACGATCGCGGCCTTCGGCGCAGTTAAGTCCTTCTGGGTGGTGGCCGCGTGGCCGGTTGCGGTACTGACCGGGCTCGCCTTCGCGGCCCCGGTCGAGGCATTCTCGATCACCCAGAACAAGGACCAGAACTTCGCCTTGCTGTTCAGGTTCGGGATGATCCCGTTGTTCCTGTTCTCCGGCACGTTCTTCCCGGTGTCGCAGCTGCCGGGCTGGATCCGGCCGGTCGCGTATGCAACCCCGCTGTGGCACGGGGTGGCGCTCTGCCGGCAGCTCAGCCTGGGCACCGCCGACGTCGTGGGCGCGCTCGGGCACGTCGCCTACTTGATCGTATTCGTGCTCGCGGGCCTTGTGGTCGGCCAGCGCACCTACCGGCGGCGGCTGTATGTCTAGCCCTAGCCCGTCCCTCCGGCTGCCGCTGCGCATCCTGCCGGCACCGCTGCTAGCCGCGCGCCGTGGCGCTCTCGGCGGGCGCGGCAGCGGCTACCTCATCGAGCGGCATGCCCGCGCTTACCGCCATGCGTGGCTCATCCTGGTGTCGGGCTTCTTCGAGCCGCTGTTCTACCTGCTGTCCATCGGCGTGGGTATCGGCACCCTGGTCGGCAAAGTTAACGGCATCGACTACACGAGCTTCGTGGCTCCCGCGTTGCTCGCTACGTCCGCGATGAACGGCGCGATCATGGACTCGACGTTCAACGTGTTCTTCCGGCTGAAGTACGCCAAGCTCTACGACTCCGCGCTGTCCACCCCGATGCGCTCCGGTGACGTTGCGCTGGGCGAGATCGGGTGGGCGCTGATCCGGGCCGGCCTGTACGCGGTTGCTTTCATGATCGTGATGCTGGCGATGGGCCTGGTCCACTCACCCTGGGCGGTACTGGCCGTCCCGGTCGCGCTGCTGATCGGCTTCGCCTTCGCCGGCGCCGGCATGACAGCTACTACCTTCATGCGCAGCTGGCAGCACTTCGAGTTCGTCATCCTGGCCACGTTGCCGATGTTCCTGTTCTCCGCGACCTTCTACCCGCTCAGCGTCTACCCGCGGCCGATTCAGTACGTCGTCGACTGCACTCCGCTCTACCAGGGCGTCGCGCTGCTTCGCGGGCTCACCCTCGGGTACGTCGGTCCTGGCTTGCTGTGGCACGTGCTCTACCTGGCCGCGATGGGAGTTAGCGGCCTGGCGCTGGCCGGGCGCCGGATCAGCCGGCTGCTGCTGAAATAGCCCGAGCCGCGGTGGCGCGCTATCGTCGCGCCAGCCTTTCCACACGCCGGTGCAAGGTGCGCACGAAAGTCTCGTGCTCGGGTTTCATCAGCACGCTGCGCAGGATCCTGGCCCCGGTTGCGTCGGCGGCGATATCAGGGTGGCGCTGGCCGACCGCGGCCGCGGAAGCGCGCAGCGTGCTGAGGTACACCGGCTCGGTAGTGTCGGTCATCCCGGCCTGAAGCACGTGCTCGGACGCTGCGTCAATCGCGGACAGGCTCGCCTCCGCTGGGAAGTAGCAGACGATGTCGAGCTCTGGTGGCTGATACAGGGTCAGGCAATCTGACGACTCAAGCAGGTCAGCCCACTCCAGGGCGGCTCGGCGGCCCGCGGCCAGGATCTGACCGAGGCCGTCACGATCGGGTGGCAGGAGCTGAAATGTTAGCCATAGCGCCGCCGCCGCGGCGCCGGCCCGCGAACATTCCAGGCTAATCTCGCCGAGGTGCAGGTCACCCGAGGTGAAGTAGGTGTACGGGGAGTCATGCAGATAGAACCTGCCGACACTCGGGTCAGCAAAGAGCACTGCGCCGCAGCCATAGGGCTGCAGGCCGTGCTTGTGCGGGTCCACGACCACGGAGTCGCATCCCGCGATGGCCTGCCACGGTGCCGGGTCAAGCCCAGCCGGCCCGTCAGCGCCTGCCAGCAGCGTGAAGAACCCGCCATAGGCCGCATCCACGTGTACCCGGGCGCCGTGCCGTCGCGCCAGCGCGAGGACTTCATCCACCGGGTCGATGGCGCCGAGGCCGGTGGTGCCGGCGGTGGCCACGACGGTGCCGATCGTCCCCCCGGCCAGCAGACCGTCGAGTTCCGTCAGATCCATGCGGCCAGCGTGGTCTACCCCGACTGTCGTGCCCTGGAGGCCGAGCACGCCGCACATGCGGCCGTGCGTGTAGTGCGCGTCGGTGCTGTAGGCGATGCCGAGGCCGGGATGCAATTCCCTGGCGACGAACAGCGCCTCCAGGTTGGCGATCGTGCCGCTGGTGGTCAGGTGCCCGAGGTGCGCGGGCAAGCCGAACATCGCGGCCAGCTGGGCGACCACTTCTTTTTCCATGGCGGCGGTCGGCGGTCCGCCGTCCAGCGCGTGGTTGTTGGGGTTGATCAGCATGGCGGCGAGGTATCCGATCACCGCCGCCTGGTGCGGCGGCTTGAGCATCTGGCCGGCGTAGGAGGGATGGAAGAACGGGTAGTTACCGGCCAGCCGGGCGGCGAGCACGCCGAACGCGGTGCCGAACGCTTCGTCGTTAAGCTGCGTTGCCGGATGGGGCTCGAAGGTGCCAAACGTCTGCTGCCAATCGCCGACGGCTCGCGCCGCGGCCGTGAGCCAGCGGTCCAGGTCCATGCCCGAAGCCAACCACGCTCTCGACCCCGGCTCCCCAACCTCGGCAATCTCGGGTCTAATAGTCAGGGACAGATACGTCGTGCGCAGCCGCCGCTGCACCGGGGCGACCAGGAAAGCACGAACCGGAGGCCAGCAGCGTGGCGTCGCTAGTCACCGAGCAGGTGCCAGTCCGGCTGGCACCGCTCGTCGGCCGGGAGAGTGAGCTCCAGGAGATCCTGACCGCGCTGCCGCTCAGTCGGCTGCTCACGCTGACCGGTCCTGGCGGGACGGGCAAGACACGGCTGGCGCTTGCGGCCGCGGCCGCGGCGAGGCAGTGGTTCCCAGCCGGAGTGTGCTGGGTTGAGCTAGCGCCACTTGATGACGGGACGGTCCTCGCCAGGGAAGTGGCAACCAGGCTAGGCGTGCCCGAGAACCCTGGCCAAGATGCGGCTGTAGGTATCACCGACCACGTCGGCGCAAACGCTGTCCTACTGGTGCTCGATAACTGCGAGCACCTGACGGCGGCCGCGGCCGAGCTGGCTGAGCGGTTGCTGGCGGCCTGCCGGGCCCTGACGATCCTGGCGACCAGCCGCGAGGTCCTGGGCGTCGACGGGGAGCGCAGCTGGCCAGTGCCGCCACTGTCCCTCCCGGACGCCAGCGTCCGTCCGGCCGCCAGGGCTATCGCCGGGTTCGATGCCGTCCGTTTCTTCGAGCAGCGTGCGCAGTTAACTCTGCCGTCGTTCCGGCTGTCCGATCAGAATGCCGCTTCGGTCCTGCAGGTTTGCCGGCGCCTCGACGGCTTGCCGCTGGCCATCGAGCTGGCTGCCGCCCGGATGCGGATCTTGTCGGCGCAGCAGCTGGCCGAGCGGCTTGACGACATCTTCGGCGTACTGGTCGGCGGAACGCGGACAGCGCCGCCGCGGCATCAGGCCCTGCGCGCGACCCTCGACTGGAGCCATGACCTGCTGGACGCTGATGAGCGTGCCGTGTTCCGGCGGCTGGCGGTTTTCGCCGGGGGATTCACGCTGGCATCTGCAGAGCGCGTCGGCGCGGGAGGTGACATCACGCCCCAGCAGATGCTCGATCTGCTCACCAGGCTTGCCGACAAGTCGCTTCTGCACGTGGATCACTCCGGCCGCACGGCGCGTTACCAGTTGCTCAGCACGGTGCGCGAATACGCGCGGGAGCGGCTGGTGGAGGCGGGCGAGGAAGACGACGTGCGCCGCGCCCATCTGGCCCGCATGGCCGACCTGGTCGGCGAGATTGCTCCGCGGATCGATCGCGGTGGCGACGGTGCGGACGGGCTGGAGCGGGAGCTGGACGCGCTCGACGCCGAGACGGGGAATCTGAGAGCCGCGATGGAGCTCGCTCGTCAGTGCAATGACGCGATCGCCGCCTTGCGGATCGCCGGGCCGCTGGGCAAATTCGCGTATTTACGCGGGCACTACCAGGAGGTCAGGCAGTGGATGGACGCGGCGGTCATCCTGGGCGCGGATGCCCCGGCGGACCTGCGCGCGGTCGCCTTGCTCGGCAGCGGACGCCTGGCGCTGCTGCAATGCGACTACCAGCCCGCGGTGCGCCGGCTCGAGGCAGCTTTGCGGTTGTACCGCGAGCTCGATGACCCTGGCGGCATCGCGGCCACGCTCCAGGTACTCGGGAGCGTTGCGCGCGAGCAGGGCCGGTACGCGCGCGCGATCGACCTGCATGCGGAAAGCCTGGCGACGGCGGAGGCGGCAACCGACACGTGGGCGGTCGCCAGCGCGCACGGCTATCTTGGGTTCGCCGCGTGGCTGCAGCGCGACTTCGAGCGCGCGACGGCCGAATGCAACCTGGCGCTTGTCCTCGCGCGGGAGCTCGGCGACACAGAAGGCATCGCGTGGGCGCTGATCAGCCTGGGCACGATCGCGCGATACGAAGGGAACGCTGACCAGGCGCTCGCGCTGCTCAGCGAGAGCAGGGACCGGGCCGAGCGCATCGGCTTCCGCGAAGGTATCGCCTGGTCGCTCGAGCAACTCGGGCTGCTTGCCATCGAGCGCGGTGACCCGGAGGCTGGCACGCTGCTGCGGACCAGCCTGGACATTCACTATCAGCTCCGGGACCGGTGGCGCGTGTGCAGCGTCCTGGTCGACCTGGCCGCGCTGGCGGTGGCCGAGGATCGGCCGGACCGGGCCGCGCTGTTGCTCGCCGCGGCCGAGACTATGCGTGCCGCCATCGGCACCGTGGTCGCGCCGTGCGAGCGCCGGCAGCACGAGGCAGCGATGGCTGCGACCCGCGCGGCACTCAGTGAGGCCAGCTTCGCCGCCGCCTGGCAGCGGGGCAATCTCGCGCAGATTGAGGACATCCTGGCTGCCCTTGAACCGCATGCAGCCGGGTCGGCTTCGGCGGCGGACCGGCAGGCCGGGGACGGGCGGGGTCCGGCCGCGGCGCCGCTAGCTGGGCAGTCTGAGCAGGCGGCTGTACCGCAGCCAGCCACGCCGAAAGCCGGCAGGAGCGTCCCTCGGCCTCGGCAGGCGCGGACAGGCACGCTGCGCATCCGGGCACTCGGCGCGGCGACCGTGCAGGTGGGCGACGAACCGGTTACGGCCGCCGACTGGGGTTACGCCAAGCCGCGGGAACTGCTGTTCCTGCTAGCCACCTCGCCGCCGATGACCAGGGATCAGCTAGGCGCCGCGCTGTGGCCTGATCAGGCTAGGGAGCGCCTCGGCAGCACGCTGCATACCGCGTTGCGCGGCGTCCGCCGGGCTCTTGGCGCTCCCGACTGGATCATCTACTCCGATGGCCGGTACAGCTTCAATACCGCGCGCGAGCACGACTGCGACGTCGGCACATTCGAGCAGGCGCTTGCCGCAGCACGGCGCGCGCGCCCGCAGGAGGCCGCGCTGCCCGACCTGCAAAGAGCCCTCGCCGCGTACGGTGGCGAGTTCCTCGCCGGGATGTCAGCAGGCGACTGGGCGCAGGTACGACGCGATGAGCTGGCTCGCAGCTTTGAATCGGCATTGCTCGCGACTGGCCGCCTGCACATGGCAGCAGGCCGGTTCCAGCCGGCCGCGGCCGCTTTCCGCCGCGCGGTCAGCCACGAGCCGCTGAACGAGACAGCGCACCGGGAACTAATGACGTGCTGGGCACGCCTCGGCGAAACAGCCCGAGCGGTGCGGCATTACCAGGAGCTCGCCGATGTGCTGCAGCAGCAGGTTGGTGTCGCACCGGCCGCCGAGACGACGGCGCTGTACAAGCGCCTCACCCAGCGGTCGTAACCCCCTGAGATTCCCCCTGAGCCCGCCGGATCCCCCCGGAGCTTGCTGGCACGCTGACGCCAGGCTTGGCGGTATCGAGAAGACGTGACGATCAGGCGCGCGTCGCCGCCACGACGGAGGTCCCGGCCGTGCCCGATCCCATCGCGCCCCCGTCAGCCAGCTCCGCGGCGGAAGTCGTGGCGCTGGTGTCGCTGGCCATCAGTGACGGAGATCTTGGCGCTGCGCTAGCTCAGTACGAGCCTGGTGCCGTGCTGGCGCCGTGGGCGCCCGGCGCACTGGCAACGCCGCAGGACCTGGCGAACTCGCTGGCCCAGCTCATGGAGCTGCGCTTGCCGCTATCGGTTACCGTCTGCAACGTGCTGGCCAGCAGCCAGGTCGCGGCCGGCGCAGACCCAGTAGATAGCGCAGACCTTGCGGTCAGCACCAGCCTGCAAGCAAGCCCGGTCGCGCTCGTGCTGGCCGACCGGCGCATTGCCGGAACGGGCCCGGACTGCCGGCCGGTCGACTTCCGGGGATGCGGCGCTACCGCAGCGCGGCAGCAGCCCGACGGGAGCTGGCGCATCGCTGCAGATGCCTGGGGCCTGGCTAGTGCGGCCGATGGGCAGCCGGTCTGCTAGAGGTTCCCCTGCGAATCCCCCCGGACCCCCGGCGTATTCCCCGGAAGCACCCGCGAGGCTTTCTGACGTACGGACGAGAGCGGGCTGCCTCGATAAGCCGATCAGCCCGCCAAGTTGACTAGGAAAGGGCTTGACCATGACATCCAAGTTCACTCGCGCTGGCATCAAGGCCGCAGCGGCCGCTGTGACCGCTGCTGCGACTGTGACCGCTGCTGCCACGCTCGCGACGGCGGGCACAGCCTTGGCCAGCACGGGCGCCGCGTCGGCTAGCCACGGCTATAGCTTCACGACGCTGAACAACCACAAGGACGTGACGTTTAACCAATTGCTGGGCATCAACAGCGCGGGCCTGATCGCCGGGTACTTCGGCTCCGGGATGGCCGGGCACCCGAACAAGGGCTACACGCTGCACTTGCCTTACGGCCAGCACGACTACAAGAACGAGAACTTCCCGGGCTCGGCCCAGACCCAGGTGACCGGGCTGAACGACGTAGGCAACACTGTTGGCTTCTGGGTGAACACCAAGGGCGCGAACTTCGGCTTCTACACCTCCACCAACGGGCAGTTCCACCAGGTGGACTACCCGAAGGCGACCAACGCTTCACCGCAGGTCGACCAGCTGCTGGGCATCAACGACCACGGCGAGGCGGTGGGCTTCTACACCAACAGCGCCGGCAACAACCGCGGCTACGAGTACAACATCCACACCAAGAAGTACACCCGGGTACTCAAGCCAGGCGCTCCGCAGGGGCTCAACGGCATCAGCCTGACGGCGACCGGTATCAACAACTTCGGCACCGTCACCGGCTTCTACGTGAACGGCTCGGGCACGACCGTCTCGTTCATCAAGTCCGGCGGCCACTTCATGACCTTCTCGCGCCACGGCGCCTCAATGACCCAGGCGTTCGGCATCAACGACTCCAACATCGTGGTCGGCGCATACACCGTGGGGACCGGCTCCTCGGCCAAGACCTACGGCTTCACCTGGACCAAGGCGCACGGCTTCACGACCGTCAATGACCCGCACGGGATCGGCAGCACCTTCATCAACGGGCTGAATGACCGCGGTGAGCTGGTGGGGTTCTACACCGACTCCAAGGGCAACACCGACGGGTTCCTGGCCAGGCCGCGCAGCTGACACCCGTATCCGCTCTCGACTTGTGCCGCCGCGCATCCGCGCGGCGGCATTGCCATCTTCCGGCCACCCCTGGGCTGGGCAATGGGCGAACCCGGCTGCGGTTCCGGCCAAGGTGGGGTGCAGAATCTGTCTGGTGAAGATCGGTGTCGTCTTCCCGCAGACCGAGATCGGCGCTGATCGCGGCGCCGTCCTGGCCTATGCCCAGCGGGTCGAGGAGCTTGGCTTCACCCACCTGCTGGCCTATGACCACGTGCTGGGCGCGGATCCAGAGATGCACAAGCCCTGGACCGGGCCCTATGACGTGCGCACGACCTTCCACGAGCCGATGGTGCTTTTCGGCTATCTGGCAGCCATCAGCTCGCTGGAACTCGTTACCGGCATCATCATCCTGCCGCAGCGGCAGACCGCGCTGGTAGCGAAGCAGGCGGCCGAGGTTGACCTGCTGACTGGCGGCAACTTCCGGCTCGGCGTTGGTCTGGGCTGGAACGCGGTGGAGTACGAGGCGCTCGGCAAGTCGTTCACCGACCGGGGGCGCCGGGTGACCCAGCAAGTCGCGCTGCTGCGCCGGCTGTGGACCGAGCCGTCAGTTACCTTCACCGGCCAGTACGAGACCGTTACCGCCGCGGGCCTGTCGCCGCTGCCGGTGCAGCGTCCCATCCCGGTCTGGTTCGGCGCGCAGTCACGCCCGGCGTACGTGCGGGCCGGGCAGCTTGCCGACGGCTGGTTCCCGCAGGTGCCGCCGGGGCCACGCCTCGACGAGGCTCGCGCCATCGTTGAGCAGGCCGCCATCCAGGCCGGCCGCGATCCGGCAGCCATCGGCATGGAGGGAAGCGTCAGCTGGGGAGAGGGCGGTCCGGCCAAACTCGTGGATCACGTCGGCCGCTGGCGGCAGGCTGGCGCCTCGCACGTCTCGGTCAACACAATGGGGGCCGGGCTCGGCGCCGTCGACGGGCACCTCGCCGCGCTACAGGCCGCCGCTGACGCGCTCGGTCTCCGCGCTGGCTGAGTGCCCGCGGACCTGGCTATCCGGTTAGTTAGCTACTGAGGCCCGTTCTTCGATCTTTGCGACGCATTCCAGACGACTCACAGCCTATGCTCACCGTATGCGACGCAGGTCCGGTGCTAATCCGTGCACGGCCTTCTCTTCTAGAGTGTTCCTGAACACCAGCCGGTGAGCGCGGACGATGAGGCCGGAGTCTTCTCTGTGCCGTCCACGCAGGCAGAGCTAGCCGCGCTCGAAGCGCGTTACCTGCCGTTTCAGGATGCCGCTTCATGGCGTCGGGTGCACGTCGACAACCCCAGGTGGACGCGGTACGCGCACATCCTGGCGCGCCGGGTCCGCGCCGCCAGCGCGGACACTTGGCTGGAAGTGCAAGACAGATTGATTCGCGCCACTGCCTTGGAGTCTGGCGCTCTTGACGGCTTGTTTCCGCCCAATCCGGAGCTGACCGCGACGGTGCTGTCGAGCTCAGTTGCCTCGCCCGCTGACGACGACCTGGGCGGGAGAGTAGAGCTGATAGCCGAATGCCACCGGCGGGCCCTCATCCTGGCCTGCGAGGTCGCAGCCGCTGGCCAAGCAGTGACCGAGAACCTGATAGCCGTCCTGCAGGACGTGATCACCGAGTCGCAGGCTACTTACACGGTCACCACAGATCGGGGCCGGACTGTGGAAGTAGATCTGCCGCGGCGGCAGTACAAGCCGGTCTCGAACTACCTCATGCTTCCGTACGGCCGCCTTGCCGTCTTCGCACCAGCCGGCCGCGTCGCTGCCGAGATGAACCGTCTGGCGTCGGAACTCGCGTCGGCCGAGTTCAGCGGCCTGCATCCAGCGGTCCAGGCTGCTTACGCGCACTACGCGCTGACCGCCATACACCCGTTCGCCGATGGCAACGGCCGCCTCGCCCGTGTGATCGCGTCAATATTCCTGCTCCGATCTGTCGGCGTCCCGTTGCTGGTATTCGCTGACCAGTGGCCCGCGTATTATCAGGCGCTCGACTTCCACGCCCTTGGGGCCGCTCAGCGCCCAGCCGACCGCCAGCAACTCGCCGACTACGTCTGCGGGGCCGCGCTCTCAGCGATGGATATGGCCGCGAACCTGCTCGCATGGTCCGCGCACGAAGTACCCCGGACCGTGGTTCAGGGCAGGACTGGCCGCTCCAGCCAGCCGTCGCGAAGCGTGCTCGACGTCGGCGCTCGCGCGCTACTCGACTCGCTGGCGATCGAGCTAAGGGAGTTGCTGGTGTCGCCACCGCGCGGCGTCCGGCTCGCTGTGGTCCAGACCCGGACAATGCCAGCTGGTCACGTCGAGTCTGCTTACCACGTTGTTGCGGACACCTGCACCGGCAGCTACGGCGTCCGCGTGGCAGTGCACGCCGATGGGCGCGCAGCGCAGCCGACCGCAGACCTGGAGTTCGTAGCCCTGGCCTCAGAGCTTCCGAACGACCTGCTTCCGATCGCGGTCAGGGAGATCCGCACCAGCGAGCTGTTCGAGGTCGCGCTGACCGATGCTCACCCGCTTGTGCTTGAGCCGACGGCGATGCGCGTCAGGCTATGGGCGCAGCGCCTCGTCGACGAAGTGCTGGCACCGATCCTCGCCCGCCCGGCGCGACCGCGCGAGGTGAAGCGCCCGGTGGCGGAATCGGCCAGCTCGCCATCGGCGTCATGACGGCTAGCTCAGCTGGCGCAGCCGACCCAGCCGCGCACGCAGTGCGCCGGGCTGCAACGGCCAGCTCACGTAGGCAGCGGGCGAGACCACGCGCACTGTTCGTCCTGGGAGTGCCGCGCTCGGGCACGACCCTGATCGGCAATTACCTCGGTTCAGCGCCTGGAGTGCTGAATCTGGCTGAATACGGTGGGTTCTATGTAGCGCACTCGGTGGCGCCGGCGGTGATCGACCGGATGCCGGGGTACTACCACGCTGAATACCTGGCCGAGATCGGGGCGCATGCCCGCAGCTTCGCGGAGCGCCTCGCGAGACGTGACGGGTACGCCTGGTACCTGGACCATACTCCGTGGAACCTTGAGGTAGCCGCGAGCCTTGCCGCGGATCCACCGGACGCGCTCTTCGTACTGATGATCAGGCACTACGCAGGCACGATCTTAAGCCTGCGGCGGTTCCCGTGGGCCGGAGACAGCTGGGAAGCTAACGCCTCGCTCTGGGTGACGCTCTGTCAGCGCATCATCGAACTGCCCGCGGACCGGCTCGTCGCCGTTGGCTACGACGCGCTCGCCTTGCAGCCGGAGACGACGCTCGCCACGTTGCGTGCTGGGCTGGACAAGCATGGCTTCGACAGCTCAGGGCTGGATGACCGCATGCTGGGGATCAGCCATGCGGCGATCATCGGCGAACCACGTCCGGTGATCGGCGTCCAGCATGCGGGCGACGATGCGGAGGGCGAGTCCGGCCTGCGGCCGATCCCCAGTCTCGACGCCGAGCGGTGGTCCGGAGACATTCACGCTCGTATCTGGCCAATTGTTAGAGATACGCATTTCGAGCTGCTTCGTCGCTTTCCAGGCATTTATCAATGCCCGCCGGAGCCTAGTTCACTCAGCGTCCACGATGATGTTCTCGGACTTACTCCGTATGAACTCGAAGCCTGGTAACAACTGCTCCTTCCGTTATAAGCTGCCTCATCCATTGGCGAAAGGGGCGGATGAATGGGGTCCAGAACGAATAGGAACGCCGGGCGCGCTGCAGCTGAGGACGCGGAGGCTCTGCCCGCGCATACCGACGCCACAGGCATGCCGCAGGCAGAGCCGGGCGATGGAGGTACGTCTACCCTCGCCCGTCAGGCAGCCGAGGCTCGGTCGAGCCGCCGTCACATGCTGCAGCGCGCCGGGGTCGTAGCAGCGGCGACGGTAGGCGGCCTTACTCTGCTTGACCAGCGCCGAGCCGAGGCGGCAACTGGCGGCAACTTCGTACTCGGGAATCCCAACGATGCGAACGCCACGACCGAACTGCATGCCACCAGTTCCACTACTCTCAATCCGCTGTTCCACGTGAACAACACCAACCTCAGCGGCACGTCAACCACCATGCTCGTGGACGGGCCGGGATCACTGGCGGGCATAGCACTTAAGGTCAACGGGAACAGCGGCGGCACCGGGATCATCACCACCGCCGCGAACGGCCCCTCTGGCACCGTCGGACTTGCACTCGAGGCGGGCGGCTCGAATGGCGCTGACGCTATCCACGCGGGAAGCGACAAGGGCACGGGAGTAGCGGGTTCCAGCACCTCAGGGAAGGGCGTCGCGGGCTCGAGCAAGTCAAACACCGGCGTCGCAGGTTCCAGCTCCACGGGTGACGGAGTCACCGGCACGGGCAGGCGCGGTGGCGTCTTCACCGGTTCGGAGGCAGCCATTCAGCTCACCCCGCACACCGGATCCCATCCCCACCTCGGCTTCAAGGGCGACTTGTTCGTGGACCACAACACTCATCTGTGGTTCTGCCGGGGCGGTGCGACCTGGGTACGGCTCGCATAGCAATCCCAGCACAGCGATATCTCCTCGACCCGGCCGCCGTGTCATCTTCGCTAATGCCAGCACAGCCTGGAAGATGGCCCGGCGGCCGCGCCGGTGCCTCGGCACGATATGCGGCACGGGTCTATTAGTTGCGCTCGAAATATCGCCGTGGGTTTGCCACGAGCATGGTCTCGATCTGCTCATCGGTGACCCCACGTGCCTGCAGCGCCGGCAGCACGTCATCGAAGACGTGCTCATAGTGCCAGGCCGGGGCGAACATCGGGATTACGTGCTGCGGGAACCAGTCGATGTAGCACGACGCATCATGCGACAGCACCATGCTGCCTGCGTACCCGCGTTCGCACATCGCCGCGACCGTGCCGACCCGCTGCTCGAAGGGCGTGATCAGGTCTAGCCCGAACCGGTCCATGCCGAGCAGGCAGCCTGTGTCGGCGAGCTCGGACAGGTAATCCAGGTCGGTGGTGTCCCCGCTGTGGCCGAGCACGACCTTGGTCAGGTCAGCCCCCTCTTCGCGCAGCACCCGCACCACGTCCCGCCCGGTGCCGGACCCGGGATGGGTGTGCACGGTGACCGGCGCTCCGGTGTCTGCGTGCGCCCGGGCCACGGCCCGCATGACCCGTTCCACACCGGGAGTCAGGCCCTGATCGTCGATCGCGCATTTAAGGAACGCCGCCCGGATTCCGCTGCCGCTGATCCCCTCAATGAGGTCCCCGATGAACAGCTTCGTCATCGGGTCCAGGCCGTTGTCGTCAGCGCCGCGGAACTTGAAGTAGAACGGCACCTCGTTGTAGGTATATAGGCCGGTCGCCACGATAATGTTCAGCGGGACGCTGGCCGCGACGCGCTGGATTCTCGCTATATCGCGGCCAAGCCCGATCACAGTGGGGTCGGCGATGGTCTGGCAGCCGCGTGCGGCCAGCTCGGTGAGCTTGGCGACCGCGTCATCAATCCGCTCGTCCTCGTTCCAGTCTGCGGGGTAGTTCCGCCGCATTTCCTCATTGAGGATAAACACGTGCTCGTGCATGAGCGTGGTGCCTAGGCTGTCGGCCGCAACCGGGCCGCGTGCAGTCTCGACCTGTGCCATGGCAGCACCGTAGCGTGGAGTCCGTACCGACCGGTAGGTAGTCTTATCCGGACTCGTCAGGGCCGCAGGAGGCAGCAGATGGATTTCGCTTACGACGCTCGCACCGAAGAACTGCGCGGGCAGCTCCAGGCGTTCATCGACGAGCACATCCTCCCGTCCGAGAGGATTTTCGAGGAGCAGGCGGCCAAGCTGGCCAGCGAGGGCAGGGGCTGGGAACGGCCTCCAGTCATGGATGAGCTAAAGGCGAAAGCGCGCCACCGTGGGCTGTGGAACCTGTTCCTGGCTAACCACCCGGAGGGCGCGGGCCTGACCAACCTGCAGTACGCGCCGCTGGCCGAGATGACCGGACACTCGGCGCTCACCCCCGAGGCCCTCAACTGCGCTGCCCCCGATACCGGCAACATGGAGGTGCTCGCCGAGTTCGGCACCAAGGAACAGCAGGACCAATGGCTCCGGCCGCTGCTGGACGGCGAGATCCGGTCGGCCTTCTGCATGACCGAGCCGGACGTGGCCTCGTCGGATGCCACCAACATCTCGACCAGCATCACCCGCGACGGCGATACCTACGTCATCAACGGCCGGAAGTGGTGGTCGTCGGGGGCGATGGACCCCCGCTGCCAGATCCTGATCGTGATGGGCAAGAGCAGCCCGGATGCTGAGCGGCACCGTCAGCAGTCGCAGATCCTGGTACCCCGGGACACCCCGGGCGTCAACATCCAGCGCGGCGTGACGGTCTTCGGCTACACCGACGGGACACACGGCGGGCACGCCGAGATCGAGTTCGCTGACGTCCGGGTGCCCGCGGCGAACATCATCGCGGGCGAGGGCGAGGGCTTCGCGATCGCGCAAGCCCGGCTCGGGCCGGGCCGGATCCACCACTGCATGCGGATGATCGGTGCCGCTGAGCGCGCGCTTGAGCTGATGTGCCGCCGGGCGACCGAGCGCGTCACCTTCGGCAAGCCGCTGGCCGAGCAGGGCGTCATCCAGGACTGGATCGCCGAGTCGAGGGTGCGGATCGAGCAGTCCAGGTTGCTGGTGCTGAAGACCGCCTGGCTGATGGATACGGTCGGGAATAAGGGCGCGCATACCGAGATCCAGGCCATCAAGGTCGCCGTGCCGCGTATGACCCAGTGGGTCGTTGAGCGAGCGATCCAGGCACATGGGGCGGCCGGCGTCAGTCAGGACTACCCGCTCGCGCATCTGTGGGCGGCGGCCAGGACGATCAGGATCGCGGACGGCCCGGACGAGGTGCACAAGCGCTCCCTCGCCCACCGCGAGCTCAGGAAATATAGATAACAGCAGATCCACGACTCTGGGGTTCCCCGGGAGGACACGGGGGGCGGAGCCCGTGGGTGGGTGTACACGGGGCCGAGCCCCCTTCGATCAGGAGGAACACATGTCTGAGGCGTCCCACCGAGTAGCCATCGTGACCGGCGGAGCGCGCGGCATCGGCGCGGGCACTGCCCGTCGCCTGGCTGCTGACGGGCTGGCCGTTGCGGTGCTGGACCTGAAGGAAGGCGACTGCGGCGATACGGTCGACGCGGTCACCTCTGCCGGTGGCAGGGCCCTGGCCGTGGGCGCCGATGTCAGCGACTCCGAGCAGGTCAAGGCCGCTGTCGACAAGGTCGCAACCGAGCTCGGGCCGCCCGCGGTCCTGATCAACAACGCCGGCGTCATCCGGGACAACATGCTGTTCAAGATGACCGACGACGACTGGGACACCGTGCTCGGCGTTCACCTGCGCGGCTCGTTCTTGATGAGCCGGGCCTGCCAAAAGCACATGGTGGACCAGAAGTTCGGCCGGATCGTCAACCTGTCCTCGAGTTCCGCGCTCGGCAACCGCGGCCAGTCCAACTACTCCGCGGCCAAGGCCGGTTTGCAGGGCTTCACCAAGACGCTGGCCATCGAGCTTGGCCAGTTCGGCGTCACCGCGAACGCGGTAGCGCCTGGCTTCATCGCCACCGACATGACCGCGGCGACGGCGGCCAGGATGGGCGTCGGCTTCGAGGACTTCCAGAAGGCAGCGGCCAGCCAGATCCCAGTGCGCCGGGTCGGTACCCCAGACGACGTCGCGCACGTGATCTCGTTCCTGGTCAGCGACGGTGCCGGGTTCGTTTCCGGCCAGGTCATCTACGTGGCCGGGGGCCCCCTGTGCTAACCGGAGACGCGGCCCTGACTAACGGGCGCACCGACGCCGCCGGACTGAGGGCACAGGTCGGCGAGTTCCTGGCCGCCCATGATCCCCGCGGAGCTGACCGGCTGGAGTTCCTCCGGGCCAGGTTCGATGCCGGGCTGGCGTGGGTGCATTACCCGGCTGGCCTGGGCGGGCAAGGGCTTCCCCGTTCCCTTCAATCGGTGGTTGATCGTGAGTTCGAGGCCGCCGGCGCGCCGTCCAATCACCCTGAGCGCAACGGAATCGGCCTCGGCATGGCCGCCCCGACGATCCTCGCGCACGGCACGCCGGAGCAGCAGGAGCGCTGGCTCCGGCCGCTGTGGACCGGCGAGGAGATCTGGTGCCAGCTGTTCAGCGAGCCCGGCGCCGGGTCTGACCTGGCCGGACTCGCCACCCGGGCAGTCCGCGACGGCGAGGTGTGGACAGTGAACGGGCAGAAGGTCTGGACTTCCTCGGCCCACATGGCCAGCCGTGCGCTCCTGGTGGCCAGGACCGACCCGGACCTGCCCAAGCATGACGGCCTGACCTATTTCGCGCTCGACATGAAGCAGCCGGGCGTCGAGGTCAGGCCGCTGCGCCAGATCACCGGCGAGGCGGAGTTCAACGAGGTCTTCATGACCGATGCCAAGATCGCTGACGCTGACCGGATCGGCGCGGTAGGCCAGGGCTGGACGGTCTCGATGGCCACGCTGATGAACGAGCGCGTCTCGATCGGCGGCAATGCCATGCCCAGGGAAGGCGGCATGATCGCATCGGCCGCGCGGACCTGGCGTGAGCATCCGGAGCTGCGCACTCCGGGGCTGCATGACCGGCTGCTACGACTGTGGGCCGACGCCGAGGTAGCGAGGCTCGCGGGGACGAGGCTCCGGCAGCAGCTGGCCGCGGGCCAGCCTGGCCCGGAGGGCTCGGCGGCCAAGCTGGTATTCGCTCGGCTAAACCAGGACATCTCCGAGTTCGAAGTAGAGCTGGCGGGTGCCGACGGGCTGCGCTACGACGACTGGACCATGCGCCGGCCGGCGGGCGCGAACTTCTTCGGCCGGAACGCGGGCTACCGGTTCCTGCGGGCCAAGGGGAACTCGATCGAGGGGGGCACGTCGGAGGTCCTGCGGAACATCGTGGCCGAGCGAGTCCTCGGGCTGCCGAAGGAAGCCAGGGTCGACACCGGACCGTGGAAGGACCTGCCCCGGTGAGCGAGACGACGGCGCCAGCGGGAATGGTGACTCACCCGACCGGGCCGGGCGCGAGCGGGCGCGGCCGTCCCGGCGTGACGTACGACCTGCTTTATAGCGAGACCGAGACCGAGCTGCGCAGCGCCATCCGGTCAGTGCTCGCAGCTAAGGGAGCCTGGCCGGACGTGCTGGCCAGGACTGAGACAGCGGCCACCTACGACGCCGGGCTCTGGCAGACGCTTGCGGCCGAGGTCGGCTGCGCCGGCCTGCTGATTCCCGAAGAACTGGGTGGCGCTGGCGCCGGATATCGCGAGGCCGCCGTGGTGGCCGAGGAACTGGGCCGGGCCGTTGGACCGGTTCCGTACATCGGTAGCGCGGTGGTTGCCACCACCGCGCTGCTCTGCGCAGGCGGCCAGGACGAGCTGCTCGGCAAGCTGGCCAGCGGCGAGATCACGGCGGCCGTTGCGGTCCCGTTCGCCGCCAAGCCTGGCCGGCTGCCGACAGCGACGGTGCGGCTGGCCGGACCGCAACGAGGCGACGAGGCCGGCAGCTACCGGCTCAGCGGCACGGTCGCTGGCGTCGCCGACGCGCTGCCCGCCGACGTCCTGCTGGTACCCGCCGATGGCGTGCCGTACGGCCTGTACGCGGTCAATGCCAGCGAGGTCGGCCTGGGCAAGGCGCCGGTGACGTCGCTCGACATGACCAGGCAGCTGTGCGACATGCAGCTGGACGGTGTGCTCGCGCGCCGGGTCGCGGCCGGCGAGGTGGCGCAACGGGCGATGTCGGCGGCGCTGCTCGCTGGCGCGGGGATCATTGCCTCCGAGCAGTTCGGCCTGGCCGAGCGGTGCCTGGAGCTGACGGTCAGCTACGTCAAAGAACGGCATCAGTTCGCCCGACCGGTGGGCGGCTTCCAGGCGATCAAGCACCGGCTTGCCGACCTATGGGTTGCGGTTACCCAAGCGCGGGCCGCGGCACGGGCGGCCGCCAACGCCCTGACCGCGTTGTCTGCGGCCGGGATGTCTGCGGCCGGGATGTCTGCCGCCGGGTTGTCTGCCGCCAGGTTGTCTGCGGCCGGGCGACGCGACGACCCGGCCGTGGCCGCGGATCTGGTCGCCGAAGCCGAGCTCGCTGTCGCGCTGGCCAAAGCGGCCTGCTCAGATGCGGCGATGAAGGCCGCGCAGGAAACGATCCAGCTGCACGGTGGCATCGGGTTCACCTGGGAGCACCCGGCGCACCTGTACCTGAAGCGCGCTAAGGCGGATTCGATCGGCTTCGGTACCGCGGATGCACACCGAGCCAGCCTGGCGCGACTGGCGAACCTGCCGCCGGCCGAAAGGTAGGCCATTCGCCGAGGAGTCGCGGTCCTGTTTCACGCGGTTACAAACGAAAATCTCTATTAGATGCCGTAACGTGGTCGTCCTCGGTGCTGCGGTGCATTTCAGGCCGCGGCGGTTTGACACCTTTGGAGTACCGCAGGGACTTTAGCGTGGACGAAACTCAGGCAGGGCTGAGCCAGGACCAGGCCAGCGTGGACGTGTTCAACCCGCGGCAGGCGCAGGCTGTCACGGCCGGTGCGGTGGCGGCCAGCGCCGCCGCGGCCAGCGCATCTCCAGCCAGCGCAGCTGCGGCTAGCGCATCTCCAGCCAACGCAGCTCCGGTCAGCGGGAAACCGGCCGACCCTGAACTGGCCAGCGCGGCACGCGACGAGCCTGCTGCAGCACCGGAGCACCCAACAGCCGGGACGATTCATCATGTCGAGCTCTGGGTGGCTAACCTTGATCGCGCCGTCGTCAGCTGGGGCTGGTTGCTCACCGCACTCGGTTACCGGATGTACCAGGACTGGCCTGGTGGCCGGAGCTGGCGGTCCGGGCCTGCCTACATCGTCGTCGAGCAGTCACCGGCACGCACGGCCGGCCGTCATGACCGCTGCCGGCCGGGGCTCAACCACCTGGCCTTCCATGCTGGCAGCCGAGACCAAGCCGATGAACTCACCCACGAAGCCCAGCTCCACGGCTGGAAGCTGATGTTCGCGGACCAGCACCCATTCGCTGGCGGGCCCGACCATTACGCCGCCTACCTGGAAAACGCCGACGGCTTCGAGGTCGAGTTGGTCGCTAGCTGAGTGAGCCAGGGCAACTCCCGAGCTGATTTCTGGCCGTGCTGCAACGATGGTCTCAGAACTTTCGCGAAGCATGGCAAATAGTGTCAGGCCGTCCATTGACTGAATCCTATTTGTCCAATTATTATCATATTGCTGGCGGCCACGGACACACGAGCGGTTCGCTCGTGGACGGGGGAACGTCAGGAAGGACAGGCGATGAAGGTCATCCGCGCTTTGGCGGCCGGAGCGCTGGCCATCTCTTCGCTCGTTATTAGCGGCGTGACGGTTGCCGCGGCAATCAGCGCCCCCAGCGCAGCCGTTACCGTGGCCGTAAGTTCGTCGTCGACACCGTGCCCCGGCACCACGCATCTCGAGTACGGAATATGCGTCGGGTAAAGCTGGCGCGCTGATCGCTAATTAAGGAATTTATTCGCTCTGTTATGGCGATACCGGATCTCGTTCTGAATCGGTAAGCTAGCAACTCTAGTTCGTCCAAGGGTTTGCAGAGCAGCTGATGTCCTCGTGAGCGAAGTAACGCGACCAGTCGGCCGCCGGGCGGCTTCGGATTACCTGCAGCAGCTATTGCTGAAGCCCGGGCGCTACCGGCATTCCTGGGAGCAGCACGTCAGCCGAGAGCGACGCGGAACGGTCAATCAGCTTGCTGTCGCTGAGGTAATCGCCAACCATCTCCGCTCAGCACCACGCGGCGCGGCTGACCTGCACATTACTCCGCATCAGCTGAAAGACACGGTCTCGCGGGCGCTTACCGGTAAGCTGCTGAGTCGTCCGGCGCTCAAGCTATTTATCGACGCGTTCGGATTCTCCGAGCACGAGGCTGACCGGCTCTGGCGGTTGTGGAATGGCTCCGCCACAATCGGCGTGCTGACCGGCAGCCATGCCGTGCCCATGCAGGCGGAGGAAGACCTGACGCGAGCGCTTGGGCCACGGCGTCATCAGACCCTGTCGCTGCACGATCATGTCTATATCGGTCCAGACGGCCGGACTGATCGGGCCAGGACGCTGCAGGTCATCGAGGCGACCGCGCCGGGCGTAGACAGCATCCCGTTCTTGTGCGACACGAACGTGCTGACTATCGAGGTCGGCCAGGGCTGCAAGGAACTCGCCAGCCAGCTGCGGCAGGTCCGCACCGACGTCTTCGCGGCGGAGATCCGGCTAGCGCGGACCCTGGAAATGGGGGAAACGATCACCTTGGAGTACTGGACTACCTACCGCTACCCAGGTGACCTGAATGATCCGAGCGAGCGTGAATGGCGCCGCGGGGTCCTGCGGCAACTTGAGAACTACGACATCCGCGTGCAGTTCCATCCCGACAAGCTGCCAACCGGAGTGTGGTGGGCACGCTGGGACGGGACCGAGGGTGAGGTGCTTGAGCGCCAGCAGGTTTCGCTGGACAGTCAGTTCTCTGCGCACAAGTACCTGCGCTCTTTTGAGCGCGCCGTAGCTGGCTTTTACTGGCAGTGGGAGTAGGACTCGAGGCTGCCGCAGTGTTTGATATAAGCACTGTTCGACAAAGCACTGTTCGGATGTGCTTCGGCAGCACCTAAGGTCCGAGCCCATGACAGATGTGGCGCCACCCGCTGGCCAGCGCGCGGCCGCCGAGTACGTCCGCCAGCTGCTGTTAAAGCCTGGCCGCTACCGGCTGGCGTGGCAGCAGCAGGTCGTGCGGCCGCGGGACGACGTCATCAACCAGATGGCAGTTGCCGAGGTCATTGCTGGCCAGCTCAGGTCCGCGCCCGCGCGGGGCGGCGACGCCAACGTCATGCCCTACCAGCTTAGGGAGATTGTCGCCGACGTGCTGGCCGGGCGTCAGGTCAGTCGTCAGTCGCTGCGGATGTTCATTGACGGGTTCGGGTTCACCGACGACGAAGCCGCTCGGCTATGGCAGCTGTGGAAAGGCGCGACCACGGTACGGGTGATCGCCGGCAGCCACGTGGTGCCGATGCTCGAGGAGCATGAGGTGACGCGGGCGCTAGGACCGCGCCGCCATCTGACGCTCACTCTGCATGATCACATCTGGGTCGGTGCTGACGCTCGCATCGAGCGTGCCAGGACTCTGCAAGTGATCGAGGCCACTGCACAAGCCGTGGACCGTATCCCGTTCCTGGCTGACACGAACGTGCTGACGCTCGAGGTCGGTCAGGGCTGCACGGAGGTCGCAGGCGAGATCATCCGGATCGGGCCGGACGTCTTTGCCACCCACATCCTGCTGGCCACGACGCTCGACCTCGGCGAGACCAGCACGCTTGAGTACTGGCTGAGCTACCGGTATCCCGGCGACCCGGACGACCCGGCCGAACGGCAGTATCGGAGAGCTGTCTTCCGCCACATCGCGAACTACGACATGCGGGTCGAGTTCCACCCGGAGCGGATTCCTGCGCGGGTGTGGTGGGCTCAGTGGGACGGCGCCAACGGAGCTGTTCTCGAGGAGGAGGCGGTTCAGCTGGATAGCCAGCGCTCGGCGCACCGTTATCTCCGCTCGTTCGAGAAGGCCGTGGCGGGCTTTCACTGGGAATGGCCGGGCAACGGCATCGGGTAACGCCTAGGCAACGACCCCGTTACGGTCATCCCGCTACCGTCCGGCGCATGGAGGACCCTGCGGAAGCGCCGACGGATCCGGCGTCCAGCCATGGCCCGCCGGCGCCACGGGCGCAGGATCCGTCCTCAGCGATCGTGTCGGTCGGCGACGTCCTGTTCGTCCGCGGTGTCCGGCTGACAGATGATCCGGAGATCCTCGAGCGGGTCCTAGCGGGTCTGCTGAACCTGCCGTGAGCCCTGCGCCGCGCTACGGCGCTCGTTGCCGGACGCGGGCTGCGGCCGTTGGCGTTCGGTTCGCTGCTGGCCCGGCGGCTAACGCCCGCTCACCCGGCAAGCCGCCATCGCCTCGCCCGTGCTGGCTTCGGGAGCCTGCTCGCCGCGGTTGGCCATGAACTTCGACAGCTGCGCCCTGTCGGCCACGGCCTGGCTGACCTGACCCGCCTGCTCGGTGCACGCGGTCAGCAGGCCCAGGGCGGTGAGCTCCTCGGCCAGAGATCCGACACTGCGGAAGGTATCGAGTGCGGCCCGCAAGCTGCCTATCGCGGCGGCAGGATTGCCGCCGAGCTGGCGTGCCCGGCCGAGCAGCAGCATGAACCTGGCCGCGGTGATCTCGCTGTCGTATCCGCGTGCCAGGCGGATGCCCTCCCCGCACCGGAACTCGGCAGCGCCGTACTGGCCGCCCAGGATCAGCACCTGCGCATGCGCCCGGACGGCAGCCGCCTCGTAGGCGGGCTGGCTAAGTTCGCTGGCCACCTGGCGGGACTCGCGGCAGTGATCTTCGGCCAGGCTGACGATGCCGACGCGGGCTAACGTCAGCCCGAGCACTGCCTGCGCCGCAGAGCGGATCAGCTCGCCGTCGGGCCCGTCGCCGGCCAGGCCCATCGCGGTCCTAGCAGCTCGTATCGCGGCGGCATGCCGGCCGTTCGCGCTGTGGCAGCGACCCGCGAGGCCAGCGGCCATTGCCAGCAGCTGCTGATCGCCTTCCCGCTCCAGGGCGTTCATGCTGGCCGTGAGCACCCGGGCCGCCTCGCTGGCCTGATGGCCTTCCGCGAGGGCGAACGCCAGGCAGTACGACGCCCGTGCGGCCCCCTCGACGTCATCAGCGGCGGCTGCGGCGGCGACGATGGGCCGCCAGGTGCCGATGGCGTCGCCGAAGTTGCCATGCACGCACTGGTGCCCCAGTAGCTGTCCGGCCAGTTCGCCAGCAGCCTGGTAATGGCCGGACTCGCACGCTTGCGCTGCGACGGCCAGCAGGCTGGCCCGTTCGCTCGCCAGCCAGTCAGACCCGGTGTCGAGGCTGGCCGGCGCAGGCGGGTCAGCACCGCGCGCCGCTGATGGGGGGAACGGCGACGGAGCCAGGAATGGCAGCGCCGGCCCGGTGGCCGCTGCCTGGCGTGCACGGTCAAGCCAGCCCGCACGCATGCGCGCGAGTCGCTCCGCTGTTCCGGGGCCGCCGCAGTCGAGTTCACACTCGATGGCGTAGGCCCTGGTCAGCGGGTGTACGCGGAAGCGTGCTCCGCCGACCTCCGCGCGTGCTGGGGCGATGAGGCCAGTGGCGGCGAGCTCCGCTGCTGCGTTGCGGTCACCGTCGGCCAGCTCGGCCAGCACCCAGCCGGGTATCTCTCCCGGCATGATGGTCGCCGCGAGCGTGAGCGCGCTGCTGGCGGGCCCGGAAACGGACCGGTAGCTTGAGCCGATCGCCTCGCGTACCGAGGTGTCCTCGGCTGCCAGTACATCCATGGCCCGGCCCGCGGCCAGCTGCCGCGCCAGCCCGGCCACCGTCAGGCCGGGCCGCTGGGCAAGTGCGCTGCCGGCCAGCCGTAGCGCTAGTGGCAACCCATCGCACGCGGTAACGATCGCAGCGGCCGCGGCTGGCTCAGCAGCTGCCTGGTCCGTTCCGGCGGCCGAACTGAGCAGTGCAAGCGCGTCATGGTGCGGCAGCCCGCCAAGCTCGACGACGCGGGCTCCGGCTAGCCCGCTCAGCCGACCGCGGCTGGTCACGAGCAGCGCCGCGCCGCCGGCCGCGGGCAGCAGGGGGCGCGCCTGGCCCGCAACTGCCGCGTCATCGGCAACGACCAGAACCTGGCGGTCAGCGAGCAACGACCGGTACAGCGCCGCCCGTGCGGGGCCGGTCGGCGGGATGCTGCGCGGCTGGACGCCGAGACTCAGCAGGATGTCGGCCAGGATGTCCAGTGGATCCCGCGGCCGGCCCACGCCGCCGAGCTCGGCGTACAGCTGACCGTCCGGGAACTGGGCCCGCAGCGCCAGCGCCGCCGCCGCCGCGACCGCGGTCTTGCCAGTGCCCGGACCGCCGGTAACCACGGCAACCGGGCCAGCTGGTCCGGAGAGGCAATCGGCGATCCGGGCGATCTCGTCGGCCCGGCCAGTGAAATCAGCCGGGGGCGCCGGGACCTGCCAGGCCGGACGGCTTGCGGCCGAGGCCGGCGGCCCGGTGATCCGCGCGGCGGAGCGCTCGGCCGCCAGTTCCTCAGCCAGGATCTGCCGGTGCAGTACTGCCAGTACGGGGCCAGGCTCGGTGCCCTGCTCCTCTAGTGTCGCTCGCCGCGCTTGCTGGTACACATCGAGTGCTTCCTTGCGCAGCCCGAAGGCGTGGTAAGCGCGCATCAACTGCGCGGAACTGCGCTCCCGGCCGGGATCGGCCAGCACTGCGGCTCGCAGCTGGCCCAGGACCAGCTCCTGCTCACCGGCGGCCAGGCGGGCGTCGACCAGCGCGTCTGCGGCTGCCGTACGCAGCGCGTTGAGGCCGGCGATCTCGGCCTCGATCACCGGCGTGTCAGGCAGGTCCGGCAGCGGCGGGTCCGCCCATAAGGCCAGCGCCTGAGTCAGTGACGCGGTTGCGGCAGCGACGTTGCCGAGATCCAGCTCGGCCTGACCTTGCGCGGCAAGGTCCTTGAACTCGTCCAGGTCGAGCTCGCCGGGGCGCACCGTCATAAGGTACCCACGCTGCTGCCGATGTCCCGGCGCCCGGCCGCCGGGCGGTCCGACGCTGTCCAGCCGGGTCGCGCATCCGCCTAGGCTCTGGCGCAGCCGGCTGATGCACACGCGCAGCGATGCCTCAGGTGACCCTGGCGGCTCCGCGCCCCACAGCGCCTGGATCAGCCAGCCCCGCGGGCACGGTCTGTTGGCACGCAGCAGCAGCACTGCTAAGGCAGACTGCAGCAACGGCTGACGGATCAGCGCCGGGCCGTCGCCGGTTCCCGCATCTGCGTATAACGGGCCGAGGATCCGGAATTCCATTGATCGCCTGTCCGGGGAATGGCTGAGGGCTACCGCAACTCGCCTGATACGTGATCGATGGGCCCTAACTGAGTTTAGTGCGCACCGGCCTGCGAACAAGACCCGTGCCGCGGTGACGAATGGCCGCAGGGGCTTCTCGGCAGGTGAAGACCCGCCCGAGCGTCGGCTGACGGCCCATCGGAGTGGCGGCGAGTGCGGTTACACCTGGGTAACGGAGCAGTAATGGCCGTCCGGCTACGGTCATCTTCGCCGCCCGCGCGCCGACGCGGGCCGCTCGGTCAGCACCCCCGATTGCGCCTAGACAGCCGGAGTAATGGTCATGCGTACTGATGTAGATGTGCGGTTGGCGGTCGGCCTGGTGCTCTTTTGCGGCGCGCGCAAGGACCAGGCCTGATGCCCGGCGGCCGCGTCCCTCCGGAGGCTCCGGCAGCCCTGCCCGCCGGGCCGCGCAGCCGTCCGGTCCGTATGCCGGTCCTTCGGGTACTGCCGGGAACGCCCGAGTCGGCCGGCGTGGCCCGAGCACTGGCGCGCCAGGTGCTGGGGGACACTCACCCGGCGCTTGAGACCGTGCTGCTCGTCGTGAGCGAACTTGTCACCAACGCGATCCTGCACAGCCAGTCTGGCGCGGTCGGCGGCACGGTGTTGCTCGCCTTGTGCCCGGGGCCCGCGGGAGTCCTCGTGCAGGTCCGCGATAACGGCGGTCCCTGGCGGCCACTGGAGTTAGTGCGGCCCGGTATCGCAGCCGATCACGGATATGGCCTGGTCCTGGTGGACGCGCTGGCCGATAGCTGGGGCACGCTCGCGAGCACGCAGGGCAGGGTGACCTGGTGCCGGATCTCGGCAACGCGGGAAACAAAGGTTTAACAATTGCGGCGGCCTGCCAGTGGCTTGTGCGGGTGACGTAACGATCACGAAACTTGGCGGAAACGAGCGCATGGGAGACATGAACCGTACCTGACAGAACCGAAGCGGTCGGCTGGGACCGTGCTGGTCGCCGACGCCTGGCTACCCGGCAGCCCTTCGCTTCAGCCACTGGAGGCGGAGAGTGAACCCGTACGCAAGCTTCCTCAGCTCAGGCGATAACGCCTGGCAGATGACAGCTGCAACGCTCGTCGGTCTGATGAGCATCCCAGCGCTCGCGGTTTTGTACGGCGGGATCGTGCAGCGCAAATGGGCCGTCAACACCATGCTGATGGTGTTCAGCGCGTTCGCCCTCACCCTGATCGTCTGGGTGCTGTGGGCATTCAAGATGGGCTTCGGCTCGCCGTGGATCCACTCGTTTACGTTTGTCGGCACGCCGGGGACGGTGGTCGGAGCAGGCGGGGAACAAGCCCAGGCGAATATCCCGCTGCTTGACGGGCTGATGCCTAAATTCAGATTCCCCGAGGGCTCGCTGGTCTACTTCCAGTTCGTGTTCGCCGCGATCACGCCGATCTTGTTCATCGGCAGCGTGATCGGCCGGATCAAGTTCAGGGTCTGGCTGATCTTCGTGCCGCTCTGGATCACGTTCGCGTACTCGGTGAACGCGTTTCTGCTGTGGGGTGGCGGCTACTGGGCGAGCAAGGGCGCGCTGGACTTCAGCGGCGGCTATGTCATCCACCTGGCAGCGGGCGTGTCGGGCTTCGTGGCAGCGGCGATGGTCGGGCCACGGCTTGCGCGTGACCGCGAGAAGGCGGTCCCGAACAACCTGCTGTTCATAGCGGTCGGGGCCGGCATCCTGTGGCTCGGCTGGAACGGCTTCAACGGCGGTGACCCGTACTTCGCCGGCGCTGACGCGACAGCCGCCGTGGTCAACACCAACCTCGCCACGGCAGTGGCCATGATGACGTGGATCATCATGGACATGGGCTTCAGCAAGTCCAAGAAGCCGACCTTCATTGGCGGCGTCAACGGCATGATCTGCGGCCTCGTCGGCATCACCCCGGCCGCTGGTTACGTGAACGGCGTCGGTGCCATCGTCATTGGCGCGGTCACCTCGGGCCTGGTGTGGGTGCTCTTCGGCTACCTGCCGCGGAAGGTCTGGCCATTCAACAAGGTGGACGATGCGCTTGGCGTGGTCTACACGCACGGCTTCGCCGGCCTGTTTGGCGGATTGCTGGTCGGCTTGCTCGCTGATCCGAAGATGATCGTTTACCTGGGGCTCGGGAAGGCGCCAGACGTGACCACGGCCGGAGTGTTCTACGGCCACCCGAAGCAGTTGCTGATCCAGGCTGAAGCGGCGCTGACGGTCATCATCTGGGACGCGCTCGTGACCTACGTGATCCTGCGCGTGATCAAGTTCTTCACGCCGCTGCGGATGCCGGACGCTGACCTGGTGGCCGGAGACATCGCTGTGCACGGCGAGGTCGCTTACCCGATGGAGGAGCCAGACGCCGAGCCCGACTTCGGTGAGATTCCGGGCGAACCCTCGCCCGCTGAGCACCATCACAAGGTGCTGGCAGACGCTGGCGGAGGCGAACCACTGTGACGTTCCGCTGAGTGGTTGGGAGACGGTTCGAACGAAGCCAAAGGTCGGCCGGCCGCGCAGTTCGCGTGGCCGGCCGACTCGGTGTTGCTGGTCCGACCGGTGTTGCTGTCCGATCGGTGCCGGGCCTTTGCGCGGCCCGTCAGTGCCCGCGGAAGGCCTCCTCGAGCCACCACGAGCCATGGTCTGATGTGACCTTGGCGTCAATGACGATCGGCCGGTCCGGGTGGCTGTCCAGCCAGTCGCGAACTGGGCCTAGGTCAGCGACCGACCGGACAGTCACTGCGGCGCAACCAAAGCCCCGCCCGATCGCGGCCAGGTCGGCGGGCGGGAACCGGACCGTCTCCAACGGGTAGCCCTCCGGGCCGAAGTGGTGCACTTCCGCCCCGTACGCCTCGTCGTCATAGATCACGATCACCATCGGCAGACCCAGCCGTACCGCTGTCTCAAGCTCGCTGATGCTCATCAGCGCGCCCCCATCGCCGAGTGCAGCGACTGTCAGCCGGTCAGGCCGTGCGATGGCCGAGCCGATCGCCGACGACAGGCCCAGTCCGATGGACTGGTAGGCCTGGGTGAAGCAGAACCCCTCCTGGTCCGGCACCGAGAGGAACATGCTCGGGTAGCCCATGAAGTTGCCTGAGTCCACGGCGACGATGCGGTCAGCCGGGAGCATGTCGTCCAGCGCGATGGTTAGCGTCCGCGGGTCGATTCGCTGCCCGTCGCCTTCGTCTTCGTACGGAACGTCACGCCAGCGGATGGAAGCGCGGATCCGGTCCCTGAGCTCGGCCGAGCGGTAACCTGCCTCCTCGCCGTCCGGCGCAGCAGGCGCGCCTGCCTGGGGTACTAGCGCACTGACCGCCTGCGCGGTCAGAACGACATCCCCTACGACGCCGAGCTGAACCGGCCGGTGCGTGCCGATGGCTGCCCGGTCACAGTCGACCTGCACTACCTTCGTAGCCCCGGCGATCAGGGCGCCGTGCCGGGTGGTCCACATGTTCAGTGAGCAGCCCCAGGCGACGATCAGGTCGGCGTTGCCGATGAGCTCGGCCGCCAGCGGCGAGGCGAAGCCACCGCTGACGTCGAGATCCCACGGGCTGCCGCGGAACAGGCCTTTCGCGGCCGCCGAGGTGGCCAGCAACGCCCCGCACTGGGCAGCGAGCTGCTCAAGTGCCTGCCGGGCGGCCGTGTGCCTGGCGCCGCGGCCCGCGATGAAGACCGGCCTGGCCGCGGCGGTAAGCGCCGATGCCAGCGCCGATGCCAGATCGGGCGACGGCGGCCTCGCAGGCGCCGGGCGCGGTACCGGGGGCCCGGGCCAGGTGCACTCCGCGGCCTGCACGTCCAGCGGCAGGGCAAGCACGACGGTTCGCCGTTCGTTGCGGGCGGTCAGGTAAGCGCGGCGCGTGTCGTCGACCGCAAAGCCTGCGGAGTGCAGCCGGGCGGATGTCGCGCCGATGCCCCTGGCGATCGCACCGACATCGATCCGGAAATTGGAGGTAACGGCACGTGAGCTTACGTCCGCGGCCAGGACCAGCATCGGCGTCCGGCTCTTGGCCGCTTCGGTGATCGAGGTCAGCGCATTGGTCAGGCCGGGTCCCTGGTGGACGCTGACCACTCCCGGCCGGCCGGTCTGCCTGGCCCATCCGTCGGCCATGCTGGCCGCTCCGCACTCATGCCGCGCGGCTACGTACCTGGCGCCGTGGCCGATCAGCGCGTTGGTGACGTGAAAGTTGCCGCTGCCCACTACGCCGAAGACGGTGTCGACGCCCAGTCCCGCCAGCGTGCTGGCGACCGCGTCGCTGACCAGCATCAGGACCGCTCCACCAGGGCAAGCACCCGGGCCGGGCTCCCTGAGCCACCCACTATCGGCAACGGGCCTGCGATGAGCACCGTTCCGGTCGGCGGCAGGGTGCCCAGATTCTGCAACTGCGTCAGGCCGTACTTGCCTGCGCCCAGCAATGCCGAATGACAGGGGAACGGGGGATCGAAAGAGTGCGCGGTACCCGCGTCGGTGCCCACGGTCTCCACTCCGAGCCCGATCACCGGCGCCTCCTCGGCGAGCCAGCGCGCGCATGCCACCGAGACTCCCGGCGTGTGCGGGCCGCTGTCGTTCGCATTCAGGAACCGCTCCTGGCTGCCGGACCGGGCGTCCCAGCCGGTCCGGTAGAGCAGCCAGCCGCCCGCCGGCAGCGCGCCGTGCCGTGACTCCCACTCGCGGATGTGATGGGGCTCCAGCAGGAAGTCCGGGTTCGCGGCGGCCTGCTCACTGAAGTCAAGCACGACCGCCGGGCCAATCAGGCTGGTCACCGGTACCGAGGCCACGTCTTCGCCGTCGCGCCCGCTGATCCAGTGCACGGGTGCATCGAAGTGCGTCCCGGTGTGCTCGCCAGTAATGATGTTGTTCCAGTACCAGGCAGGGCCACGGTCGTCATACCGGCTGACCTCCTGCAAGCTGAACGGGACGGTGTTCGCGAACGGCTCCGGCAGCTGGATGATCGGCGTGGACGGCTCAAGCCGGGCCGTCAGGTCCACGATCTGTACCGCAGACGAGCGGAGGGCAGAGACAAGCGTTTCGAGCACGGACACAAACGCCTCCAGGCAGTGTGACGGGCTAGATTTCTGCGTACCGGGACTGTAATGCGTCGTGGCGGACCGCCCGGCAGCCACCAGACTGCCCTAGCAGGGACCGCCCAGGGAAGAGGCGTCGACCAGGCAGCCCGGGCCGTCGCGCAGAATAGAGGGATGACCAAGTCCGTGACCAAAGCGGCAACGCTGATAACCGACGATGGCGTCCCTATCGAGGCAATCCATCTGCCCGGCGACCGCAGCATGGGCCTGGTACTAGCGCACGGGTTCACGCTCAACTGGCAGGGCGGGCACCTGTGGGCAGTGGCGAGGCGCCTGAACCGGTTCGGCGGAGTGATGGTGTTTGACTTCCGCGGGCACGGCCGCTCTGGCGGCCTGAGCACCCTGGGGGACAAGGAGGTCGCGGACGTCGACGCGGTCGTCGCCTATGCCCGCGAGCTTGGCTATGAGCACGTCGTGACCATCGGGTTCTCCATGGGCGCCTCCGTCGTGCTGAGGCACGCAGGCCTGCTGGGTGGGGTCGATGCGGTTGTGTCCGTTAGCGGTCCGGGCCGCTGGTACTACCGCGGGACGCCGGCCATGCGTCGCGTGCACTGGGCCGTGGAGCACAAGCTGGGCCGCATGATCGCGCGGTGGTTCCTGAACACGCGCATCAGCGACGGCCGCTGGGATCCGGTGCCGTTGCCGCCAGCCGACGCGGCCGCTCGGATCTCCCCAACGCCACTGCTGGTCGTTCATGGCGACCGCGACAGGTACTTCCCGGCCGACCATGCCGAGCAGATCTTCGCGGCTGCCAGCCAGCCGAAGGAACTATGGATCGTGCCCGGGTTCGGGCACGCCGAATCCGGCGTGAGCCCCGCGCTGCTCGAGCGGATCGCGAACTGGGCCACGAATGCAGTGGCCCACGGCGGCAAGCCCGAATGCCGTTGCCTAGCTCCGGAATCCCCAGTTCAGCAGCCGGGTCGCGGCGATGAAACGGCTGGCGGGGTCGGTACTCGTGCTGTCCAGCACGACGCCCATCAGCTCGCGCCGGCCTCGCTCAGCCTCGAACAGCAGGCAGTAGCCGGCGCCGTGGGTGAAGCCGGTCTTGATCCCGATAGCTCCGCGGTAGCGACCGACCAGCAGGTCAGTATTCGTCCAGAGGTATGCCTGATGCCATCTGGTTGCCCTGACCCCGGTCTGGTGCAGGCGGACGATCTGGCGGAAGGCAGGCAGCTTCATCGCTGCTTCACCTAGCCGGATCGCGTCCTGCGGCGTGGAGTACGTGGAGTACTCGGTGGGCCACGGCAGCCCGTCAAAGTTAGCGAAGTGGGTATGGGCCAGGCCGAGCTTCCGCGCGGTTGCGTTCATCTTGCGCACGAACTTGCGCCAGCCCCGGCCGTAGGCGTTGGCCAGCAGGTAGGCCGCATCGGCGCCGGATGGCAGCAACATGCCCTCAAGCAACTGCCAGGCGGTAAGCACGTCCCCGGGCCGCAGGCCCGCGCTGGTCGCGTCGTATTCCTGCGCATATGTCAGGGCGCGCAGCGTCACGGTGATCTTCCGGTTCAGGTGCCCAGCCTGGATGACCACGATCGCCGTCATGATTTTAGTGAGGCTCGCTATCGGCCGCTCGCCGCGCAGGCCGCGACTCCACAGCACGCGGCCGGTGCGAACGTCGACCAGATCTCCGCCTGCCGCGACGATTCCGCTGGGCCGGTCGGCGGCGTGCGTCATGCTGGCGTGGACCGGGCTGCCTCGGACCGCGCTCGCGTGGACCGTGCTCGCCCGGTATGCGCTGACCCGGACCGCACTGGCACTGGCACTGACCGGGCTGGCTAGCAGACCGCAGCCAAGGCAGCTGGCGACCACCATGGTCAGCACGAGGCGGACTGGTGCGCGCATGACAATCCCGTCGACGCGGATCACGGCGATATTGCCGATGGACACCTTACCGCCGGGAAGCCCGACGGACGCGCTCACCAGCCGGTGGGCGACGGCATTCCCTCGGCGTACCCCGCTGCGCCCTGAATGCCGACGACCGCCCGCTGGTGCAGGCCGTCGATGCTGTCAGCGCCGGCGTACGTGCAGGCACTGCGCAGGCCCGCGGTGATCGCGTCGAGCAGGTCTTCCACCCCCGGCCGCTGCGGGTCCAGGTACATTCGCGAGGACGAGATGCCCTCCTCGAACAACTCCTTGCGGGCTCGCTCGAAGGGCGAGTCGGCAGCCGCCCGCAGGCGCACGGCCCGGGCGGAGGCCATGCCGAAGCTTTCCTTGTACAGCCTGCCGTCGGCGTCCCTGAAGACATCGCCGGGGGATTCGCAGGTTCCGGCGAACCAGGAACCGATCATCACGGCAGTGGCGCCGGCGGCCAGCGCGAGCGCGACGTCGCGCGGGTACCGCACGCCGCCGTCGGCCCACACATGGCGGTCAAGCTGGCGGGCCTCGGCCGCGCACTCGAGCACGGCGCTGAACTGCGGTCTGCCGACCGCCGTCATCATGCGCGTTGTGCACATCGCGCCCGGCCCGACGCCAACTTTAACGATGTCCGCACCGGCCTCGACCAGGTCAGCAACACCCGACGCGGTGACGACGTTGCCGGCCGCCACCGGCACCTCGGGACTCAGTTCCCGGACGGCCCGCAGCGCCTGGACCATCTTGTCCTGGTGACCGTGAGCGGTATCTACCACGAGCAGGTCCGCGCCGGCGTCCAGGAGCAGCTTCGCCCTGCCTGCCACGTCGCCGTTGATGCCGATCGCGGTGCCTATCCGGAGGCGGCCGCGCGCGTCGACAGCGGGTTGGTACAGCGTGGCGCGCAGCGCGCCGGTCCTGGTCAGGATGCCGACGCAGCGGCCGCTCGCGTCGACGACCGGAGCCACCCGGTGACGGCCGTCGTGCAGCAGGCTGAAGGCGCGCTCCGGATCGGTGCCGGCCGGCAGCGTCAGCAGTTCGGTCGACATCACGTGGCTGAGCTGGGTGAACCGGTCAACCCCATGGCAGTCGGCGTCAGTAACGACGCCGATGGGCCTGCCGTCGTCATCGACGACGATGATGGCGCCGTGGGCGCGTTTGGGGAGCAGGCTCAGCGCGTGCCCGGTCGTTGCCGTGGGGCCGAGGGTGAGTGGCGTGTCGTGTATCAGGTCGCGCTCCTTGACCCAGGAGATGACCTCGGCAACCACGTCTGCCGGGATGTCCTGGGGGAGCACGGCAATGCCGCCGCGCCTGGCGACGGTCTCGGCCATCCTGCGGCCCGCGACTGCGGTCATGTTCGCAACCACAACCGGGATCGTCGCGCCGCTGCCGTCCTGGGTCGTCAGGTCGACGTCCAGCCTCGACCCGACAGCTGACCGGTTAGGCACCAGGAACACGTCGCTGTAGGTCAGGTCATGGGCGGGCTCGCTGAGGAATCTCACGCAGTCGATTCTCCCTCCACGCCACGACCACCGCCGCCGTCGGCCCCGTGGCACCGGGACCGCCCGTTGGATCGATCCGGGCTCCGCAAATCGACCATAGCGGGCGGGAACACGATCTAGACCGGTGCGGAACGCCGAGCGCCGCGGGCTTCGCCCCCGCGCGGCGACGCTGTCAGGAGCCGAGTACCTGCCGCAGGTAGCCGTTCCCGAAAATGCGCTCCGGATCGAGCAGGTCGCGGACGGCGGTGAAGTCGGGCATCTTCGGGTAAGCGCTGGCTAGGTAGTCGGCGTCGCGCGTGTGCATCTTGCCCCAGTGCGGGCGGCCGCCAACCGCCGTCATCACGGCCTCGACGTCGGTGAAGTACTGCTCATGCGGAGAGGAGTGGAAGACGTGAATGGCGATGTACGCGCTGTCGCGGCCGTGGGCCGTCGAGAGCCACACGTCATCGGCGGGCGTGACGCGGACCTCGATGGGGAAGCTGATGCGCCAGTCCCGGCGCCGGAACAGCGACCGGACCTCAGCCAGAACGTCGGACAGGACAGCGCGCGGGATCGCGTATTCCTGCTCCTTGAACCGGACCCGCCGCGGGCTGGTGAAGACGCGGTAGGCGGCGTCGGCGTAGGTGCGGGAGCCAAGTGCCCGCGCCGCGACCGAGTTGACTGCGGGGATCACCGCAGGCACTAGGTAGCCGAGCCGGCATGTCGCGCCGAACAGCGAATTGGACAGGAACTCATCGTCCAGCAGGTAACGCCAGCGCGGCAGCGGGCTGGCGGGCCCGTCGGTGCGGTTGTTGCGCTTGGTGAGGCAGCCCTCACTGTGCGGGAACCAGTAGAACTCGAAGTGCTCGTTGTCGGCGCACAGTTCATCCAGCTGGCTGATCACCTGCGACCAGGTCATCGGCTCCTCGCGCGCCTGGAGCAGGAACGCCGGGACGACGTTGAAGGTAACAGCGGTGACCACGCCGAGCGCGCCGAGACCGACCCTGGCCGCGTCAAAGAGGTTGATCTCCCGGCCGTGTGGTGCAGTCAGGCCGCCGCTGGGCGATTCGGCCGAGCAGCTGACGATCCGCCCGTCGGCAAGCACGAGCTCGAGCCCGGCTAGCTGGGCGGCCATGCCACCGACATCGCGGCCAGTTCCGTGTGTGCCGGTCTGAGTGGCACCCGCTACCGTCTGCACCTGGATGTCGCCCATGTTGGCGAGCGACAGGCCGCGGGCCAGCAGCGCGGCGTTGAGCACGTGCAGCGGGCAGCCGGCCTCGACCGTGACTGTCCCGGCGGCATGGTCCACCGACCTGATCGCGGTGAGGCGGCCCGGGTGCAGCAGGACGCCGTCGGTGACCGCGGTCGGCGTGAACGAGTGACCGCTTCCGGTCATCCGAACCGTCAGGCCATCCGCGGCCGCGCGGTGGACCTCGGCGGCTACCTCCGCTGCGGAAACCGGAGTTGCCTGCCTGCGCGGGCTAGCTGATACGTTGCCCGCCCAGTTCTGCCAACCGGCTGAAGGTGGCGTTGAGCTGCCGTGGCTACGCATAGAACCCCTGACTAAGCATTCAACCATTGTGCAGCTTGCGTCTCGGCTGTCGCATACAGTCTGCCTCGCCCCAGCAGACAGACGGTGACGGCGATCAGCCCGAAGGCTGCGGCAACGGCGTAACCCCAGCGGGGCCCCAGGTTGTCGACGATCCGTCCGGTCGCGGCCGAGCCCACCGCCACGCCGACCGAGATGGCGGACGATAGCCACGTCATGGCCTCGGTTCTGCGTTCCGGCGGTGCTTGCCGCTCTATCAGCCCATATCCGGCGATGAGCGTCGGAGAGATCGTGAGCCCGGCGACAAGCACACTGACGTCGAGCGAGAGCAGGCCCGGCTCAGCCCAGAAGGTGGCAACCCCCGCCACGGTCAGCGCGAGGGTCAGCGGGAATCTCCGCGCCAGCGGTGCGCGCCACTCTCGCGATCCGTACCACAGGCCGCCAATGGCGCTGCCGAGGGCGTAGGTGCCGAGAATGAACCCGGCCAAGGGCTTGTGCCCGTGCCGCTGAGCGAAGTCGACGGTGCTGAGGTCGATTGAAGCAAACATGGCGCCGAGGCAGAGATACACCGGTGCCATCGTCGCCAGCCCGACCGCAGGCAGCCGGCCGCGGCCGGTAGGCCGGTCGGACCGATGGCCGTCCCGCCGCAGCAACGGCGGGCGCCGCGGGCCGAGCGGCGGCCGGACGGCGGGCTCGGTCCGGCGCTGTGCGGCAAACAGCAGTGTGCCGGCTACCGAGAGGATCATGCAGACAAGCACGCCTGCAGGCGGGAAGGACGTCGCCAGCAGGGTCACCACAGCTGGGCCGACGACGAAGATCATCTCATCGACGACGGACTCCAGCGCGAAGGCCGAATGCAGCGCTGGCGAGTTGCCCAGCAGCGCGCTCCAGCGGGCCCGGACCATCGAGCCCAGTGACGGCATTGCCGCTCCGGCCAGCCCGCTGGTGATCAGCAGCACCCAGATCGGCGCGTGCAACTCGGCGCAGGTAACCAGGGCCAGGCAGCTGACGCCGAAGATCGCCACGAGCGGCCTGAGGACCCGGTGCTGGCCGAACCTGTCGGCCAGCCGGGCCAGCTGTGGCGCGCACGCCGCATACCCGACCGAGCCGGCCGCCGCGATCGTCCCCGCCAGCCCATAGCGTCCGGTGCTGGCCGCGATGAGCAGCACAGTGCCGAGCCCGAACATGGCCATCGGAGCGCGTCCGACCATCCCGGCCAGGCAGAACTGCGCAGCTCCGGGCGTCCTGAGCAACTCTAGGTAGCCGCCGCCTATCCGGCGGCGGCCGCCCGCTGGTTCCGGCGGGCCGACCTTATCTGCTCCGAGCCCGGCCGGAACATGCGTCATATGAGCGGTACCTCCGCTCTGACCGTACCTGGCCCGGTCAGCACGGGCTGTTTGGGTGATATTTGCTGACCGGGTCGTTGGGTCGCGCTGGCCAGGAAGTTATGGTGGAGGCGCTATGGGACGCTTTCATGGGCGTGCTCACCGGTCGGCTGCGCCTGATAGCCAGCCTGACGGCGGCAGCCTGCCCGGACAGGACGCCCCGGCCGGCCGCAACTGGACCGGTCGCCGGATTGCGGCGCTGGGAGCCGTGATCGTGGTCGGACTGGCCTTTCACACGCCCGCCAAGGCCGCCCCCCTAAGCGGACCGCGTGTGCACAGTCGCGAGCTCCCGCAGGCCGCCTCGCGCCCCGCACAGCCGCAGCTCGCCGCGCCCGGGCCGGGTGGTGGCGGAGCTGTCCTGGGTGACCGCCGTGCTGGCGGAGACGGCACCAGGCTCGCGGGGGCCGGGCCTAAGTCTGAATCGAAGCGGTCGGTCCGGTCAGCCCGGCAGGCCAGCGCTTTTCGCCAGATCATCTTGCCTGACGTGCTGATCGTCGCGCCGCGCGGCCTGACCGGCAGACAGCTTGCCAGGCTCAGGAAGATTCACGGCCTGCGTGCCATGATCACGTTCGACGGCGCCCAGATAACGGCCGGCGGCCGGCCGGTCAGCGTGATCGGAGTGAATCCGGCGACCTTTAGGTCTTGGGTACCGTTGCGCACGGCATCGGATCAGGCGTTCTGGACCGCGCTCAACAAGGGCGAATTCGTTGCCTCCACGGGCGCCAGTGCCAGCTTGCAGCTGAAGCCCGGTGCGTTCTACCGGCTGGTCGGGGCGTCCGCCCAGGTGGTGAGGTTCGGCCTGGCGGCCAGGCTGGGGATATCCGGCGTGGACCTGCTGGTGAACAAGGCAACCTCGGCGCGCCTGGGCCTGGTCAGGCAGGTAGCCGGATTGATCAGTGCGCCAGGCGTCAGCCTCGCGACGTTGACAAGCAAGGTCTCGGCTGTGCTGGGCCGTGACGGCAAGGTCGAGCCGCTGCGAAGCCAGCTCCCGGTGGCAGCGGCTCCGGCCGGCGGGAAGCCGGCCAATTACCTCGAGCTGTTCAAGGCGTCCGCGGCCGACTTCTGCCCAGGGCTGTCCTGGACGGTACTGGCCGCCATCGGCCAGATCGAGAGCGCCGACGGCACCAATGTGGGCCCGTCCACCGCTGGAGCGCTCGGGCCCATGCAGTTCTTGCCATCGACCTGGGCCCTGTGGGGCATTGACGCGTTCGGCGAGACCGGACTGCCGAACGTCCTTGACCCGTACGACGCCGTGCCGTCAGCAGCCCGGTTGCTCTGCGCGAACGGGGCCGCCGCCGGCGGGCGGCCGTTGTATAACGCGATCTTCGATTACAACCACGCCGACTGGTACGTCAACGAGGTGCTCGCCCTAGCAGCGCAGTACGCCTCCGCCTACCGCTGACCGCCGGTGCTGCCCGGCCGGTGCCGCCGCTGGCCCCGGCCAACCACTGCTGCCGATGCCGGCCGGCCCTGGTTGGATAGGAGCGTGGCTCCCTACGACGCGTTCCTGCTCGTTTCCTTCGGCGGTCCGGAAGGTCCAGCCGACGTCATGCCATTCCTCGAGAACGTGACGGCGGGGCGCGGTGTGCCGCGAGAGCGACTAGAGCAGGTCGCTGCGCATTACTACGCCTTCGGCGGCGTGAGCCCGCTCAACCAACAGTGCCGCGACCTGCTGGCCGCGATCGAGAAGGACTTCGCCGCCCGCTCCGTCTCGCTGCCGGTGTACTGGGGAAACAGGAACTGGCAGCCATACCTCGCCGATACCTTGGCGGAGCTTGCCGACGCCGGCGTGCGCCGTGCGCTTGCGTTCGTGACCTCGGCTTATAGCTCGTTCTCCAGCTGCCGCCAGTACCTGAACGACTTCGAGGCCGCGCGTGCCAAGGTCGGCGCCGGCGCGCCTGAAGTGGACAAGATCCGGCAGTACTTCAATCATCCGGGCTTCATCGGCTCGGTCGCCGACGCCGCGGCCGACGCGGCCAGGTCACTGCCGGCCGGGGTCGGCCAGGATTACGAGCTGATCTTCACCGCGCACAGCATCCCCGAGGCGATGGAAGCGGCTAGCGGCCCGTCGGGCGGTGCGTACCGGGCCCAGCTGACCGAGGCCGCGCGCCTGGTCGCGGCCGAGCTAGGATACCGGCGGCCCTGGCATCTTGCCTACTCGAGCCGAAGCGGGCCGCCAACCCAGCCGTGGCTCAAGCCGGATATCAACGACCTGCTTGGCGAGGTGGCTACGGCCGGGGCCCGCGCAGTGGTAGTCGTTCCGGTGGGCTTTGTCAGCGATCACATGGAGGTCCGGTTCGACCTCGACGTAGAGGCGGCGCAAACGGCCAAGCGGCTCGGCCTGGCCTTCGCCAGAGCTGCCACGCCTGGCACCGACGCCCGGTTCGTTTCAATGATCACTGATCTGGTCTGTGAGCGCACCGGTCTTCCTACGGGCAGTGCGAGAGCAGCGGAGGGCTGGCTCGGGACGATGGGGCGCGGACCGGACCGTTGTCCAGCCGGCTGCTGCGGCACCGGACTGTCCAGGCCGCGCAGCCGGTGAGGACGTCGTGACTCGCGGCTCCGATGCGGCTGATCCGCGTCGGCTGTGCGACCTTGCCTGCGAGATAGCCCAGGAAGCGGCGGAATTGTTGTTGGCGTCCGCAGGCCATGCCGCCGTCGTGCAGACGAAATCAAGCCCGACGGACGTGGTCACCGAGATGGACAGGGCTGCGGAGGAACTGATCCGCGGCCGGCTGGAATCGGCCAGGCCAGGTGACGCGATCCTGGGCGAGGAAGGTGGCGAGACCGGCGCGGGCGCCGCGGTCCGGTGGATCGTGGACCCTCTGGACGGCACTGTGAACTACCTTTACGGGCTGCCCGACTGGGCAGTCAGCATCGCGGCAGAGGTTGACGGTGTCGTGACGGCAGGCGCAGTCTGCGCGCCACTGCGCCGCAGCCTGTTTTACGCGACGCTCGGCGGCGGAGCGTGGTTGCAGTCCGCTTGGCTGACTGGCGCTCAGCGGCTGACGTGCAACACTGGGGTTGCGCTATCGACTGCGCTGGCCGCTACTGGATTCGGTTACGAAGCGAGCCACCGGGCCAGCCAGGGCGCGATCGTGGCGGCCGTGCTGCCTCGGGTGCGCGATATCCGGCGAGCCGGATCGGCCGCGCTCGATCTCTGCTCGGTCGCCGCCGGATGTGTGGACTGCTATTACGAGCAAGGCGTGTGGTACTGGGATATCGCGGCGGGCAGCCTTATCGCACGCGAGGCCAGCGCCATTGTGGGTGGCTTGCGGGGTGCCGAGGCGAGTCCTGCCATGACAATCGCGGCCGGGCCCGGGCTGTTCGCCGAGTTGCATGATTTGCTCGCCGGCCTAGATCCCGCTTAGCTGCGGGTCAGCTTTCCGGCCGCGATAGGGCCCGCGCTGCGGAAGCTGAACCAGACCGAGCTGGCACTGGTGACGGAGATCGTCACGTTGCCGTTCTCGCAGGTGCCTGTGGTCACGTTCTGGTTCATGGTCAGCTTGGTGGACGTCGCGTGCTGAAGGGTGAGAATGCCCGAGCAGCCGAAGCCCGTGCCCGAGTAACTGACGGTGCCCTGGGCGGAGTGCGCCTTGAGGGTGACGCTGACGTGGTAGGTGTCGGTGGGCGGCTGACGGACTATGCCCGCCCATGTTCCGGCGAGGGTCGCCGGAGTCGTCGCACTCGGCGATGGCTTGGCTGACGGAGCCGGGCTATGGCTTTGGGTGCGGCTAGCCGTGGCCGGGCGGAGCGGCGTTCCGGGACCTTGCAGGAGAAGGAATACGGTCACGCCGATCAGCACAACGACCACGACGGCCACGCCTGCGAGCAAGCCGGTCCGGGCACCGCGGGCCTCCCGCTGCGGAGCGTGATGGTGCTGAGTCGTGCCTGCCATCACTGACCGCGCGGAGCCGCGAACGGCAGAGCCGTGACCAGACGCAGAGCCGTGACCAGACGCAGAGCCGTGACCAGGGGTGTGGCCGGCAGGGGCGTGGCCGGCAGGGCCTTGACCGGCTGGGGCTTGCGGGCCGGAGCGTTGACGGTCGGAGCCTTGACGGGTGAGGGCGTGACCGGCAGGGCCTTGACGGGCACTGGCTGCCCGGTCTGGGGCATCCGGCGCCTGTGCCGGGCGTCCCTGTGCCGGGCGTCCCTGTGCTGGTAGCGACTGTGGTGGCAGTGGCTGCCTTGGCAGGCCCTGGACTCGCCGGGTTTGTGTTTGCCAGACCTGTGATAGTCGCGGAAGCGCTGGCCGCAGAGTGCCTGAGCCCGCTGTAGGGTGCCGGCGCCGGACCGGCGTGTAATACTCCTCCGCGGCACGTCCAGCCGATCCGGCGGCGCGGCGCATGCCCTCGGCCAGGACGCCGGCGGCCAGTTCCGCGTTGCCCAGCAGATTCAGCAAGACAGACCGCGCAGTCGGGCGCTCGGCCGGGTCCGGATCAAGGCACTGCGCCGTCACTGCACTGAGCCGACCGGGCAGGCCGATGAGGTCGGAGTGGCTGCTTGGCGGGCGACCAGTTGCCGCGAATACCACGGTCTGGGCCCAGGCCAGAATGTCCGCGGCTGGCGTCGCTGTGCCATACGGCGGCGTGATGCCAAACTCGACCACACGTGGCGTGCCATCGGCCGCCATGATGACGTACTCAGGGCCAAAATTACCGTGCACAAGGCCGGCCTGGTGGACCGATGCCAGGCCGGTAGCCATGCCGATGGCGACCGCCTCGAGATCTGGGCCGACCCTAACTCCGTCGGCAGCCACAACCTCCAGCAATGACGGACCAGGAACGTACTCACTGACCAGATAGGCCTGGAACCCCTCCAGCCCTGCGTCCAACACGCGCGCCGCGCAAAAGGGCGGTACTCTCCTGGCCACTGCGGCCTCGGCGGCGAACCGGTCCCTGGCGGCCGCGTCGTGGGCCCAGTCGGTCCTGAGCATGCTGATGGCTACCTCGCCACCATCAGGGCTGATCCCGAGGTAGATCGGGTCATCGGCGGGATTGCCTGCGATTCGCCCAGCCAGGCGGTACCGTCCGACGCGCCTGGGATCGCCGGTGCGCAGCGGCGTTTGCTGGGGCATAACCGGAATCGGCCTCGGCAAGCAGGTGGATGCATGTGGTGGGTTCGTACCATACGCACTTTGTGCAGCGCAGTGCGTTGAATCGATTAAGTTACTCAGGAGTCAACAGGGCCGCAAGTGATGCCAACCAGTGGGTTCCACGGGGCGGATTGCCCGCTTGGCACCGTAATCCGAAGCCAGATATTGCGACACGCACTAACTGGGCAGGCCCGGTAGGTGTAGGCCCGGGCGGGACGTGGCAGAATTCCCCGCCGGATTCGGGCACAACCGAGCCGTCCTGTGCGTTACAACCGCGCGGACGAGGTTAGTAAAGATGGAGGGGTAAGGGCCAACATGGCTACCGACTACGACAGCCCGAGGAAGACAGACGACGAGATTACCGAGGACAGCCTGCAGGAGTTGCAGGCACGGCGAATGGACAAGTCCTCGACGGCGATTGACATCGATCCCGATGACATTGCCGAGTCGCTTGAGCTGCCCGGTGCTGACTTGTCAAACGAGGAGCTCTCATTCCGGGTGATTCCGCGGCAAGCGGATGAGTTCACCTGCTCGAGTTGCTTCCTTGTGCACCACCGGAGCCAGCTTGCCGACAATCGTGGCGGCCAGCCGGTGTGCCGGGAATGCGCGGCCTGACGACCGTTAAGCACCGGATTCCGGTGACGGAACCGGTGCTACGGCCGAGATGCGCGGGTTGGGCTGGCTGGACTGCGGCTCCGTTCCCGCCTGAGGATTGACGGTTTCGGGATGCTGGGCCAGGCCCGGATCAGCCGGAACAGGTGGCGGCGGCCGTCTGGCGGCAGCCGCCACAATTCAGTTATGGCCCATCCGGCCGCCACCAGCAATGGCGGCGCGAGCCGGACGGCGAGGTCCGGTCGGCCGACTAGGGCGAGGACGACCAGGCAGAATGCGGCCGACAAAGCAGCGGCCAGAGCAGCGGCGATCCGTACGCCGACCTGGCGGATGGCCAGTTCGGAGTTGTGCCCGAACACCGGGCTGCCAGGCGCGGACCGAGCCGCCCGGAGGAAGTGACCTACCGCGCCGGCAACGTCTCTAGACCTCATGCTGATGCGGCCAAGCTCGTTGACAGCGCCAATGTGACCAGGGTCGAGAGCCAGTGCAGCCTCCTGCCGCTGCTGCGCCAGCTCGAGCTCGCCGCGTTTCAGCGCGACCTTCCCGGCCGTGACATGCACATCAGCTTCATCTGGCGCGATGGCCAGCGCTTCGGCAGCTGCCATACGGGCCAGTTCTAGCTGGCCGTCAGCCGCGGCGGCCTGGGCCAAGCAGATATGCGGGCGCCATTGCAGCGGAGCGAGCCTGCGAGCCTCAAGTGCCGCAGTGACAGCGTCGCCCGTCTTGCCCAAGCCGATCAGTGCCGTGCTCGCCAGTCGGTACGGCCAGTCGTCGGCCGGGTCAAGAGCGCTGGCCCTGGCTGCGGCTTGCACAGCGGCGGCGAAGTTGCCCCTGCCGAGATGTGTCCTGGCGAGCAGGCACCAGGCCCGGGCATTATCTGGCTGGCTAGCCAGCACCGTGGCCAGCAGCTGGGCAGCATCGCGGTAGCGGTGCATGTCGATCATGATGCTGGCGCGGCGCAGGTCTGCTGCCGTTCCGTCGGCTGGCGGGCAGCTGTCCTCCGCGCCGCCGCCTTCCGCGCCGCCCCCTTCCGCGCCGCCCCCTTCCGCGGCGCCGTCTTCCGCGCCGCCGTCTTCCGCGCCGCCGCCAACGGCCCGGCTGGTCATAGCAGCTTTCGCTTCTTCAGATACGCCGCAAGGTCGTCGTAGCTACCGCCTTCATTGGCAAACAGAGCCACATTCCTGGCTGAGTCAAACCACGGACCAAGTGACGGCCGCACCTGAGCAACCGCGGCGAGCAGGTCATCTTGCCTGATCATCCGCGGCAGCCCCGTCCGAACCGAGTCCATTAGGGCCAGCTCAGCCGCCGACTCACAAATATGGGCGATGTCCGCCGCGGAATACCCATCAGTCCTGTTAGCAAGCGCCGTCAGCTTGATCCCTGCGACCGGACGTCCGGAGAGGTGATAGCGGAACACGGCCTCGCGCGCCCGCTCGTCCGGCGGCAGCACCAGCAGCGTGCGGTCCAGCCGGCCGGGTCGGCGCAGCGCGCTGTCGACATCCCAGGGATGGTTGGTGGCCGCGAGCACGAAGACCCCGTCGTTACCCCCAGTCACGTCATCCAGCTCTAGCAGGAGCTGGTTGACCGCGCTGCGCATCGGCGCACTCCGGAGCTGACTGCGCTTCTGGCCGATAGCATCGACCTCATCCAGGAAGACCACGCACGGCGCGTGGCGCCTTGCGGTGGCGAAAATCTCGTGGATGTTCCGCTCACTCTGGCCGACGTACATGTCAACGACGTCGGCAAAGGACACCGCCGTGAAGCGCGCGCCGAGCTCGCCTGCTACTGCGCGAGCGATGAAGGTCTTGCCGCAGCCCGGCGGCCCATAAAGCAGCAGGCCGCCGCGCAGGCTCTTGCCGTAGAGTTTCCGCAGTTCAGGATTGCGCATTGGGGCCAGGAACGCGGCCTCGAGACGACCCTTGACTTCGGCCATCCCGGCTACGTCCGCAAGCCGCAGGCCCGGGCGTTCGGCGTCAAAGGCCCGGGTGCTCGCGTCCTGATCAGCCACCGCGCCATCTGGCGCGACGTACATCGGCGGCACCACGTCGCGCAGCTCGGCTTCCGCCTCCGCCCAGTCGAAGGCTGCCGGCTCTGGTGCCGCCTGGCGGCCGTGCACAGACTCGGTAGGACCCGATTCTGAGCCCGTCGGCCAGGCGTATTCGGCGCCGGCTGGGCTGGCCGAGTCGGCCTGGCTGGGACCCGGCCGGCCGGCGGTGGCGTCTGGCGTGCTGGAGCTGGCGTTCAGGCGCCCCGGGGTGGTGTTTGGCGTGTTGGGGCTGGCGTCCGGTCCCCCGGCGGTTGCCTTTGGCGTGTTGGGGCTGGCCGGTGGTGCAGCCAAAACAGTGCTTGGCGGAGTTGAGCCAGGGGGCTGGGCGGGGCCCTCGGCGCGCGCCGCCGGGCCGGCGCCTGCCTGCTGCCTGATCAGCAAGTTCAGCGCGGCCGCGTTGCTGGGATCGGCTTGCAGGATCGCGCCGAGATGACCGATCGCCTCGTCGCGATGGCCGGCAACGGCGAGCATGTCAGCCAGGTGCAGGCGGAGCGCCACGTCATCTGGGAGCGCTGCCACGGCCTTTCGCAGGCTCGCGATGACGGCTTGCTCAGCATCCATATAGCGCTCCGGGTGTCGTTCGCCAGGTCATGCGACATGACGATTTTATGCTGATTTAGCCGTCGGTGAGCACTGAATGCACGTGCCGCCTGCGCGGCGCAACGGCGCCGGCCCAGTCCTTGGAGCTTCGACAAGCAAACGATCTTGTTATAGCTCGTCGTTTTCCGCGATTATCACGGAAGACTGCGATCAATAATCCTGATGCCAGACTTGGACCGCCCCGATCCGCCCGCTAGCGGCTAGGCGCTGGCCCGGATGGCGGGCCCGGAGGCGTAGAGCCGGCCGGACCGTCTTGTGGGCGGCCAGCGCAGCGAGGCCGGATTACGGGCCGGAAGCACAGGCCGCGCCGGGAAGCGTCGGCGGGGCGGAAGCCGGTGCGCCGGAGGCGCAGGGCGGGCCGGGGAGCGTCGGCGGGCTGGAAGCCGGTGTGCCGGGCAGCCGGAAGTGCAGGGCGGGCCGGCCGCCCGGGGCGGGCCCGGAAGCGGCCGGGTGCCGCAGTCGGGGAGTTCGCGGTCCGCCGGCTATGCCGCTGGCCAGCTCTGGCGCTCATCACCGCGCGGGTCGAATACCAGCTCAGCCTGCTCACCGCCGAAAACCATGACCGGATGGCGGGCGTCGAATGCTGGCCAGCCGGGATCCCCGGTGCTGGCGAACCTGATCCAGGCCGCGTGCATCTGGGTGGCAAGCGCGGCGGGCGCGTCGGTCCCTATCGCCGTGTGCGCATCAGCGCAGGCAAGGTTGTCGAACACGAACGGGATCTCAATCGCGTGCGCGGCGCCGAGGCCTAGCACTGGGCTCTGCCAGGCGAACTCATACAGGTACGTCGGCGCGGGGCCGCGTGCAGCGAGCCGCGCTTCCGCCGCGTGCAGCGTCGGCAGCCGGAAGAACCGATCGGTCATCAACGCGCAGAGCACATCACCGGCACTGGCGTCAGGTCGGTTCGCCCGGTACACAGCGGCCGTGTCCGTGCTGATGCCCAGCACACCGAGGAATCCCGGCAGGGTCTGGTCTGTCACCATCGCGGCCATGCCGGACGGCACGAAGAACAGCCGGAACTCTTCGGTATTGGTGCCTGCCAGCACCGGCACATCGGCCCCGGCGCCGGCCGCCAGGGCCGCCAGCGGGTGGACGGGCAGGACGTCCCCGTCTATGACCGGGATCAGCGCCATCGACGTCGCCACGATGCTCCGGCCGAACCTGGCCGGATCCGGGGCGACCGCGAGCGCGTCCCGGAGCGTTGCGTGGGCTTCGATCAGCTTGTCCAGGTCCACCTGGGCAAGGCTGGCGGCTGTGGCCTCGAAGCCCAGCACCGCGCTTAGTTCCCCGGTGACCAACCGGGCATCCGCCGGATCGGCGCCGACCTGGGCCGCTCCGCTCTGCGCGATGACCTTGCTGAACAGGCCTTGCGCCCTAGGCATCCCCAGCAGCGTGGTGACGCTCATGGCGCCCGCGGACTCCCCGAAGATCGTCACGTTCGCCGGATCGCCGCCGAACGCGGCGATGTTGTCCCGCACCCATTCCAGCGCCGCGATCTGGTCGAGCAGGCCGCGGTTGGGCGGCGCGTCCGGCAGCAGCGCGAAGCCGTCGATGCCGAGCCGGTAGTTGATGCTGACCAGCACGACGCCGTCCCGGCCGAAGGCATGCCCGTCGTACATTGGCACGGCCGCGCAGCCGTTGCTGAAGGCGCCGCCGTGGATCCAGACCATGACCGCTGCGGCCGCTGACAGATCGCGCGTCCAGACGTTAACCGTCAGCCAGTCGTCGCCAGGAATGCTCGGCTCGGGCAGGATCTGGTCGAACGGCGGGGTGTAGGCGGGCTTCGGCGGCGTCGGGCCGAAACTGACGCACTCGCGGACGCCCTCCCACGGCTCCGGCGGCTCGGGGGGCAGGAACCGGCGGGCGCCCGCCGGACTGGCTGCGTAGGGAATGCCCAGGAACCGGGTCACCCCGTCTACGAGATCGCCGCGGACGGTGCCGTACCGGGTAATAACAGTAGTCATGCGGGCACTGTGCCATATTGCACGCCGCCGGGCTAGACCAAGGACCACCGCCAGAGGCAGACCAACGGCCAGCGTCAGCGCCCGCCCGGAGCCGCGGCCGCTGAGCGCGGACGGCGGTACCGCGTCGCTAAGTGCCGCAGGGTAAAGTCGCGGCCGTGACAGATGTGAACGCAGCCGGCGGGGCAGTAACGGACGACAACGACTGGCGGGTCACCGTCAGGTTGTTCGAAGGCGGGCAGGCCAGCCAGGCGGTTGAGCGGCTCAGCACCCACAAGGTCGAAGGCGAGGTGCACAAGCGCCTTGGCGGCCGGGTCATGGTCGGCACCGACGGAGCCGACGAACTGTACCTGTACACCCACTCGCAGGATGCGGCGCTGGCCGCCGAGAAGTCGGTTAACGACGTCCTGGCCAGCCACGGCATGCGCGCCGATTTTGCGGTCGAGCGGTGGCACCCGATTGAGGAGGAGTGGGAGGCGGCCGACGCGCAACTGCCGTCAACCCCGGCCGAGATCGAGGCAGAGCGGCAGCGCCTGGACGCAGAGGAGACCAGCGAGTCGCTGGCCGAAGGACACGCGCTGTTCGAGGTCCGGGTACAGCTGCCAGCGCATCGCGACTCGGTGGCGCTGGCCGCGCGGCTGGCGTCGGAGGGCTATCCCGTCGTCCGGCGCTGGCGATACCTGGTAGTCGGGGCCAACAACGCCGATCAGGCCGAGGAGTTCGCCGCCCGTATCCGGCAGGAGGCGCCGGCGGGCGCCGTGGTGAGCACCGAGGAAGTGGGCGCGCTGTATCCCTATACCGCTCTCGACGCGGCGGCAGGCTCCGGGCTCTAGCGGCCGCGCCCCAGCTGGTGAAGCATCCAGCCGCGGCCGTCGGGGTCGAGCGCGCGGGTGTGATCGGCGAAGATCTCGGCGGCGCGCCGGTAGGACATGCGGCCGCGCCCGCTGAGCGGGCAGACATCGGCCGCGCTGGTCCCGGTCGGCGCGCGCCTGTCAGTGCGGAATACCGGGCCGTGCCTGCGTCCCGCCAGTAGCCAGCCGAGCAGATCGCCGGTCAGCGGGCTCCACTGCAGCTGGCCCTGGCCGGCTAGGGACGCCCGCCGGCCAACCAGGTCGATCATCGACGCGTCCAGCGCGAGCACTCCGTGGGCGGACGCTCCGCTATCCCGCAACAGATGCCAGAACGCCTGCTCGCGCAGCCCGGCCGGGGCGCGGAACAAGGCGTCTAGCTCAGCGGACGTCAGTGACGGCGCGGCAGCGGGCCTGCTGGTGACCTGCCCCAGCTCGGCGGTGGGGTCGGCCATGATCCACCGCCGCTGTTGCCACCAGCTGATGGCACTGCGCAAGGCGGACAGCTCCCGGTTGACAGTCCGCGCCTGCGCATGCCGGATCCGGTGCGCGACAGCCTCCGCCAGCCTGCGGCCGGCATCGCGGTCTTCGAGCGCCGCCAGCGGCACTATCGGGGGGCTGGCCCCCCGCCTTCCGCGGTCTATAGGCGGCAGCTTGCCGACCAGTGGCCAAGCCCAGCCGGCCAGCGAGATCCGGTAGACCCGCCGGGAGGCCGGACTTAGCTGCGACTCGGCCAGGTATCTGTCGACCGCGACGGCATATTCGACCGGTACCACATCGGCGGAAGTGAGCGTATTCATTGCCGTCATCATAACGCACAGGCTTAATAGCGCGACAAGCTGATTTACTGCGGCACCAACGCGCTGGCCACGCGTTATATATACGGTAACTGGCCCTTTCTATTGCGGCTAGAATGAATAATCTGGCAGCCTTGATAACATGCCGTGCGCAGATAACTCGGCCCTTACTAATCGCAGTAAATCCAATTCCAATTCAGGGAACGGGGCCACTGATAATCGCGGCGCGAGTACCGGCGCGGGTGACAGCGGAACTCATCCCGGGGGCCGCTTGTCCGGCCGCCGCAGCCGGCTCGCACCGTTCGCGGAGCGGAACTTCCGCGTCTTCTACGCCGGCTACGCCACATCCCTGCTCGGCACCGCAATGTCGAGGATCGCGCTGACCTTCGCGGTGCTTGACGCCGGCCACTCCGCGGCTGACCTCGGCTTCATTTTCGCCGCGAACGTCGTGCCGCAGGTCCTGTTCATGCTGTGCGGCGGAGTGCTGGCAGATCGCCTCGGCCGGCGGCGAGTGATGCTGGTCACCGACGCGAGCAGGCTCGCCGTGCAGGGCACGCTGGCCGTGGCACTGTTCGCCGGCAGTCCGCCAGTCTGGCTATTCGTGTTGCTGTCCGGGCTGCTCTCGGTCGGCGAGGGCTTCTTCAGTCCTGCGCTTGGCGGCCTGCGCGCGGAGATCGCGCCGCCCGGCCTGCTGCCGGACGCCAACGCGCTGCTCGGCGTGGCTCAGTCAGCGTCGGCGGTAGTGGGCCCCGCGCTGGCGGGCGGGCTCGTGGCCGTGACCAGCCCGGCGCTGGTGATCGCGCTCGATGCGGCCAGTTACGGCGCGAGTGTCCTCGCCCTCGCCCGGCTGACGGTGCGGCCCGCTCGCCCGCCGGAGCAGTCGCCGTTGCGGGACCTGAGCGACAGCTGGGCGCAGTTCCGGGCGCAGACCTGGCTGTGGCTGACGACGGTGCAATTCGCGTTGTTCAACCTCTTCACCTGGGCGCCCTACCTGCTTCTCGGCCCGATCCTGGCCAACGACTACCTGGGCGGCGCGAGCGCCTGGGGGATCATCTCGGCGGCTTATGCGGGCGGCGCGGTACTGGGCGGGCTGCTGATGGTCGGACGGCGGCCGCGGCGCCCGCTCGTGGTCGCGGTGATCGGGACGTTCGGCTTCCCGGTGCCGTGCCTGCTGCTCGCGCTACACGCCCCGCTGTATGCGGTGGCGGCCGGCGCGCTCGCCGCGGGTCTCGGGAGCTCGGTATTCGGCACCCTGGAGACTACGGTGCAGCAGCAGCGGGTGCCGGCCGCGATGCTGGGCCGGATGAGCGCGTTGACGCTGACCGGGTCGTACGCGCTCGGCTCGATGGGCTTCGCGGTCATCGGGTCCGTCGCAACGGTGGTCGGGCCAACCCGGTTGCTCGGCCTCGCGGCCGCTTACGCGACGGTGAGCAGCTGCGTCGTGCTGGCCGCGCCCGCCATCAAGTCTGTTCGGTGGCTGGATGAGCCGCCGGATCAGCGCGCTGGATCCTCAGTCGGCAGCAGTGCGGATCCGTGACGATAACGACTGGCCCGGGCGTGCCTGGCGCCGATCAGCGTGGTAAGGGTTGTGGCTGGCGCATCGGCGGGAACAGACCGAGAGACGGGCGGCCATGGGGCAACAGGCGGAACTGGTGTTTGCCGGCGGTGCGGTGTACACCGCGGACGCCAGCCAGCGAAGGCTCATCCCAGCGACGGCCCCGGACGGCCGACCGGCGTCCGCCGTTGCCGTGGTCAACGGGCGCATAGCGGCGGTCGGGACCGCTGGAGACGCTCACTTTCAGGATCTGATGGGCGCCGGTACCGAGGTGGTCGATCTGCGCGGCCGCTCGTTGCTGCCTGGCTTTCAGGATGCGCACTGCCACCCGGCCTTCGCCGGCATCACGATGCTCGGCTGCAATCTCATGGGCGCTGCGGACTTGGCCGAGGCGCTGGCGAGGATCGCCGACTTCGCCCGCCGGCATCCGGACCGCGAATGGATCGCGGGCTCAGGCTGGCGGATGGAGTGGTTTAGGGGCGGCACGCCAGACCGGCACCTGCTCGACCAGGTGACCGGCAACCGGCCCGCGTATCTGTCGAACCGGGACGGCCATGGCGCCTGGGCCAACACCCGAGCCCTCGAACTGGCTGGCATCGATGCCCGCACGCCGGATCCTGCCGATGGCCGCATCGAGCGGGAGCCGGACGGCGGTCCGCAGGGCACCCTGCACGAGGGCGCGGCGAACCTCATCGGCCGGCTTCTGCCGGAGCTGTCGGTCGAGGAACGGCTAACTGGCCTGCTCCTTGCGCAGCGCCACATGCACGCCCGCGGCATCACCGCATGGCAGGACGCCATTGTCGGGGACTATCTCGGCTCGCCCGACCCGCTGCCGGTGTACTTGGCCGCCGCGGCGAGCGGCCAGCTGACCGCGCGCGTCGAGGGCGCGCTGTGGTGGGACCGGGAGCGTGGCGGCGAGCAGCTGCCCGACATCCTGGCCCGGCGGGAGCGCGGCCGGGGGCCCAGGTTCCGCGCCAACACGGTGAAGATCATGCAAGACGGCGTCGCCGAGAACTTCACCGCCGCGATGCTGGAGCCATACCACGACCCGACTGGCTGCCATGATCATGGCAGCGGCCTGTCCTACGTAGACCCGCTGGCGCTCCGCGAGTACGTCAGCCAGCTGGACGCCGCCGGTTTCCAGGTGCATGTGCACGCCATCGGCGACCGCGCCGTCCGCGAGGCGCTCGACGCGATCGAGGCGGCCAGCGCGAGGAACGGCGCGGGTCCCAGCGATGGGAGCGCGGCCCGGGCAGATAACCGGCACCACATCGCTCACCTGCAGGTCATGCACCCCGACGACGTACCGCGCTTCGCCGCGCTCGGGGTTACCGCGAACATGCAGGGCCTGTGGGCTGCGCACGAGCCGCAGATGGACGAGCTGACGATCCCGTTCATCGGACCGGACCGGGCGGTCAGGCAGTACGTCTTCGGCGACCTGCTGCGCTCAGGCGCGAGGCTGGCGGCCGGCAGCGACTGGGCGGTCAGCACCGCCAATCCGATGCGAGCTGTCCACGTCGCCGTCAACCGGTCGCTGCAAGGCTCCTCGGGCGCAGAGGCCGAGCCCTTCCTGCCCGGCCAGGGCCTCGAGCTCGCCGAGGCGCTGGCCGCGTACACGATCGGCTCCGCATACGTGAATCACCTGGATGACCAGACCGGCACGATCGAGCCCGGCAAGCTCGCTGACCTTGTCGTGCTCGACCGTGACCCGTTTGCCGGACCGCGCTCGGATATCGGCAGCACTGGCGTGCTGGCCACCTATGTTCAGGGTGAGCCCGTGTACATGTCGACGGCCGGCAACACCGACGGCGCGCACTGAGCTGCCGATGCGATTCAGGGAGGGAACGGAGCACCGATGGAGCTAGCCGAACTTGGCCGTGGCGGCCCGCTTGTGTCGCGGGCTGGCCTGGGCCTGATGGGGATGTCAGGGATCTACGGGCCAGCCGACGAGGCCGAGAGCCTCGCGACGATCAGGGCTGCGCTAGCTGCCGGGATCACGTTGCTGGATACCGGCGATTTCTACGGCATGGGTCACAACGAGCTGCTGCTGCGCGACGCTCTGCGCGGCGTGGATCGCGGCAGCGTGTTCATCCAGGTGAAGTTCGGCGGCCAGCGGGATCCACGCGGCGCGTTCATCGGGCACGATGCCAGCCCGGTAGCAGTCAAGAACTCGCTGGCCTACACGCTGACCAGGCTGGGCACCGACTACGTCGACCTCTATCAGCCCGCCAGGCTGGACCACCGCGTGCCGATCGAGGACACGGTAGGCGCCATTGCGGAGATGATCGAGGCGGGTTACGTGCGGTACCTCGGCCTGTCGGAGATGGGCGCGCAAACGATCCGCCGCGCGGCGGCCGTGCACCCGGTCACGGCGCTCCAGATCGAGTACTCGCTGATGAGCCGGGGGATCGAGGACGCAATCCTGCCCGCGGTCCGTGATCTTGGCATCGGCGTGACCGCCTACGGCATCATGTCCAGGGGCCTGCTCAGCACTGAGGTGGCACGCGATCTGCGCGAGGGCGATCCGCGCTCCAGGTTCCCCCGGTTCCAGGGCGAGAACCTGCGCAGCAACCTGGACTTGCTGTCCGCGCTGGAGCAGCTTGCCGCCGACCGCGGCGTTAGTACCGCGCAGCTGGCAATCGCGTGGGTGGCCTCGCGGGGCAGCGACATCATTCCCCTGATCGGCACCAAGCGGCGGGACCGGCTAGCTGAAGCGCTGCGCGGGCTCGAGCTGGCCCTGACTTCCGACGAGCTGGCTGCGATTGAGGCCGCCGTGCCCGGCTCGGCGGTAGCGGGCGACCGTTACGACGCGCCCGGGATGGCCAGTCTCGACAGCGAAAAGGATTAGCTGGGAAACGTGGCCGCCGCCGTGGGCCGTCGTGACCTGGGCGCGCTGTCAGCCCTGGCGGTACTCAAGCTCAACCGTGCCGTTACCGAAGGCTGTGCTCGACACGAGCTCAAGCCGGCGCGACTTCGCCGGATCGTCGAACAGCCGCCGGCCCTGGCCGGCCAGGTAGGGAAAGACAGTCACTCGGACTTCGTCGACCAGGTCGAGCAGGAACAGCGATTGCCAGAAGCTCACGCCGCCGTGGGCGATGATGTCACCGCTGCCATTCCGCTTGAGCTTCTCGACCTCCTCGGCCAGGTCTCCGCCCATGATCGTCGTGTTGGCCCAGTCGGCGCTACCCAGGGTGCGCGAGAAGACCACCTTGCGCGCCGTGTTCATGACCCCGGCATAGGGATGGTCGACGGCAGTCGGAAAGTACCCGGCCATTCCCTGGTACAGGTTGCGGCCCATGATGTGCACGTCGGCACGCTCATACAGACTGCGCGTGCGGGCCTCCTGCGCCCGATCATCGGGAAGGTCGCGGCAGAACTGGAAGAACTCGGTGTCCTCCTCGGCGATGACGCCGTCGAGTGAGTAATCAAAGATCCGTACGACTAGCTTCCGCATGACGACCTCCTGTTTCGGCTTCTCACCATCGCCGCCGGGCTTCAGTCAGCCGGATGTGAGGCGAGGTACTTACCCAGGTTGTCGAGCAACCAGGCGGTGCCTTCTTCGCGGGCCTCGGGCTTGTCGATGCCGTCCAGGAAGGCGCCCTGCTCGGTATACGTGAGCTTGCTGCCGTTACCGCCAGGGACAATATCGACCGTCGCGATCGATACCGACATCCGCTCGTCGCCCGCGTACATCTCGTAGCAGTAGACGATGCGCTGGTCGGGCACGATGTCGTAGTACACGGCGTCGTACCGGTAGGTCGAGCCTTCGGGATCCTTGCCGCCGAACCGCTCGCGGCCGCCCACCCGGAAGTCGAGCTCGTAGCTGCTCCCATCCGACTGATAGTCAGGGTCGTCCATCCAGATTTCCTTGGCCTTGGCGTCAGCCCAGGCCGCGAAAACACGCGTGGGCCTCGCCAGGTACTCGCGCTCGATGACGAAAGTGGCGTGGTGCACAGAACGCTTGGTCATGGTGTTCGCTCCTCGGAACTGTCGGTGTCGTCGGTCTCGGCAAGGTAATCGCCGAGTCGGTCGAGCCTGCGCTCCCAGAGCGCGCGCCGACCGGAGATCCAGTGCTCGGCTGAACGGAGCGCAGCCGGGTTGATCTGGCAGGTACGGGTGCGGCCGACCTTCTGCGATCGGACCAGGCCGCTGGCCTCAAGGACCTGAACGTGCTGCACGACCGCAGCCAGCGAGATAGCGAGCGGCCTGCCGAGTTCACTGACCGATGCCGGTCCTAGGCTGAGCCGCTCCACCATGAGTCGCCGCCCGGGGTCGGCCAGAGCTTGGAAGACCCGGTCCAGGTCGGCGGCCGTTGAGTCGCGCTCGGCGACTTGGTTAAGCATGTACTTGAGTATGCCACATCGCCGCTCATAGTCAAGCGAAGGCTTCAGTATCCGCAACCGGACTGTCAGCCGACCCCGCCATGATGGCCGAGTGGGAAACAACTCAGTTGCCGACCAGGTTGCGGCCGGGCGCTTCGCGGCGCAGCTATTGACCGGTGAGCCCGCGGCGAGCCCGGTTGACGTGGCGGACCGGCTGCTCGCCATCCAGGGACAGGATCCGCGTGGTGCCCGGCTGGCCGTCCGGGCCAGGACCAACGGGCTTACCGCGGCCGATGTCGATAGGGCACTGACGCAGGACCGGTCGCTGATCATCACCTGGCTGAACCGCGGGACCCTGCATCTGGTGCGCAGCGAAGACTACTGGTGGCTGCACCGGCTGACGGTGCGCCCGCAACTGCACGTGGGCTGCCTGCGCATCCTGGCCAGGTCCGGCGTTCTGGCGGCTGATGCAGACAAGGGCGTTGCGGTCGTCGAGAAGGCGCTGGCGGCAGATGGGCCGCTGACCCGGCCGCAGGTAGCGAAGCTGATCACCGGTGCAGGACTGCCTGACGTCGCGGCGCTGCACGTCATGATGCTGGCCAGCCTGCGCGGCATTGCGGTGCGCGGGCCGATGATCGGCGCCCAGCATGCCTACGTTCACGTCCGGGAGTGGCTCGGAACGCCAGCGCCCTGGCCCGAGCCCGACGTTGCGCTGGCCTGGCTGGCCCGCCGCTACCTGTCCGGGCACGGCCCGGCCTCCGACCAGGACCTGGCGAAGTGGGCGGGCATTCCGCTCGGCCAGGCACGGCTCGGCCTGGCCGCTCTGACCGCCGAGCTGAGGGACCGGCCGGATGACCTGGCTGAGCTGCGCGCCAGCGCGCCGGGAGCCGGCCTGCCGCCGCCGCGCCTACTCGGCGCCTTCGATCCGCTGCTGCTCGGCTGGGCCTCCCGCGGGGCCATACTTGGTGACCGCAAGGAGATCGTGACGAGCAACGGGCTATTCCGGCCGATCGTGCTCGTCGACGGCGTGGCGGCGGCTACCTGGGCATGGACCGGAGGGCAAGCGGTGCTGGACCAGTGGGCAGAGCTGCCCGAGGCGGCGGAGTCCGCGGTCGCGGCCGAGGCACAGGACGTCAGCCGTTACCTTGCCGCTACGCCTGAATTGCTCGCGCCACGGGAGGGTCGCTGTGGAAGTGCCTGACTTGGCTGACTTGCCGTTCGCCGGTGCGCTGGAGCCGCATGTAGGCGGCCTAAGCGCTGAGGGCGATTACGACACGATGCTCTTCGAGCGGGCTGAATTTGACGCGCCAAACGCGCCGAACGCCAGGTTTCTTGACTGCGCGCTGCGGCAGGTGTCGGTCACCGACGGCCGGCTCCCGCGGGCGAACTTGCGCTACACGTGGATGCGGGACGTGCGGCTGACCGGGACGACCATGGCCGATAGCGGCTGGCATGACGTCACTGTCATCGGCTCATCGTTCGCTGGCGTGCAGATTTTCGGGTCAGCCCTGCGACAGGTCGTGTTCAGCGGCTGCAAGCTCGACTCAGTGAACTTCCGGGCTTCCCGGCTCACCCAGGTGACCTTCGACAATTGCGTGCTACGAGACGTCGATTTCGCTGGCGCAACGCTGAGCCAGTGCACGTTCCCCGGTTCCGAGCTCGTCCGCGCCGACCTCAGCAAGGTCACCATGGACCGCACCGACCTGCGTGGCGCCGCCCTCGGCTTGATCATCGATACCCAGTCGCTCCGCGGCGCTGTGATCAGCTCTGGTCAGCTCGCGCTCGTGGCTCCTGTCCTCGCCAAGGCCCTGGGTATCATCGTCGACGACTCCCTGTCGTAGGGCTGGTGCGCGCAGTGCGGCACGCGCGCGCCACACCAGGCCCTGAGCTGCCAGCACGATCGCCAGGATCGCGGCGGCAGCGATGCCATCGAGCCAGAAGTGATTGGCAGTCACGACCACTGCGAGCGTGGTGAGGACCGGGTAGAGGACCGCGAGCCAGCGCCATTGGCTGCGGGCGGTGCCGATGATTGCAGCCGCGACGAGGATCGCCCAGCCGACGTGTACCGAGGGCATCGCCGACAGCTGGTCGGCGTTGAAGCCTGCTACCGCGGAGTAGACCGACTGGTGGTACCGCACACCCGTGTCGGTCATTCCCGCCGCAGGCAGCATCCGCGGCGGGGCTACCGGGATTAGCTGCACGAGCAGGCAGCTTCCGGTGAAGGCGACCAGCGTCGTGCGCCAGCGGCGGTAGCTGTCACGGTGCCGGGCGAAGAGCCAGATCATGCAGCCGATCAGGACGGGGAAGTGCAGGGCGTCGTAGTAGAGGTTGAAGAACTGAATCAACAGCGGGTGCGGCAGGAATAGCCGCTGCAACGCTGCCTCGCTCGGCAGGTGAGCAGCTCGCTCGAACTGCCAGATCCACCGCGCCCGGCCCAGTGCGCCGCCCGGCCCCAGCACCGAGAACGACCCGGCATACTGCCAGAGCGCGAACAGGCCGAGCGCCAGGGCGCTCTCCTGAGTGCCGACCGCCGCCGAAGTCAACCGCGGCCGCCGCGGAAGCCGCAGCGCAGCGGATGCGAGCGCTAGCCCGCCCGCCGCGACGGCAGCTTGCTGCCAGCTCAGCTCAAAATGGATCACGTCCACCAAGATTAAGGCCAGTTGGCCAAGAGATTACGGCCGGACTACCGGACGAACAATGCTGGTGGCGTTCCCCGCTGATTACGCGTGATCTGGACGGCTGTACAACGACGGATCCGGCTCTTGCCGCGGCAGCACGACCTCGGCCTGAACGTCGGCCGCCAGCCGCACCACGTCCCCGTCGGCCAGGCGGACGGCAACACCGGGCAACACGCGGTCGCCATTGACGAACGTGCCGTTGGTGGAATTCTCGTCCCTGATGCTAGCGTGGCCGCCATCATCCATGGTGATCGTCGCATGCCGCCTGGAGACGTTCTCGAAGTCGGCGAAGGCTGCAGCTACCAGCGATTCCGCTGGATCGCGGCCGAGCAGCAGGGTCGTCCCGGCCGGGACCTCCACGTTCCCGGTCGGAAACGACAGCCGAAGCACCGCCGGGGAAATGCTGCTATTGCGCTCCCGCGGGCGCAGGTATTCCTGCATGACGGTTGTCGGCGCGGGCGCGTCGTCATCGCGCTGGCTGACCCTCGGCAGGTTAGCGCCGCAGGTGAAGCAGATCAGGTCGGCCTGCTTCACCGCAGCCGCGCAGTTGGGGCAGGTTAGCGTCGCCATCGTGTCCTCCTGGGCCCTCATGGTCGGCGGCCCGATGCAAGCTGTCTGGAATGCACGAGAGACTAACGCGCGGGACTGGTGCGATGGTGCCAGGCCCGGCCGGCTGGCCGGCCCGCAATGCGCTGACCTGGGGGCCCGTGCTCGCCAATGGAGCGGCCGGTAACATCCAGGCATGATCGGCTTCACGCTCAATGAGGAGCAGGAGGCGCTCCGCGGCACGGTCGAGGACTTTGCCCGCCAGGTCGTGGCACCGGTGATCGGCGGCTACTACGAGCGTGGCGAGTTCCCGTACGAGATCGTCGCCAGAATGGCGAAGCTCGGCTTGTTCGGGCTGCCGTTCCCGGAAGAGTACGGCGGGATGGGCGGCGACTACTTTGCCTTCTGCCTGGCGCTGCACGAACTAGCCAGGGTCGACTCATCGGTCGCGATCACCCTTGAGGCCGCCGTCGGACTCGGCGCGATGCCGATCTTCCGGTTCGGCTCGGCTGCCCAGAAGCAACGCTGGCTACCCGACCTTTGCCAGGGCGAGCGGCTGGCTGCGTTCGGCCTGACCGAGCCTGGCGGCGGCTCGGACATTCCAGGCGGCATGCGAACCACTGCGCGCCTGGATGGCGATGAGTGGGTGATCGACGGGTCCAAGGCCTTCATCACTAACTCCGGCACGTCGATTACGTCGGTCGTGACAGCGCTGGCCATCACCGGCCGGAGCGAAAGCAGGCCGGAGATCTCCGCGATCATGATCCCTGCTGGCACACCCGGCTTCATCGTGGGCCGGGAGTACTCCAAGGTCGGCTGGTGCGCGTCCGATACCCGCGAGCTGGCCTTCTCCGGCTGCCGGGTGCCGAGCGAGAACCTGCTCGGCGAGCTCGGGCGCGGCTATGCGCAGTTCCTGCAGACGCTGGACGAGGGCAGGGTCGCGATCGCGGCGCTGGCGGCAGGCCTGGCACAGGGCTGCGTCGACGAGTGCCTGCGATATGCCCGGCAGCGCACCGTCTTCGGACACGAGCTTGGGCACTACCAGGCGACCCAGTTCCGGATCGCCGACATGGAGGCCCGGGCGCAGACTGCGCGGCTAGCCTGGTATGACGCGGCGGCCAGGATGGTGGCTGGCCAGCCAATCAAGAAGCAAGCGGCGATCGCGAAGCTGACCTGCTCGAACGCGGCCATGGACAATGCCAGGGACGGCACCCAGGTCTTCGGCGGCTACGGGTACATGAACGAGTTCCCGATCGCCCGGTTCTATCGCGACGCCAAGGTCCTGGAGATCGGGGAAGGCACCTCTGAGGTGCAGCGCATGGTGATCGCGCGCCAGCTGGGCCTGGGCTAGGCGCCCGGCGGCGGATGCTGTCGGCTAGCGGACGATCATCCGCACTACATTGGGCGGGCTCTTCAGCAGGTTGGCCTCGAACATGAGTCGGGTCACCCGGTCGAGGTTGCTGGCGTTGGTGAAGGTAGGAAAGGTGCCGATCGTCACCATCGCAGCCTCTTCTCGGCTCAGCCCCACGGACGTCTGCAGCGTCTGCTGAATGGGGCCTGCCATCGCTGCCTGGGATTGCGCGTGCACGAGGGCGGACTTAAATGCGGCCACCGCTGCGCGGTGTGACTTGACCCAGGCCTCGGTCGCCACGTAGCCCGTCATCGGCAGGTTGGCCGTGGAGCCGCTCGCCGCGTCCAGCACTTCGACGGCGCCGAACTGGCTCTCAGCCTGGTAGACGTAAGGCTCGCTGACGAGGATGGCCTTGAGCTGGCGGTGCTGAAGCGCGGATAGCTCGGCCGGCTGCGACATCGGAACCCAGGTCACGGTGTTCGAGTTTGCCGCCAGGTAGCTGAACAGCGCCTGACTGGCGGCCGCCGATTCGAGGCTGATCGGGTGGCCTGCGGGCTTGGTACCGGACAGCGTGTCGTAGCTGGGAACGCCGACGCGCTGACCCTCAAGATCGATTGGAGTCTTGATCGAGGATCCAGGCATCGTCAGCACCGCGAGGACGCCGGGCGTCGCATCGTAGCCGTCGGCGAGGATCCGAAGGTCGTCGGTCGTCCGCTGCTCCTGCGCGGCGAAGATGGTGCCATAGTCGCTGGCCGCGATGTCAACTTGGCCCTGCTGGAGGGCACTGAGCTCGGCGGCGTCATTGGGGTAGGACTTGATCTGAACGTTCAGGCCAGCAGCCGCGAACGTGCCGTTGTGCTGGGCCAGGTAGATCGGCGCGTCATCAATGCCAGGCACCGCGGCGATCTTGATTGTCGAAGAGCTGCCAGATCCGGCGGTGCCGCTCGTGCCGCAGCCGGTCGACAAGAGCACGGCCAGCCCTGACGCCCCGGCGAGCAGCAACCGCGTCCTGAGGACTCGGCGGCGCCGGTTCGGCAGCGAGATTCCGGCCGGGTCCAGCCTCATGACTCTCCTTGCGCGGTTGGCTTTATCGCGAACTCATCCGGCAATCCGGCAGGGGAACCGGACAGTTTTCTGAACACGGACGTTGCGGCAGAGAGTACCCTATTACTGCCAGGAGGCATGGCAAACGTCACGTTACATCGGTTTTTCCGGTTCGTGCCCGTATTGCCGCACGTTACCCGGTTACCGGCTAGAGTTGCGCCTGGCTAAGTGACTGCGCCCGATGCAGAGTCGTACCTGAGAGGATCGTCGTGTCGGTAGTGTCCTATACCGCACCGGCTTTCGTCCAGGTCGCGGCCATCAGATGAGGGGTTCAGAGATCGTGCCGTCCCGAGACAGCAAGGTCCGCGCCGCAGCCGCGGCCGACGTTGGCGTGACCACCGCCCGCGCTGCCGCCGGCGCGAACGATCAGAAAGCCATTGGATCCGCCCCGCGGGCCCCGTCCGGACCGCGCTCGTCACGGGGGTCGCTGAAGAACTGGCGCGTGCGGTCGCGGCTGCTTTTGTTGATCATCATCCCAACGCTTACCGCCATGGTGCTCGGCACCACTCGCATTGTCACCTCGGTACAGAACGCGCTTGCATACCAGCGGGTCGAGCAGCTGGCCAATCTCAGCTCATCGGTGACCGAGGCGGCTGCCGCCCTGCAGGACGAACGCGATCAGACAGTCCAGTACATCGCTGCGGGGAGCAAGGGCAGGGCGGGCACCATGGCGCACAACAGCGCCGCCGCGCCCGCCTACCAGCTAGTCAACCAGGCCTGGAGCAAGACCGATCCGTGGATCAAGACCGTCCGGCGGGAACTCAGCGCGATCGGTTCTGCCTATCCGGCCCAGGTCCAGAGTGAAGCCCAGAACATCAGCACGTTGCTGGCCAACGTGCCACTACTACGGCAATCAGCCACCAGGCGGACCCTGCCGGTGCTGGTGGTCATGAGCAAGTACAACTCCCTCGTCAACGAGCTGCTGGCGATCGACGACAACATCGCGCTGGGCAGCGGCGACCCGGTGCTTGCCAACGACGTCCGCGTGCTGGGGCTGATGTCCCAGATCGAAGAGCTGGCTTCTGAACAGCGCGGGTACCTGGACTACGCGTTTTCTCCAGCTGTCGAGTCGATCAGCCCGACCGTGCTGCAGGATGTTCAGACTGCCCTGAACGAAGAGACTGCAGACCTCACGCAGTACAAACTCGCTGCCACGCCGCAGCAATGGAGCCTGTACAACAACACGGTGTCCGGCGGTCTGGTCGACGATGCCAACAAGTACGAGCTTCAAGCGATCGCGTTCGGCCAGAAGGGCCCCTCGCTCAGTGCGCTTGGCACCACCGTCGGTGAGTGGGACGGGGCCATGACGACCGGCACGATCAATTTCATGCGTGCGGTCGAGCAGGACCTGGTGGCGCAGACCGTCGGCCGTGCGGCTGCGCTCCGTCGGCAAGCGATCATCGACGCCAGCGTGGTCGGCGGTGCGGTGCTCATCGTGCTGCTGCTCGCGCTGCTGCTCACGACGGTCGTTGGCCGGTCCATGGTCAGGCCGCTGCGCAGGCTTCGGTCTGGCGCGCTCGAGGTGGCGGGTGTCCGGTTGCCCGAGACCGTGCGAAGGATGAGCGATTCCGACGGCGCGGGCATGCCACTCGATGTTGAGCCGATCGACGTGGACTCCACCGACGAGATTGGCGAGGTGGCGCGGGCGTTCGACCAAGTGCACCGGGAAGCCCTTCGGCTGGCAGCCAACGAAGCGGCGCTCCGCGGCAACGTCAACGCCATGTTCGTCAACCTGTCCAGGCGCAGCCAGTCGTTGGTCGAGCGGCAGATCCGCCTGATCGACGACCTTGAGCAGGGCGAGCAGGATCCGGACCGGCTGTCCAGCCTGTTCCAGATGGACCACCTGGCCACGCGCATGCGCCGCAACTCTGAGAACCTGCTGGTTCTGGCCGGCCACGACGCCAGCAGGCGGTGGAACCAGCCGGTGGCCCTCGTCGATGTGCTACGCGCTGCGGTCTCCGAGATCGAGCAATACGAACGCGTTACCCTCAATGTCCAGCCAGGCATCGCGGTGCGCGGGCACGCTGTCAACGACGTCGTGCACCTACTCGCGGAGCTGGCGGAGAACGCGACCTCGTTCTCCTCTGCCGAGACTCCCGTGGTCGTGGCGGGTCACCTGCTGAGCAGCGGTGGCGTGCTGCTGGACATCACTGACCAGGGCGTCGGCATGGGCGCCGAGGAGATGGCGCACGCCAACTGGCGGCTCGACAACCCGCCGGTCGTGGACGTAGCGGTATCCCGCCGGATGGGCTTGTTCGTGGTCGCCCGGCTGGCGGCGCGGCATGGCGTCCGGGTCCGGCTGCGGCCGGCCAGCGCAGCCGGCCTGACTGCCCTGGTCTGGCTGCCCGACGAGGTCATCAGTCATGACACCGATGCGGGTGCTCCTGGCATGCGCCGGTTCGATCCGGCCGGCGCGGCCGCGGACGCGCTAGCGGGCAACCCGGGCGTGCCCGGTGCCGAGGTGCTGTCGGTTTCTGATGAGATCAACGCCGCGAGAGCGCCCAAGTTCGCCTCTCTGCACGGTGACGCTGGTAATAACGGTGGTCTCGGGCCCCGCCGCGTGCCTGGCGCGGGCCCGCATCCGGGCACTAACCCCTGGGGCGGTCCCTCGACCACAAGCCCGCTGCCGGTGTTCGGCTCGAGCACCCTGGCCGATGCCGCCGCCGGCACCGAGGCTGCGGCAGCCGAGGAGATGGTCGGCGATTACGCGGCTTCCGAGGCATTCGGTTCGGGCCCGATGCGGATGGCCGACTTCGGTATTGGCCCGATGGGAGCCACGGAATCAAGCCTGGCCGAGGCTGGCACGACGGAGTTCGCCGACGCGACGGAGTTTGGCGGTCCGGCCGAGTTTGCCGGCTCGGCCGAATTTGCGGGCCCGGCGGAGTTCATGGCGACTTCGGCGGCCGAGACAAGGCTGAGCCCGAGCGGTGCCGGATCGTCTGGCGGTTTCGGAACGGCGACCGGTTTCGGGATCCCCGGCGAAATCGTGGTCCCGCCAGCCGAGCATGTCGCGGCCGAGAACAGGCTGCCGATCTTCGAGGCCGTCGAGTCGGACTGGTTCCGCCGCGGCCGCAGCGGCCTCGGCGGCTGGCCGGCCCAGTCCGATACGGCCGAGGCGCCCGAGCCGACCTGGTCGTCTCCCTCTGACGAGGGCTGGGAAGCGGCCGCCGCGGTCAGCTCGCCGGCTACTGGCGGTACTACCTCGGCCGGCTTGCCCAAGCGAGTACCGCAAGCGAACCTGGTGCCTGGTACCGCAGGTCCGGAGGCGGCTGCACCTGCCCCCGCCCGGTCCGCAGCCGCCACCAGAGAGCGCTTTGCCAGCTTCCAGCGCGGCATCAGGGAAGGCCGCGCCGCGGCTGGCGGGGACGACGAACAATCAGATGGGGATGACGGTTCTCGATGAGGGTGACACGATCTTTCCGAGACGGTCATGCTTAGCCTGAGAGCGTGGACGCGCCAGATGGCCTGTCCTCGTGAAGCCACGGCGGCGCCGCGTCCGACGGGACCGGATGCACGCCGCGAGAGGAAGGTGCGCCTGTGAGTCCGCTTGTGCGTCCGGCTCAGGACCTGAACTGGCTGATCACTAACTTCGTCGAGCGGGTCCCGTCAGTGGCCCACGCGATAGTGGTCTCCGCGGACGGGCTGCCGATGGCGTTCTCGCAAGGCTTCCCGGCTGACAGAGTTGACCAGCTGGCAGCGGTAACGTCCGGGTTGACCAGCCTGACGCAGGGCGCCGCGCGAGTATTTGAAGGCGGCGCCGTCACCCAGACGGTCGTCGAGATGCAACGGGGCTTGCTGGTCATCATGGCGATCAGCGACGGCTCGAGCCTGGCCGTACTTGCAGCTGCCGATTGTGACATGGGCCTGGTTGCTTACGAGATGGCCCTGCTAGTTGAGCGGGTTGGCAGCGCCCTGACGCCCGATGTCCGCGGCGCCGGGCAGCCTGGCTGGGGAGAGGGCGGCCGATAGTGACAGGAGGCTGCCGTGTTTGGCCCCGGCCGCGATGACTGGGACGCGGGCGAGCGCCTCTATCCGACCGGCCGCGACGACCTAGGCCAGCCGGATTTCGAGTTCGCCGCCGGGCACATTCCGGCGCCCACGGATTCCCGAGTGCTCGATCAGGTTCCGCATGGCCTGGACCCTGAGGCCAGCGCGCTCGTTCGGCCATATGCGGTAACCGGCGGTCGCACCAAGCCCCGCTATCAGCTGCAGATCGAAGCGATGGTAGCTGCGTCTCATTACGAGGCGCGTGACCTGTCGGTGCTCAGCCCCGAGTGTCAGGCGATTCTCGGCTTCTGCCGTGATTGGCGATCAGTGGCGGAAATCTCGGCGGTCTTGAGAATGCCGCTCGGAGTCGCCCGCGTGCTGATCGCGGACATGGCAATGGAAGGACTGGTTCGGGTGCACCAGATCGACCACGCACAGGGTCGCCCGGACATCAACCTGCTCGAAAGGGTGCTCAGTGGACTTCGCAAGCTCTAGGGCCGTCCCGACGGCGGCCACGGAAGCCGCGATGACATCTGTGAAGATCGTCGTCGCGGGCGGCTTCGGCGTCGGGAAGACGACGTTCGTCGGCTCGGTGTCCGAGATTACGCCGCTCACGACCGAGGCTGTCATGACCACCGCCAGCGATGGCCTGGACGATCTGAGCCACACCCCGGACAAGACGACCACCACGGTCGCGATGGACTTCGGCCGGGTCACGCTGGATGCCGGGCTGATCCTGTACCTGTTCGGGACTCCTGGGCAGCACCGGTTCTGGTTCATGTGGGACGACCTCATCCAGGGCGCCATCGGGGCTGTTGTGCTGGTGGACACGCGCCGGCTGGCCGACTCGTTCCCGGCCGTGGACTACTTCGAGTCCGCAGGCCTGCCCTTCATCGTCGCTGTCAACGGCTTCTACGGTGACTTCCCGCACGCGCTGTCCGACGTGCAGGAGGCGCTCTCCATCAGCCCGCGGGTGCCGATCATGCAATGTGACGCGCGTGGTCGCAATTCCACCAAGTCGACGCTGATCGCTCTGGTGGAGCACGCCATGGAGATGCAGCTCAGCAGCCGGTGACCCGGCGGCGTCAGCAGGCCGGGCTCGCGTCTCGCCTGTCTGGCTGCTCTCTGCTGTAATGGTCTGTCAGTGCCCGGGGCGGTAGCTCAGCCGGTCAGAGCAGCGGACTCATAATCCGCCGGTCGTGGGTTCGAGCCCCACCCGCCCCACCGTCCGAAAGTCCTGGTTCTGGCCTGCTGACCTGCGGTGATACCGGACTCCTGTGATCTTGCTCGGTCGCGCCCGTGTGCGGCTGTGGGCGGCCCTGGGTGGCCAGATGCAGGTCGCTGTGCCAAATACGTGCCAAAGTCCAAGATCACTTTGCCGGGCACATCGGTCTCAGCCCTGTCGCAGCGAACGATACGACGGTTTGATGCGGCTGGCCGGACTGGCTGGCGGCATTCGAGATCCGGCACGATTACCAGGCGGCATCATAGGGCTGCCCCTCCGGAAACGGCAGCTGGGTGATCGCGCCCGACGAGATTTCGATGCGGTAGACATAACCGGTGGCGAACGCGAGCAGCTGGTCCCCGGCACGGTTGCTGCAGACCGGCCCCCACATGTAGACAAGGTTGCCGCCGTGCGGCTGGTAGCGCAGCTCGAACAGGATGCGGGGCTGGCCGCCACCGGCCGCGGCTTCCAGCAGCCGGGTCCAGCGCGGCCCGCCGGTGGGCTCGGGCTGCGCGACTGTGACATAGACCGCCCGGCCGTCGGCGCTGATCACCGGGCTTTCCGCGTCGTAGGGCAGCCCGCCCGGGTCTGTGAGCACCCTGCCCTGCGAGACCCAGTCGGAGGCTGCGGCTGGGGCGACATACACGTCCACCTCGCCAGCCGACCGGGGGTGCCAGTGGAATGCCAGGGTCTGGCCGTCATTGGCCAGCGACAGGTCGCTGATGAAACCCGGGGGAAGCGACGCGATGCGGCGCTCGCCGGTCGCCAGGTCCACCAGCCCGGCCTCGGCGGTCGACGGGCGATGCGCTGTCATATCCGGCACCGTGTAGGCCAGGACGGTCCCGCCCGGGCTGGCGGCGATGTCGCGGGCCCCGGGTGGCAGGAGATCGCCGGGAAGCGGGGCCAGCTGCCCGGCTCGGCCTCCGGCGTCCACCTGCAGCCGGTACACCAGCGGTGAAGCGCCCCGGGCACCTGATGCGGTCAGGAAGAACGCGCCCTGCCCGTTGGAGGCCACCCGCATGAACTCACCTGCAGGAGGCTTTATCCGGTCGGTGACCGCGCCGGTGCGGGCATCGCGTACCGAGGCCCCGGCCGCCGCCCGGCCCGCGCCCGAGTCTTCCGAGACCAGCGTCACGAAAAACGGCTGCCCTGCCGGGCGTCTTTCTACCTCGGCTTTCAGCGCGGCCCAGCTTCGGTAGCCGTATTCGCGGGCCACCGCTAGCTGGGCCGCTGACAGCGTGACCCGGTCGGACACCGCGCGAAGCCTGGCAACAGCGCTGGGCTCGCCATTGTCCGCGGCGCGAAGCAGCTCTCTTGCCTGACGGCGAAGCTGGTCGAGGTCGGGTCGGTCGGGAAGTTCGGGCATGACGTCTCCTCGCCGCCCGGGCTCGCGTTCGGGCGCGATGCGAAGACGATCCTGCCGGAAAGTCCGACCTTTCAGAAAGGTGTGGAGGTGGACTCAGGTCCTGCCCGCGAACCCGGCGGCGCCCTCCTGCGCCGGTGCCGCCAGCCTACACCGCGATTTCAGCTTGTCACTTAGGCAGCAGGCGTGCTGCTTCTCGCCCGTCTTCCGCACAGGCGCGGCTCGCTGAGTGCTTCGCTGATCCTGCGCTTGGCGAGCTCGTCCTGGCCCACGACGCACTTGGCGTAGATCCGAAGTAGAACGTCGACGCTATGCCCGGCCCACTCCGCGACCTGAGTCGGATAGACGCCGCCGTTAAGCCAGGTGGACAAGCAGGCGTGCCGGAGGTCGTAAGGCCGGCGAGCGAGGGGAGAGGCTTGCTCTGATGCGGAGAGCGCCGTCTGGCGGGCTTTGATCCACGCGCGCCGGTAGGTGATGGTGGGAAGCTCGCCGCCGCGTACCCCGCTGAACAGGCGGCCATCTGGCGCCGTGCCGAAGTGCGCGAGGTGATCGCGCAAGATCTTCGTCAGCTCCGGATGAGTCAGGACGATCCGGCTGTCGCCCTCTGCGCGGTGCTTGAGCTGCCTTTGATCGCGCTTGGCTCCGTCATCGGTCCAGTCGCTGCCGGCGTCGGGCGTTGCGTGCCGCAGATGTAGCTCGCCCCAGTCATCGTCCGACTGATGCTGGCCTCGTTCGCCGTCCTCGCTCCGTCCCTGGTCCGGCAGAGCCACGTCCTCCGCGCGCAGGTTGATCGCTTCCTCCGGCCGGAGACCGGCGTAGTACATCACCGCGAAGAAAGCGACGAGCCGCGGCCCGCTTGGCTGCTGCGCCCGCACCGCCTCGAGCAGCGCCCGCGCCTGGCTGGGGTTCACGACGCTGCGCCGGTCCACCTGACTGGACACCCTAGTAGGCGCGGTCCACTTGAGTGCCCGGATCGGGTTGGTGTCGAGCAGTCCTAGCTCCACCCCGTAGTCCATCGCGTTGGCCAGAATGGCGCGATTCCGTCGGGCGGTGCTCGCGGCCGCGTTCTTCCCATCGAGCCGGCCAGTTGCCTGATCGAGCATTCGCCTGGCAGTAGCAGCGACCGTCAGCGCGGACACCGGAGCGCTGTTCCTGGCGACCCACGCGAGCGCCTCGGCGACATCGACGGGCGCTTGGCCGCGCTGCTTGGTGTTGAACGCGTACCGCAGGAGCGCCCGCCGGATGGTTGCGTCGTCAGGGCGCCCGCGTCCGTCGCCGAGCATCGCGGGAGCCGCCGCAGTGAGCGCTCGGGCGATGTCCTTCCGGTACTTGGCCGAGGCCTGCTTCCACTTCATGTCGACATACCGGCAGGCGAACTCATACCAGGTGGTCTCGGCCTTGGTGCGCTCCCAGGCTCTCGGCCGTCCGGTTGCGAGGCTGAATGCCTCACCCTTGCGGGCGGCGGTTAGCAGGGCACTGCGGAAGCTGTCGGCTTGCGCTGCGGTCCGGAAGCCTTCCCTCCAGAGCTTGCCGCCCACCTTCCACCGAACGTGGTAGGTGGTGACCTCGCTGCCCTTGTAGACCTCGGTGCGGTACACGCGGGCGTCGTAGCTGATCTCGTCCGTCATCAGGCGGCTTCCTCGTGGGCAGCTAGCCAGCGCTGGTACTCGGCCCGGCGGATGCGCAGACTGCCGTTGGGCAGCGTGATGCACTTCGGCGCCCGGTTCTTGGCCCGCCACTCGTAGAACGTGCGGCGGCTGATGCCGAGGTCGGCGCAGACCTCGGCGATGGTGAGCTTGTCGCGATGCTGGGTGCCGCGAGCGTCGTCAACGGTGGTCACGGTGACGGCCCTCGTCCTCGATGCTGGGCCGGTCACCTGACGTCGCTAGGCGCGGGGACCGGCGCAGCTGCTTGTCCATGGCGTACTCCTCTCGGGCAGCAGACTGTGCGGCAACACCGGATTCCTCGCGTTCGCCCTCGTCTTGCGCCGAGTGCCTGAGCAGCCCGGCATGGATCGCCGGGTGCCTCTGGCCTGGGCACAAGTGCACGGCACGCGGGTTCGGGTATCAGGTGTTGATAACGGCAGATGGCCGAGCGGCTTGCGGCGGCGAACCGCACTGCTCTTGGCTGATGCCTACTCGCACGCAGCAACGGCGTGCTCCGGATTGCCGGTGCCCTGAGCCTAATTGCCCGGCACCTTCGGCGGCGCCTACACGACTCCGCTATCCACTGTGCGGCCTATGTCGGCCAGATGCAAACACCTGCACACCGCGTCGGACAAACCCAGGTGTCCGTAACAGACCGCAGGCGACCGCTAGCGACCGCCACTGACCGTGCGCCAGGAACCAATGTGACGTGCATCACACTTCCTGTGCAGTCGTAGACGACGGTGCGACCATGCCACGCCATACCAGCGAGGGGTCCGACGCAAAGTCGAGTGAGCGACGGGAAACGCGGGTTGTCAGGACTCGGCTGCATGCTGGGTGACATGGGCAAGCCGCGGCGCCGGACAGATCAGAAAGCTAAGCAGGCCAGATCCAGCACCAAGTCACCGGTGGACGCCGTGAACTCAACGCGGCTGCACGCCCAGTCGCCCGGGGGACAGATCGTCGAGCAGCTCGGACGCGCCCGATCTGCACGAGACGCGGCTGAGGCAAAGCTGGACGCCATCGTCGACCGCGCAGTCGACCTCGGTGTCGGATGGCCCGAGATTGCCGCCCAACTCGGTGTCACCAGGCAGGCAGCGAGGCAGCGCTACCACCGCCGCCATGGGTCGGCGTGAGGCATCGATGCGGACGACGCCGGGCGGGCTCGCGGGCTTGTGTAAGGCGTCAAGTGAAACTGGGAAACACAAGTTGTCGGACCGTGATCAGCCACGACGACGTCCCACCCGGCCTCTGACCAGCGAAGACAGCACCGTGAGCGCGCTTGACAACATGTATTGTCCAGCCGGTGATAACTTTCTTGGCCCTCCTGCCGGTTCTGTGGGTGAATTTGCTGGGGTGCGCTGGCGTGATGGCTTGCGGTGGCGGGCGCTGCGGGGGCTGAAGACGGGCTGGAGGCGCTGTCGCGCCGGGCGTCGGCTGGCGGCAGGCCGCGGGCGGGCCTGCGTCCGGCCATGCAGTGTCTGCTGGGTGCGTCCGCTGTCAAGGCCGTGCCCCTGCGGGGTGGCCTGCGGCCAGCCTGGACAACGGCCGCTCCCAGCTGGTCTGGCTGGCTGCCGGAAACAGGCCGGGAAGTGAGCCAGGAGAGGTGTTCTGGCTGGCCGGGGCACGCCGCCCCCGTCCGTAGTGTCTGAGTTGTCGAGAAACAGGCGCTAACGGAAAGGGAACGGCGTGCGTTCGTCCACGGTATGGGCAGAGATGCTGGGCTGCGAAAACACGGTGGTCGAGGCGGTGGAGTGGCAGGAGGCGGATGCCGGGGACGGGGCCGGGCCGCAGCTGTCGGTCATCGTGCACGTGCGGCCCCGGGCCCGGCGGGCGGGCCGGTGCGGGATCTGCGGGCGCAAGCGGCCCGGCTATGACCAGGGAGCGGGCCGCCGCCGGTGGCGGGCGCTGGACCTGGGCGCGGTGACTGCCTGGCTGGAGGCCGGCGCGCCGCGGGTGTCCTGCCCGCAGCACGGGGTGGTGACCGCGGCGGTGCCGTGGGCGCGGCACGGCGCCGGGCACACCCGGTTCTTCGATGATCAGGTGGCGTGGCTGGCGTGCGCGACGTCCAAGACCACGATCACCGCGCTGATGCGGATCTCCTGGCGCACCGTCGGCCGCATCATCGAGCGGGTGTCGGCCGACAAGGCCGCCGGCTTCGACGCCCTGGCCGGGCTGCAGCGCATCGGCATCGACGAGATCTCCTATAAGAAAGGGCACAAGTACCTGACAGTCGTCGTGGATCACGACAGCGGGCGGCTGGTGTGGGCCGCGCCCGGCAAGGAAAAGGCCACCGCGCGCGCGTTCTTCGACGCCCTCGGCGCCGAACGCGCCGCGCAGCTGACCCACGTCTCCGCTGACGGCGCCGACTGGATCGCCCTGGTAGTCGCCGAGCGGGCACCGCAGGCCGTGCTGTGCGCCGACCCGTTTCACGTCGTGTCCTGGGCCACCCACGCCCTGGACGAGGTCCGCCGCGAGGTCTGGCGGCAGGCCCGCGCCGCCGGGCAGGTCACCGCGCTGCGCCGCCGCAGCTACGCCGTGCGCGCCTCCGCCGGCCACGCCCTGGACCTCAAGCGCGCCCGGTACGCGCTGTGGAAGAACCCCGAGAACCTCACCACCAGCCAGCAGGCCAAGCTCGCCTGGATCGCCAAGGCCCACCCCCGCCTCTACCGCGCCTGGCTCCTGAAGGAAGGCCTGCGGCTGGCATTCCAGCTCAAAGGCCAGGAAGGAAAGGACGCACTCGACCGCTGGCTGAAATGGACCGCCCGCTGCCGCATCCCTGAATTCACCGACCTGGGCCGCACGATCCGCCGCCACCTGCAAGCCATCCACGCCACCCTCGACCACGGCCTCAGCAACGGCCTGATCGAGTCGGTCAACACCAAGATCAGGCTCATCACCCGCATAGCCTTCGGATTCCACGGCCCCGCCCCGCTCATCGCCCTGGCCATGCTCACCCTCGGCGGCCTGCGCCCCGCACTCCCCGGAAGATGACCAGCAAACCGCCCACGGAACCGGCAGGAGGGCCA
>JBKQTJ010000197.1:0-5587 GCA_052143255.1 Streptosporangiaceae bacterium | reverse complement strand
TACGAGTTCACTCAGGTTGCCCGCGCGGAGCGGGAAGCTTACGACGCGGCGCTGCGCACCTCAGGCAGTGACGCGCTCGTCCGGCGCAAGATCCCCGCATTAGGGAAAAGGACCGCGCCCTTCCGGGCGCGACCCTCCCCGCTGGCCTGACGCGCTAAGCGCCGTCAGGGGTTACCGCTTGCCTTGCTTGTCCTTGCCGTTGTACCAGTCGCGGAACGGCGTGTCCTTCCCGCGCCGGCCGGATTCCGGCCTGCCGAGCCCGCCCTTGCCGCTCTTAGCGGTGCCGCGGTGCCTGCCGCCGACGGACCCGCCAGAGGTGTTCCTGGCGGCGTCCCGCGCGTCTTTACCCCAGCTCATCGCGGGGCCTCCGTCCTCTTGGGCAGCACGTGCTCGCGCCGCCCGGTGGTCTGCCCGGCGCAGAAGCTCATCGGCAGCCGGCCTGGTTCCTCGAACCCGCCGGACCGCGCCGCGGCGAGCCATTCGCCGCGTTCGACGCGCCGCTCAGGGCCGCTGCCCACAGTCAGGTAGTACCTGTCAGTGACCGGCATTGCTTGCTCCCATGCATCTCATGACAATCCCCTGATGGCGCTGGTGGTCTTCGCCAGGTAGGTGTCAGCGGTTCCCATCTCAGCCGTGGCCCGGGTGATCGCGGTGAGGTCACCGGATGCCGCGCCTGCCTCGCAGTTGGCGGCAGCTTCCTGGTACTTGGCCAGCGCCCTGGCGAACCACTGCTCGGCGCGCGGGTACGGGATGGGCGGCAGCGCCTCGGCGCTGGTGAGGGCAGTCGCGAGCTGCGCGCATGCCTGCCCGGTGCCGGCGAGGTTCCCGGCTTCGCCTTGCTGCTGGACCTGCCCGAGCGCGGCGACGATCCCGTTGAGGGCGCCGCTGCCGCCGGTGCCGTACCAGGCGAGGACCTTCTGCCCTGCTGTCGGCGCCGTGGCGGCGGCGGGTGCCGCAGGCTGGGTGGCAGCCGGAACTGCCGGCGGTGCCTTCGCGTGATGGGTGACGGTGGTGGCGCATCCTGCCAGGACTGCGGCGGTCAGGATTCCCGCGCCGATCTTCATGCTCGCGTTCATTGTCCCTGCTCCTCACTGATCATTTCGGTGAATATCGCGTTGTCGAGGTCGCGCTGCAGGTGCCTGCCCCACGCCAGCGCGAAGCACACCATGACGCGCGTGCGCTCCCCCTCGGTCAGCCCCGCATCTTCCAGCGCTTCCTCGAGGATGCCGGGTATCTCCTGGCCGCTCATTGTCCTTCTCCCTTGCATTTCCGTAGTTCGGCTAGCTCGCGCCTGAGCGCTGCCAGCTGCTCCTCCACGGTCTGCTCGCCCTGGCCGCCTTCGCCCACGTCGGGCAGGCTGGCCGCGGCTAGCGCCCGGCCGGCCTGGTGGTTGGTCAGGCTGGCCAGGTAGCGCGCCGTGACGGCCACGCTCGACTGGCCCAGCAGCTTGCAGATGACCTCGATGGGCTCGCCTGAGTTCTCGAGCTCGGCGGCGAACGTGGCGCGGAACCCGTGCGGGTGGACCCGCTTGACGATGCCCGCTTCCCCGGCGCTGTCCTTGAGCATCTGGGCGACGTACTGCCGGGACAAGGGCCGGCCCGGCCGCGATCCGCCCCGCCCGCCGGTGGTGCAGAACGCCTCCGCCCGGCCGTTGATGCCCAGGCCCTTGCGGACGTCCAGCCACCGTGCCAGGGCGTCTTCCGCGGTGCGGTGGTAGTACCGGGTCTGCGGCTGCCCGCTCTTGGTCTTCAGCACCCTGATGGACCGCGCCTCGTGGTCGATGTCGCCGGGCCGGATGGACAGCGCCTCGCTGATGCGCAGCCCTGACCGGTACAGCAGCATGATCAGGGCCTTGTTGCGGATACCCGTCGGCGACTGCTCTGACGGCGCGGTGCTGCCGAGAGCCCTGGCCATCAGCGCCTGTATCTCCGCGGGCGTCAGCACCTGGGCGGGCTGCTCCGCGCGTGACTTGCGCGGCTCCACGCCCGCGACCAGGCCCGGCTCAGCCCAGCCCTGCCCTGCCCACCATGCGGCAGCTGACTTCACCGCGCGCAGCCGGACGTTGAACGTGCCCGACGACGCGCCGCCCCACTGCTGCTGAAGCCATGCGGCCACGTCCTGCGGCGTGATGTCGGCCAGTGCCGTGTCATCCCCGAACCGTGCCCTCATGGCTTTCAGCGCTGCCCCGTAGGTCCGCTTAGTCGACTCGGTGGCGAGGCTGGCCAGGTACTCCTCAGCGGCCCTGCCGAGCGTGACGGGCTTGGGGGCGGTCATGACGCCCTCCTTTCGGTTTCGGCGAGCCAGTGCGTGGCCACGTCAAGGATCAGCGCTAGGCAGCTGATGTCGAAGTACTCCATGCCCCTGACCGGCTTCTCGCCGGCATCGCGGAGGGCGGCCTTGACCGCGTTCTCGGCGTCTGGCGCCAGCGTGCCCGCCAGTCCCGTCCGCAGCAGAACTATTTCCGAGTAGCCGTACCTGCGGTGCGTGCGTAGCCGCGGCCTTGGATCACCCGACGTGATCCCGAACTTGACTCGGTGCCCGACTGCATGGCTGACCACGTAAAACGCATCCCACGCCATGCCAGCGCACGTGCGGCAGATGCCCTGGCCACTCATGACGTTTGCTGGGATGGGACTGCTGGCATGCCCTGCCGCGCATCTGATGCGGTGCGGGCGGCTAGCTCCCGTCCACTGCGTTTCCAGGCTGACCGCGCCAAGTTCAGCGAGCCTGGCATGAAATATCGCCTCGGCTGTCGCCGGATCCTGCCCCGCGCAGACCCGGCAGATGCCGAGCCCCTTGCGCACGTCATGGGGTCTCGCAAACACCGAGTGTCCTGCAGCGCAGAGCGCCGGGACTCCGGTGTGAGCATTGACGTATGGACCCAGCGCGGTCGCTCCCATCAGCGCCATGCGCGTCAGGAACGCGGCTTCAGCCTTGGCGGGGTCGCGGTCGGCGCATGTCCAGCAGATGCCGCGGCCTTTGCGCACGTCAGCAGGCCGTACCCCGTTCTCGTGCGCTGCGGAGCAGGTCACGAGAACGGGCTTGAGGCTGGTCGCGTACTCGCCGACGACAGCACCGCCGAGCGCCTCTACCCGCTGACGGAACGCAGCCTCAGGGGCCACCTTCCACCCGCCATAAACGCACGTCAGGCAGATGCCGTTGCCTCGCAGCACGGCCATGGGCCACACCTCATTGAGGTGTCCGGCTGGGCAGCGCACGGTCACCGGGCATTTGGTGCGGGCATAGGCGCCGGTGATGGTGCCGCCGAGGTCGGCTACGCAAGCGCGGAACTCCGCCTCCGCGCGCACCGAACTCTCGCGACGCTTAGCCATCGCTGTCATCTCCCTCAGCCCACGTCTCGTCATCCTCGCCCGCGAACATGCCGGCGAGCTCGTCCATTGCCGTGTCGAGCACATTGGTGCCGAGATAGCCCGCTTGGCAGTGCTCGGCGCACGCGGCCCGGGCCCGGGCCGGCCAGTCGCCGCCCGCGTGGTCAGCGATCGCGACTAGCGGGGTCCATATCTGCGCCATGCGGCCGTGCACGCCTGCCGGCAGGTCCGGCTCGGCGTCGGTGACCTCCTCGGCCGCGGACTGCGCCCAGGCCGTCAGCGCGCCTTTCAGCAGCGCTCCGGCCCGGTCGGCCTTCGCGTTCAGGTCGGCCACGTGCCCGCCTGAGCGGACCATGCGGATGATGACGCACCGGTCCAGGGTGGCGTCCAGCGCGCTCCCTGACGACTTCTCCAGCACGTCCAGCCCGGCCAGGGCCATCGGCCCGAACACGCGCGCCCGCTCGGCGTGACTTCCCTTCATGCGCAGCACGGTGCCGTTGCTGGTGTAGCCAGAATTGACCACGGCGCGCACGGCTTCCTTGCGCTTCCCGGCGCCAAACAGAACGTCCGCCTCATCGATCAGGGCCGTGGCATGCTCCTTGTCGAGAGTGTGCGCCAGCCCGGCCGCGGTCGGCTCGGTGTCCAGCCCGTAGGTGTAGGGGCACAGCCGGCCGAGCAGCTCGAGCACGCGGCTCTTGCCGCTGCCGGGCTGCGAGCTCATCAGCAGCAGCCGCGGCGTGGCGCGGAACGCAAGCCGCCCGTCATCGTCGCGGATGTGGGCATGAGCGGCCCAGAGCGTCACGGCGTCCAGTGCTGCGTTGCTCGGGAACGATGCATACTCGGCGAGCATCGCGTGCGTGTAGCCGAGCACCAGCTGCGAGTCGACCGGCTCTGCCCGGTGAGCGACCGCGTGGCCCTCACGGACTGCGAGACCAGTGCCCGGCAGGCCCGCCCTGGCCTTGAGTTCCTCGGTGCGCTTCCTGATGCTTTCCGAGCGCTTGGCCCTCGCTTCCCTCGAGGCATCCTGCCCGCCGCTCGCGGCTGCGCGGACGCCGCCGACTACGGCGCGCTCAACTAGGTGCCCGATCATGTTGTCTCCTCCTGTAGCAGGTCGAACATGTCGGCCTGCCCCGGTAGCTGATCCGGCAACGTGGCCGGCTTGCGCTGCGCCTCGGGCAGCAGGTCCGGGAACATGCTCGCCCCCGCTGTCTGCACCACCTCGCGCGCCTTGCCCTTCACTAGCGTCAGGTCGAACTGCACCGGCCTCATCTCGGTCCAGCTGGTCATCTCGGTATGCCTCTCGCTCGCCGCGCGCCTGGGCGCGGTAGGTCGTTACGGTGATGCGCGGGCTCACGTCCCGCCAGTAGTTCCGCAGTTCCTCGGTCGCCCACTGCATGGCCCGGCGCTCGGGCCCTGACCAGAGATCCCAGCCGCTGGCCACGGGCGCGCCTGGTGCCACGAGCTCGCCATTACAGACGCGCTCGGCGTCCAGGTACTGGGCGTACGCTGCGCGTTCCCATTCCTCGCCCACCTTGCGCCTGACCTCATCCGCGCGGGCATTGACCTTGCGCCCTCGCTCGGCCCGCTCCTCGCGGTCGCGGCGGTTCATCTCCGCAACCCAGAGCGGGCGGGCATCGTCGGAGCATCCGGAGTAGAACTCGCGGATCTCGTCATCGGTGTAGCCCGCCAGCGTGTCCGGGGGCATGGTGGCTGTCATGGCTTAGCCTGCGGCCCTGTCAGCCGTAGCAGCGTGCTGGATCAGGCTGATGGCCTCAATGCAGCGCTCGCGCGTGATCAGGTCGTCGTCCTTGTTGTGCGCGATGTGGTCGTAGATCTCCTCGGTGCCGCAGGTGTACGGCAGGTTCGTGTTCCAGTCATCCTCGCGGGCGAAGCCGATGCCGACAGTCCCGAACTTCGGGAAGCCGACGATGGCCTGCGACTCGCTCAGCAGCACGCGATACGACCAGTAATCCCCGCCCAGCTGCGGCGTGATCATGACCGCGCCGTCGGCGATGATGCCGCCTGGCTCTTGCTCTTTGCGCTCTAGCCTCAGATCGGTAGTCATCTCTTGCTCCTCGGTGCGTAGTTCGCCGGGATGCGCAGCCGCTCCCCGGCGTAGATCAGGTTCGGATTAGCGCCGACAACGGCCCGGTTGGCCCGGTACAGCGCGCTTACGGTCACGTGATGCGCTACTGCGATGGTCCAGAGGCAGTCACCCGGCCGCACTGTCACGTAAACCGCTACGCGGCGCTGTACGG
>JBKQTJ010000196.1:0-4645 GCA_052143255.1 Streptosporangiaceae bacterium | reverse complement strand
GCGGTTCCGGGCCGGCGAGCAGGCCGGCCTGCTCGCCGAGGAGCTCGGCATAGGCGAACAGGTCATCGGCACGCGGAGCGGTGCCCTCCCCCGCATGTTCGGTCAGCGCGACGAGGACAACCTCGCCGCTTGCGTCCGCCTTGCGGGACAGCATCCGGGGATCCTTGAGATGCTCTTCGGTGTCGACGGCGGCGCGCACGCAGATCGCGGCGACATTCAGCCGCTCGGCGGGATCGCTGAGCTCGGAACCGCGCCGGGCCAGCAAGGCGACGGCCAGTTCTCGCCACCCCAGGATGCGGCCGTGCTCGCTGAGGATGGCCACCACGTCGTCGCGGATGTTCGCGAGGGCCGGGACGGACTTCTTCCAACGGGCGCGCAGCCGCTCTAGGTGCGCGGCGGTGTCGGTCACCGGGATGCTGGTGCGCGCGGCCATCTCCTGCGGACTGGCCCAAGGCGACAGCGGGCGGCCGTCCGCGGGCCGCGCGACGGCGGTCACCTGCCGCAGCTCAGGAACGCCAGGGACGAGGCGGTGCAGCACGTCATCGACGGACAGGCGGGCGAGGTCCTGGGGCTGTTCCGCCTCGCCGGAAGAGGCGTGGCCCAGGGCAACAAGCCCGGTCCGTTCGGAAGAATTATCGTGCTGTTGCCTTTCCTCCTGGATCTCCGCCTCGGCCAGGTTGAACCGCTGACGCCACTCCCGGGACCGGCGGACCAGCTCGTAGCGAGGGCGGCTGCCGATGCCGCGCAGCACAGTTATGCGGCGGGCGGGCACGCGGGCCAGCTCACCGGCGGTGGAGACGCCAAGCTTGCCCAGCGCGGTCGACAAGGCGTGCGGGGACAGGCCGGCCGCAGCCAGCGGGGTGCTCGCCGTCGCCTGGCGCACCGCCTCGTCGCGCTTGGCCTGGACCTCCGCCCGCCGCGCCCCCCAGGCAGCCGTCAGGTCATCGGGCAGGCCGTCTTCTTCTGCCTCCTCGTCCGCATCGGCGGTACTCGACGTGGTCAGCGGCGGGATCGTCTCCAGGTCCTGGAAGATGCGAGTCCAGGCGCGGGTCATCTCGCGCAGCGAGCCGAACCGCTTGCCGGCGTCACGGTGCAGCGCGGTGCGGAAGAACTCCACTAGGCCGTCGCGGGCCACTGGGTCGAACAGGTCCTCCGCGAGCTGCACCTCTTCATCGGGCGCCAGGAACAGGGGCTCGATCTCACCGTCTCCCCAGGACGGCAGCTCGCCGCTGGCCATCTCGTGCAGGGTGACGGCCACCGCGTACAGCTCGGCGGCCTGGTCATAGCGGTCCCGGCGGCCGTCGCCGAGGAACGGGTCCAGGTAATCCTGCGTGCCCACGCCCAGGTCGGTGTCCGGGACTCCGGCCAGGGAGAAGTCGAACAGGACCAGCTCGCGGCCCTTGCGCTCGAGCGGGCGGAGGGCCAGGTTGGAGGGCTTGATGTCGCGGTGCCAGACACCTCTCCTGTCCAGGAAGCTGAGCGCCTGGAACAGGTCCTCGCCCAGCCGTTCCAGCTCGTGGATGGTCAGCGGGCCGTTCCGGCGCAGCTCTTCGGCGAGCGTGTGGCCCCTGATGTACTCCACGCCGATGATCTTGCGCTTGTGGCCTGCCGGACCCGCATCGAAGGCCTGGTTGAGGAGGCGGGCCACGTGCGAGTCGGTGAGCTGGGCGAGCTGTGTGGCCTCCCGGTCGAGGCGGCGGGCGGCGGCCTCGTTCAGCGCGACCTTGAACACCCGGGGCTGGACATCTGGCTCGTCCGGCTTGATGACCAGGAGCGCGCGGGAGGTGGAGCCCTTGCCGAGCACCTGCTTCACGATCCAGCCCTCGATCTCGTCGCCGGACTTGGCCGTAAGCGGGTCCTGGCTGGCCCGGGACTCGGGAGCGGTGAGATCGTCCTCGATTGCGTCGAGGTTACGGAGGAACTGCCGGATGGACTCGGTGCGGTCGGCGGGGTGCACCTGGGTGGCGCCGCGGACCAGGTCGTCCATGGGGCGGCTGACCGAGTCGGCGACCGAGGACGGGACGAGCGCGCCGTCCTTGTTGAGCCGGGCCGCCAACTGCTCGCGGGTCGCGGCGGGCTGCTCGCCGGTGAGGATCAGGTAGCTGAGCGCGCCGAGGCCGAACACGTCGAGCAGCGCGGCCGCCTGGGCGGTCTGGAACTCCGGGGCCAGGTAGGGGGCGGCGGATCGCTCGACGTGGCGGAAGATCGTGCCGACCTCGACGCCTGCGCTAGTCGTCACGGTCGTCGTGCTCGCCGTGCCATGCGGACGGGCAGCGACCTGCCAGTCGGCGATCTTTAGCCTCGGATAGCGGCCGTCCAGCTCGACGTAGATCGCGCGAGGCGCGAGCGCACGGTGGTAGAGATGGCGGCGGTGGGCGTGATCGAGTGCCTCGGCGAGCTGGCGGATCATCTCCAGACGGGTCTCAAGGACCAACTCGCCGTGCCTGGCCGCCATGAAGTGGTCGAGACGCTGCCAGTCCTTGCCGTGCTGGAAGACCACCGCCGGGCCGGTCAGCAGCTCGTCGCTGTACTGCTCGGCCCGAACGATCCCGTCGTGGGTGATGCCTTGCAGCGCCAGATACTCGCGGTGCGCGGCGCGTTGGACGGACTTTCGGTCGGCTTCGGAGGCCGTTCGTTCAGTGAGGTAGATCCGGACCCGGCGGGGGTGATCAGCGGGCAGGGCAGGGTTGCGGGCGAGGTAGTCCTGCCAGGTGGGGCCGGCGTCGAACTGCTTCGGCTCCAGTTCGTAGGGACCGACGCGGCCGATCTTGTGCAGGCGCGCGATACCTATCTTCTGCAACAGCCTGGGGAGCTGTTTCGAGAGGGTCGGCGTGACACGGCTGTGGTCGCTTCTCGGCGGCTGGTTGAGCAGCCCCGTCCAGATGCCATCGAGACTGGTCTGGTCTTGCCTGCTCTCGCGACCATAGACGCGCTGGCGTTGGAACTGGTCGAAGTCGCAGACGAGGTTCTCCGCGGAAAGGAAGACGGCTGGCTCGACGCGCGGGACGGTAAGCCGGGTGTTCAGGTCGTCGGCGGCCCGCTGCAGCTGGCTCCTGAGCTCCTTGGACTTCTGGTCGGTGAAGTGGAGCGGGTTGTCGATCGTCCTGGTCGTGCTGCTGTCGCGGAACAGCCAGGTATCACCATCGTTCGTCGCGCGGCCGGGGTGGCTCTTGATCTCGACGAGAAACAAGCCACCGGGAGTGGCGATGAACAGGTCGACCTCGCGGACGTGGCCGTTGCCCGCGGTGAATGTGAACGTCTGCCAGGCGCGATAAGGCTCGGCTTCGGGCATCCGAGCCTTGATATGGTCCAAGGCGTCCTGTTCCCACGGAAAGCTGGACTTCTGCCCCTGCCAGCGCGATGGCTCCCCAGACAGCTCCATGTCTCGTAGCGTAGGGGATTCCAGGCGGCGGAGCCCGATTCGCGGCGGGATGTGGTATAGAAGCGGTGACCGGGACGCTACCGAGAGATTAGGTCGGCATGCTTTTCGAGCCTAACCCTGTCAATGAGGTCCACGGCGTCCTGTTCCCTGGTGAAGCTGGACCGCTATCCGTACCAACGCTGCGACTCCTCGCCGACGTCCATGCTCTGTAGGGAGAGGATTGTTAGGGTCAGCAACCCCGCCAAATATCCAGCGTTTCGGCATAACGGGCTCTTCGAACTTAACCGGGATGGGGTTTCTGGGCGGTTACCTGGCGTGTTCTCCTGCCGGTTGCGGTGCGTGATGGGCGTCTTGTGCCGCGGGTGCAGGCGATGCGGACGCGCCTGCGCTGATTCGCCGGGTTGCGGAAGCCGTAGGCCAGGCGGGCTTCGAGTTTGGCGAGCCGGTTCAGGCTTTCGGAGGTGGCGTTCGTGATCCCGGTCAGCACCGCGCAGACGATCTCGTCCTCCCACCGGGAGACCGTCCTGGCCAGGCTGACCAGCTCAGGGATGTCGTCGTTGCCGGCGCACCAGTCGTAGAAGGCAAAGAGCCGGTCCCGGACGTTGCGCTCGCCCGGGACCGAGCCGGTGACGCGAGCGCGCAGGTTCAGCGCGTGGCGGAGTTTCTCCTTGCCGATCCAGGCGGCGGCGATCTCCTGCCCGGCCGGATCCGCCTGCAGGGCGCCCGTGACCTTGGCGAACTGGGCGGGTGACAGGTGCTCCAGGTTGCGCACCAGCAGGTTCTTGATGCCGTACTCGGGGTCGCCGGACCGGCCGCGGCGGCCGTATTTGCCGCGGACCACCCGGCGGCGCACGTCCCCGGTCATCTTCACGGCCAGGTGCACCACGTGGAACAAGTCCACCGCGATCCGCGCGGCGGGCAGCATCCGGCGCACCGCGGAGGCGTAGATGGAGCACATGTCGATCGCGACGACCCGGACCGCGTCCCGCCAGGCCGGGGCGGCCTGCGCCAGCCAGTACGCGGCGTCATCGGCGGTGCGGCCCTCCACCTGGCCCAGCAGCCCCTGATCCCCGGACAGGTCAAAGAAGCAGGTGTGCCACCGGTCGGCGAGCAGCAGGTACTCCCCGGTGTCCGCGTCCAGCATCCACCGGGGCCGGCCCCGGCGGTGCTCATCGATGCCCAGGTACGCCACCGGCGCGGGGACCTGATCCAGCACCGGGTCCGCCGCGGCGGCGAACGCCGCATGCGCCACCGGCCAGGAGA
>JBKQTJ010000195.1:0-2987 GCA_052143255.1 Streptosporangiaceae bacterium | reverse complement strand
CCCTCGAACATGTCCAGCAAGCTCACTGTCCCGGTCGGCCCGTCGAACAGGTATTCCTTCTCTACCCTGACGGCCGGCAGCTCCCGGCGGCGCTCGCTGACGTCAGCCAGTGCCTTGGCCGCCTGCTCCTCTGCCGCCAGCAGTTCCTTACGCGCGGCGAGCCACTCATCAGCCGATACGATCCGTGGAACGCTCAACGTGCTCCTCCTTGCCGGGACGGTCTCGCCCTGACGACGAACGGCTGAGACGCCGATGGACAGCCCACCAAGGACCGTCTCGTGGGCGGTCCCGGTGCTAGGCACGTTACTCGTGGGTGCCGCGCCTTAGAGAGCGGTCGCCGTTGCGGTAGGTTTCTCGCCGCCTCGTTCACAAATCCGTTTTGGTCAATGTGGACGCGCCAGAGGCCGCTCGGCGCTGGGCATGACCGTGGCGGTGAGCCACCACGCCTACAACAGCGACATCAGCATCGAGCGGACCAGAAGGGCCTGGGAGTCATGGCTCGTCAAGGCCCTGGCCACGACCGGCGCCCTTCAGGCTGGTCGTGTCGTTGGCTTTGGCGGCGTTCTGGCGGCGCGACTGGTGAGCAGCCCGGCGAGGAGCATGACGAGCACGCCGATCCCGACGCCGCACAATGTCCAGAGCGCGCGGTAGCCCACAGCGGCATAGTTGGAGGGCTGCGGAAGGTCCACCAGGATCAGCACTCCGGCAGCGATGGCCCGCAGTAGAGCTCGCTCGTACCCGATCGCCAGGAAGACGAGCCAGTCTGGCCCTGTTCAACCCTGTCCGGCATTGGCCACAAGCGTGCGGCAGTACTCACCGTCGCCGTCTGCGTGCCCGGCGGGAGGCGTCGACCATCTACGCGAACTGCGACGGCTCGATGATTGGCCGGCCCCGCCAGGGCGACATGCTCGTGAGGTCCGCGTCGGCAGAGACGATCAGGAACGCTCCTACCGCCGCCGCCAGATCCAGGATCCGGTTGTCCTCCCAGTCCGGGCAGTCTCCGACGGTCTGCGGGGGGTCGGTGATGCCGCCGCCGGACGCCTCGGCCATCTCGGCCAGCGCCCGTAGGTAGTCATCGACCTCCTCATCCGGGGTCTTCAACACCGTCGCCAGCACCCGGCCGGTGTTGGCCAGGATGTGCGGCGAGAGCCACAGCGCGAATTCCGCCGCGTCATTGACAACGCCCAGGCAGTCCGGACTCGAGTTGCCCGACGTCGGCGGAGGTGACGGCCAGCTCCGGAACGGGGACTCCCCCACGGCAACCGCCAGCACGAGCACGTTCACGTCGAACACGACCGACACCGCCGCCGGGCCGGGCACGCTCACTGCCCCGGCGTCCCGCCCTTGTACGCCCGGCGGATCTCCGCCAGCAGCGACTCATAATCCTGGCCCGCGGCCGCGGCCCGCTCCGCGTTACGGGCCTGGAGCTCACGCAGCCGCTCCGCCCGGGCCAGCGACTCCATTACCGGCAGCGTCGCCCGCAGGTACGCCGACCGGTTCCCGTGCCCGAAATGCTCCACGAGGCGGGCGAGCCGCTCCTGGTCCTCATCCGCCACCGCGAACCCAACAGTCGACGTAGACATGCTAATATTGTATCTCGACTGCATCTCCAGATGCAATCTACCAGCAACTAGCAAGGATTCGACGGCCGACCGCCAGTCCAAACGGCTTCACTTGTTACGGAAGGTAATGCTGTATTACCGGTCTGGGAGCGCACATCCCCGCGATATGCGCGACGCACTTGGTCCGTGCGATGACGGCGATCGGCAAGCCGAACGTGGCGGTCTGCCCTGCCGACACCAGCCGCGACTGGGGCGTGAACACTGCGAGAGGACGACGTCGCGACCGTGGTCGCGTCAGTCGGGTGCAGCTGCTACGCCGTCTTGATCGGTGAGCCAGCCCGGCAGATCGGCGCCTATTACCTCAGCACGGTAATTCGTGCGCCAGCTCCCCGCGCCCGGCATGTGCAGGTCGTTGCGTGCCCCGCATGTACCCCAACCGGGAACTATTACGGGACGATGCTCGCCATCCGCGCCGCGGGTGCCCGGGCGCTAAGGTCATCCGGACGGAAGTGGGTCGGATGAGCCGCGCCACGGCCATCACTAATGTGCGAATCTTTGACGGCGAGCGCGCGATCAGCGACACGACTGTAGTGGTCGGCGGCGCTCGCATCGAGGCGGTCGGTCCCTCGGCACCGCGCGATGCTGTGGTCGTCGATGGCCGCGGCGCCACCCTGATGCCCGGACTGATCGATTCCCACGTTCACACCGACATGGACGGCCTGCGCAACGCGCTGAAATTCGGCGTCACCACGGAACTGGAGATGATGGGGCGCTGGTCAGCCAGGCGGCGCAGCGAGATAGCCGCAAGGAACGACGTCGCAGACCTGCGTTCCGCGGAAATGGGCGTCACCCCGAAGGGGGGCCACCCTGCCGAGTACATGAATTCGAGCAGCAATCTGTTCATCCGGTTCTTCTATCGGTTCCCGTCCGTCTCGACTCCAGGCGAGGCGGCACGATTCGTCTCCAGGCAGGTATCCAGGGGCGCCGACTACATCAAGGTCTTCATCGAAGACGGCAGCTGCATCGGCTTCCCGGGACTCCCGGTCCTTGACGACGCCACGCTCGCCGCCGCGGTGAACGAAGCGCATCGCCACGGCAAGCTCGCCATCGCGCACATCACGACGGCCGAAGGTGCCCAGCGAGCCGTCGATGCCGGAGTTGACGGCCTCGGGCACTTGTTCCTCGACTCACCCACCCACGAGCTCATCGACAACATAGCCACAGCCGGCGTCTTCGTCATCCCCACCCTGGTGACGCTTTCGACGGCATTCGGCAACAACGCGGCCGCGCTGGCCGCCGATGAGCGGGTGCGCTCCAGGCTGGACAAGAAATGGCTCGACTCGCTATCGCGCAGTATGAACGTCTATCCGCAGGGGAGCCTGGACAACGCGTACTCCAGTATCAGGGCCCTGCGCGACGCGGGCG
>JBKQTJ010000194.1:0-11603 GCA_052143255.1 Streptosporangiaceae bacterium | reverse complement strand
TCGCGGATGCAAGACGATCAGTTCAGCCAGTCGATTGAGATGCTCGATAGCGGCCGCGTGCCCGAATGCTTGGCAGGCGGCGCCGAGGACGTGTTGCTGATGCTGGCTCAGCGTTACGCCTATGCCTTGCCGAGTGATGCCACCCTGGCGCTGCTAGCTGGGCTGGGACCACTAGTTGAGCTGGGCGCGGGCACGGGCTACTGGGCACACAGGCTGCGCTCCATCGGCGTGGATATTGTCGCCTTCGACCAGGCGCCCGTTGACGGGCTGCGCACCAACAGGTACCACTCAGGGACCCGGCCATGGACCCACGTCGAACAGGGCGATCAGACCGTGTTGTCCGGCCACGCCGACCGTGCCTTGTTCTTGTGCTGGCCGCCGTTGTTCTCGTCACTAGGTGACTGCCTGACCTATTACTCCGGGAACACCGTCGCATACATCGGCGATGGCGGTTATCGCACTGCCCGGCTGGACTACCTGCACGAAGCCTTCACCAAGGTTGCCACGGCACCGGTCAGGGCACTCGATCCCGAGCATGGGGTCCGGCCCCAGCTCACGATCTGGAAACGAACGTCGAGGTTGGGCGGCTGACCAACCCGACAGCGCGAGTTTGTTTTGCAGCAGGTGGTCAGCGATCGTGGCAGGACCGCATTCCCATGATCATGCCCAGTACGTGCCCAGCTCGCGGCCGACGCGAGCCTTCGCCCCTGGTAGACACCGTTCATCCGAGGGTCTGTAAAACCGTCGGCTCAGCCTACGTTGGTTCGAACCCAACACCTGCCACCACCTGCGGAAACGGCCCGTGGCCTGGGTATTCTCGGGATCACGGGCCGCGCTGTTCGCCGGGCGTGATGTGCATCTGAGTCCCGCTGAGTCCGGTTCTCTACAGCTGTCCACGGACATATAGCGGACGGGGTCCGCGATCATGACGCGCGCACCAGGCGGCTGGTCTGCCTGAATCCGGCGGGTGGGCAGCACTGCACCGGGGAGAAGCGCCGGCACTCGGGCTTTGCCCTTCCATGCCGAAGGGCGCGCATGGTGACGTACCAGGTGGCGGCGCCGCCCGCGAGCCGGGTTGATCGAGTGAGGGATCTCGTGACGGACCGCGCTGATCGCGCTCGCCAAGATCTTCACGATTTTCGAGGGCACGTCGGAGGGCATGTACCACGAGAAGGTCGGCATCTTCCGTGATGGCCAGCGCGCGGGGCGGGCTGACCGCGGCATCCGGGCTTCGTGCACACGGTGCTGGTGGACATGCGGGCCCGGCTGGCCCGCTCGGCCCGGCCGGACCGGATCTTTGAGGCGACGCTCGCGGCGGCGAAGGCGGCCGGCCTGGTCGGGAGGCGGCGGGTACTGGACTCCGCCCCGCTGTATGACGCGGTGGCCACGATGGACACCGTCACGCTGGTCCGGTCAGCGATCCGCGGAATGCTGCGGGCCTACGACGCCGCGCTGGCCGTGCAGCTGCGCGCGGCACTGCGCCGTGACGAGGACTACGCTGCCGCGGGCAAGCCGGCCTGCGACTATGAGGACGCGGCGGCGCGCGGGGAGCTGGTGGACGCGCTGGCCCGCGACGCGCTGGCGGCACTGGCATTGCTGGATGGCAGGGACCTTGACCCGGCAGCCGCGCAGGCCGCGGCGCTGCCGGCGACGGTGGCCGGCCAGGATCTCGACGAGGGCGACAACGGCGTGTTCCGGATCGCCCGGCGGGTGGCGCCGGATCGCATCATCTCAACGGCTGACCCTGAGGCCCGGCACGGGCGCAAGACCTCCGCGCGGGGGTTCGACGGCTACAAGGGCCACCTCAGCATCGACCCGGACTCCGAGCTGGTGACCGCGACCACGGTCACCGCCGGCAATGCCGGCGATGCCAGCGTTGCCTGCGAGCTGCTCAGCGACGAGCTTGCGGCCGGCCGTGATGATGCGCCGGCCGGCGGACAGCCGGCCCCGGCGGCTGAAGAGGAGCTGCTGAGCGTCTACGGCGACGCCGCTTACGGCGCCGGGAGTTCCTCGCTGACCTGCAGGCCGCCGGCGCGAGAAGCATGTGCAAGGTGCAGCCCCCAACGGCGGCCGGCGGCCGGTTCACCAAGGACGCGTTCGGCATCGACCTGACCGCGCGCACCGTGACCTGCCCGGCCGGCCAGATCGCACCGCTGCGCCGGGCGAAGCCGGGCGCCATGGCCTACTTCGGCCAGGCCTGCGCGTCCTGTGCGCCGGCCGCCCAGTGCACCACCGCCAGGAGCGGGCGCACCATCTACGCCGGGCCCTATGAAGAGCAACTCGCGGCCGCCCGGGCCCGTCAGCGTGACCCGGACTGGGTGCGGACTACCGGGCGACCCGGCCCAAGGTCGAACGCAAGATCGGGCACCTGATGCGACGCCGCCACGGCGGACGGCGTGCCCGGGTCCGCGGGCGGCTCAAGGTCGCGGCCGACTTCGCCCTGCTCGCCGCAGCAGTAAGCCTGGCCAGGCTGGCGGTCCTCGGCCTCACTGCCGGCAATGGAAGCTGGGCCGCAGCCACTGCATGAACGGCGACCACGCCGAGCACCCCTCCACCGTCAGCAGCCATACCCGCCTGGCCACTCAGCCCCCGCCGAGTCACAGCAGCCAGATTGCCGGCAGCCGAATGATCCACCGGCCATCGCCAAGAACTCAAGGCGGCTTGCCTGCTCACTAGCCCCAGAAACCGCGGTTCGACACCAGCCACCTAGATCGGCGTCACGACGCTCTCCACCCAGCCGATGAGCAACGCAATGACCTCATCCGAGTTCGTCTCGTTGAGTACCTCGCTGTCCGCGGCGGGGTCACGCGTGAAGGAGTCAGCCCTAAAGCCCACGAATCAGCCTGAAGCGGTATCCCGGTAGAACGGCAGGACCAGGCACGACGCATGCTGCGAGTCGGCGAAGATCTCAAACCGGCAGCCCCGGCCGACGTGCGCGGTGCCGAACGGCTCGGCCGTTCCGAAGTTCCTGGCGTAACGGGGGAACGCGCCGCCGCACACCTGCAGCCGAAGCCGGTGCCCGGCGTGCATGCGATAAGCGGTCGGGAACAGTTCGACATCCACGGCAAGAACACCGTCCTGGCCGGCCTGCACATCGGCAGCGGGCACGGTATCCGGACTGAGCCGTCGGATGCCATCGACAACGTTCCGCGATACGCCCTTGTCGTCGACGTCGCACAGCCGGACGAAGAGATCAGCGTACTCTATCCCGGTGCGGACGAAGATGCGCGCACTGACAGGCCCGACGAGATCCTGGTCCGCATCGAGCGGTTCGGTCGTGTAGGTAAGAACGTCGGCCCGGGATTCGATCACGGCGTTGTCGACTTGCTTACCGGGCGGCTGCAGGAGCGGACCGCCCGCTGACGGCGTCGGATCGGCCGGGTCATAGATGAACCAGGCGGGCATCGGATCGCCTGGCTCCCTCTCAACCGCGAGCCGGCCAGCGGTGCGCAGGTAATACGAGGTCGGAATGGAGTCCGGCGGCGGCCATTGCTCGAACTCGAGCCAGCCGCCGGCCTGCTGCAGGTACGCGCGAACCGGTGCGCGCTGCGGCAATGCGGCGCCACGCAGGTGATGGCTGAGCCAGGCGACGTCTTCCTGACTGATCACCCTGATCTCGCCGGGTTCGGCGTGCAGCCACGGGCCGATGGTGAGCGTGGCCGTGACCCCGGCTGCGCGAATAGCCGCGTAATCTCTGAGCTGCTCGCACAGGAAAAGGTCCCACCAGCCCGTCACCATGCTGACGGGCGGCAGCCTCGCGAGATCCGCGCCGTGGTGATCGACGCCAGCCCAGAACGTGTCGCTGGCCGCCGAATGGCCGACGAAGTCCCGCCAGAACGCGACCGGTGCGCCCGCTACGTCTAGGTCCGCGGCCTGCAGCGGCACCTTCCGCAGCGCCTTGCGCATCCGGGCTAGCTGCACCGGGTTCGGCAGGCTCGCCAGCGCACCGCGTTCCTGCCGGCCAATCAGGCCGGTCCAGTTCAGGGCGTTGCGCAAGCCAGGCGCGCCGTGCTCGTAGAAGACTGCCGTGATCTTCGCGGCCGTGACGTTGATCGACACCGATTCCAGCGGCGGGTCGACGTACGGAGCGATGGCCCACTGAGTGTGGGCTAGGTAGCTGAGACCGGTCATCGAGACCCGGCCGTCACACCATGGCTGCTCGCGCAGCCAGGCCACGGTCGCGATGCCATCCTCCTGCTCATGCAGGAACGGGCGGAATTCGCCCCCGGAGCCGAATGTGCCTCGGATGCTCTGGATGAAGACCTGGAAGCCCCGGCGAGCTAGCGGTGCGGCGAACACAATTCCGGCGATCCCGCCCCGGCCGTAAGGCGACCGCATCAGCACCACCGGCATCGGCGCGTCGTTCCTGGCAGGCCCGTAGTGGTCGCCAAGCAGGACGATGCCGTCCGGCATCGGCACCGGAACATCCCGGCGGAGCGTATATGGCTCCGCCGTCCCATGCAGACCGATCGCTCGGTCGACCGCCATGCCTGCTACCCGGGACAGTGGGTTCATCTGCGCCTCCAGGCCATCCAGGCTACCGGTCTGCGGCATCCGTGGTTATATGCGCAACCCTTGCCATCGCGGGCGGGCCGGGCAATCACCCGCGCCGGATGAAGCGGCGTATCGGCTGGCGCTGCTTCGCTGACCTCGACACCACCACTCCCATCCGCAGACGCGCATGCCCGCCGACCTTTCCGACCGGACCGATTTCGAAAGCGCCGAGCGCGGGCTGATCGCCAGGCTCGAGCCCGGCGTGATCAGGAACGAGGACGGGCAGGCGGTCTTCGAGGCGGATCAGTTCGGCCTCGCCACCACGGGCGCCTGTCCGGAGACAGTGCATCCGAGCCTGTCGCGGCACAGTCAGCTAACCGCTCTGCAGGGGCTTTACGAGGTCACTCCCGGCGTCTACCAGATTCGCGGCGCCGACCTGGCGAACATGACGCTGGTCGAGTCCCGCACCGGCGTAGTCGTCATCGACCCGGTCAGCTCGCAGGAATGCGCGGCAGCCGCGTTCGCGCTGTATCGCGCGCACCGGGGTGACCGTCCCGTTACCGCTATGATCTACACCCACCCGCACCTGGATCACTTCGGCGGAGTGCTCGGGGTCGTCCCACCCGACACCAAGGTGCCGATCATCGCGCCGGAGCACTTCATGCAGCACGCGGTCGCCGAGAAAATCTATGCCGGGACGGCGATGCTACGGCGCGGGATGTACTACAGCGGAGATGCGCTGCCCGTCGGGCCAGCCGGCAGCGGGTACCGGTATGAGGTCTCGGTGCTGCAGGCCGAGTTCTCCCTCACCCAGGTACTGGACAAGCCGGTCAGCGGGCGGATCTTCTTCGAGCAGCTCATCCGGGACAACCTCGACATCGGCCGGGCTTGTCTTCGGTCGGCGCATCATCCGCAAGGGACCGCGGGCCACGCCCGGCCGGTTCCGCACCCGCGTCCTCACCGACGGCGTCATCCCCACCCTGCATATCGACTACAAGCACTCCGGGATCAAACAGTATTTCAAGGAGGGCAAAGCACTCAGGACGGAAACCACGGTCAACGACCCGCGCAAAGCGCACACGTTCGAGGCAACGTGTGCGAGGTGGCGCCTGAAGTTCACAGGTCGGCGAGCCGGGCGTCCTGGATGGTGTCGGCCGCATACGGGAGGACCCCGCGAGGTCCATGCCAAGGGCCTCGCAGACGAGCTTCGGATCGAGGCTGCCAACCAGGTCTATCAGGCGGGTTGCGCGCAGGTCCGGGAGGTCACGCCGGCCGCGTCCATGATCCGGACCATGTATCCGTCCGAGGCCGGGGTGCGCCGTGTCTTTGTGTGTGCCGTGACGATGACGTGAGGGTTGCGGGTGCCGAGCTGTTCGCGATGGTCCAGGCAGCGCTGCAGCGCCTGCCAGGTGGCCGGGTCCAGGGGACCGGATGAGGTCGGCAGCCGAGCCTGAGCGTGCGCGCGGCGGCATCGATGTCGCTCACCTCGAGGTGGCGCAGTTCCCGGGACGGCGTGGCGTGCAGGAGTGCGAGTAAGCCGGCCAGGGCCTCGTGCGGGCGGACGGCCGGGTCGCCGCTGGTCCACCGGCAGAACAGGCGCCGCTGCTCGGCGACCGGCAGGGTGCGGCAGTGGTAGCCGCGATGACGGGCGGCCGGCAGGCGGCCGGCGGGACTGGCAAGCGTCACGTGACTGGCCCGGGCCCACCCGAAGGACGACCGCAAGATGGTCAGCCGCCGTCCGCGGCTCGCCGGCCGCAGGGCAAGGAACGCTTCCAGGTCATCGGCCTGGAAGGTGGCCCAGTCGGTCTTGCCGCGCTCGGTGATCAGGAACAGGGCCAGGTCGCGGAGAACCGACAGCTCGTCGGTGATGGTGCGGTCGGAACGCGGGCGGGTGCCGGCCTGCCATGCCCCGTGCTGGGCGGTGGTGGTCATGGCCGCGGCCCAGCGGTCCACCGCCGGACGCAGCGGCTCGGGGGGCTGCTCGATCTGGCGCCGGCGACGCTCGGCCTGGCGGCGGGCGTAATGGTCGGCGGCGAAGGCCAACCCGCTGTCGGCGAAGAAGTCTTCCAGAGCACGGGCGAGCGGACCCGGTGACTGACGACCTGGCTGGCTTGCTTTCTCCAGGATCGCCTGCGGGGTTGCCTTGCCGGTCTCGGCGAGCAGGCGGCCGGGGCGGCTGATCATCAGCGAGGTCCGGCCCGCGCTGTGGCGGGCGGCGGCGTGCTGGGCGAAGCCGGCCAGCCAGGCCGGCGGGGCGCCCAGCCTGGCGCGCGAGCCGTTCGGCCTGGCCGGGCAGGCGGGCCGGGTCTTGCTGCCAGCAGTTGTCGCACAGCCCGTGCGCGATGATCACCGCGGGCTTCCCGCAGGGCCGGCGGGCCCGTGATGGCTCGACCCGGCGATGGCAGCGGCTGCAGCGGTCACGTCCCAGCGGCCGGACCACCTTGCCGCAGTCGGCACATGTCCGGGAGCAGATGACGCACTTGCCGGTTTGCGGCGCCAGCAGCCGAAGGCGCCCGCAGCCGGGCAGGGCGCCTTCGCCCGTTCCTGCTCGCACCGCCAGCACCAGGCGATCTTCTTGCGGCTAAGCGGTGCGCCGCAGTCGGCGCAGCGAGCAAGCGGCGTCATGGTCAGACCGGCGGCATCGACCGGCCCCAGGTTGGCTTCGGCTCAGGCCGGGACTGGCGGGCAGGGATCGACGCCGGGGCAACCGGGGCGATATCGACCTCGATCAGGTCGCCGGGGCCGCATTCCAGAGCTGTGCACAGGCCGCGAGCATGGACAGCTTGACCTGCGCCGGGGTCCCGGTGAGCAGCGCCGACACCGACGCCGAGGACATCTGCAGCCCGGCACGCTCAGCGAGCAGCCGCCGCAGCTGTGCGCCGGTCCACACCTCACGCTGCGCCGCGGCCATCCGCAGCCGCCACCTAACATCCATCGCCGCCCTCCGCGAGCTTGCCCAGCGTCCCCATACCGCCCGCCGCCAGGCGTCCTCCACGAACGTGGCCGAGGGCGAGACGTGCGCATCGTGGTAGCCACCTGCCAGTGTCCGAGCATCTGCTGGATCGCGACCAGATCCACGCCTCGTTCATAGTTGTGGATCGCGCACGCAGGGGGGGCGCGGCGTTCGGACACACCAAGATTCAGGGCAAGACGGTGCTGGTGCGAGGGCTGAACGCGCTAGCCGCCACGATCAGCACGCCGCAGGGCGCGCCGGTCATCGCCGGAACCCGGCTGCGCGGCGGCAGCGCGCACACTGCCCGCGGCGCCGCGTCGTTTGCCGCCGAGGCGATCGGCACCGCAAGGGCGGCCGGGTGCACCGGGCAGGTCGTGGCCCGGATGGACTCCGGCTACTACAACGCCGCGGTGTGCCACGCGGCCCGCCGCGCCGGAGCGTACTTCTCGGTCACCGCGCGGCTGGATCCCGCGGTCAAGGCGGCGATCGCCGCGATCCCCGGCGACGCCTGGACCTCGATTAATTACCCGCGCGCGGTCTGGGACGACCAGCTGCACCGCTGGGTGTCCGACGCCGAGGTCGCCGAGACCGAATACACCGCGTTCGCCTCGAAGAAAGGCCAGGCCATCACCGCCCGGCTGATCGTCCGCCGGATCCGCGACCTCAGCCCTCGGGCCGCCGCCGGGCAGGGCGAGCTGTTCACCGACTCGCCGTTCGCGCTGGTCCAGGCCGAGGCCTAGCACCGCGACCACGCAGTGATCGAGCAGGTGTTCGCGGACTGGACCAGCGGCCCGCTGGCCCACCTGCCATCCGGCCGGTTTGCTGCTAATGCCGCCCGGCTGACCCTGGCCGCCATCACCCACAACCTGCTGCGTTCCGCCGGGTGCCTGGCCTCGCCGATCCACGGTAAGGCAAGGGGCGCCACCATCCGCGCTGACCTGATCGACGTCGCCGCCAGGATGGCACGATCAGGCCGCGGCCGCCTCACCCCTGCACCTGCCGCTGGCCTGGCATCACCAGACGGCATGGCCGAACCTGTTCCAGGCCGGCTGCGGGCCGCCCGGCCGGGCGGCCTGACCAGCCCGAAACCAGGTCGCGCGCAGTCCACGGCCCCAGACCCCCGCCACCCAGATCCCGCCCCCGGAACCCGGACAAGCCGCACGAGAAGCGAGCGGCAGCAAAACCATGCCAGCCAGAAACATCAGATCACATCCCACACGGAGATCTATCCGGAGACGATCACCCGAATTCACGCGGTGGATCGAGGGCTTAGTTAGGCCGGGTCAGATCCGGTAGATCCGCTCGGCATTGGTGGCGTAGAACTTCTCCAGCTGTTTGTCGCTCGTCTCCTTCAGCACCTCATCGAAGACCCGCAGCAGGTCCCCGTAGGAGCCCCCGACGCCGTCAACCGGGAAGTTGCTCGCGAACAGCACGCGGTCCCATCCGAACCGGTCGACGCAGACCTCGATCCAGCGTCGCAGGCTCGGCTCACTGATCTGGAAGGTCACCATGGCCAGGCCGGAGACCTTCACGGCCGCATCCGTGCCGCTGGCGAACTCGGTCAGCGTCCGTTCCCACGCCTGATAGGACGCCTCGTCAGTCCCGTAAGCCCAGCCCGAGTGCTCCAGGACCACCCTGAGGCCGGGGCGGCCGGCGACGAACTGGGTCCATCGACCGAGCGTGTCCGGGCGGGCGACCAGGTCGAAAACGAGATCGTGCTCTGTCAGCCAGTCCGCGAGCACACGGGCGGCATCACCGTCCGGGTCAAGGCCGTCGAGGACCCGGATACCGCGCAGCCGGCCGAGGCCGAACTGCACGTCGAGGTCAGCCCGGACGCCGGCCTGGTCCAGGGCCGGGTCCACGGAGCCAACGCAGCCGACCTCGAAACCCGAGCCCACGGCGATGCCATCGAGCCAGCGCAATTCCTCGATGTAGTACCGGGTTTCGGGCACAGCGGAAACGTGCACCACCTTCGACACCCCGGCCCCGCCGATTTCCCGGCGGTAGTCGGACGGGAGGAAGTTGCTGTGCAGGTTCGTGCCGAACATCTCGTCGACCTTGCGGATGTACTGGTACCAGGGGTTGGCCTTGACGTCCCACCAGTGCACATGGGCATCGACGATCCTGCCGTTCCAAGTATTCATCAGTAGAACACCGACCCTCCGCAGACGTTGATCGCCTGCCCCGTGATGCCCCGTGCCCGGTCGGACGCGAGGTAGGCCACCATGTCCGCGATCTCCTGCGGATCAATGAGGCGGTGCAGCAGGGACAGCGGAAGGATGTACTTCTCCATCACCACGTCCCGGCTGTCACCGGTGAGCGCCGCGATCCCGTCCAGGAGGGCGCCCTCCTCGTGCACCAGCGCGGTGTCGGCAACCCCTGGGCAGACCGCATTGGCCGTGAGCTCGCCCAGCCCGAGGGCGGCGAACTCCTGCGCGAGCGTGCGGGTCAGGCCGATGACGCCGTGCTTGGAAGCGCTGTAGGCCGAGTTCCCGAGACTGCCCTGCTTCCCGGAGATCGAGGCGATGTTGATCACGCGCCCGGCTCGGGCCTGGACCATCTGCGGGACGACGGCCCTGGTGACCCGGTAGGTGCCGATCAGGTTGACGCCGAGGGTCTTCAGCCACACGTTTTCGTCGCCCTCCCACGAGAACGCCCGCTTGCCGACGATCCCCGCGTCGTTGACCAGAATGTCGATCGGGCCCAGCCGCTGATTGGCCTCCGCCACGGCGGCGGAGATGTCCTGGCCGGAGGTGACGTCGGCGCGCAACCCGATGACTTCGGATCCGGGAATGCGTTTGCCGATCTCGGCCGCGGAATCCGTGACGGCGGGGTTGGCGTCCACCGCGGCCACGTTGGCGCCCGCGCCAGCGATCGTCTCGACGATGGCTCTGCCAATCCCCTGGTGGCCGCCGGTAACAAATGCGGTCTTGCCGCGAAGTGAAATTGCAGTCATCGGATCATCTCCTTGATGCCCTTACGGTTGATTTTGCCGATTGCGGTTTTGGGCAGGGCCTCGACGAAGGTCACCTTCTTCGGGCACTTGTAGCCGGCCAGCCTCTGGCGGCAGTACCCGATGATCTCCTCGGAGCTGAGCTGGGGGCCGTCGCGGACCACGATGACGGCGTGGACGATTTCTCCCCAGCGCTCGTCGGGCGTGGCGACCACCGAGCATTCGAGGACGGCGGGGTGGGTGTAGATGACGTTCTCCACCTCGGTGGGGTAAATGTTCTCGCCACCGCTGATGATCATGTCGGACTTGCGGTCGGTGAGGAACAGGTAGCCGCGTTCGTCCAGGTAGCCCAGGTCGCCGGTGTGGTACCAGCCGCCCTTGAGGGCTGTTGCGGTCAGCTCGGGGTTTTTCCAGTAGCCGGTCATGACGTGCTTGCCGCGGGCGCACACCTCACCGATCTGGCCAGGTCCGGCGCGCTCGTCGGTGGCGTCGACGACTTTGATCTCCGAGCAGAGCGCGGCCTTGCCGGCGCTCGCCAGCAGGCGGCTGTCTTCTCCGTCGAGGTGGTGATCTCCGGCCTCGAGCATGGTGACGGGGCCGCCCGCGGTTTCGGTGGCGCCGTAGCCCTGGGTGAGGACTGGCCCGAAGACGGTGATGGCTCGCTTGAGCACTTCGACGGGCATCGGGCTGCCTGCGTAGGTGAGTGATCGCAGGCTGCTCATGTCGTAGGAGCCGGCCGCGGCCATGTCTGTGAGCCACCCGTAGATGGTGGGGACCGCGTTCAGGTGGGTGCACTTCTCGTCCTGGATGAGCCGGAGGGTCTCGTTGAGGTCGGGCTTGCGGTTGATGACGACCTTTCCGCCGGCGAGCAGCAGCGCGATGACCGGCCACCAGGAGACGTGGAAGATCGGCAGGATGAAGCAGGTGGAGTCGTGCTTTGTGAATTCAAGCCCGAGGGCGGCGGCGATCGCCGCGGTCATCACGTTGCGATGGCTGAGCATGACTCCCTTGGGGAGCCCGGTGGTTCCGCCGGTGTACATCAGGACGGCCAGGTCGTCCTCGGACACCTGGTAGCACTCCCGATCAGGCTCGGCGTCGGGCGCCTGGGCCAGGACCTCCTCGTACGCGGTGAAACCGTCGAGGTGGCTGTCGAGCGAGAGGCCCAGCCGGAGCGCCGGGGCGGACGAGAGCAGAGCGGAGGCT
>JBKQTJ010000193.1:0-47199 GCA_052143255.1 Streptosporangiaceae bacterium | reverse complement strand
CGGTCGCAGGCCAAGCGCCGCGCGCGGCAGCCAGCGGAGCCCGCGAGGCCAGCTATCAAGGGCACAACCGCCCGGGCCGGGTACGTTCGCGGCGATGAGCAACAGGTGATGGGTTCGCGCAGGCGCCCAGGCAGCTAGCCCGGCGGCGACCGCGCCGCCCAGTGAGTGCCCGACGATGACTGCCCGATCCCATCCTGTGCTGTCGAGGTCTGCGGCGGCCGCGGTAATAAGGTCGCCGAGGGTGAGCGACCCCAGCGACGCGGGCAGGCTCGCGGCGCCTTCGCGACCCGGGAGACTGACGGCGAGGTAGGGCAGCTCGAGTAGCGGGGCCATATCGTCCCACAGCCACGCCCCGTGATGGGCGCCGTGGATCAGCAGGACGCCATCTGCCCCTGGCCCGGTCATGATCTGCTCGCCGCATCCGGGATGAGGGCCGTGGTCAGCAGCTTGGTCACCTCGGCGCGGGCTACCTCGCCGTCGATGTCAGCCGAGTCAGGGTCGCCGATCCTGTGGCTGGCGAACCAGACCACCGATTCCAGGACGAACCGGGCCGTCACCCCAGGATACTCGACGGGCCGCAGCTCGCCCCGGCGCGCGCCTCGCTCGAGGTAGCTGGCCAGGCTGCCGATCAGCTGGCGGCGGAATCCGATGTAGAAGACCTCCGCCAGTTCCGGCCAGTCACGGGCGGACCGTTCGATCATGTCCGCCCCGCGGCGTGTCGCCTCCAGCAGATCCCACAGCTCGCCGATGATCCCCGCCAGTTCGCTGCCGGCGTCTGCCGGCCCGCGGCGGTCCAGGGCGGTCTGCAGCGCGGACAGCGCGCCCAGCTCGGCTATCCGGTCGCGGACCCTGGCCAGCAGCTCAGCCTCACTCGGCGCCGCTATCGGCAACGGCGGCAGCGGCACCGAGCCCGGGCGCATAATGCTCTCCAGAGCCAGCGCGAACAGCGCCTCCTTGCTGTCCACGTAGCCGTACAGGGTGCCCTTGGCAACGCCCATCTCGGCGGCAATGTCATCCATCTGGGCGAGCCGGAATCCCGTGCGGCCGAAGACGGTCAGCGCCGCGTCCGCGAGCTGGTCGAGGCGATCTCCCGGTCTCTTGCGAGGCATGCCGTCATCTTATAACTGACTGACTCAGTCAGTCAACTACTTTTGCGATCGCCTGGGGGCTCATCCGGGTAACGTCTTCGCAGCATGCACGACCGGACAAATGGCGCGGTGACTCCGGCGAAGCTACACGCAGCGGTTGCGGATGGTGCCGATGCCCTCGATCCAGAACTCGAGGGTCTGACCGGGCGCCAGGAAAACCGGCGGTTGCCGCACCGCGCCGATGCCGGCCGGGGTGCCGGTGAAGATTACGTCGCCGGGCAGCAGCGGGAGCACGGCGGACAGGTCCGCGATGAGCTGCGGGATGCTGAAGACGAGGTCGCTGGTCCGGGCGTCCTGCATCGTCTGTCCGTCGACGGCGCATCCCAGGGCGAGGTCGTCCGGGTTGGGGACCTCGTCGAGCGTGACGACCCACGGGCCTAGCGGCCCGTAGCCCCGGCGGGACTTGCCCAGGGAGAACTGGCCGCCGGCCGCGAACTGCAGCTGCCGGTGGCTGATGTCCTGGCCGACGGTGAGCCCGGCGACGTGCCGCCACGCGTCGGCCTCGGCGACGCGATCGGCGAGGGTGCCGATCACTGCGACGAGCTCCACCTCCCAGTCGGTGGTGTCGCCGGTGATCTCGATGTCGTCGAACGGACCGGACAGCGACGCAGGGAACTTGGTGAAGGTGGCGGGCACGTCTGGCACGACCATGCCAGCCTCTTGAGCGTGGCTGCGGTAGTTGATGCCGATGGCGAACACCTGCCGGGGAGCGGGCACCGGATTGCGCAGCGCGGTCTCGACGAGTGGCCCGGTGCCGCCGCTGACCGTCGACGCAAATTCCGCAAAGGCCGCCCAGTCCTGGTAGAGGGTCATCGGATCGGGGCCGAACTTGCCACCCGAGATCCCGGCGACATCGGCGATCTCGTCGCCGACAACGATGACTGCACGGCCGTAAGCGGCGACGAGCTGGCCGGCGAGTACACCGACGACGGCCAGTCCGGCGCGCGGCTGGACCGGCCGGGACTGGACGCGCTGCGCGACGCCGCCGAGGCCGGCTTGTTCGAGCTGGTGTGGTGCCTGTCCCCGGACCGGCTCGCCCGCGCCTACGCCTACCAGGTCCTAATCCTGGACGAGCTGGCCCGGTTCGGGGTCGCGGTGCGGTTCACCGACGCCCCCGACCTTGCCGCCGGCGACCCGCAGGCCACGCTGCTCACCCAGGTGCAGGGCGTGATCGCCGAATACGAGAAAGCGAAGATCGCCGAACGGTACCGGCGCGGCAAGCTGTTCCGCGCCCGCGCCGGGGAGATCATCACCTGGAAGACCAGCTACGGATACCGGCGGGTCGCCCGCACCAGCACCACCGCCGCGCACCTGGAGATCTACGAACCCGAAGCCGCGGTAGTCCGGCGCATCTTCGCCGACCGGGCCGCCGGCATCACCGTCCGCGAGATCTGCCGGCGGCTCAACACCGACCGCATCCCCTCACCGACCGGGAAGCCGACCTGGGGCAGCTCCACCCTGTGCCGGCTGCTGGGCAACGAGGCCTATATAGGCCGGGTCTACTTCAACCGAACCGAGATCATCACCGACCCGCGGCCCGTCCGGCGGACCCGCCAGGTCCCGCGCCCGCGGGAGGAATGGATCCCGATCGGCTGCCCCCGCATCATCGCCGACGAGCAATTCGAGGCAGCAGGCCGGGTTGCCTGCGACAACGCCAAATGGAGCCCCCGCCGCGCCGAGCCCGGCGAATGGCTGCTCAAGGGCCTGGTCAAATGCGGGGTCTGCGGTGTCGGCACCAACTGCCACAAGATGCGCGGCCGCAACGGCACCTGGCACCGCTACTACTACTGCCGCAACCACGACCCGCTGCGGGCTGGCGGCGAAGACCGCCGCTGCCCCGAACGCAACATCCGCGCCGACGCCCTCGATGAGTTCGTCTTTGCCCAGATCCGGGCCGCGCTCACCCAGCCCGCCATGCTGCTGGCCGGCGAGCAAGCCATCGCGGTCACCGCGCCGGTCCCCGACGACGAGCTGCTCGCCGCCGAGCTCGCCCGCCTATGCTCGATGACATGGCGCTGCCCGCGCTGCCGGCCGTTGTTGCATTCAAGGTGGCCGCAGCCGTGGGCAGCGGGTGTCCGGGCTGGCGATTACCCGCCCGGCGAAGGCCGGCAGTTCGATGCCAGCACCTAGGCATGCCCCGTGCAGGAAACGCCTCGGGCCGCTGACATTCGATGGCCTGGAGCACCCGGCGGATCGCGTGGGCGCTGGCTGCGGCCGAGGCTGCCGGCGGCATCCGGGCCTGCGCTAAGATTGAGGCGGAGCTGCGCGTAGAACTGCACGGCGCCGGCCCGGACTTCTGCGCCGGCGGTGACCTGGACGAATTCGGGACCCGGCCGGATCCGGCCCAGGCTCATCTGGAGCACTGCCTTGAGCGTGCCGAGGCCGTCGATTTGCGCGGCCAGATAGTCGGCGAGCGGCGGCTAGTCGAGTTCATCAACCGGCTGGGCTCTGGTGGGCCTGTTCGACCCTGAACTGGTCAAGCGGCGCCGGTCGGATCAGGAAGTCGTCATCATGCTGGTACCAGCCCTTCGACAAGGTGCGCAAGCCTTGCGTGTCTCCCGATCCGAAGCCCGCGAGAAGCTGCAGAAGCACCCGCACTATCTCAAGGGCTCACGCCCTGGGCGGCGAACTTGGGTCCGAACCGGGCGACGTGCCGGGGCTGATCAGCCGGGCCGATGGCGTCGAGGGCCTGGTCCCAGGTGGGCAGCAGCTCGCCCGTCACCGAGTCGACGTAACTGCCCGATGGCTCGTGCCAGACAGGCAGGTCGTCGTCCTCGCCGTAGCGGACGGTGCTGAGGCTCCGCTCCCCGGCTGACCGGCGGCAGCGAGCCGGGCCACGACCTCGCCGGACTGACGGGCTGGCTCACCGCCACCAACACCACAGATGACGCGATCGAGCAGGCAGACCAGACCACCGCCGCGCTCGCAGCCCTGCACACCAAGCGGCCAGCCGGACGGCTTCTCGCCGACGTGCTTCGCCTTCACAAAGGCACGCAAGAACTCCTGCACGGCGGCACACAGCACCTACGGCAGACCCGCGACCTCATCAGAATCGACGGCATGGCTCTTGCCCATGCGAGCGTCCTGCTCGGCGAGCTCGGACGCGACCACGACGCCAACCGCTACGGCCGCGCCGCGCTGCTGTACCTCCAAGAGGCCGACGCCAGTGAAGCGCCAGCCTGGTACGCGCTCGCCAAGACGGCCCGCTGGCGCCACGACTACGCCACAGCCGCCGACATGGCCAGCCGCGGATTCCACGAGGGCCCGGTCACGCCAATGAGGGTGCAGCTCGCCAGCTACGAAGCCAACGCCGCTGCCCTGCTCGGCGACTCCGCACGCGCAAAGGCTGCCCTGGACAGGGCCGATATGCTCGCCGACGTCATGGCACCGGGACCCGTCAGCTGCTCGCCCTGGGCCTTCCCAGCTCAGCGACAAGCGATCTTCCGGCTATCTGTTCTCCTGCGCGCCAATGATCCGGACGGCGCAGTCCGCGCAGCCGCCGAAGCTGAGACTGCCTGGGCATCCGGCGAACCCCAGATTCCGGGCACCTGGGCTCAGGTCCGCATCGGCGCTGCAATCGCTCAGCTTCTCCGCGGCCAGCTCGACGCCGCTCAGGCAGAAGTAGCACCCGTGCTGGCCATGCCCGCAGACCTCAGGATCGCCACCGTCACCGGATGGCTAGCCGACCTCGACACCCAGCTCGCGGTCAGCAAGTATCACGACAGCACCCTGGCGACCGGAATGAGACGCCAGATCCGCGCCTTCACAGCAGCCGCGCTACCGCCCAACACAAGGGAAGCCGGATGACCTTGCCAGACCAGATGACCAACCGCTGGGCCAGGCGCCGTGACCCCGAGCCCGGCGAGCAGACCCTGTACAGGCATGTCCTCATGCGCGACTACCCCGACGTCGGCGACCTCGCCCAGCAGGCACGTCACCAGCTGGCCGCATTCGACGGCCTGCACATGACACCGCCCGACTGCCTCCACATGACCACACTCGTTGCCGGACCGGCCGACCAGTTCTCCGACAACCAGCTACACCAGATGCTCAGCATCGCGAAGCAGCAGCTCGCGAACATCCGGCCTATCAGCGTCAGCCTCGGTAAGATCATCTACCACCCTGAGGCCATCCTCTTCGCAGTCACGCCCGGCGATGCGCTCACTCCGCTGCGCCGTGCAGCAAGGACAGCAACCCGCGCAGCAGGCCACGCCCCAAGTGACGAGACTGAGCAGTGGAGGCCGCACGTGACGCTCTGTTACAGCACCAGCGAGCAACCCGCCAAGCCGATCATCAGCGCCCTCGGCATGCACCTGCCCGAGCGCACAATAACCGTGCGCAGCCTCAGCCTCGTCATCCAGAACGGCTCCGAACTCCTATGAAACTGGACCACAGTCGGATCCGCAGACCTCGTTGCGACCGTGCACGCCGAGTAGCTATTCGACAGACGTCGGCTCTGCGAGACCGCGGCGACAACTCGCCAACTGCCGAATAGCGCCTTCCTATGATCAAGGCGGCGCCTGCGGCGCCTGCGGCGCCGCGTCCGGCGCTCCCCGCGCCGGGCTCAGCCTTGGAGGCCCGCCCGGCGCGCCCGCGCCGTCCCACCGCATATCGCCAGCTGATCAGGTGTCGGCGATCACGAAATTGAGCAGTGAGGGGCGTGTTGCGATCACGTAATTGACCACCCCGATCACGTTATTGACCATGGTCAGGACGTGCGTGTCGGGGTGGACCTGGTCATCGGGAAGTCAGGATGATTCCCCTCGTCCTTGTGACGGAGGGGGCCGATGGCAAGGAGGACGTTCGACGTGATCGATATCTGCGAGATCTTCACGCACTGGCATGCGGGCCGGCCGGAGAACGAGATCGCCGGCAGCCTGGGCCTGTCGCGGAACACCGTCCGCAAGTACCTGGCCGCGGCGGAGGCTGCCGGGATGACACCCGGCGGCCCGGCGGTCAGTCAGCAGCGGTGGGCGGAGCTGGCGCGGGCGTGGTTCCCGGAGCTGGCGGACACGCGCCTGCGGCAGGTGACGTGGCCGGCGATCACCGTGCACCGGGATTACATCGTGGAGCAGCTGGAGGCGGGGGTCACGATGGCCACGATCTGGCAGAGGCTGCGGGACGAGCGTGGCCTGGCGGTGTCGGTGGCGTCGCTGCGCCGGTATGTGGCGGCGAACCTGCCCGAGGAGGCCCGCCGGTCTCAGGTCACGGTGCTGCGGCTGGTGCCGGCCGAGCCGGGCGCCGAAGCGCAGATCGACTACGGCCGCCTGGGCCGGTGGCTCGACCCGCGGACCGGGCGCGCGCGCACGGTGAACGCGTTCGCGATGGTGCTGTGCTGCTCGCGGCACATGTTCGTCCGCCCGGTCATCACGATGGACCAGCACGCCTGGACCGAGTGCCATGTGGCGGCGTTCGGGTTCTTCGGCGGGGTGCCGGCCAGGCTGGTCCCGGACAACCTGCGCACCGGGGTGGACCGTCCGGACCTGTATGACCCGAAGATCAACCGGTCTTATGCCGAGCTCGCCGCGCATTACGGCTGCCTGGTCGATCCCGCCAGGTCCCGCAAGCCTCGTGATAAAGGCTGGTCTTCACACTGCACCTCCTATGACTTGTCCGGCAGGGTTTCCGCTGGCTGCCGGTTCTTGGGCGGCCGTCCGACTGGTTTGAACGGGGCAATGGCAGGGATCAGGTAGAGCCGCTCGCCTTTGTCGTTGAAGATCTCGCTGTTCAGGCGGCCTTCGGCCGCCCATTCCTTGATGGTGGAACGGCTGACGCCCAGCCGTGAGGATGTCTGGCCGATTCCGGCCAGGCCTTTGGCGCGCAGCCGGTCCTCGCGGCTGGCCAGGTGGTGGGCTTGGCGGATGTGGCGGATCATCCCGGCGGTGAAGGGCTGCCCGGTTCCTGAGCGGGTGCCGGCCTGGTTCAGCGCGTCAGCGACGCCGGCGTCGGTGTGCTGGCCGAGCAGCGTGTCGACGGCTGCGATCACCGGCGCTGGGGTGCGGCGCAGGTCGGGGGCGGCCAGCGGCGCGGCAACGGTGAGGCTGGTTGTCTGGCCGCCTTTGAACCGGACGTGGATGGCGATGCTGCCGCTGCTGTCGCGGGCGAGGGTGACGTCGTCGAGCAGCAGCCGTACCATGCGCTTGCGTTCCCGGTCGGGGGTGCGCGGGTCAGACCACAGGGCGGGGAAGTCCGCCGCCAGGGCTGCGATCTTGGCGCGGTCGGCGTCGGTGAGGGCGCTGGCCGCGGCGCTGCGCCGCTCGTACTGCTCGGCGGCCGCCGTCAGCTGGCGCAGCGCGTCGTTCCAGTCGGCTTCCAGGGTGGCCGCGACCAGCCGGTTGCCGGGGTCGACGGCCAGGTAACGGCGGCGGGCGAGCTCGGCGGCGTGACGGGCCCGCTCGACGTCGGCGCGGCGCAGCTGGTCGGCTTCGGCGGCACGGGCTTCCAGTTCGCCCTGCACGGTGAGCGCGACCTCCAGGGCGAGCGGGGTGACGGTTTCCAGCAGCAGGCCGCCGATAGCGAGGTCGATGCCCTGGGCGGGGATCGAGGCGCAGGCGGGGACGCCGGCCGAGATTCCGTTGCGCTGGCAGTTGTAGTCCGGGACGGTCACCTCGCCGCGGCTGTGGTAACGGACGGTCATCCGGTCGCCGCAGCGCCCGCAGATGACCAGGCCCTGCAGCAGCGCGGGCCCTTCGCGGGGCGGGCTGGCGCGGCGGTCCTGGCCGCGTGCCTGCGCGGACTCGGCGAGCCGGGCCTGGCTGGCCTCGTACTCAGCCCAGCTGATGTAGCCGGCATGCGCGCCGGGGATCAGCGCGAGCCACTGGTCGCGGGGCTGCAGGTGGTAGCGGATCGTGCCGCCGGGGCCTTTGCGCTGGGTGCGGCGGCCGAACGCGAACGCGCTCGTCCGGCGTCATACAGACACCGCCCCGCGGGCCAGCTGCAAGCACATCCCACTATCGAATCCCGGTGATGATGCAAGCCGTGACATGACGCCATTCTCCATGCGGGGCTATGCCGATCTCACCTGGCCTGAGCCGGACCAGCACGGAATCCGGAGGCCGCGACGCTCGCTCCTCAGCGTCAGCCTCCTTGGTCCAGTCATACGCAATGGACGCACTCATCTCATGCCGCGGGTCGGGATCAGGCGGCGCGCCTGCCTCCGGGGCCTGGTGGTCCGGGCGGGTGCGGCCGGTCGATAAGGTGGCTGAGCATCTCGGTGAGCGGTGCGAGGTCACCGTGGTGGGCGGCCGCGCTCGCGGCAGTGTTGCGGTCGGGGTCCATGCGGATCCAGTCGATATGGTGCCCGGCGTCGTGGGCGAGCTGGGAGAAGAACGCCCGCTGGGCACGGCCGTTGCCCTCCCGGAACGGGTGCAGGGCGTTGACGTCTGCGAGGAACTCCGCGACCTTGCCGATGAACTGCTCGCGGTTCAGGCCCCGGAGCCGGTCCGCCGCGGCCAGCCGGCCGAAGACATCGGCTCCGGCTGTTGTCAGGTGCTGCGGCAGGCAGAACAGCGATCCCTTGGCGATCGATACTGTCCGCAGCTCACCAGCCCATTCGAAGACGTCGCTGAGTATGTAGCGGTGGAACGCCCGCAGGTGATCCAGGTCGTACTCGCCGGGAAGCCGGCGCCGTTCGAGGTCGACCAGCCGTGACGCCGACAGCGCGGCTTCCACCTGGGCTAGCTCGCCGGCATCGGTAATGCCCAGCAGGTTGCGGAGCACCCCGCTGGCCGGGTCAAGGTAGGGATCGGGGCCGACTGGGCCGCTCACCGCCGGTAGCGCCCCAGGATCCGGTCCCGCAGCTCGTCAGTGGTCATCTGCCCGGCCGCGACATCCACGAACAGGGTCAGATCCTCCGCGCTCGGCTCGAGGCCCTCGGCCCGGACCGACGCCAGCGCCGCCGCGACCGCACGCTGGCGCTCTGAGGCCTCCAGCAGCGCCTCGTACTGCTCTACTGACACCAGCACCGCCTCCGCCCTGCGATGGGAACCCACGAAAACCGCGGCACCCGGCGACTGCCTGACCCGGTCGAGCACCCCGGCGAGCCCCGCGCGGAACTCCCGGAACGACATGACCACCGGCACGGACACCCTCCAAGTGTACGCCAATGCGTACACGTCAAGATCAGGCCGTAGGCCGTCCTCAACGTGGCGGGCCGGACCGACCCCTTGTGCCTGGTGCAACCTCACCGGATCAGGCCTGGCTTCAGCCGGCCTTGCCCAGAAGCGCGTCCATTTTCTCGGCGCCGGTGGTCATGACGGGCCGGAGCTGGTGGCGGTAGACGGTTTCGGTGACTTTGCTGCTGGCGTGGCCGACGAGCCGGGCGATCTCCTCGACCGCGACGTCGCTGTCGGACATCAGGCTGACGAAGGTATGCCGCAGCTCACGCGGGGTCCAGCCGGGGCCGATCCCGGCGGCTGTGCAGACGGCCCGGAAGAACCGGCGCACGTTCGCGGCGTCCAGCGGCTTGCCGGTGGCGGTGGCGAACACCAGGTTCCCCGGCTCGGGTTCGGTGGCATCGTGCAGTGCTTGCAGCGCGGTCAGCGCGAGGTCGGGGAGGGCGAGGGTGCGCCTTGAGGTCATGGTCTTGGTGTCCCCCTTAGCTCGGACTGATCGCCAGACCGCGACGCTCGCGGGCCGGGGCGGGACGCTGGCGGGGTCGCCGAGGTCGACGTGTTCCCACCGCAGTGCCCGTGCTTCCTCGGTACGCACCCCCGTGCACAGCGACAGCATCACGTACGCGTGCGTCCGCCGTCCGGCCGCCTCCGCCGCGGCAGTCAATGCAGTGGCCTCCGCGAGGGTCATGCTGCGGCTCGGCCTGCCTTGCTGCCCCAGCGGGGTCCCGGTCAGCGCGGAGACATTCCGCAGGACCAGGTTCTTGGCCTGCGCCCTGGTAATCGCTCGGGTCAGGGACAGGTGCGCCATCGCGACCGTCGAGCTGCTCCGAGTCGCGGCGACCGCGGCGAGCGCCTTGTCGACGTCGGTGACGTCCAGGTCCCGCAGCCGGACAGTGCCGATCACCGTCAGCAACGGCTCCAGAACGTACCTGTTCTTCTCGATCGTCTTGGGGTCGCGGCCCGGCAGACCGTCGGCAAGCCAGTCCTCGCAGCACCGGCGGACGGTGTAGTGCGGCGCCGCCGCGCGGATACCGCCGTCTATTTCTCGCCGCAGGTCTTTTAGGGCATCCTGCACGGCGGCCTTGCTCGCGCCGGAGACCCGCCGCCGCAGTCGCCGGCCCTCCGGGCTGCGGCCGGTAGTGATCTCGCCGCGCCATCTTCCCGGACAGCGCCGGTGCCGCGTACTGTCCTTGCATGGGCCGTCATGCTCGAAGTAAATGGCGTCGTCGCCTTTGCTGCGCCGTTCCGGCATACGCCCAGTATAGCTCTCCTGGGGGACTATCCGGGGGACAACTGCCAGCGACTGCGAGCGACACGCCGCGACTGGCGGCGCATGTACCTGCAGCTAGAGCCTCAATTGGAGGTGCTGTATAGCTGGTCCCGCGATCCCGTGCTTTCCCTGACACGGAAGAGGTCACTGGTTCAATCCCAGTACCGCCCACCAGTTCAGCTATATATTTTCGAACATATACTCATTGCCTAGGCTAACTAAAAGAGCCAAACTAGAGCCAGGAAGCGCCAAATCCTGGAACTTCTAGCTCTTGGCGTGTCAGCCGCGACCACTTCGGGCCAGGTCCCGCGGCCGCTGGCGCCGTCAGGCGATTCTTGCTGCTTCCCCACGACGGAAGAGGTCACTAGGCAGGCGCGGATCGGATTCCAGCAGGCAGCGTGACGCTCGCGGGCCTTCCTGCAAGGGCCTTCCGGGGCGCGCGACCCTGCTGGCGGGTTGTCGCGACAGGGACCAACACGCTAAAGTTAAGCGTAGCCTTGAATCAGGAGGTTCACTTGGCCTGGGCGGTGAAAGTCACCGACGAGTACGCCGCATGGTTCACCACGCTGATCAAGGAGGATCTCGCCTCAGCGACGCAGGTAGCGTAGGCAGTCGCCGCGCTCCGCGAGGAAGGACCCGCGCTGGGCCGGCCCTTAGTCGACCGGCTCAGAGGCTCAGCGATCCATCATCTCAAAGAGCTGCGCCCCGGATCCCGCGGCCGCTCGGAGATAAGGATCATCTTCGCCTTCGACCCCTCCCGGTCGGCGCTGCTACTGCTCGGCGGGGACCATGCCGGAAACTGGCAGCGCTGGTACCGCGACAACATCCCGATCGCCGAGCAGCTCTGCCTCGACTACACGACAGACAACGAGGAGTAACAGGCGATGCCGAAGCGCACCCCGCAAGAGTGGGAAACCCTGGAACGGGAACTGCGCGCAGCCGGCGTCTCCCCCGAGGAGATCGAGGCCGGAGCGCGGGCACTGCTCGCCCAGACGCGCGGGCATCAGCTCGCCGAGGCCCGCAAGCAGCTCAGCCTCGCCCAGCGAGACATCGCGGCGACGATGGGCGTAAGCATCGCCAGGATCTCCCAGATCGAGCACGGCGAAGTCACCTCGTTCGAGGTCATCGCCCGCTACGTCGAAGCACTCGGCGGCCGGCTCGACCTCGTCGCCGATTTCGGCGACCGGACTATCCGCCTCCCGGTCAGCGACACCGCCGACCCCACCGCAGCCTGACCAATCATCATCCCAACCCGAGTCTCCGGCCGCCCAAACGGCATCGTGCGGCCGTCCACGGTTCGCCAGTTCTCACGGGTACCGGGCTTGCGTGGCGGCAGGCGCATGTCAACTGATAGCGCTCGCGTCCCGGCAATGAAACGGCGCATTGCCGACGGCGACACCGTGCCGAGGCATTGCGCGCCTCAACCGCCGACTCTCCGACATGTTCTGCCAGGCGCCGCTGCGACTGCCTGCACGCAAGCGGCTCCTGCATCTAACAGGCAGGGCATGAACCCCTGCACATCGGCCGCGGCGCTGCCGGCTGGGGGATGCCGGAGGTGGCGAACCTGCCGTTGCCGGCCAAGCTGCTGGAACGAGGCGTACGAGACATGGTGCGGATCTGCGACGGCCAGATGAGCGGCACCGCGTACCGCACCGTGGTCCTGCGCGTCGCGCCCTAGGCCGCCGCCGGGACCGCTGGGTCTCGTGCCGACCGGCGACGTCATTGACCTCGACGTCGTAGCGAGACGTCTCGACATCGACAACGCGCCGCAGGCCCTGCTGCGTCGAGAGCCGTCCGCCGCGCAGTCGCCGGTTATGCTGCGCCGTCCCGAGGCAGGGAGCGCCTGTTTGGCGACCACGTGATGGAGGCCGACCGGGGGGGCGGACCTCGACTTCCTGGTCTGTGCCACCGGTCATGAGGTATCTCGAGAGTCGCATCGACGCGCCCAGCGCGCCCAAAGCGGGCGGCCAGACCAAACAGAAGTCGAGGACGAGCTTCAGGTCCTCCACCGTCAGATGGGAGCGGGGGTACGCCGTTCCGCCTTCTACACAGTGGCTTCCTGCATCGAGGACTGACTCCCTGACAGGCTCACGACACCGCGTTGAGTCCGCTGCACCGGTTAGTCCTCCAGCTCCGGATAATGAAGCCGTGGTGCGGTTTCCAGCAGCATCTTGGTGTATTCATCCTGGGGCATGTGCAGCAGATCGCGCGTCGCCGCCTGCTCGCGTATCCGGCCGGCGTGCAGTACGACGACCCGGTCCGCGACGCTCGCCACCACGCCGAGGTCATGGGAAATGACCAGCAGCGCGAGGCCCAGGCTCTTCTGCAGGTCGGCCAGCAGATCGAGCACAGCACCCTGAACTGAGACGTCAAGAGCAGAGGTGATCTCGTCGCAGACAAGAAGGCTCGGCTGCGCGACGAGCGCTCTGGCGATGGCGACGCGCTGCCGTTCTCCACCCGATAGCTCGTTCGGGTACCGGTCGGCAATTCTGGCCGGGAGCCGGACATGCGCCAGCATTGTCAGGGCTTCCCGTTTAGCTTTTGATTGGCTGATGCCTCGAAGGAGCCTTGCGGGGCGCGCGACCTGCTGCTGGATGGATTGCCGTGGATTGAGTGAGTCGTAGGGGTTCTGGAAGACGATCTGGATCTTTCGGCGCAGCTCTCGCGACCGGTTCTTGGCTCCCCAGGGCAGCGGCTTCCCGTCGAATTCCATCTCGCCTGTGCCGTCAAAGTGGAGGCCTGCGATGCAGCGGGCGATGGTGGTCTTGCCGCTTCCGGACTCGCCGACCAGCGCTACTGCGACGGCGGGCTGGATGGTGAAAGAGACTTCGTGGACGGCAACTGTGCGTCCAGCGTTCGAGCGGTACTCCGCCGACATGTTCCTGACCGAAAGGAGCGCCGGCCTGTCGAGCGTGGCCTTGGTGGCAAGCGCGGGCTCGCGTACCAGAACAGGTGTCTGACGCCAGAAGTGGCAGCGGACTGTATGGCCGGAGGCGACCTCTTGCAGCTCAGGGGCTTCGGACTTGCATTGCGGGTGCGCCTGGCCGCAGCGGGGCTCAAAAGCGCAGCCAGGAGGGCGCTCGCCGATGCCGACAACCACCCCGGCGATGCCACGCAGCCGGCGTGGCGACTGATGGTCGGGGACGGATGAGACCAGGCCATGCGAGTACGGGTGCCGCGGGGTGTAGAGCACCTGTCCGATCGGGCCCTCCTCGACGACCTTTCCGGCGTACATGACGATGGCGCGGTCGGCTATGGAGGCCACCACGGCGAGATCATGGGAGACGTAGACCATCGCCACGTTCAGCTCGCGTTGCAACCGCCGGATCTCCGAAAGGATGAGCGCTTGCGTCGCGACGTCCAGCCCGGTCGTCGGCTCATCAAGGACTAGTACTGCCGGGTCGGCCGCGAGCGCGGCGGCGATGGCTACCCGCTGCTGTTGTCCGCCCGAGAGCTGATGGGGGAATCTGCGAAAGAATGCGCGGTCGCCCGGGAGGCCGACCCGGGTCAGCAGCTCGCAGACGAACGCTTCGGAGTTGCGCTCGGGGGCGTGCGCCCGAAGGATCTCGCGGATTTGATCTCGGACCCGCAGCGAGGGGTTGAGCGCGGTGCCGGGCTCCTGAGGGACATAGGAGATTACCTTTCCGCGCAGCTGCCTGCGCCTGTCCTCGGGAAGCTGCAGGATCTCGGTTCCCAGGACCCGCACGCTTCCGCGGGTGATCCGGGTCCCGCGCCGCTCACGTCCCAGCAGCGCCATGCCCGTCGTGGTCTTCCCGCACCCGGACTCGCCCACCACGCCGAGCACCTCGCCTGCGGCCAGGGAAAATGTCACATCCTCGACGATCGCCGGTCCGCCAGACACGCGAACTTCCAGCTGCTTGACCTCCAGCACCGAGTCGGTCATGTCGCTGGCTGCGCTGGCGGGGCGGAGCTGCCCATGCTCCGCGCAAAGGCGTCTGCGAGCAAGTTGACGCCCAGGCTCAATGCGGCGAGCATCAGCGCCGGGGCAATGACCGCCCACGGCTGGTAAGTCAGGCCGGGCCGGTTCTCGGTCATCATTAGAGCCCAGTTGGCAGCCGGCGGCTGGAGGCCGACGCCGAGGAAAGTCAGCGCGGCAATGGACAGGATCGAAACGGTCAGCCGGGTGCCCCCGTCGGCCACGATCGTCGCCGAGATGTTCGGAGTGATCTCCCTGAATAGGATGCGGGTCGTGCGCTCCCCGCGCGCGATGGCCGCCTCGATGTAGCCTCGCACGGAAACCTCAAGCGTGGCTGCGCGGATAATCCGCGCGATCCCAGGGACCTGGATCACGGCAACGCCCACGACCGCGACCAAGGCCCCGGATCCGGCTCCGGTCGCAAGGACGAGCAAGAACAACAGCGGCGGCACGGCGAGAATCACATCCATCAGCCGCATGAGGGCATAGTCGAGCCTGCCTTGCGTGAACCCGGCCAGCAGGCCGACAGTCCCGCCAGCGGCATAGGCGAGAATCGTGGCCACGCCACCGAGCAGCAGGACGCTCTGACCGCCCCACAAGATCCGGCTCAGCACGTCGCGGCCTAGAACGTCCGTCCCGAGCGGGAAAGCCCCTCCGGGCGGGGCGAAGGGCCGCGCAAGGATCTGATCGGGGCCGTGCGGCGACAAGAGCGGGCCGAGCGCGATGATCCCGATCATCAAGACGCACAGTCCTAGACCGACCCGGCCCTGCCAAGGACGGAGGAACCCTGGTGTCCGTAGCCGCCGAGCGACCGGCGCCGCCAGCACGGTCATGCCTGGGTCCGGAGCTTTGGAATGAGCAGCATGACGACGACGTCGGCGACGATGTTGATGCCGATATAGATGAACGCGATGATAAGGCCGACCGACTGGACCGTCGGGATGTCTCGCGCCTGGACGGCCAGCACGAGTCCTTGCCCGATGCCCGGGTACCCGAATACCGTCTCGACCACGAAGATCCCGCCGATGAGCCACTGCACCGTGAGCGCTGTCGTCTGCACGGTGGGAGCAAGCGCGTTGCGCAGCGCGTGCTTTCGGATGATCCGCCCCTCGGGGATGCCGTTGAGCCGGGCCCACTCCACATACTCTGACGTCATGGCCTCGCTCATTCCGGCGCGCACGAGCCTGACCATGTAGGCGTAACCGACGAGCACAAGTGTCATGGTCGGCAGCACCAGGATCGCCGGATCGCTCAGCGGCGTGGTTCCGGGAAGGACGAGCGAGACCGGCGGGAGCAGATGGAGGACGACGCCGAAGAACACCGCAAGCAGGCTGCCCACAACGAAGTCCGGTATTCCGATGATCGCGAGGGCCGAGTCTGAGATGAGGTGATCCACTACTTGCCCTGGCTTGGTGCCTGCGGCAAGGCCGAGAGCCAAGGAGAGCGGGATCATCACGGTCATCGTGGCTGCAGCCAGGACGAGCGAGTTCCCGAGCCGTCCGCTCATGAACGCCGAGACCGACTCGGGCGCGGTCAGCGAAGTCCCGAGGTTCCCGTGCAGCACTCCGCCCAGCCACTCGAAGTACCGCTCGTAGGCAGGTTTGTCAAGGCCGAGCTGGGCGCTTATGGCCGCTACTGCAGACGGCGTGGAATAGCGTCCCAGGACCGCGTACGCGGCGTTGCCCGGGAGCACCTCAGTGCCGACGAAGATGACGACAGACACGACCCAGCCCAGCAGAATCCCGGCGGCGACCCTGCCGAGGATCATCCTGGCGAGAGGATGCGCCCTGCCGGTGCGGCGGGCGCCGCTGCCCTCGGCATCCGCGGCCGCGTCCTGGACCGGCAGGCTGATCATCAGGCAGACCGGGCAGTCAGCGCGCCGGTGAAACCGGCAGCGCTACGCCGAGAGCCACGCACGGGAGAAGATGCCTCCGCCGAGCGGACCGCCACGGTTGGGCTCGATCCCCCGGACATTGAGGGCGAGGCCGTCGAGTAGCGGGTAGAACCCCCAGTCCAGGTAGCCGCCACGTTCCCACTCGATCTTCTCCATCTCGTAGCAGAGCTGCTGCTGTTTGCCGGTGTCCGGCTGGGCCAGCAGCTGATCGTAAAGGCTGTTCCACTGGGAGTCGTTCCAATGAGTTTCGTTGAACTCGGCTCCCCGCGCCATCGATTTCGACCAGTGCGTCACGATTGGCTCGGTAAACCACTCGGACTGGGCGAAGTTCTGCTTCAAGTACACTGGGCCGAAGTAGATGTTTGCGGGGAGTTGCTTAGCGGTGACGGTAACCCCGGCAGCTGCCGCCTGAGTAGCGAAAACGGTTGCCGACTCGAGCATTCCGGTGGCGACGGTGGAGGTGTACAGCGTCACGCTCAGGCCCTCATGACCGGCCTGCTTCAGGAGGAATTTCGCCTGATCGATATCCTGGACGCGCTGCGGGATCCCCGAGTCGTAATCAGGCAGTGCCTTCCCGAATACGTCGTTTCCGAGAGACCCGTAGCCGCTCTGCGCCTCCTCGACCAGCTGCGGCCGGCCGGCGATGAGCCGCATCGCCTGCCGAACCCGGTTGTCCTGGAACGGGTACAGGTCCACTGCCATGTAGATCGGTACCATGTTCGAGCCTTGCGCCTCCAGGACGGCCGCTTGCTTGGACTGCTTCAGGCTCGTCGCCTGCGAGTAGCTGAGGCTTTCGATCGCGTCCACCTGGCCGCCGACCAGCGAGTCGAATCGGGCCGTCGGGTCGGGGATGGAGACGAGCTGCAGCTCGTCCACGTACGGCAGGCCGTGCTGCCAGTAATGGGGATTGCGAGGGAAGAGGCTGAACTGGCCGGGCTTCCACGAACCGAACTTGAACGCGCCTGTTCCGTTCGGCGGGTCGGTGTTCACCCAGCCCGACTTCACGATTGAGAACGAATCGTCGTCCAGGAAGAACGGCAGGAACACATTCGGAGCCTTTAGCGGTATCCGGACGGTCAGCCGGTCCAGCTTCCGCAGCCCCGGCACATCTATCAGCTGCGAAGTCAGCGCCTGCTGGTTGGCCGCGTTCTTGGGATCGGCGATCCGCTGGAAGGTGTAGATGACGTCGTCCGCGGTGAGCGGCGACCCGTCGTGGAAGGTGACGCCCGGGCGAAGCCGGATTGTCCATACCGACGCCGAGGGGTTCGACTCAGCCGACTCGGCAAGGACGTACTTCAGCGTGAGCTCGGGACTGAGCTGGAAGAGGCCCTCATACAGGCTTAAGGTCCTGGCGTCGTCAATGTCGGCGACAGGCGCGTTCGGGTTGAGGGTCTCACTCGAGCCGCCGCCTATGTAAGCGACGGTCAGCTTCCCGCCGCGCCGCGGGCCGGTGCCGCTGCTCGCGGTCCCGGTAGCCGTGCTTCCCCCGCAGCCGACAAGCCCCGACCCGAGGGCGATGCCCGCCCCGGCCACGGCCACCCCGCGCAAGAATTCCGCACGGGACATGTGCTGGCCTCCCGGCATCCGGCGGGCGGCTGGATCGATCAACTGTTCCACAGGTGCGCTCCCCTGCTGTTGAGCCACGGATGATGAGCCGCTGACGTCGATCAGACCCGCGTTGCGCGGCGCGGCATCACCTCGGGACGCTGGTGGCATCCGATTGACGTCTGGTCCTCACGTCTGTTGGCGGACCGCACAAGCGGTTCGATCCTGATTTGCCTGGATAAGAGAAGCAGTGTAAGGTTCGGCTGGCCCGCGGGTCAAGCATACTGACCGGCTAGTCAGAAAACGGTACGCGCCCGACACATGACCCGCACCCCCGCGGTGGGATGGCGCGCCTGTTTGAGTCGCAAGCGACTGCGCCGCCTGCTGCAATCTGACGAGTGCCCGGTGACTTCGGCGTCGATCCGGCTGCCTGGCCCGCGGGCCAGTTTACTTGAAAATGCGGCCAAGCTGAACCTAGACTTACGGCAAATGTCCGTGCAAGCAGTGGTCAAGCTGAACAGGCGCTGCATAGCGCCCGGATGCGACACAGCGATTGATGCAGGAGCACCGACGGAGATCGCCGTTGCTAGCGCGACCGCTTCTGGACACAAGCTTCTGGCGCGTGGCGCAGGTTGCGGAGCCCGAAGCCTTCGAGGCCACCTGCCTGCGACTGGCCGGACGTTGGTCACCACCTATTTCTGCCAACGAGACTGGAGCTGACAATGGGGGCGACTATTCACTTTCTCCAGGTCGGAGATGAAGCGGGCCCGGCGCCTGCGCCGTTCGCTCTTTTCGGCGTCGATCTCAGCCTGGAGAGCCATCGCCGGCCGTTCGGCTGGGAGGACAGTCTCAGCATCAACGGAAAAGTCATGGCCGGCCTGCGCTCGCCCCTGACAATGTGGCTCATCCGCGCGGACGGGCAGAATATCGTGGTGGACACTGGATGCACGCCCGGGCGGCCGGACGCCGACGCCGCTCTTGCCCGGAACTCAATCTGGGTTCACTACGGGCCCGAGTCGACGGTGGAGGCGCAACTGGCGACTGTTGGCCTGGAACCAGCCGATGTGGATGTCGTCATCAACACGTGCTGTCATTTCGACCACATCGGCAGCAACACGAGCTTCCCTAAGGCGACCTTCTTCGTGCAGCGGGCGGAGTTCTCCCTCGGGATCAGGCCGCCAGAGTGGGCACCTTACTACTACCCGGAATTTGCCCATAACCTGCTCGAAGTCCGGGACCGTCTCGAGCTCCCAGACGGTGATTTCACCGTGACGGACGCCGTCACGGTACATCACCTCGGCGGGCACAGCCCCGGCACCCAGGTGGTCGTCGTCGCCACCGAGCATGGGCGGGTCTGCCTTCCAGGCGATCTCGTGCCGTTCTATAAGAACCTGGAGCTCAACTGGCCGAGCGGCGTCTTCTTCAACGTAAAAGATGTTATGGCCGCTTTCGCCTGGATGTCAGCGAACGCCGACGTAGTAGTACCGCACCACGACTGGGAGGTCCTCAAGCGTTACCCAGGCGGCATCATCGGGTAGCCGACGGCGACCTCATCAGCTCAGCCAGGCCGCAAGGTGCGGTAGCTGGCGCAAGTTGACTGGCGGGCCAGTTAACTTGACACACGGGCCAATAAAAGCCTAGGCTCCCAGGCGTGCCCGGACAAGCCAGCCCGCTATTCAACAGGGCTCAGCGGCCGCCCGACCGGCGAGAGCGCATCCTGGAGGCTGCGTGCCGGGCGATAGCGCGGGACGGTTCCCGCCGGGTCCGGCTGCAGGATATCGCCGCCGAAGCGGGCGTCTCCAAGGGCCTCCTGCACTACTACGCCGAGTCCAGAGAGCAGCTGCTCGCCGACACCTTCGAGTTCGGCGACGAACGCGCCCGGCGGCGAGTCAAGCAGGAAATCTCCGACGGGGGCAGCGGTTCAGAGCGGCTGCGCAAGCTGCTTCACCTTTACTTCTCGGACGAGACGGAGGTTCGCGAAGACTGGATGATCTGGTCGGAGTTCTCAGCGAGCGCAGTGTTCGATGAGGGACTGCGCTCCAAGATGCGCCGGGCGTTCGCAGACTGGTCGGCATGGCTCGCGCAGCTCGTCGGAGAGGGAGTCCGCGACGGCTCCATCGTCTCGGAAAGACCTGTCGAGGAGATCGTTGCCGATCTCAGCGCGCTCGTCGACGGGCTAGGGCTCCAGCTTGTCAGAAACCTCATGTCGGCGGAGCATGCGAGGCAGACCTTGGATCGCGCGATGGTCAGCTTCGGACTCACCGCGCCAATCTCCGAAGACGGAGCCCACGACGCGGAGCCCGGTGACACAGCGATCGAGCTCATAGCGATCGAGGGACTGGCCAGGGCCACGCTACGACGTCTGCAGAGGTTGCGCGCCAGCGACGAGCATGGTTCCCAGTCGGCTAAACGTGGCACGGCCGGGTCCCCCAAGGCAGTCGGCGGCAAGGGCAGCCCACGCACCGTCGCGCGGGCCGGCCCCAGCGGGGCCGGAACCAAGATGGCCGCGAAGCCGGGATAAGGCACGCCACGGCGTGGAGATGGTGGCGCACATGTTCCCAGGTCACGGGCCGCTGCTACAGGGCAGGCGAGCGGTGATCTCCGGCGCCGGCAGCGGCATCGGCCTGCAGACTGCCCTCGCATTCGGCCGCGAAGGGGCCCAGGTCGGCGTCCTCGACGTGGACAGGGCCGCCGCGCACGCCGCTGCTGAGGCTGTCAGTTCGGCGGGTGCGACTGCCATGCCGCTGCACGCCGACGTCACCGAGGAGTCCGGCATGCAGCAGGCCTTCGAGCGCGTGGTCCACTCCTGGGGAGGCCTTGACATCGTCGTCGGCAACGCCGCCGTGCAACTGACGGGCGAGGACGACCGGGTCGACCGGCTTCGGCTGGAGGTCTGGCGGAGAACCATCGAGGTCAACCTCACCGGCATGTTCTTATTCTGCAAGCACGGCATTAGGGCGCTGCTGGCCACAGGTGGCGGCGCCGTAGTTTGCACGTGCTCACCGACCGGCCAGTACGGCTGCTCACCTGGCTTCGACGCTTACTCGGCAAGTAAGGCTGGCGTCTACGGGCTCGTCCGCGTTATGGCTGCGGACTACGCGCAGGCCGGCATCCGCGTGAACGGGGTCATACCTGGCTACACGCTGACCCGCATGAGCGGGTACATGAGCCAGGAGGAGCACGACGAGGTGATCGCGACAGTGCCGCTGGGACGTGCCGGGTACCCGGAGGAGGTCGCTGAGATCATCGCCTTCCTCGCATCCGACCGCGCCCAGTATGTCACCGGCGCGGTGTGGGCGGCCGACGGCGGGATGACGGCTGTCTGATCGCCAGAATGGCACCAGCTGGCGCAGCCAAGTGACTCCCCGCCAACGGCGGTCGCGTCAGGCCCGGGATTCGCGATGCCGCCGCCCAGGCCGATGTAGTGGCGAACCGGCCGGGTTCAGGCCTGCAGCGCGGTGTAGATCACCTCATAGGCGCGGACCGCATCGTGGGCGTCGCGAGCCTCCGTCAGCGCCGCCAGGTCGACGCGGGCAGCGATCCGCTCGATGGACCGCCACTGCTCCACACTGCGGCGTACCGCGGACACCCCTTCCTCGGTGTAGGGATAAATATCGAAGCCGAGGCGCCCTCCGGACTCAGCGTACGAGCTGTCCCGCATCTCCACTGCGAGCTCCAGCGTTTCCATGAAGTTGAGCGAGCCGACCATGGTCTTGTCGTCCAGGAAACCCCACCCCGAGCTGGCGTGCTGGTGGCCGAGCATCCCCTCGGCTTCAAGTAGCGCGGCTGACTCGGCGATGCTTTCTCCGGTCATGATCACGTTCTGCCAGTCCAGGTTCACGCTGACGTTGTCCAGTCCCTGTCCTCGCAAGGTTTTAGCAACGCTGAGCGAGACGCCGACGTTGCGGAGCAGCACTTTCAGCGCCGGCTCCGAGCTCTTTGCCTCCAGGAACAGCCTGATGCCATGAGCCTTGCACCGCTGCGCCGCCTCGCCGAGCCCGTCGAGCAACAGGCGCCAACTCTGCCGATAGCTGACCTGGAATGGGTAGTTGTAGCCCTCGTTACCTGGCCACATGATCATGTTTGCCCCGACGTAGCCGGCGAGGTCCGCGCATGCGAGCGTCCTGCGCATGGCTTCGGCTCGCGTGGCCTTATCGGGTGACGTGAGCCCGCCGGTCTTAAAACGGGGATCCGGATGCAGGGCGTTGGCGAGGATATAGATGTCGTGGCCGCCAAGAACCGTCTGAATCTTGTCGACGTTCTCCTCGTCGACGGCATACGGGTAATAGAGCTCGTAGCCATCGATGAAGCCCTCTAGGCCCTCGACCGCCCGCCGGATCCGGTCCTCCGGGGACTCGCCGACCAGAAGGGGCCAGTTCCCGCCTGGCACGAATCGGGTGACCATCGGGCCAAGGGCGCCGATAGGCAAGGTCAGCTTCATCTCCACTCCCAGCTTTCGCGGACCGTGGGCCTGCCTAGCGCGATCCAGCGTTTCATCGCCAGACCCTGGCTACCCAGCGCCCGTGGTCGGGCTTGCGCAGTCTGGCGATGCCGCCACCGGTAATGTCGTCGCCCTTGAGGCTTCGATCTTCGACCGGATGATGCCAATCAACACGGAAGACGCCGTCGGCGCCCGTCAGGTCCACATAGATCCTGCTCTCGCCGGCCGTCCCCGCCGGCGAGCCGTAAGGATCGTAGATCAGGTAGTCGCGGCCCTCCGCGGCGAGCGCAAAACCAGTGTTTGCCAGATCGGGCCGGGGGGTCATCTCGCCGAGGTCAACTTGTCTCGACAGGCTGGCTGCCCGGCCCAGCGCCAGCCGGGCGCCCTCGTCGCCGTCCGGGTTCACCGGATCCATGTGCAAATACTGATACGGGTCCATGTAGAGCAGGTTGTGGCCGCGGGTGAACGTGCGCCACACCCAGTCGAATGATCCGCCCACGCCCCACAGATGATCAGTATCGGCGATGACCACCTTCCCCAGATACGCTGCAGGCGGCTCCTCCGGCCAGTGATCGGTATCCCGGCCCATCCAGTGCATCGGGGACACCGCCTCAGCCGGGCTTGCGAAGACGACCCTGTTGTCGGGATTCGGCCACGGTGACGTCATGAGCACCGGGTGCTGCACAGGCTTGGTCAGCTCATACTCGTGCACATAGTTGATCATGTGATATTGCCATGCCGAGTGCGCGGGCGAGCCCTCGTGCTCGTTGCCAATCTCGTACAGCACATTGTCGAGGTCGTTCACCGTGTCGATGACCTGACGGACGTAGGCCTCCTGCAGCCGCACGACATCGGGGTTGCGCAAGGTGTGCACCCACTCGCGCCCTTCGCCGTCCGGAGATGACCCATCGACGCCGTTGATGTTGTTCTGCCCGTTGAAGGGATGGCCGTGCCACGGGTTCGGCCCCAGCGGCTCGTAATATTTGTCGCCACCGCTCCAGCCCTGGAACAGCATGACCGCGATGTAGATGCCATGGTCGCGTGAATCGACCGCGCGATCGCGCAACCTGGCGAACCAGTCCTCGTCGAACCTCGTCAGGTCGAACTTGGGCTTGCCGTCGTTGGCCTGACCGGGCCCTGTGCGCTTCCAGGCCACCGGGGAGAAGTAGTAGTCGCCGTCATACCACGAGCCCCCTTTCGCATGCTCCCAGGTCCACAGCCGCATGAAGTTGTGGTCATGGCTGACCATGAACTCAAGCCAGCCTTTCCAGTCGAACGGCTCAGGAGGATCGACCGGACCCGCTTCCTGCAGGGTGGCCCAGGTATGCGAGCCAGCAAGCAGGATCGGCTGCCCAGAGGAGTCTGCGAAGTACCGCGGGTTTCCCGCGTGCACGCTCAGCGGCCCACGCGTAGGTGAGGGCCTGCCAGGACTTGGGGCCGTTGCCATCGTCGCCACACATGCTCCCTTCGGACCAGCTCAGACGGGTCGCCTGCCGGGCGCCGGGCGGCCCGAGGGGATCGCACCAACAGGGGCACATGACCATCAGGCGTGCCCGAGGCCATGCATCGCTGCATGCGATCCGTCCCGCGCGGTCGGTCGCAAAGTACCGCGGACTGGATGGCGAGTCAAGTAAACTGGCTATCCGGCCAACGCCGTGCAAGTTACTTGGCTTGCGCGGCCGTTCGCCCGCGGCAGCCACGCCACGCCGCCCACGACCCGAGTGCCCAGTCCCAGGCGTCGCCATCGCGGAGCGACCGGCCCGCGCAGCGAAGCTGGAACGGAAGCTAGGACCACCACTCGCACGGCGCCTGCCGTGTAGGACGCGCAGCTGTAGCAGGATGAGCGCATGCTGATTGTCCATGTTCATGTGCGCGTGCTAAACGGGCGGATCCAGGACTTCCTCGCCGCCACGACGGACAACGCGCGAGCATCCCTGACCGAGCCAGGCGTCTTGCGTTTCGATGTTCTGCAGGATCAGCATGACCCGGCGCACGTGGTCCTGATGGAGGTCTACCGCGACGACGATGCCGCAGCCGCGCACAAGCTGACGCGGCATTATGCGGCCTGGCATGACGCGGTCGCGGGGATGATGGCCGAGCCGCGAGCGTCGCAAAAGTTCTCGGCGGTGTTCCCGGCGGAGGAGGACGGCGGGGAGAACGGCGCGCCGTGACGCCGATGAGCTTCGAGTTCGCCACCGCTGGCCGAATTCTGGTCGGTGTTGGCCGGGCGGCAGAGCTCCCGGTGGTGCTGGCCGGGCTGGGGTCGCGGGTGCTGGTGTGCACGGGCGCTGACCCGGTGCGGCACTCCGGCCTGTTAGCCGGGCTGAATATGCCCGCAACGGTCTTCCCGGTGCCCGCTGAGCCGACGATCGAGATGGCGCGGGCGGGGGTCGCCGCCGCGCGCGATAGCGGCGCGGATGTGGTCGTCGCGATCGGCGGCGGCAGCGTTATCGATGCAGCGAAGGCCATCTCGATCCTGCTGACCAACGGTGGTGACCCGGTCGATTATCTGGAGGTCGTCGGGTCCGGCCGGAGGATCACCCGGCCTGCGGTGCCGTGCGTCGCGGTGCCGACCACGGCCGGCACTGGTGCAGAGGTGACCGCCAACGCTGTGCTCGCCTCGCCCGGGCACCACGTCAAGGCGAGCCTGCGCAGCCACCTGATGATCCCGCATCTAGCCCTTGTCGACCCCCAGCTCACCGTGTCCTGTCCGCCGCCGGTCACCGCGGCAAGCGGGCTGGACGCCATGACGCAATGCCTGGAGCCTTTCGTGGCGGTCCAGGCGAACCCGCTAACCGATAGCCTGGCCCGCGAGGGCCTGCGCCAGGCGTCTGCAGGCCTTCGCACCGCCTACGCCGACGGCGCCGACCTTGACGCGCGCACGCACATGGCCATGTGCAGCCTGCTGAGCGGGATCGCGCTGGCCAACGCGAAGCTAGGTGCCGTGCACGGCCTTGCCGGGGTCATCGGCGGGATGGCCGACGTGCCGCATGGCGCGGCCTGCGCTGCGCTGCTGGCGCCAGTCATGGAGGCAAACGTGCACGCGCTGAAGTCCGCGCAGCCCGATCACCCGACCCTCAGCCGGTACGTGGAGGTGGCGCAGCTGCTGACCGGAAAGCCCGCAGCATCCACCGAAGACGGCATCGCCTGGATCCGCGAGACCGTCAGCCTGCTCGCCGTGCCCGGCCTCGCCGCCTTCGGTATCCGCCCAGATCACGCTGACGACATCGCCACTAAAGCCAGTAGATCAAGCAGCATGAAGGGCAATCCCGCGGTCCTGTCCGATGCGGACCTCAAGGCCATCCTGCTCCGGGCGCTCTAGGCGGCGCACGGGACTTCCGAGCTGCGCTGAGCTAGGATGCACTTGGATAGCCCTCAAGGCCACGTCGCCCTCAACTTAATGCTGCAAACCTTGCTGACAGACGGCGTCGTCGTCACCCGCGCCGCCGGTAACCGCAGCGCCAGCTGCCGTGCGGTTGTACCGTGCCGCCATGGCCATCTCGTTCAGTGAGGCGACGCTCAGGTTGCTCGACGGCAGGAACTACGCAGTCCTTGCCACCGTCAACCCGGACGGCAGCCCGCACACCTCCGCGATGTGGGTCGGCCGGGACGGTGATGACCTGCTGTTCTCGACCTTGCAGGGGCGGGTGAAGCAGCGCAACATGCTGCGCGACCCGCGCGTCAGCGTGACAGTGCTTGACTCCTCTGACCCGGAGAACTACGTGGAGCTGCGTGGCCAGGTGTCGATGACATCGGACCCCGACCGGCTGCTACACATTCAGCTGTCATGGAAGTACCACGACAGGGATCCCGGTGCGAGGACGCACCTGGCGCGAGGCGCGTGGTAGTGCGGATGGTAGTGGAGAAGGCTAGCGGCTTCGCCGCATAGTCCCGGTGAGGCGCCCAGCAGCAGTCGCAGCGGGCCCCACGGCAGGGTCAGATGTTGCTCCGATTGAGGGTCGTCCTGCGGCCGGGACTCGCTCGCCGCGACGCCGTTCCGGCCTTTGCGCACAGGCTTCCTTCATCGAGGACTGACTCCCTGACAGGCTCATGACAGCGCGTCCAGTCCTTGGCAAGCCGGTTAACCCTCCAACTCCGGATAGTCAAGCCGCGGTGCCGTTTCCAGCAGCATTTTGATATATTCATCCTGGGGCATGTGCAGCAGATCGCGCGTGGTTGCCTCCTCGCGTATCCGGCCGGCGTGCAGTACGACGACCCGGTCTGCGACGCTCGCCACCACGCCGAGGTCATGGGAAATGACCAGCAGCGCGAGGCCCAGGCTCTTCTGCAGGTCGGCCAGCAGATCGAGCACAGCACCCTGAACTGAGACGTCAAGAGCAGAAGTGATCTCGTGGCAGACAAGAAGGCTCGGCTGCGCGACGAGGGCCCTGGCGATGGCGACGGCTGCCGTTCGCCGATAGCTCGTTCGGGTACCGGTCGGCGATTCTGGCCGGGAGCCGGACATGCGCCAGCATTGTCAGGGCGGCGTTCCGGTTTCGGACGTCACAGAGCCGAGAAAAGCAGAGCCAAATCCAGAGCCAACGCAGGCAGTAGTTCCGCTATGCCAAGCAACGTCACGCCAGGAAGTCGCAGGTCAACGGCACATTGCGCGACATCCAACCCCAGGCAGCCGCTAGCCGGGTTTCCCTGACACGGAAGAGGTCACTGGTTCAATCCCAGTACCGCCTACCAGTTCAGCCGTATGTTTTCGTACACATACTCGTTAGCTCAGCTAACGAAGCAGAGCCAAACTCAGATCCACGCAGAGCCGAAGCCCCGAAGGCCGCGCCATTTCGGCCCGTTACCGCCATCGTCTCTGGGCATGCCACTCAGGACCCATCGTCTGGAATCAGGTGTAGCTCGTCAGCGCTACGTCGCGGTACAATGGAGCGAAAGGAGGAGGTAACCGTGCCCCGAAGCACGTCCTTCCGGATCAGCGACGCCGCTAAGAGCCGCCTCGCCTCCAGAGCCGCTCACGATGGCGTGACTGCCACGGCGCTGCTGGACCAGCTCATCGTTGAGGGCATCGACCAGCTGGACTATCCCGGAGTCATCTTCCGCGGGCCGGTGCACGACCGCCGAGCTGCGCTCGCCGCCGGCCCGGATGTCTGGGAGATCGTCGCCAGGCTCCAGGAACTCGACGGCCCGGAGGAGCGCCGCATCGCTGTGCTGAGCGAGGAATCGGAGCTGCACCCCCGGCTGATCCGAGTCGCGCTCGACTACGCCGCCGACCATGCCGACGACGTCCGCGACCGGATCAACCGCAACCGGGCGACGGCCGAGCGCAGCCGCAAAGCCGCCCGCCAGCGGCAGGTCCTGCTGAGGTGACCGCGTTCCTGATCGACGAGATGTTCCCGCCAGCGGCCGCGAGCCTGCTACGGGACAAATATGGCCACGACGCGGTCCACGTCGCCGAGGCTGGCCTGCGCGGCGCCCCGGACATGCACGTCGCGGCCGCAGCCCGCGCCGAGGACCGGGCCGTCGTCACCGAGAACGTTGCCGACTTCTGCGCTGAGCGCGACCTCGTGCTCATCTTCGTCTTAAAACAGAACCTGCCCGCCGGCGGCGGCCAAGCCCCGGCCCTGGCGGCCGTCCTCGACCGCTGGAGCCACGAGCACCCAGAACCCTACCTCGGCCCCCACTGGCCACGCACCGACTGATAGCCACGGTGTTGGGCGACCGTCCTAGGCGTCGCCGTCAATGAACAGTGAGCTTCCCCCGCTTCTCCCGACACCTTGATGTACCCCCGGTTCTCCGGAGTCGGGTTGCTGGATGCTATAGCCGGCGCACCGACTGATCGGCAGAGATGGTCGAGCTTCCAGCGGGAGTCAGTCGACTTCTTCGGGCAGGTCGTACCAGGGCAGCCGTCGGCCGATTCTGGCGCGGGCCCGCCATTTGAGGGACTTGGGCGCGGTGGCCATGACTTCGCGGACCTGGGCGAGCCGTTCGGAGACAGTGCGCGCGACTGCGTCGTCCAAGCCGACATCGTTGAGCCGGGTGGCGACCTTGGCAAGGTTGTCGGACACCGTGGTGTACCAGCCCCAGTCGGTTCCGACGATTTTCGCCAGCCTGTCGCGGTTGATTCCGGGTTCGCTGCCGGAGACTATGGGGTGGCTGAGCAGCAGCGCGATGATGTCGGTCAGGTCTTTGTCATTGATCTCGTGGATCTGCAGTTTGGTGAGCAGGATGTCTTCGGGTGCCAGGGTGGGCGATTTGGCCGGCAGGCGGTCTTCGAGTTCGATGGTGTGGCACATGGCAAAGCTCGACACGAAGGTGTCTAGCTGCCGGTTGTTCACAGTGTCGAAGTGCAGCAGCCGCTGGGCGCCGTGCAGCGCGTTGAACTGGGCATCGGGGTCGTAGCCGTTAGCTTCGAGGAATTCCCCCCACCGGTGCGCGTCGGACCGGCGTACCACATAGTCGAGGTCCTTGCAGGTCCGCTGGAGGACGGCGGGGAGTGGCTTGTCGGTGCTGAGCACGACAGCGGCGCCTCCGAGTAGCCGGGCGGTGATGCCTTCGTGTTCGGCTCTTGCGCAGAGCCCGCGCGCTTCGGCTATCGGGTCTGCGTCAGGGACCGGTTTGTTCATGTGGCTTCTCCAGCGGTCGCACCTGAAACAGGGTGCCGCGCCGCAGCCGCGCGTACTTCCGTGTCGGTCGGCAGCGCGCTCTGGGCTCCGAGTGCCCGCGTCGAGAGGCCGGCCGCCGCTACGGCCAGCTTGCAAGCGGCAGTCAGCTCCAGGCCGCTGGCCAGGTAGTGGCACAGGGCCCCGGCGAAACAGTCGCCCGCGCCGGTGGCATCGACGGCGTCGACCGGGATAGCGGCGACGCGCTCGTCGGGGAGCGGCGTGGCATGGATGACCGCTCCGTCAGGTCCCCGGGTCTCGATGACGGTGACGGCACTGGCGGCCTGCACGGCGAGCGAGGTCCAACCCGCCGTATTCGTGACCACGAGGTCCGCATTCCCGAGTGCGCGCCCGAGACGGCCGTCGTCGGCCATCCAGGCTTCGATCCCTGCCACGACCCGGCTGCAGTTTCCCGCCAGCGCGATCCGCCTGATCGCCGCGCTGCTGCCGGTGACGTAGGCGACATCCGCGGCGCCGATCTGATTGAGATCGAGTTCGTCGAGCCGGTCGGCGACTCCGCGGTCCACGATCACCTGACGGCCGGCACCGTCGAGCAGGATGGTCGCCTGTGTGGTCGATCCGGGCAGCGTCCGGACAGCCCGGGTGTCGACGCCCAGTGACGCCAGGGATTCGGCGAGCCATTGCCCTAGGTGATCAGTGCCTACTACGGAGTGCAGCGTGACGTGGCTGCCGAGGACGGCGGCCGCAGCCGCAGCGTTCGCGCCGGTGCCACCGGGCAGCCGGAACGACTTGGCGGCGGTTCTCTTCTCGTCGCCGGCCCGCTGCGGCGCGAGCAGGAGGTAATAGTCAAGGGCGATGTCGCCGACCACGGCGATGCGCGGTACGGCGGCGGGACCGGCGGCTGGGCTCATTTCTAGCCGGTCACCAGCTGCTGAGCGGTGACCTTCCTGCCTTTGATGGTCACGATCACGCCCTGCAGCACGCCCTCGGTATACGAGCTGCCGGGATTTATGGCCACGGTGCGGCCGATCTTCCGCGCGGCCCGGGACTCGTGGATGTGCCCGTGCAGCGACAGCACTGGCTGGACCCGCTCGATCAGATCCCGCACCGAGGTGCTCCCGACTGGCGCCAACATCGGGTGGCCACCGGCCATTTCCACCTTCATGTCGTCGCTCATCCTGTAGGCCATGTCCAGGCCTGAGCGGGCCGGCGGGTCATGAAAGTTGAAGATCACCGGCTCAGCGGGGTCGAGCTGGGCCGCGAGCGCCTCGAGCCGGGCGCCGAGCTCGGGTTCGCTGATCTCGCGCGGGCTATGCCACGGCGTGGTTGTGGCCCAGCCGAAGCTGATCACCTGGTAGCCGTCCAGGTGCACCAGCCGGTCCTCAGCGTCGACGATCCAGTCGCCCTGGGCCAGGATCTGCTTCACTTCCGGCTCATCGTCGTTGCCCGGCATCATCAGAGCCGGTATGCCCGCCGTGCGGAGCCGCTCGTCGGCGATGGTCACCCACTTCTCTGCGGTCTGCCGCATCACGCGGCTGAAGGTCCGGGTGACAAGCTCGGGGTCTGATTGCAGGGCTGCCATTTCCTCGGGCGTCGTCCGGTACGGGTAGGAGCCCCCGTCACGGACGAACTGCTCCAACTCGGTCAGCTCGCTGCCCTCGGTGACCACGCGGACCTCGCCGGACACCTGGGCCTCGAAGACTCCCGGTTTCGCCTCCACAAACGGGACCATGGCCTTGCCGGTAAGGTCCCCGCCGAACACGACGGCCTGCACCTTATAGAACGGCGCGGCGTTCAGGAACTTGCGGAACACGCGCTCCGAGCCGTGGATGTCGGAGGCGTAGAACAGGCTGAGTTCGCCGGTCACGAGGGTTCGGCGTCTCGCGCAATGCGGTCACGTGACCGGACCAGCTCGAGCACGGCTTCCTTGCTCATGGCGCCGTGCCAGACATCGCCTTCCTTCAGCGCGCTGCCGACGATGACCGCGTCGGCATGCTCGAGGATCTCGGCCAGGTTGTCGCTGCGCACCCCCGACCCGGCCACCACGGACAAAGCGGTGGCCTCGCGCACTGCCCGCAGGTCGTTCTGGGCCGGCGGGTCCGCAAGCCTGCTGCCGGTAACGATCAGTGCGTCGGCGTCGAACCAGGCGGCGTCGCGGGCCTGCTCGCCGAGCGATCGGTCTGCCGTCACCGAGTGACTGCCGAGTTTTACCTGAACGTCGGCCCAAACCGTGACCTGGTCCGCGCCGATGGCGTGGCGGTACCGGGTCACCGCGCCTGCCCGGCCCTCGATGAAGCCTTCATTGGCAATGTAGGCGTTCGCCCACTGGTTCGCGCGGACGAACGCGGCACCGGTCGCAGCGGCAACGGCGACCGACGCCTGGACCGCGTTGGCCAGGCAGTTGACTCCGACCGGCAGGTCGATCGCCTGCATGACCCGGTCCACCACGACGGACAGGGCGGCCACGGTTTCGGGGCCGACGTCGTCGGGCTTGACGAACGGGATGTCCCATCCGTTCTCGACGATCACGCCATCGAAGCCGCAGTCCTCCAGGATCCGCGCCTCAGTCAGCGCCTGGCCAACGACCGCCGCCATCCCGTCGCCCGGCGCGTAGCGCGGCGCGCCGGGCAGCGGCAGCAGGTGCAGCATGCCGATGAGCGCCCGGCGGCGGCCGAACAGCCGCCTGATCTCGTCGGGCTTCGGAACGCCGTCGGTCCGGTGCGTCATCGGCCGCACACCCCGGTCAGTATCTCCAGTGCCACGCCGCACGCGAGCCGGGTACTGATCCCGGACAGGTCATACACGGGCGCGATCTCCACCAGGTCGATGGCGATCGGATGCGCGCGGCCCAGCGCCCGCGCTATCTTGATCGTCTCGCGGGCACTGAAGCCGCCCGGCTCGGGCGTCCCGGTCCCGGGGAACGCCGAGGCGTCCACCGAGTCGAGGTCGAAGCTGACGTAAAGCCCGTCGACCCCGTCGCTGGCGTACTCGATCGCCTGGGCGATGGAGCGCTCGACGCCGTCCTCCTCGATCTGGTCCATGCCGAACCACCGGACGCCGGCTTCGGCCGCGGCGCGGACCTGGTCTTTGGGGTTGAGCCATCCGTGCACCCCGAAGACGACAACGTTGGCCGGGTCGACGTTCGGGATCTCCGCGGCGCGCATTGTCGGACAGCCGCTGGAGTAGATCTCACCCGCCCAGCTCGGAGCGGTGTCGAGGTGCGCGTCCACGGACAGGTAACCCATCCGCGGGACCGTCGCGGCCGCGCCGCGCGCCGCGCCGATCGCCAGCGCATGGTTGCCGCCAATGGACAGCGGCAGAACACCCTGCTCGCGGACTGACCGCACGTACTCCTCGATCAGCTGCATGGTCCGTTCGGCGTTGGGCGGCACGACCGGCACATCACCGACGTCAGCGGCAGGCAGCGCCTCCCACAGGTCGAAGTCACGTTGGGCGTCATAGCCCAGGTACCAGCTGGAGGCATCGCGGAACGCTCGTGGGCCCATGTTCGCGCCGTTGCGGCCCGCGTTTCCCTCGTCCCACGGGATTCCCGCGATCGCGCAGGCAACGCCGTCCAGGTTCGCCGCGTCCGCGAGCGGGCGGCCGAAGAACGTGGCCACGCCTGACTGAATGACGCGTAGTTCGGCGGGGCCGGCACTGAGGTCTGTCATCTGTGCACTCCGCAGTTCATCCGGGCGCCTGGTGGACTTCCAGGCCGATCTCACGGTATTCGCGGAGCGCTCCCGGGTCTGCGCCGTCGTCGGTGACGATTCCGGTCAGGTGACCGACGCTGCACACGGTAGTGAACGCGGTCCGGCCGAGCTTGGTGTGGTCGAGCACGGCGTACGCCCGGCCGGCGTGGTCGAGCAGGCACTGCTTGACCGCGACGCCGTCCAGGTCGGTGTCCATCAAGCCGAACTCGCAGTTGACGGCGGGACCGGAGATGAACGCGACATCACACTGGAACTGGCGGGCCGTCCGTTCCGCGACCGGCCCGACTGTGCCCAGTGACCGGCCGCGCAGCACGCCGCCGACGACCAGCACCGTGGTCTCGGTGCCGGCTAGCTCGTTGATGACCGGCAGGCTCGGCGTAACCACCGTTATCTTCCGGCCCCGCAGCGCGCGGGCGATCTCCTGCGCTGTCGTGCCGGTGTCCAGGGCGACCGACGTACCGTCCTCGACCAGGCACGCCGCGACGTACCGCGCTATCGCTGCCTTCGCCGCATGGTGCTCGGTGCTGCGGACACTCAGATCCAGTTCCGTCAGCGACCCGCCCGGCGCCGTCGCGCCTCCCCGGGTTCGCCGGACGAGCCCCCGGCTGGCGAGTGCGGACAAGTCCCGCCGGATGGTTTCCCGCGACACGTCCAGTTCCTGGGCGATCGAATCCACTTCGACCGACCCGTGCCGCAGGACCGTTTCCTGCAACTTGCGCAGCCTGAGTTCTCTCACTCGCCACCTTCCGTAACTGTCGCCACGCGGGTCAGCAGATCCGGATGCCCGTCATTCCGGCGGGATCTCAGCAGCGGCCAGCCTCAGGTCGACGCCGCGACTCTTGCGGTACCCCCAGATCGCCGCGTAGATGATGACGCCGCTGACCGGCAGGCCGATGTTCAGCCACATCTGCTTGGCGCTGTGCCCGATGCCGACGTTGGGGTCGTTCCACAGTATGTACAGGACAACCACCATTGCGGGCACCAGCAGCGCGCCCCAGATGCGGATCGTCGGGATCCCCAGGAACCTCGCACCGCCGTTGCCGGCCCACACGTCCTTCATGCGGGACGGATACAGCATTGCCGCCACGCCCATCACGGCGAACATCACGACGCCGGCCCACAGCAGCGTGATGACCGACAAGACACCTATCACGTAGAGCACCAGCGACGCCTCGCCCAGGACGAAGGCGACGAGGATTCCGATATACGGGGTCGCATACTTCTCGTGCACCTTCGACAGCGACGGCGGCAGGTAACCGTCCAGTGACAGCGCGAGCATCAGCCGCGTGCAGGTGAAGAAGTTAATAGGCATCCAGACATAGGTCCAGAACAGGAACGTGAAGCCCAGCGCGATAGCCCAGAACAGGCCGCCGCCCGCGCCGATGGTCAGCAGCTCGTTATAGGTCGGGATGAAGCTCAAGCCCATCTTGGACGGGGAAGTCAGCGACAGCCCGTTCAGGAAAGGCAGCCCGAAGGCGTGGATAATCAACGCGATGAGAACCGCCATGCAGGCGCCTGTCAGCACGAGCGAGCCGATCATCCCGTACCGCTGCGTTGTCTTGGCCCGCCTTACTTCGCCGCCGATATAGCAGGAGGTCGCGCCGAACAGGACCATATAGATCGTCCACAGCATGGCGTAAAACGTCGCCGATGCCGACGCTCCGTGGTGCAGCGGCGCGTTCGCTAGCACGGCCGCGGAGGCGTGGGCGCTGCCGCCTGCCTTGACCACGTATGCGTTGAACCGAGCGGTGAATCGCGCTGGCCCGCCGACCAGTCCCGCGATGACCTCCAGCCCGATGCCGAGCATCGCCAGCAGGAACGTCCAGTTCTGAATCTTCATGTAGGTCCGGACGCCGCGGATGAGCACCGTGGTGAAGAACACCAGCAGGACTGTCCCGACGACGATCGAACCGGTCTTGCCGCTCACCCAGGTGCCGACGGTGTTGAAGCCGGACGCGCCGGTCGCCACGGCCATCGACCGCATCCATCCCGCGACGCCCAGCTGGGCAAAGAACGCCGCCGGCGCACCGATGGCGGTGACCGCGAGGATGATCCAGGTCCAGGCGACCGTGAAACCGATCGGCGGCCCGAGGGCGGGCCCGAAGATCCGGCTGGTCCACACGTAGTCGCCGCCTGACCGGGCCATGTCCGCCGACATCCGCGAGTAGACCATGTACAGCGGAACAACCAGGAGAGTGGCCAGCAGCGCCGACAGCGGGAGCAGCCCGCCAGCGTACGCGCCGATGCCCAGGCCGAGGAACGCCACCCCCAGGCCGATGTTCTGGTTGTTGGTGTTGTAGACGAACACGTCCAACACGCCGGCTTCCTTGCGCAACCCGGTCGCGTTGCGGACGAACACTCGTGGAGGAGTCTGGCTGGCAGTCATCCGCTGCCTCCTTAACGGGCATGCGCGGTCACCTGCGGTCTTGATCGGTCAGTAAAACAGACACCAGCAGGCATAGCAATAGCCATATCCTGATCGCCCTCTCTCGCCGCCATGCGCCCGCGCACAGACCCGACGAGATGAAAGCAGCCGGGCTCGCGGCTGTCGCCATATCAATGCCGCGTCGTTCCGTTCGCCCTTCGCGAAGCCAGACACAGGTAAGCCACTGATCGGTCGGCTGACAGCACCCGCGCTCGTGCTCGACACTGCCGCTCACCGTTTCTGCAACCTCACTTCAACGGCGTCCCGGAGGGCGTCGCCGAGCACGTTGAATGCCACCACGGTGAGGACTATCGCCACGCCAGCGGGGTAGATCAGCCACCAGTACCCGTCGTAGGCGTAGTTAAGGCCCTGGCTGAGCATCCCGCCCCAGTTGACCGCAGGCGGGGGAGGTCCAAGGCCCAGGTAGCTCAGGCCAGCGAGCAGCAGGATGGCGTCAGCCACCGAGAGCGTCGCCTGGACGACCACGGTGCCAAGGAGATTCGGCGCGATATGCCGGACGACGATGCGGACTCGTCGTGCTCCCATGCCCCGAGCTGCGTCGATGTACGCACGGGTGCGGAGTGACAGCGTCTCGGCCCGCGTAAGCCGGCAGGCGTTGAACCAGGACACGCCGGCGATTACTGCGATCATGCTCAAGACCGTGGGAGTGGTGATGCTCGCCACGATCAGGATGATAATCAGTGGCGGCACGGCCATCGCGGTATCGACCGTCCTCATCATGACCTCGTCGGTCAGCCCGCCTGTGAACCCGGCCAACGTTCCCCACGCCATCCCGATGACGCTTGCGAGCAGCGCTGCGGCGAGACCTACCTCGAGTGAGGACTGGCCCCCGAGCATTAGACGACCGAGCTCGTCGTAGCCGGCCGGGTCCGTCCCAAGCAGATGGTGCGCACTCGGATGCTGAAGCGATTCTGGCAGGTCCGTTGAGACCTGATTCGTGTGGTAGAGCGATGGTCCGATGAAACAGAAGCAGACCACCAGCAAAAGGACGCACAATGCCGCGACAGCAAGCTTATTCTCGAGAAACGTCGTTGCCATGAGGCGGCTGCGGCGCACGGGTGTCTTTAGCGCGGCCGCGACGACCTCGGCGCCAGTGTCGGCGGCTTGGGCCATTTGTCAGTACCTGATCCTGGGATCGGCGACGGCGTAGAGAACGTCGGCGAGAAGACTCCCCAACACCGTGGCAGCGCCCGCAACGAGCGCACAGGCCATCAGGACTGGGAAATCATGGACACTTGCCGCGTTCCACAACAAGAGCCCCATGCCGGGATAATTGAACACCGACTCCACGAGGATGACTCCTGAAACGATCCCGGGGAGGCTCAGGCCGATCAACGTAATGACAGGAAGCAGCGCGTTGCGAAGGACGTGGGTGCTCAGCACCCGCCGCTGTGAGGCACCCTTGCTCCGCGCCGTCCTCGTGTAGTCCTGGATCAGCGCCTCGATAGCCGACGCCCGCATGAACCGGCTGAAGAGCGCCGTCGTCACGATGGCGAGGGTCAGCACAGGCAGCACGAGGGCCGATGGCTGGGACAGGACTGCGCCTAAAGTAGTGCCCTGCGGCGCCTCGGGAGGAAGTGCTTTGATGTCCACGGCAAAGAACTGGATCAACACGATGCCCACCCAGAACACCGGCATCGAGTAGCCAACGAACGCGAAGGAAGTGGCAACGTGGTCGAAAGCCCTGTTGCGCCTCGACGCCTGGAGCAGCCCGAGAGGGATGGCCGCGGCGACAGCGATGAGCGTTGCGAGGCCGACCAGCAGCACGGTCTTCGGTGCGTCCTGTGCCAAGAGAGCGCTGACGCTCTCGTTGTAGTGGTAGGAGAACCCCAGATTCCCGTGCGCGAGACGGCCAAGATAGTCGAGGTACTGGATAACGAGCGGTTTGTTATAGCCGTTCGCGATCTCGAAGGCCCGGACAGCAGGCGCGCTTGCTCGCGGACCGAGGAGGGCGCGCGCGGCGCCTCCTGGGAGCAAATGAATCAGCAGGAAGACGACAAGAGTCAACCCGAAGAGAACTACGAGCGCCTGCAGGAACCGGCGAATGAGGAATCGTGTCACAGCACTCGGTCACCTCATTTCCACCTAGCCGAATCCCGGCCCGGTCAGTTCCGTGACCATTGAGAAGGGATGATCTGAAGCACCGGGCTCTGCGGAGTCACGCCGTTTATTCCAGTCCTGATCAGGGTCAGCTGGTAGTCGTAGTTCGGCTGCCACAGCACGGGCAACTGCTGCGCGAGGTACTTCTGGTACCGGTCGAGTGCTGCCTGGCTTTGCGCTGGCGGAGCCAGGTTCGTGTACTTGATGTTCGCGTCGTTCACTGGCTCGCTGTAGCCACCGAAATTTGCGCCAGCGCCCGTCTCGAACGTATCTTCCCCCGTTGGGTAGTAGTCCGGGAAGTAGGTCCAGCCCACGCCGTAGTTGCCCATCTGCCAGGAGCAGCTCGCGCCGCTGCACGGTGCCATATCACCGAACACGGTGAGGATTGGCGCCTGGGTCAAGGTGATGTCGATTCCGGCCTTGCCGGCATCGGTTTTGTAGTCCTCCATCGCGGTGAGCAGCGGTGGATTCTCGTTTGCCACGAGCATCGTGAACTGCAGCATGGCGCCAGCCTTGATGCCGCTACCGCATTGGGATGCGCCCGACCCTGGCTTCGCGCAGGTCGCCAGGCCATTGTGGATGACCCATCCGTGCGACGCGAGGAGTTGCCTGGCCGCAGCGACGCTGTACGGGTACGGGTTGCTCTGGATCGTGTTGTAGCTGTTGGCGGGCTGGGGTGGCACTGGCCCGTAGATCGGCCAGGCGTAGCCACCGTAGGCGTACTTCACCATCGTCTGTTGATCCATGACGCTCTGCAGCGCTTGACGGATGTAGAGCTGGCTGAAGATCTTCCCGGCGGCCGGGTTGTGGAAGTTGAGACCGATGAAGTTGTAGTTCCAGTCGGCCCAGGGCGCCAGATTGTAACCTTGGGCGAGGACGGCGGCCTTCGCCGGCAGGTCAGTCACCGGGAGGTAGCCGACGTCCGGGCCCGAGCCAGACTTGATGGCATCGAACTCGGCCGTGGCGCTGGTGAACGGCTCGGCAACGAACTTGCCGATATGCGGCTTTGGGCCAGAGTAATGGCTATTAGGGATGAACACCGAATAGCCGTCCGGGTTGAACTGCTTAAGCGCCCACTCGCCGTCGACGATCTTCCACAACGGATTCGTCGCGTAGGTGTTGAGGTCCTTCGCCTGTCCCTCAAGGTAGTTATAGACCGCTTTGGCTCCAGCCGGAGTTTCGTCAGCCGTCCCCGTGGAGCAGGTGGCGCACGTCTTGTCCCAGGCGAGTGGCAGGGGCACGACCTGGGCCAGCTCGTTCAGGAGGAACCACGAGTGATTCCAGGCCTTGTTCAACGTGAACTGCACCGTCGTCGGGTTAACGACCTTCGTCGCGATTACGTTGTCGGGGTAGTCTCCCGGAACGTAACCTCCGTCTTGAGTCTTGTTTGCCGTCACAAGGTTCTGCCAGAACAGCACGTCGCGGGCTGACACGGCTGTTCCGTCTGACCATGTGAAGTGCTTGAGGTGCACGGTCACCACACGGCCGTTTGACGACCACACGGGCGGGTCAGCAAGCGACCGGCCCTCGTTCAGCACGACCTGTGAGCCTTGCCCCACCCAGTAGAGCGGTCGGTACAGCAGGTTCGTGAATTCGTTGAGGTTGACGTTGGTGTATTGGGACGTACTGAGGAGCGGAAAGATGTCGGTCGGGGGTGAGCCCGGCGGCCAGGCGAACGTGATCGTGCCTCCTTTGGAGGAGGCGGGTGCACCGCTCGTGGTTGACGAGCATGCCGTGAGGAGTACCAGGGCAGCAGCGAGCGTTAGCCCGATCAGCGGTCGCGTCCTGCGCACCAAGCCTGGCACCGCCGTCTTTCGAAGCATCTAAACCACTCCTTAGTCCTTGATCATTAATTCCTTGGCATCGCTGAACCTCGGAACCTGGCGGCTAGCACGTCAGCAAACCCCCATCGACGTGGATTGCCTGCCCGGTGATGAAGTCCGCCTCGCTTGACAGGAGAAACCGCACCAGCTTGGCGACGTCCTCAGGCGTACCGAGGCGTCGCAGAGGTGTGAGCTCGACATAGCCTCGACGTACAGCTTCCGGCTGACGGCCTGTAAGTGAGCCCTCCCATGCCACCTCGCGGTCCTGCATCGCGGTGCGAATGAAGCCCGGGCACACCGCGTTGACGCGGATGCCCAAGGGACCAAGCTCTTTTGCCATTGCCCCCGTAAGTCCGACCACGGCGAACTTTGAGGCCGAATAATGCGCGAGCAATTCGGCGCCCTGACGTCCGGCCACCGATGCGACGTTCACGATGCAGCCGCGCCGCGCGGCGACGAAGCGCTGGATCGCTACCTGGGATGCCACGAAAGTGCCAGTGCTGTTAACGGCCATCACCCAGTCCCACTCCTCCTGGGTAATGTCGGCGATGCGGTGCATCGTCGATACTCCGGCGGCGTTGACGAGTGCGGAGAGACGCGAGGGGTCCTGCAGTCCGGCGTCGAGCGCTGAAGACACAGCCAGGCGGTCGGTCACGTCCGCCTCTGCGACGCGCAGATTCTGGCTGGAAGCCTCCGACATCAGCCTTCTGAGGGAACCTCCGTCGCGGTCGAGCGCGAGTACCTCCCAGCCGGCCTCGAGCAGTGAAAAGACGATCGCCCGGCCGATGCCGCCTGCGGCTCCCGTTACTAGCGCGACCTCTTGGCCATTGGACGCTGCGGTGGTGGGCTCGTGTAGCCCGTTCAACGGTTCTCCCATCTTCGGTCAGACTTCGTAGCGGGCCAGCAGCCGCGTGCGGGTCTCGTCGGGATCCTCCAGATCGGCGAGGGTCAGCTCGAACGGCTCCCCGAGAGCACTGGCGTAAAGCGCCAGCCGAGCCATGTCCTCGGTGATCTCCGCGACACTCATTGCCTCGTCCATGTCGGCGCCTACGCAGACGGCGCCGTGGTTGGCGAGCAAGGCGGACTTCCCGTGCTTTCCCAGGCAACTGACGGCGCTGTAGGCGACCTCATCAGTGCCAATACCGCCGTACTCCGAGCAGAGGATCGGAGACGCGCCGGTATAGATGAACGAGTCGATCATGAGGGGAGGAATCGGCTTACGCAGCGCTGCGAAGACCCTGGACCACCGGCCATGTGTATGCACGACCGCATGCACATCGGGTCGATTCTGATAGATGCGGAGATGCGTGAGCAGCTCCACAGTGGGCTGTACCCGGCCGTCCCCGCGGACCTCCCCGTCGGCATCGACGAGCGCCACATGCTGCGGCTCAATCACGTCCCAGGTGGGAATCAGCAGGCCCGGCGCAGGCTTTGGCAGGATGTAGATCTCACCCGTGACCGGATCACGGGCGCTCGTGTCTCCCGCGTCCCGTCCCCAAGACAGCCGCCTTTGACTGAGGTCATGTGCAGATCGGGCGACGATCTCTCGCAGATCCGAACTCATGCGATCCCTCTTCACTCCGTAACTAGGTAACTAGCGCTCCGCTCCCAGGGACTACTGATGACGGCGCGCTAGCCGCTGCCACGACGCTCCGCGGTTCTAACAGGTACCTGGGCCCGCCGGTCATCGACGATCGCGGACGCCGATCCCTCCAGCTCGGCCAGCGCGTCATCGGCTGACCATTTCGCTGCGAAGACCCGCGAGAGCGCGCGTGTAAAAGCGGCGGGATCGCGGTGCTCAAACATGTTGCGACCGACCGAGCATCCGATGGCGCCCGCCGCTCGCGCGCCTTCCATCCGCCGGAGCAGTTCTCCGTCCGGCACAACCGGTCCGCCTGCCACGATCACCGGGCGGTCGCATGCCTCGACAACTGAGGCAAAGCTTCCGACGTCGCCGCTCCAGTTAACCTTGATGATGTCCGCCCCGAGTTCGGCGCAGAGCCTGGCGTTGCGCCGGAGGTACTCGACCCCGAGGTTGACGGGCATGCTGTCCCTGTCGGCATAGGCGTTCGGGAACTCCGCCTCAGCGATGAGTGGCATCCCGCTCGCAGCACATGCCTCGCCGACGGCAGACAGGTAGGTGATCATCTCGCGCTCGTCGTCACCATTCAGCGCGACGTACACGACCACGGCGTCGGCACCGAGGCGGCAGGCTTCATCAACGGAGCCGATCGGAGCGACGCGCGGTCCTCGGGGATCGCCGGCCGCCGAAGCCGTGAGCATAAGCGCTAAGCCGACGCCTCCGGCGAAGGCGTCACAGTAGGTCGCCGATGAGCCCCGGCTCAGCATGAGTGCGGTGGCGCCGCCGCCGATGGCTTCGGCGATCCGCGCCCTCGTGTCGGAGAGGCCCTCCAGGAATTTCGGAGAGGTCATCCCGTGGTCGAGCGCCACCACGATGGAAGCTCCTGAGTCAGGATCGACGAGCCGCTTGAAGCGAATCTGCTTCCCCACTGATCCATTCACTTGCAAGTCGTTTCGCACCCAAATGTCCTTCCTCGGGGCGTTAGCTCTTCGCTTTCCAGCGCGGTTGGTTACCAGTCGGCCTGTTCGCCAGGTCCCAGTCGCTCGACCACGAAACGCACCCAGTTCGCCACGTGATGCTCCACTGAGTACACGACCGGGCGACCGAGGCCGTCGAAATCCACCTGGCTGATCCGAAGCAGCGGCTCACCCGCCTTGACCTGGAGCTTCCGGACATGCTCCCGTCGGGCAATGACCGGCTCGAGCAAGGCCTGGCCGTGATAGATGGTGACGCCTCGTGTCTTATGGAGCAGGCTGTACAGCGACTGATGCTCGTAGTCGGTGGCACCTCGGAGGTCGTCGGCGGAGAGCAGCTCTGAAGGGACGATGTCCGCCGACGCAACGACCGGCTGCTCATCTGCAAGGCGCACTCGTGACATCGTCGTGACGAGGGTGCGCGCAGCGAGGTTCAGCTTCTCCGCGACGAGCGGTGACGCGGGGCCGGAACGGATGTCTAGATCGATCGTCGAAGGCCGGTAGCCAGCTACCTTGATCATCGATGTGATGCCGAAGTTTCGACTCAGATCCTTCTCGATCGGACGATCGGCGACGAAGGTGCCCTTCCCATGCTTGCGGACGATGAGTTGCCGATCTTCAAGAATCCGCAATGCCTCGCGCACCGTTGCCCGCGAGACCTGGAGCTGCGAAGCCATGGTGTCCTCCGAGGGCAGCTGAGCTCCAGATGAGCAGCCCTCGCGCTGCATGATGCCGAGAATGGCCTGGACACAAGAATCCGCAAGTGTCCGGCGGGTGACGGCAGACAGCACTGACGAGCGACCGGGCGATGAGCCGGTCATGGCCGCTCCCGGTTGAAGAACGGCGTCAGGGCATTCACCGCTGCCCGGTACGATGCGTAGCCGTCGTCGTAGACGGCACTGGTCTGCGGACTTGGCTCGAAGGTGCGTTCAACCGACACCATCGCATCGACCGCTTCCGCGACATTCCAATACCGCTTGAGCGCGAGTGCTGCGAGGATGCAGGCTCCGAGCGTTGCGGCGTCAGTTTGCGTCGTGACGGTTACGGGGCGCCTCGTCACGTCGGCTTCGATTTGCTTCCAGATCGGGCTGCGGGCCCCTCCCCCAAGGGCTCTGATCGAGTCGACAGCCACTCCGAGGGTCTCGATCACTTCGATGTTGTGCCGGATGACGTAGGCGATTGATTCGAGGACGGCACGGGCAACGTGGCGCTTGCCATGCGTCAGGGTCAGCCCGACCAGGGCGCCTCGGGCTCTTGAATTCGTCTCTGGTGCCATAGCGCCCTGAAAATGGGGAACGACCAGGAGCCCGTCTGCACCCGGTGCCACCGCTGCTGCCTGGAGGTCGATGAGTTCGTAAGCAGACCGGCCGCTGTTTCGGGCTATCTCTCGCTCGGCACTGCAAAATTCGTTCCGGTACCACTGGAGGACTACGCCTCCGCCCGTGAAAGTGTGGAGCATGTAAGTGTCGGGAAGGCCGTGATAGTGGCAAGGCATACGCGCGTCGGGATCGAGCATGGCCTCGGGTAGCGTCGCGCAGATTGCCACGGCAGCACCCGTATTTTCGCTGAAAATGCCAGGCTTTACGTTGCCAACACCGATCGCCCCGCAGGCCTGATCCAGGGCGCCCGTGCACACGACCGTTGACGGCGACAGGCCGAGTTCTGCTGCTACATCTGGCAGTAGCGCACCGACGCTGGACCCCGGTTCAACCTGTCGAGGTAGCTGATCTGCTCGCAGCCCGACTGCTTCGAGCATCTCGGGCCACCAGGCCTTCCGGCGGAAGTCCCAGTAGCCAGTCGAGGTCAGCAGAGACCCCTCGCAGACGTACTCGCCGGTCATCCGAGCGACGATGTAATCCTCCAACAGCAGCATCCTTGCCGCCCGCTCCATGACCTCTGGCTCGTGACGTGAGAGCCACAAGGTCTTTGCGGCGGGCCAGGTGGGCACCATGCTGGTTTGGCCTGTGACGTCGTAAAACTGGGAGCCGAACCGGTCGGAGAGCTCTTCCGCCTCCGCCTCGGCGCGTCCATCGAGCCAGACGATCGCCTTCCGCAACGGCTGGTTGTTGGCGTCGACCGGGAGGAGTGTCTCCCCTTGACAAGAGAATCCGATCGCCTCGATCGACTCGGCGTTATTGGTGCTCCGCATCACATCCCCGATGGCGTCACGGACAGCACGCCAGTATGTCTCGGGTGCTACCTCGACGACCATGTCGCCGGGGGTCAGCAGGTCATACTCGCTTGAGGCGGACGCTAGCGCCGTACCATCGGCGCGGTAGAGCGCGCACTTCACAGCCGTCGTACCCAGATCGATACCGAGTAGAAGAGGTACCGAGTCCTCACTCACCTGGCGCACCGGCCCAAACCACAACCGCCGGAACGTCGCTCACGTTGCGGATCGCGTGCGGCAGCGACGGAGGGATGAGGAGGGCGTCGCCAGCGGACAAGATGTACTCGTTGACACCGTCTCGAATGACGACGCGTCCCTGGCTGCAGTAGAAGACTTCCAGGGAGTGCGGGTGGCCCGGGTCGATTTCGCCCTCCTCGCCTGGAGGGACCACCGATACGCCGAACCACATCGTCTCGCTGCGCGCGTACTCACGGCACGCTTCCGGGCCTTCGAAGAAGGTCCGTGCTTCATCTCGCCGGACGATTGTCGCAGTCGTCAGACGATTGTCGTCTGAGGTCATGTCGCGATGGTACAAGCGGGCGGCAGGACGGTCAAGACGCCGATTTCGTTCATCAAAGGTGCCCGCGTGGCGGCTTCGTTGCCTCACGACGGGCTGCCCGCGTGTCGGCGGCGCAACGGGCCCGTGATTCAGTACCTGGAGCCGGGCGGTAATGACCGCGCCGCCGGTCCGCTTGTCACGGTCCCTTGGCCGGCGTACGCCGGCTGGCCGGGAGACCGGCGAGGGCAGGGCAATGACGGCTCGGATTTCGCCGGACTGCGCCGGCAGTTGCGGAATAAGGCCGCGCCGACATTGGAGGAATTGGCAGGCCAGGCCGCGTCGGCGTGAACACGATCAGCGACCTGGACCGCGGCCGTCACCGGGCTTGCCAGAAACAGACAGCCGAGCGGCTCGCTTGCGCGCTGGGCCTGACCCGGCCAGCGCGCGAGTGGTTCATCGCGGCGGGACGAGGGCTGGACCCGGGAGGGGAGTTGCTGGCGGCTAGCCGTCGGCGGGCTAATGGCCGGGCGGCGGCGAGTGCGCTTGAGGTCAGCTACTCCTTGAGTCCTTCTATGAAGTCACGGCTAATCCGAGCCGGGCGCTCGCTTATCGCGACGCCCTCAGCTTTCGCCCACGCTTCGATGTCACCGCTGTGCTCACGAGCTGCGGATGGGCGGACTGACCGCCGCGATCCCCGCCCGCCCGACGTACGGTGCGACGCCGCGGCGGAACGCCTTTGCGGTCTTCTTACTGAGGTCGATGTCGTGCTTCGCGGCGCCGAACTCGAACCGCACTGTCTCGTCCGCCCGGCCGCCATCAAGATCATCTTCTAGCGCGGCCGCGATCCTGGCTGCCATCCTCGGCCGCCCCGACTGGATCAAGTCCCTTGACCGGACCGATCAACCGTCATGCAGCCCAACCCGCAATGCCGGCGACCAGAGCACGGCAATCTCGCTCTGCTCCCCCCTGCCGCGGCAGCATTTGCCGGGCTAGAGACCGCGCGGCACGGCACCTGCTGTGGACCTGTGGCTGGGGAGCCAACGCGCGCCAAGCTACCGTCGTGCAGGCGAAACGCGGCAAGAGTTTGAGCCGATCAGAGCCAATAGACCTGCGAAGGACAATGCTTGCGGCGCTCCAGTTCAGACTAGGTTCGGACCGTCGCCCAAACGGGGAAAGCCAGAGCCAAACCCAGAGCCCAACACAGTCAGTTCTTGCGCCACGTCAGGCAGCGTCGGGCCAGGAAAGGCCCAGGTGAACGACGCATTGGGCCACATCCAGCCTCGGGCAGCTGCTAGCCAGGCTTCGCTGACACGGAAGAGGTCACTGGTTCAATCCCAGTACCGCCCACAGGTCAGCAGTATGTTTTCGAATACATACTCGTTAGCTCAGCTAACGAAACAGAGCCAAACTCAGATCCAAGCAGAGCCAAAGCCCCCCGAAGGCGACGCCATTCCGGCACGATCACCGCCCTCTTCTTTTCGGTGGACACCCCTGAATTCGCTCGCGATAGTAGCCCGCCCTGCGGCCGCACGCAGGACCGCCGCCAGACACTTTCGGGCAGTCTTTGCGGCGCAGGAGCGAGAGCAGCGTGGCCCCCGCGAGAGCGTGGGGTCAGCGAGGTGGAAACCGTGCAGTCACGCTCCACCGTGTTCTTGGTCGTGGTCGCGGCAGCAAGCCGGACGTCGAGGTCACCGCCGCCGTTCTCACGCCTAAAGATCTTGACTGTCTCCGCGTACGTACGGATCTCGCTTGTCGAGGCATGCCAGTGCCTCTCGTTGCGCCCATCGGTCCTGGCACGAGGATTTAGTAGCTACATGTCGCTGCCGCCTGATTGCGCATCGTCGTCCCACGGCGAGCATCTCCTGGTCAGTGAGTCACAACAGCTGACGCCGAAGCAACCCGCGAGCCCCAAAAGGTCAGGGATAGGACCGCGGGCATGCGGACAGTGCGGCCTAGCGTTAGGCGGGCTCCATCGAGAATTCTCTTCCGTGCTAGGGCAGAGCCTGCGGGTGCAGTCACCGCCAGCCATCACGGCGCGGCCTCGCTACGGGTCAGGCATCCCGGCGGAAGATGGAACCAGCGCAGCGCCTCGAATTCTGCGGCCAGGCCAGTAGGACCCTCGTCGATCTGTTCCGGGCGGTCTGCCAGCAGGCTGCGCGCTTGCTCCAGATACTCGCCGAGAGCGTCTTCGCTGGCTTGGACATGCGGGGCGGGACGGGCCGGTGTGCCGTCGAGGGCGTAGCGCAGGTCGGTCAGCCGCAGTGGCGGCTCCGGGATGCCGTCGCGATGGCGCCACAAGCCGGTGTGGCGGTCGAAGCGGTAGTCGCCGAGCAGCCGGTGCCCGCGGTTCGCGATGAGATTTGTCGCCTCGATGAGGTAGTCGGCGACTGTATCTGAGATGAAGTAGTTGAAGTTAATCCTGGTCCACCCGGGCTTGATGCCCTCGCAGCCATGGCCTATCTCGTCGCGGAAGGCGTCAGAGTGGGCCGCGTCGATTCCCAGCAGGCGGTGGCCATACGGCCCAGCGCAGGAACAGCCGCCGCGGGCCTGAATCCCGAACAAGTCGTTGAGAACCGCGACGACGAAGTTGTGGTGCAGGTAGCGGTCGCCATAGCGGATGCACAGCGAGACGATGGACAGCCGCCGCGCGTCTGGGCTGCCGAGAACCTCAATGCGGGGATTGCGCGACCAGCACCCCAGGGCACGTTTCCAGAGGCGTTCCTCGCTGGCCTGTATCGTGTCGGTGCCGACGGCCTGCTTGAGCGCGAACCCCAGCCCGGCCCTGATGGACTCGATGATGGCCGGAGTGCCGCCCTCTTCGCGCGCGACCGGATCGTCGAGGTAACGGTGACCGATGGGGTCGACGAACAGGACAGTCCCGCCGCCGGGCACGGTGGGCACCTGGTTACGCACAAGGTCACGGTGCACGACCAAGACGCCGGGGGTCTGCGGACCGCCGATG
>JBKQTJ010000192.1:0-14029 GCA_052143255.1 Streptosporangiaceae bacterium | reverse complement strand
CGCGTTGCGGCGGACCGTCATGTCGATGCCGCCGAGAGTCTGCTGGCCGGAGGCAGGATCGGGCAGCCGGTCCGCGAGCATGATCATCCCGGCGCACGAGCCGAACGCCGGCATGCCGTCGGCGATGTGCTTACGCAGCGGCTCGGCGAGCCCGAAAATGTCGATCAGCTTCCAGATGGTGGTGGACTCGCCGCCGGGGATGACCAGGCCGCTGACGCGATCCAGTTCGTCCGGCCGCCGGACCGCGGCGGGTTCCGCGCCAGCCCCGCACAGCGCCCTGAGGTGCTCGGCGACGTCTCCTTGGAGCGCGAGCACCCCGATTGCGGGCTTGCGGGGCTCTCCCATCACCAGCCGCGGCCGGCGTACCGCTGCTCCGGCGCCAGCTCGTCCAGGTTGATGCCGACCATCGGCTCGCCGAGTCCGCGGGAGACCTTCGCGATAACGTCGGGATCGTCGTGGAACGTGGTTGCCTTGACGATCGCAGCCGCCCGGGCGGCCGGGTTACCGGACTTGAAGATGCCCGAGCCGACGAACACGCCATCAGCGCCGAGTTGCATCATCATCGCAGCGTCTGCGGGCGTGGCCAGGCCGCCGGCGGTGAACAGGACGACCGGCAGTTTGCCAGCCGCCGCTACCTCGGCGACCAGCTCATATGATGCCTGCAGTTCCTTGGCCGCGCTGTAGAGCTCCTCCGCCGACAGGGTGGACAGCCTGCGGATCTCGGCCCGGATGGCGCGCATGTGCCGGGTTGCCTCGACCACGTTGCCGGTGCCGGCCTCGCCCTTGGACCTGATCATGGCCGCACCCTCGGTGATCCGGCGCAGCGCTTCGCCCAGGCTGGTCGCGCCGCAGACGAACGGGACGGTGAACTCCCACTTGTCCACGTGGTGCGCCTCGTCGGCGGGCGTGAGCACCTCGGACTCGTCGATGTAGTCGACGCCGATGGCCTGGAGCACCTGGGCCTCGACGAAGTGGCCGATCCGGCACTTGGCCATGACCGGGACGGACACGGCCGCGATGATCTCGTCGATCATGTCCGGGTCGCTCATCCGGGCGACGCCGCCCTGCGCCCTGATATCGGCCGGGACGCGTTCCAGCGCCATGACCGCGACAGCGCCGGCGTCTTCGGCGATCTTGGCATGGGCCGGCGTGACGACGTCCATGATGACGCCGCCCTTGAGCATGTCCGCCATGCCGCGCTTGACCCTGCTGGTGCCCTTCTGCGCTGCGGCGCCGGGGGCTCCGCCGGAACCAGTTCCGCTACTGCGCTCGGAGCGCTCGGGGGTTTCGGGCGAATTCAGGACTGACACGACGAACCTCGCTTGGTAGCTACTGACCGGTCCCTCCATCGTAGGCGCTCGGCCCGAATTCCCGGCTGCCGGTCAGTGGCGCGGCCAGGCCCGGCTCGCCGCTGCCAGCTACGAGCGGCCGGTCACGACGTGAGGTGCGGTATGTCGGCGGCCGGGCCGACGTCACCGGCAGGCACCAGCGAGTCGTCAATCTCGAAGAACTCTGGCGCCGGCGCCCGCCCGGCCAGGCGCAGCGCCCTGGCCAGCCAGCGCTGCCTGGCTGCCTGGGTGGCTGCGACCGCGTCGTTGTAGAACTTCCGGGCCAGGAACACCTGGTGCGAGGCGCCCTCCAGCTCGCTCAGCAGCTCCTCCGCGCCCTCCCGGCCCGCCAGCAGGGCACGGAAGTCGGGCTGGCTGAAAACCGCCCGCAGCGCCCTGGTGAGATCGCTCTCCGGCATCTCCCGGCCGGCCTGGGCCGACCGGGCGTCATGCGCGGCGCCCGCCAGCAGCACGCTGGTTGCCGGATCGAGGAGGCCGGACGACGCGAGTTCCAGTGCGATCGAGCTGCGCCGGACCAGTGCTGCGTCCAGCGCGAACCTGGCTGCCTCCAGGCGCGCGTGCAGCCGGTCCAGGCGGCCCGCCCGCCAGGAGATGTAGACCCCGAAGATGGCCAGGACGACGATGACGACGATGCTGGTGGTCGGCGTCATAGCGCGACAGCCACCCGGCCAGCCGCCGGGGCGACCGCCTGGTAGACGCGGACGATGTCACGCGCCACGACCGACCAGTCAAACTCGCGCACCGCGATTGCGGCGGCGGCGGCCAGCGAGGCCCGGTGCGCCGGATCGTCGAGCAGGCGCGCGGCCGCGGCCGCCAGCTCCGCCGGGCTGCCAGTCTGGAACAGCTCGCCTGCCTCGCCGTTGCGCAGCACTTGCCGGAACGCGTCCAGGTCGCTGGCCACGATCGGGGCACCGGCCGCCATCGCCTCGACAAGGACGTAACCGAAGCTCTCGCCGCCGGTGTTGGGCGCGCAGAAGACATCGACCGAATGCAGCATCCGGATCCGGTCGGCGTCACTGACCTGGCCGAGCAGCACGACTCGGTCCCGGAACGGGCCAGGGACTTGCGCCAGTACCTCATCCGGGTCGCCGCGCCCGGCGATCAGCAGCCGCAGCGCCGGCCGCTCTGGTGCCAGCAGCGTGAAGGCGGCCAGCAGGATGTCCATGCCCTTGCGCGGCTCGTCCATCCGGCCGAGGAAGCCCAGCGTGCCGCCGGTGCCGGGGAAGCCCGGCAGCGGCTCGGCCTTTTCATACCGGGCGACATGCACGCCGTTCGGGATCAGGACGGCGTCGCCGCCGAGGTGCTCGACCAGGGTGGACCTGGCTGCCTCGGCCACCGCGATGCGCCCGCTGATCTTCTCCAGCGCCGAGGCCAGGATCGGCTGGGCCACGTGCAGCGCCCGCGATCTGGGCATGGCCGCGTGCATGGTGGCCACGATCGGGCCGTCGGCCACCCAGCAGGCCAGCAGGGACAGGCTCGGCGCGGCCGGCTCGTGCACGTGCAGCACGTCAAAGTCGCCGTCCTTCAGCCACCGCCGCACCCGGCTGGCTGACAGGAACCCGAACGCCAGTCTCGCGACGGATCCGTTGTAGGGGACGGGAACGGCTCGCCCGGCCGGCACGACGTAGTCGGGCAAGTCGGCGTCGTCGTCGGCAGGAGCGATGACCGAGACCTCGTGGCCGAGCTCGATGAGGGCCTCGGCCAGGCCGCTGACATGCTCCCGAACGCCGCCGGGCACCTCCCAGGTGTACGGGCAGACGATGCCGATCCTCATGGCACCTCCTGCCCGCTCAGTTCCTCGCCCGTGACCTGACCGTTCTGCCGGGCACGTTCGCTGGCCATCGCCTGCCGGTCAGGATCCAGGTCGGCGACGAAGACCCGCTGAAGCATCAGCCAGTCGTAGGGATGCTCGCGGATGCCTGCTTCGAAGAATGTTGCCAGCCCTTGCGTCATCGCGCCGATTTTCTGCGTTCTTGTGCCATCGCCCGGCTGCGGGATCTCGGCACCGACGTGCAAGCCCCAGCCCTCGTCGTCGAACCACAGCACAGCAGGCAGCAAGGCAGCCCCAGTAAGCACGGCAAGCGCGGCCGGACCGGCCATCATCTTGGACTTCTCACCAAAGAACTCCACTTCGATGCCGTTACCGGTCACATCGCGATCGCATGGAAGTATGACGATCTTTCCAGAACGCAGGCGCTCGGCCAGTATGCCGAACGGCCGGGTCCCCCCGCTAGCAGGTAGTACCTCCATGCCCAGGCCCTCGCGGAAGGCGACGAAGCGCTCGTAAACGCTCTCCGGCTTCAGCCGTTCCGCCACCGTCGTGAAGGAGCCTGCCCCACTGGCGATGATCCAAGCACCGGCCTGATCCCAGTTCCCCATGTGCGGCAGGCCGATCACGACGCCGCGGCCCTCGGCCACCTTGCTCAGGATCGCGTGGGCGGCACCGTGCTCGTCGTGCATGCCAGCTACCAGCCGCTCCACCGGCATCGCGGGCAGCCGGAAGATCTCCAGCCAGTAGCGGGCATAACGCCGCATGACCTCCCGCGACGCAGCGCGGATCGCGGCGCCGTCCGCATCAGGTCCGATGACCCGGGCAAGGTTTCCCTCAAGCACCTGGACCCGGGGGCCCTGGCGGCGCCAGGCAATGTCGGCCACGAACTGGAACGCGCGCGCGGACCAGGACTCGGGCAACCGGCAGACCAGGCTCCAGCCGGCGCCGTACCCGGCGTCGATGATCCTGTCCTGCAGACCCGGCATGTACCTATCCTTCCGGCGCTGATTCCCGTCGGTCTCGTGCGGGTCCGCCTGATGCCCGATCCGCGGTCGGACGATCCGAGTCCGGGCCGGCCGTCGTCGCGGTCTCGGTGGCAGCAGCCTGGGTGGCCGTGGCCTGGCCCGATCCGGTCCCGGCTGCTCCCGTCCCGGCCTCGGTAGTCCCGGCCTCGGCTCCGGAGATGGCTGCCGCGGACCGGCGCGCGGCCAGCACGCGCTGCCCGAACGTGAACAAGCTGACAGCAGCCAGCAGCCAGAGCCCGATAGAGAGGACATACGGTACGCCAAGGCCCGATAGCCCGGTGGCAACAAGCCCGATAAGCAACCGTTCGGTCCGCTCGGCGAAGCCAACATCGCAGCGTAGGCCCAGGCTCTCGGCCCGCGCCTTGGCGTAGGACACCAGCGACCCGGATACCAGGCAGAACAGGGCTACCCCCGCGAGCAGCTTGTCGTGGCCGCCGAGCACGAACCAGGCCGCCAGGCCGGCGAACACCGAGGCGTCCGCGACCCGGTCCATGGTTGAGTCGAGGAACGCGCCAAACTTCCCGGTAGTCCCTTTGATCCTGGCTAGCTGCCCGTCAAGCATGTCGGTGAAGACAAAGACAGTGCAGACCACGACGCCCGCGAACAGGTGGCCGGTCGGGAACAGCGTGAGCGCGCCGGCCGACATGCCGATAGTGCCGATGACCGTCAGGGCGTTCGGGGTAACCGGGGTACGGGCCAGGGCCTCGACAACCGGTGTCAGCAGGCGCGCGAAGGCTGGCCGCAGGACTTTGCTCGCCGGGCCGCCGCGCGGAGCAGGGTGCTTGAGCATGGCGGCTTGATCCTACTGGCGGCACTAACCCGCGTAGCTAGGCCCTGCGCGAGGTTTCCGGGTGTTTTCGCCGGGTTAACTCGCCGGACCAAGATCAACACGCTCAGCATTCGCGGATTGATCGTCGTTCCGCTCCGGCGTGAGTCAATCCGCAAATGTTGACTAGGGCGCCCGGCACTGCGCCGCTGCGCGGGGAATCCCTAAATGCGGCTTGCCTTTCGACCACGGCGATTCCGGTCAGGGACTTGTGATCGCCGACCGTCAGGTAAAGGCTGGGCGTGCAGCAGCAGACTGTGCGGCAACGAATACAGTGCAGCAACAAGCTGGTGCGGCAGCGAAACACTGCGAACGAGGGTGGTTAGTTAACCAAGCGCTTCAGGAGGCGATGCGGATGGCGGACAAGTCTCACGCAACGGGAGCCGCCGGCCGGACATCAGCGGCCGGCCAGCCCGAGAGCGTGCGCAACGTGGTGCTGGTCGGCCACTCAGGTGCAGGAAAGACGACGCTGGCCGAGGCCCTCCTGGTCACGACCGGCACGATCCAGCGTGAGGGCCGGGTCGAGGAGGGCACGACCGTCAGTGACTTTGACGAGGTCGAGATCCGGCAGCAGCGCTCGGTCAACCTGACCCTCGTGCCGCTTGTGCACGCCGGCGTCAAGGTCAACCTGCTCGATACGCCCGGCTACGCCGACTTCACCGGCGACCTCAGGGCCGGGCTGCGGGCCGCAGACGCGGCCCTGTTCACCGTCTCGGCAGCCGACGGCATCGACGGCCTGACCCAGATGCTCTGGGATGAGTGCGCGGCCGTCGGCACGCCCAGGGCAGTCGTGATCACCAAGATCGACCATCACAGGGGTGACTTCGACGAGGCGCTCGCGGCCTGCCGGGGGGCGTTCGGCGACTCAGTCGCGCCGTTGTACCTGCCGGTTTCTGACGGCCAGGGCGCGGTTAAGGGCCTGGTCGGCCTCCTGTCACAGCGCTTCTACGACTATTCCGACGGCAGCCGGGCCGACTCCGAAGTGCCCGCCGACCAGGCTGACCGGCTTGCGGAAGCACGCGGTTCGCTGATCGAGGCGATCATCCAGGAGAGCGAAGACGAAACCTTGATGGACTCCTACCTGTCGGGCGAGGAGATCGAGGTCAAGGGCCTGATCGAGGACCTGGAGAAGGCTGTGGCGCGGGGCAGCTTCTACCCGGTGCTGGCTTCCTCCGCGCCGCACCACATCGGCATGGCCGAGCTGCTGGAGGTTATGACGCAGGCGTTCCCGGCGCCGGCCGAGCACCCGATGCCGTCGGTCGCCACCATGGACGGCAAGCAAGTACCGAACCTCGCTTGCGATCCGGGCGGCCCGCTGCTGGCCGAGGTGGTCAAGACGACCTCGGACCCCTATGTCGGCCGGGTCAGCCTGGTCCGGGTTTTCTCCGGCACGCTGCGGCCGGACGCGACCGTGCACGTGTCTGGTCACGGCCGGGCGGCCAGCGGGCATGCCGACCACGACGAGGACGAGCGAGTAGGCGCGCTGACCTCGCCGCTTGGCAAACAGCAGCGCACCATCGGGCACTGCCAGGCGGGTGACATCTGCGCTGTGGCCAAGCTGGGCACGGCGGAGACCGGCGACACCCTGTCCGACAAGGAAAAGCCGCTCCTAATGGAGTCCTGGGCAATGCCGGAGCCGCTGCTACCGGTGGCGATCCAGGCCAAGTCCAAGGCCGATGAGGACAAGATGTCGCAGGCCCTGGCCCGGCTGGTAGCCGAGGACCCGACGCTCCGGCTGGAGAACAACGCCGAGACCCGGCAGCTCGTGCTGTGGTGCATGGGCGAGGCGCACGCCGACCTGGCCCTCGACCGGCTGTCCAGCCGGTACGGCGTGGCGGTGGAGACCGTCAGCCTGCGGGTGCCGCTGCGAGAGACAGTGGCCGGCAAAGCCCAGGGCCTGGGCCGGAACGTCAAGCAGTCCGGCGGCCACGGCGAGTACGGCATCTGCAGCGTCGAGGTCGAGCCGCTGCCTTCGGGCGGCGGCTTCGAGTTCGTCGACAAGATCGTCGGCGGCGTCGTGCCGCGCCAGTTCATTCCGTCGGTCGAGAAGGGCATCCGGGCTCAGATGGAGCAGGGCGTGCTGGCTGGCTACCCCATGGTCGACATCCGGGTCACCTTGTTCGACGGCAAGGCTCACTCGGTGGATTCCTCGGACATGGCTTTCCAGAAGGCCGGACGCGCCGCCCTCCGCGACGCTGCGGCCAAAGCCCAGGTCCTGCTGCTGGAGCCTGTCGACGAGGTGTCCGTCCTGGTCGCGGACGATTATGTGGGCGCGGTCATGTCCGATCTGTCCTCGCGCCGCGGCCGCGTCCTCGGCACCGAGCCGGTGGCCGGCGGGCGCACCCTGGTCAAGGCGGAGATCCCCGAACTCGAGGTCATCCGCTACGCCATCGACCTGCGCTCGATGTCGCACGGCACCGGCTCGTTCACTAGGTCGTACCTCCGATACGAGCCATTGCCGTCCCATCTAGCCGAGAAGGTAGCTGCCGCAGACAAGTCCTGATTCAATAACGGAACGCCGGCCGCCTTCACGATCAGTCGGCGGAGCTGACTCGAGCGATGCGACGGGCCGGTCCGTGGGGTTGACGCAGGCCGGTTGTAGGGCTGGTGTCGGATGGATGTGAGGCGGCCATTTCCCTGCTCTGGCCGCCTCATGTCTGTCCGGCACCGGCCCGGATTGCTGGCGGTCGTTCCCTCAGGAACGCTGGGTTTGATCTTGAGCGGGCCAGGCTTCGGCAAGGATTAGCCGGGTGTCGGCCAGGAGCTCGGGCAGGACCTTGGTGTGGGCGATGACGGGCATGTAGTTGGAATCGCCGCCCCAGCGGGGGACGACGTGCTGGTGCAGGTGCGCGGCGATGCCGGCGCCGGCTACGCCGCCCATGTTCATGCCGATATTGAAGCCCTGCGCCTGGGCGGCGGCGCGCAGCACGATCATCGAGCGCTTAGTGAATTCGGCCAGCTCGCCGGTCTCGCCGAGATCCAGGTCGGCGTAGTCGGCGACGTGCCGGTACGGGACCACCATCAGGTGCCCGCTGTTGTACGGGTACAGGTTGAGCACCGCGTAGACAAGCTCACCGCGCGCGACGATCAGTCCGTCCGCGTCGCTCATCTTGGGAATCTGGCAGAACGGGCACTCGCCGGCGCCGCCGTCAGCCGGCTTGCCAGCGCCCTTGATGTAGGCCATCCGGTGCGGCATCCACAGCCGCATGAGGCCGTCCGGCGCAATCTGGTCCGGCACCTCGGTCATGGCTTCGCTCCGGGCTCGCGGCGGGCTGACCTGGTCAGCGCCAGGCAGGCCGGCACTGGCGGCAGGCACCGTGGTCAGACCTGAATCCGGCTGGCCACGGCGCTGGTGATCTCGTCGATAGCGTCAGCCACGAGCACGCCGTTCTTCTGCTCGCCGTTGCGGTAGCGGAATGAGACGGCCCCGGCGGCCATGTCGTCATCGCCGGCCAGCAGCATGAACGGCACTTTCTGCCGTTGCGCGGTCCTGATCTTCTTCTGCATCCGGTCATCGCTGGTGTCCACCTCGACTCGGATGCCGTGCTCGCGAAGCCGGACCGCGACCTCGAGGAGATAGTCAACGTGCGCATCCGAGATCGGGATGCCGACCACCTGGACCGGCGCGAGCCAGGGCGGGAACGCTCCGGCGTAGTGCTCCACGAGAATGCCGAAGAAGCGCTCGATGGAGCCGAACAGCGCCCGGTGGATCATGTACGGTCGCTGCCTGGTGCCGTCCGCGGCCTGGTACTCGATGCCGAAGCGGCCCGGCTCCTGGAAGTCGACCTGGAGCGTGGACAGCTGCCAGCGACGGCCGATCGCGTCCTTCACGTGCACGTCGATCTTCGGCGCGTAAAACGCACCCTCGCCTTCGGCGATCACGTACGGCAGGCCGGACTTGTCGAGCGCGTACTTGAGCGCGGCTTCGGCCTTGTCCCAGTCGGCTATCTCGCCGACGAATTTGTCCGGCCGGGTGGACAGCTCGGCCTCGAACTCGGTCAGCCCGTAGTCGCGGAGCAGGCCGACGACGAAGTCCAGCAGGCTGGCCAGCTCGTCCTGCAACTGGTCGGGCGTGCAGAAAATGTGCGAGTCGTCCTGGGTGAAGCCGCGGGCCCTGGTCAGGCCGTGCACGACGCCGGATTTCTCATACCGGTACACCGTGCCGAATTCGAAGAGCCGCAACGGCAGCTCGCGGTAGGAGCGGCCGCGCGAGGCGTAGATGAGGATGTGCATCGGGCAGTTCATGGGCTTGGGGTAGTACTTCGCGCCCTCCAGCTCCATGGGCGGGTACATGCCCTCGGCGTACCACTCCAGGTGGCCGGAGGTCTCGAACAGGTTCGACTTGGTCAGGTGCGGCGTGTAGACGAACTCGTAGCCTGCCTGCTCGTGCCGTTTGCGGGAGTAGTCCTCCAGCGCCTTGCGGACGATGCCGCCCTTGGGATGGAAGACCGGCAGCCCGCTGCCGATCTCAGCCGGGAACGAGAACAGGTCAAGCTCGGCGCCGAGCTTGCGGTGATCACGCTTCTCGGCTTCCTCGAGCAGCTTGAGATGGTCGTCCTGGGCTTCGCGGGACTGCCAGGCGGTCCCGTAGATGCGCTGAAGCTGCGGGTTCTTCTCGCTGCCCCGCCAGTACGCGCCGCCGGTGCGCATCAGCTTGAAAGCCGGGATGTTCCTGGTGGTGGGCAGGTGCGGACCCCGGCATAGGTCTTTCCAGCACAGCTCGCCGGTGCTGGCGTCGAGGTTGTCGTAGATGGTCAGCTCGGCGCCGCCCACCTCGACCGACTCGCCGGAGTCGCCAGGCTCGGCTTCGCCTGGTCTCCCGCTGATGCTGCCCTTGAGGCCGATCAGCTCGAGCTTGTACGGCTCATCGGCGAGTTCCTGCCTGGCCTCGTCGTCGCTGACCACGCGGCGGCTGAACAGCTGGCCCTGCTTGACGATCTGGCGCATCTTCTGCTCGATGGACTTCAGGTCATCGGGGCCGAACGGCTCGGCGACGTCGAAGTCGTAGTAGAAGCCGTTCTCGATCGGCGGGCCGATACCCAGCTTGGCCGCCGGGAACAGGTCCTGCACTGCCTGCGCCATGACGTGCGCGGTGGAGTGCCGCAAGATGGCCAGGCCGTCGGGCTCATCGATGAACACCGGCTCGACCCGGTCGCCGTCGGCAAGCCGGCATGCCAGGTCGCGCAGTTCGCCATTGACCCTGGCCGCAATCGTGGTGCGGCCGGGCCGGGCGCGCCCGGCGTTGCCGCGATCTGTCTGGGCGCGGCCGGCCTCGGCGCGATCTGTCTCGCCGTGGTCGGTCAGGGCGCGGTCGGCCAGCACCGGGCCGGCCGTCGTGCCGTCTTCCACCACATGCTCGCTTCCGGCGAAGGTGATGTGAAGCTTGTCGGCAGGCACGGCTGCTCCTTCGCGCGTTGGGCAGGGGCGGCTTAAGTTCTGGCCTAAGGGTTGTGGCTACTGCAATGCCCCTGCCCGATGCTATCGGCGGCGGGCCTGGCGCGTCGGACCGTGGTGCCGCCGCTAGTTCGCGACCGGGCTGGAGGCCGGCGTCAGCGCGCCGCGGGCAACGGTTACCAGGCTGCCGTAGGTGAGGTATGGCCAGGCTCGCGCCGCATCATTCAGGTCGAGCTCGACACAGCCCAGGCTCTGCGGGTAGCCGTACGAGCCGCGCGGGAAGTAGTGCACGGCTTCGCCCGCCCTGAAGTAGGCCACGTACTGCACGGGATCGGCGTAGTGGCTTCCGTCGGGGTTCGTGCCGCGCATGATCTGGTTCCGGAACCGCACGTAGACCGGGGAGGTACCGAGGGTGGTCGGCGCCACCGAAATCCCGGTGTTGGCCAGGACGTGCAGCACTTTCCTGCCGTTGTGCCAGATGGTCAGCGTCTCCGGGTTCGCCTCGCGGGCGATCGCGTAGGTGTAGCCGCTGGTGTTGAGCTGGTTGGTTGCCACTGCCTTCAGCAGGGACTTCCAGACCTGGGACCCGGCGACGCCGTCCATCAGGATGCCGTGGTCGGACTCGAATGCCATCACCGCGCCCTTGATGATCAGGCTGGAGCTGGCTCCGCCTTGCCAGAACGCCCGGAGCTGCGATGGGTAACCGGGCTGCCAGCTGAAGGAGCCCTGGGGTGGCGAGTAGGCGGCAGTGACCTGGCCGAGCGCGTCCGTGGCAGCGGGCACGCTGACGCCGGGTGCCGCCGTCCAGGTCAGTGGCAGGTAACCAAGTTGGGCGAGCAGCTGATCCAGCCGCGCGGCCCGGAAGCCGCCAGTCTTGAAGTGGATCTCCTTGGTGCGGACCAGCAGGCCCCCGCTGGCCGACCTGACACCAAGCGGGCCGCCAGGAATCTTGACCGTGACGCGGGTGTACTGGCGGAAGGCCGCCGTTGGCACGAACACCAGCGAACCCGTGCCAGCGCCTTGCCAGCCGCCTGGAATACGGGGCTTGATCGTGGGCAGCGGGGAGCCGGCCGCTAGCGGCGCGGAGAACTGGACCTTGATGTCCGCCGCGCCGTTCACGCCCGTCGCGTCGCTCGCGGGCGTCACTGAGACCAGTCGCAGCGGGCCGACCGGGGCTTGCGTTGACGAGCTTGCGCCTGCGGCTGACTTACCGTGGCTCGCGCCGCCCGCAGACTCCTGCGCGGACGCGTGGGTCATGGCAATCCAGATGCCCGCCACGAGGATCAGCACGATAACGCCGCCGAGGGCGGTAATTCGCCCGCGCAGCTGCGTCAGTGAGGACAACGCGTCTCCCTCGCTCGCTCGCATTAGTTGCCCGGCCGGCGGGTGGCGGGCGGTCATTGTCACACGGGCCAGTCACATGGACGACCCTCACCTGGATCGCATGTGCACCGGGGCACCCTGTCTGCGACTCTAGATGGCTTGAGCGGGATCTGGCGAAAGGACCGGGTAAAGAAACGGATACAGGCCGTTGAACCAGAACGGCCGAATTGTATGCGATGGTCTGAGACCGACCCGACGGCATGGTACCGCCTGGTACCGCACTGCATCAGTGCGGTACCGGGCGGTCGTCTTCAGGGCGGCCAGCTATGCAGCGGTCGCGCTGCTGGCGAGCGGCGGGCGCGGCGTCAGCCGGTGACCGACACGAGGCTGCCGTAAGTGAGGTACGGGTACGCCCGCTCGGCCGCGGTGTAAGGCAGCTCGACGCAGCCCAGGCTCTGCTGGAAGCCGTAGGACCCGCGCGGGAAGTAGTGCACCGCGTCGCCGCCGTTGAAGTACGACACGAACGACACCGGGTCGGAGTAATGGCTACCGTCCGGGTTGGTGCCGCTCATGATCGTGAAGCGGAATCTTAGGTAGACCGGGAACGTGCCGTCGACCGTGGGTGACACCGGGATGCCGGTGTTGGTCGGGCTGCGCAACACGACGCGGCCGTCGTGCCAGATCGTCAGAGTCTCCGGCAGCCGCTTGCTGGCGATCGCGTAGGTGTAGCCGCTCTGGTTCCGCTGGCCTAGTTGGTCGGCCGTAAACAGCGCCTGCCAGAGCTTCGGCGTCAGTGCGCCGTTGATGGTCATGCCGTGCTGTGACTGGAACGCCATCACGGCGCCGCGGAGTATGACGTTCGGCTGCGTGGCCGACCACAAGCTCCGCAGCGTCCATGGGTAACCCGGCTTCCAGCGGAAGGTGCCACCCGGCGGGTCGAAAGCCTCACCCTCAGGCGTGCTTGCGAGGTTGGCGCTGGAAGACGCTGCCCGGACCGCGCCGTTGTTCACCGCGGACCAGGTCATGGGCAGGTAGCCCAACTGGGCCAGCAACTGGGCCAGCCTGGCTTGGGAGTACGCGCCGACAGTGAAGTGCTCGGTGATAGACGCCGTCAGCAGTGCACCGCTGGTCGACCGGACGCCTGCGGGACCACCGGGGATCTGGACCGTCACCCGGCTGGACTGAGCGAACGTGCTCGCCGGCGTGAAGACCATGGCGTTGCCCTGGGTGCTCCAGCTGCCAGGGACGCTGGGCTTCAGCTGCGGATAGGGCGAGTCCGCCGCGAGCGGCGCCGAGAAGCTAACGACCAGCGGAGCCGCGCCGTTCACCCCGGTGGCGCCGCTGGCTGGCGTTACCGAGTAGATGCGTATCGGGCCGCTGACAACTTGATTACGCGGCGCGGCCGCCGCGCGGGCGGCCGTGCTGCCAGTGTGCTGAGTGAGCGCATAGACCGCGCCGCCAGCCACCACGGCGATAGCTGCCGCGCCGATGCCGATGACCCGGACGGCGTGCGCGACGCCCCAGGGTCTCGGGCCTGCGCCGCTGTCAGCGGGACTTGGGCTCCCGGTCCGTTTCCCGCCGGCGTCGCGATCGGGGCTGCCGGCGTCGGCTGCCGCCTCTGCGCTGTTGAGCCCTTCGCCGTCAGGCTGGTTACCGGATCCCGCTCCGAACACGCCGCTCCCCCGTCCCTTGGCACGACCGGTGTGGCGTTGCCTCACTTGCCAGAGCACCGCGCGCCTGAACGATTTGCGCAGCCGGGATGCGTTCAGGGGGCTAGCTCAACTTCGCGTGCCATCTTAGTTACTCAGCGTCACGTCCTTACCCGACACGAAACGTAGAGAACCCACCAAGTGCGTAAACGATCAGTAACGGGATCACCTGCACAGCGGCAGATTCCGGCACTCTGCGCGAACAGCGCGGACGCCAGTCGACTCGGAGATGCTCGGTGCCGCAGGACCTGGAAGATAGCAAGGCCCCGGCCGCTGCGGCCCGGGGCCAGCTGGATCTTGTGGGCGATACTGGGATCGAACCAGTGACCTCCTCGGTGTGAACGAGGCGCTCTCCCGCTGAGCCAATCGCCCTTCGCCTGCAGGCTGCATCCCTTCGCCGCAAGGCGATCTCAGATTAGCGTATGGCCGGCCTGGCTCGCGCTGTGCTGACTCGCGCTGTGCTTACTCCTGCTGCGCTGACTCCTGCTGTACTGGCTCGCCGCTGCTGGCCCACCGACGCCCAGGACGGACGATGGCTGGCGCCCAGCCGGGTTGGACCGGTCCTCTCGTTTACCTTGGCCGTCTTCCACGCCAGCTCGTGTGTTCGGAGTTGCCTGGCCTATATGCCAGGC
>JBKQTJ010000191.1:0-5850 GCA_052143255.1 Streptosporangiaceae bacterium | reverse complement strand
TTGCCGCGAGCAGGCGCGGAAAGCGGGCCGCACCTGGCTTGACGGCGGCGTCCGGGATGGCTCGCCGGGTGCCGCCTGCGCCGCGGCAGCCGGCGCCAGCCCGGGCATCGCCGAGGTCCACAGGGTGCTCGGGATAGACGATGACCTGTCCGCCAGGCTCGCGAGTTTGCGGGCCATCGCGGAGCCCAACGCTGCCGGATACGGCCTGCTCTCGTGGGTCGGCCTGACCCCTGATGAGCACCTCGACCAGGTCGTGCGGGTTCGCAATGCGATGTCAGACGCGCCACGGGACGCTGGGGTTGAGCCGCACGACTGGGATGCCGACCGGGTCAGGCGGAGCGAGCAATCCCTCGCGGACAACGGCCTCGTATGCCGCACCGTCGTCGCCCGGCATGGCAAGTCAGGGGACCTGGCTGCGCTCACCGAGATCTGCACCGACGCGGAGGTGCCCGAGTGGGGCTTTCAGATGGTGACTGCGGTCCTGCCGGAGCATCGCGGGAACCGGCTGGGCCTGCTGGTGAAGGTCGCCATGCTCGAGTCGCTAGTCGGCCATGCACCGGAGGTGCGCCGCATTTTCACCGGCAACGCGGGATCCAACCGGTACATGATCGCCATCAACAAGCAGCTTGGGTTCGTTGTCGCCGACACATACCGAACCTGGGCGCTCGACCTGGCTACTCATAGAAGCCAAGGCGCCGTAGCTGCCGCGGGTCCCGCTGCCAGTCCTTTGCCACTTTGATCCGCAAGTCCAGGTAGACGCGGCTGCCGAGCAGCGCCTCGATCTGGTGCCTGGCTGCGGTCCCGACTTCCTTCAGCCGGGCACCCTTGGCGCCCAGCACGATCGCCTTCTGGCTGGGCCGTTCCACGTACATAATCGCGTGCACGTCGGTCAGGTCGTCGCGCCCTTCGCGAGGACCCATCTCCTCAACCACCACGGCGATTGAGTGCGGGAGCTCGTCTCTGACGCCTTCGAGGATCGCTTCCCTGATCAGCTCCGCTACCAGCTGCTGTTCGGGCTCGTCGGTCAGGTCGCCGTCAGGGTAGAGCGGCCGGCCAGGCGGCAGGTGCGAGACCAGCACGTCAGCTAGCACGTCGAGCTGGAATCCGTCCACGGCCGAGACGGGCACCACGTCGGCCCAGTCGCCGAGTTCTCCGACCGCCGCGAGCTGCGCGGCCACCTGCTCGCGACTGGCCTGATCCGTCTTGGTCACGATCGCAACTACCGGCGTCTTCCCGACGCCGGCGAGCTCGCTGGCCAGGTACTTGTCTCCGGGCCCGATCCGCTCGGCCGCGGGTATGCACAGCCCGATCACGTCAACCTCAGTAAGCGTGGCACGGGCGAGGCTGTCTAGCCGCTCGCCCAGTAGGGTTCGCGGCCGGTGCAGGCCCGGCGTGTCGATGATGACCAGCTGTGCGTCCGGCCGGTGCACAATGCCGCGTATCACCCGCCGGGTGGTCTGCGGACGGCTGCTGGTGATCGCGATCTTGGTGCCGACCAGGGCGTTCATCAGGGTGGACTTGCCGACGTTCGGCCGTCCCGCGAAGCAGGCGAAACCAGACCGGAATCCGGCGGATGCCCGGGCTGCTGACGTGCTAGACGGGGTTGCCACGTGGTGATTCTCCCTTACTGGGACCCCTGGCCCTAGCCCGGAGGAGCGGCAAGCTGCCTGACGGGCGTTCTGGCGCCGATCAGGGTCGTAAGCGCGAGGCCGACCAGGACGAGCCCGACCACTGCCGCCGCGGTCAGCCGCTCAGCCAGCACGACCAGCCCGAGGATCGCCGCGATCACCGGCTCAGCCAGCCCAAGGGTGACCGCGACCGGGGCGGGCACAGTTCGCAGCCCGCGGCCGTAGCAGAGATAGGCCAGGACAGTCGTGACGATGCCCAGGTAGGCAGTAACTGCTAGTCCCCTGCCGGTGAGGACCCAGCCTGGCGAGCTCGCCAGGAGCAGCGGCGACAGCAGCACTGCCCCAGCGCCGAACAAGAGCCCCATCACCGCGGTCTCCGGGCTTCCGGCTGAGATCAGCCTGGCCGCGGCTACCGCGTACACCGCGTAGCAGAGCCCAGCCCCCAGCGCCAGCCCAACCCCGGCCGGGCTGGCGCCGCCAAGCGCGGTCGCCGCTGCATTAGCAGCCGCCGGATGACCGCTGGCAATCAGCACGGTGCAGCCCAGCACTGCCGACGCAGTGGCAAGAACCCACCGGCGGCCTGGCGGGGACCCGCCGGTGATCCTGCTCAGCGCGCCGGTGAAGACCGGCGCGCTACCGATCGCGACCACGGTGCCGACCGCGACGCCTGTCTCCCGGACCGCGGTGAAGAAACAGACCTGATAACCGGCGACAGCAGCAGCCGCCAGCAGCAGAACCGCCCGTGAGCGCGGCCCGCGAGAGAGCAGGCCAGCGACCGCCCGGCGGCTGTCCGTGGTCGCCAGCGCGATAGCCAGCAGCAGCAATCCGCCGAGCGCGATCCTCGCGGCGCCGACCGACGCGGGCGCGGCGCCGTCCGGCGCGAAATGCGCAGCAGTGCCAGTGCTCCCCCAGGCCGCCGCGCCCAGCAGTACCGCGATAGCACCGCCTGTTGACCGGGGCCGGAGCCGAGTTCGCTGATCAGTTCTGGTCACCTGATCGTTACGCATCGCGCAAGTCTGCCAGCTGGCCGGCTGCAATCCGAAAGTGCTGCGCCGCGGACGATATCTCGCGCAGCGCGCAGCTGACGGTCGGCAATCGGTCAGGCGCGCAACGTAGCCAGGATGGTGCCGTCCGGCGCTGCGTGGAAGACCACCGCGTCAGGACCAAGCTCCCGCACCGCTGCGACGTCGCCAGGATCGGGCGCCGCCCCATCGCTAACCAGGGCCGCAGCCTCGAGGCTCGTGGCGCCGCTCGACACAGCCATGGCGACAGCCAGGTGGAGCGCGGATAGCTGCAGGGATGGCAGCGCTACCGCGGCCGCCGCGTAAGTACGCCCGGTCTCGTCACGCACTGCAGCGCCTTCTGCCGCCGCGACCCTCGCGCGGGCCGCTCGGGCCAAGGTGATTATCTTGACGTCCTCGGGATCCGGTGCCTCCGGCACCTCCTCGCTCACGCTGCCGAGCTTAGACCGGCCGGAGTGCGACCCGTGGGCGGTGTATCAGCTTGCCCGAGCGAGGCCATGCCGCCCGCAAAGGCGTACCCGCGGTGAGCCTGGTTGTGACGAGGCTGCAAAGTCGCTTCACGCTACGGCCCGCGTGCTTGCTCCCTCCAAGGACTTCACGCCACTGACGTGGCGCCCGCGAATGGAGTTTCATTGCAGATGCTCTCGACGCCCGCTCAGACCGCCGCCTCTCAACAACGAAGCGAGGCCTGCTACCGGGCGCTCCGGTGTTCACCAGGACGGGACTTCCACCCGCAGCCTGGACCAGCTTCCAGGACGCAACATGCGCACAATCTAGCGTTGATCGGCAGCGTTCAGGCATGCGCAAGCAAGAATAAACATCTGGGCGGCCTGGCCTGATCCGTGTCTCTGACCTGGGATGACTACGTAAAGTAAACGAGCGCACAGTGCCTCACGGCTGCCAGTAAGCCGAACATGTCAACCGCCCAATCTGCCTGCGCGTCTCCCCTATGCACGGCACAGGGGTAGACGATCGGGCGCGCGGCCAGAAAGATGACAGCGCACTCGAGTGGAGTGTGCTGGAGAGTCAGCTATGACCGAAAACCTAACTGTTCCTGAACCACTACAGGTCAGTCAGGTCGGCCGTTTTGCTACGCAGAGCGTGACCACGTGGACGAAGATCTACGTGCGTCAGCTAGTGACCGCCGACGGATGCTGCGCGCTGGCCGCAGGCCTGCTGGCGTTCCAGGTTCGATTCGGCGGCGACGCGTCCGAAGCCATCGGCTATTTCTGGCTTGGGCTTGCCCTGCCGGCGCTATGGCTCGCGTCGCTGGCGCTGGCAGGCGCCTATGACACGCGCTTCATCGGAGTCGGAACCGACGAGTTCCGCAGAGTCGTCAATACCGGGGTCGGCCTGACTGCAGCCGTGGCGATCATCGCGTACGCCAGCAAGACGGAGATCGCGCGCGGATACGTCGTCGTGTCGCTGCCGTGCCTCACGGTCTTTGACCTCCTCGCCAGGTACTGGCTGCGCAAGCGGTTGCACCACTTCCGTGCGCTTGGCAACTGCATGAGGAAAGTCGTGGTCGTCGGGCATCCCGATGTAATCGCCGAACTCGGAACGGTACTGCGGCGCGACACCTATCACGGGCTCTCAGTAGTAGCCGCGTGCGTCCTCGGCCCGGATTGCCCGGATGAGATCGACGGAGTGCCGGCGATCGGCGGACTCGGTAACGTCGTCGGCCTCGTGGAGCGGATGGAGGCCGATACCGTGGCCGTGCTCGCATGCCCCGAGATGAGTGGGGCACGGCTGCGTGACCTTGCCTGGGCGCTGGAGAAGTCAGGGACTGACCTATGCGTGGCGCCCGCGCTGTTGGATGTGGCAGGTCCGCGGACGACGATCAGGCCCACGGCCGGACTACCGCTGCTACATATGGATCACCCGGAGTTCAGCGGGGCTCGCCAGCTGATCAAGTCGGCATTCGACCGTGCCATCGCCATCTCCGCCCTGACGCTGCTGCTGCCCCTTTTCCTGCTCATTGCAGCTGCTATCAAGCTCAGCGACGGCGGGCCAGCTCTGTTCCGGCAGACGAGAATAGGCAAGGACGGCAAGCCCTTCACCCTCTGCAAATTCCGCACGATGGTTGTCGATGCTGAGCAACGGCTAGCGGAGCTAACAGCCCTCAATGACGGTGACGGCGTGCTGTTCAAGTTGCGCCAGGATCCGCGGATCACGCGGGTTGGCAGATGGCTCCGGCGTCACTCTCTGGATGAATTGCCGCAGCTGATCAACGTGCTCACGGGCGACATGTCCCTAGTCGGCCCGCGTCCGGCGCTGCCGGACGAGACCAGCGCGTACGGGCATCACGTCCGCCGGCGGCTCGCCGTCAAGCCGGGAATCACCGGCCTGTGGCAGGTCAACGGGCGGTCCGATCTGCCGTGGGACGAAGCTGTCCGGCTCGACGTCCGCTACGTCGAAAACTGGTCCTTTGTGCTCGACCTGCAGATCTTGTGGAAAACCTGGTCTGCGGTGTGGCACGGGGACGGTGCCTATTGACCGGCCGGTGTTCATCCGGCGGGCTGCACAGTCGGGCAGCACCGAATCATTGCGCCGGTCTGTCTCGGTAACTGAACCTAGGAGGATGGTGTGACTGGCCGGGTCACTACAACCCGCCGTCGTGCGGATAGCCAAGGGGCACTGTCGGCTTCGGCCACCAGCCATGTCGCCACGGTACCGGCTAGAGACGATGGCGCTTTGAACCTCGCGGAGCTCGTGCGGCGGGCGGCAGACGGGGACCCAGGGGCATGGGAGCGACTGTTCGACCAGTTCTCACGACTCCTCTGGGCGATGACTCGCGACTTCAGGCTGGCCGAGAGCGACGCAGCCGACGTTGTTCAAGCGACCTGGCTGCGCCTGCTCGAGCACATCGATCGCATCGAGTATCCGGAGCGCATCGGCAGCTGGCTGGCAACTACGGCGCGGCACGAGTGCCTGCGACATCTGGCAGCAGGCAAGAGGGTCATGCTGGTCGAGGACGATCACGACGCCTTCAGCGGCGCTGGCAGCCATCAGCCAGATGTCGACGAGCGCCTGCTGGCCGAAGAGCGCGCAGAAGCCGTACGTGCGGCCCTGTCTACGCTGCCCTCGCGATCGCAGCAGCTCATCGAGCTGCTGATGGCAGATCCCCCGGTTTCCTACACAGAGATATCTGACCAGCTGGGGCTGCCGATCGGCAGCATCGGACCCACGCGCGGCCGGTG
>JBKQTJ010000190.1:0-3147 GCA_052143255.1 Streptosporangiaceae bacterium | reverse complement strand
ACGCGGATGCCGACTCCGTGATCTAGAGGGCGAGCCCCTTTGCGATTGGGCGGGGGGCTGGTGACGGTAACAGAATGCAACCAGCAAACTGTAACTGATTGGTTGCAATACGCACATATCGCCGATTCCGCGCGCATGATCAGCAGTTAACTCTGGCGGTACATACGCGTACAGATTGTCCAGTTCGGCGTAAGGGGCGCAAGTCAGCGCAGTCCGCAGTGGAAGTGCTCCTCCCCTCCGCATCGACCGCAGATGTGGAACTGGAAGCAGTTGTCCGTCCCATAGAGCCACGGACCCCATCTATGCAGTACTCGTGGCTCAATCGCGCCGCATCGGTGACACCGGCGTGCCTGCTCGGAGGTCGCCGACTGGTAGCTCGGCGGGTGCTATCCCTGCGTCGGAAGCCGGGCGTCGAGCCAGTCTGCGATCCCTTGTGCCGTCGGCGGATCCATGTTTGCCAGCACGACCACGATGTAGCCGGACTTGGGGTAGATCCTCAGATCTCCGTTCATGCCTGGCGCGCCGCCGCCGTGGCCCACCGAGCCGTTCCCCTCCGCGTCCCGGCCATCTTCGAACCCGTACGCGTACCTGGCGCCAGGCGCCGGCTCCACCTTTCCGGTGATCAGCAGCTGCGTGGAGTCGGGGCGGAGCAACTGGTGGCCCAGCAGCGCCCAGGCGAACCGCGCGAGGTCCTCGACCGTCGAGTAACCGCCACCGGCGGAGGTTCCGCGATAGGGCAGCGTGTCGGTGTTCGGGACCGGCTTGGCCGTTCCCGGCGGCTTCATGTATCCGACCGACCGGTCCGGGATCGCTTGGTCTTCTGGCTGCGACCCGGTCGCGGTCATCTTCGCGGGCTGGTAGATGTGCGCTTTGACGTAGTCGTAGTAGGTCTGGCCGGTGACCTTCTCGATCACGGCGCCGAGGAGGATGAAGCCGTAGTTGCTGTACTGCCAGCGACTCCCCGGCTCGAACTGGAGTCCCTGGTCGCCGTACAGCTGCACGTAGTCACCGAGCGTGCGAAGCTCCTGGCGATGCGCCTCAAACTCGGGGCCGAAGATGTCGCCCGTGCCGCCGGTATGTGTCAGCAGATGACGGATGGCGACCTTGACGGCGACGTCCCGGTTGGGGTAGCCGGCGAGGTAGTCGCCGAGGGGGGCCGTGAGCTCGACCTTGCCGGCCTCGACCAGCTGGAGGATCGCCACCGCGGTGAACATCTTGTTCATCGACCCGATGCGAAACCGCGTCTGGAGGGTATTCGGGATCCCTCGTTCGCGATCCGCCAGCCCGTAGGCGCGGCTGAACAGCACCTGGCCGTTCCTCGCGACAAACACAGCGCCGCTGAACCGGTCCCTGGCGGCATCCTCGGACAACACGGCCTGGATCCCCGCGATGGCCTCGCCCTCCGTGAGCCGCGCGATGGGGAACTCCGCTGGCCGGGGGACGGCGGTCAGGTCCAGCGAGGCGATCACGTGCGGCTCGGTGGCCGCGACCGTCAGTTCGAAGCAGGCGAACTGGTCCGAAGCCCGCTCCTGCGCCAAGCCGCTGACCTCGGTGGCCGACACCCGTTCCAGCTTGCGGAGGTCGAACCCGCCGGTGAGCTCGCGGAACGCCATCTCCTGGTCCAGCAACGCCAGCCGAGTGGGGAAGCTGTCCGCCAAGAATTTCGCGTACCGCTCCCGATCACCGCTGTTGAAGACGTCGAGCCACGCAGAGAACTGGCGAACGGAAGGCTCCGCTGCCCTGTTCTCCTCCCCGCCCGTACAGGCCAGTCCAGGAAACGCCACAATCACGATCATCGTCGCTCGCGTCCTGGGACGTCCACTCACTTCCGCCGCATGCCGGGTGTCTTGCAGGCTCGGCTGCGGTGAGCCTTGGATCGGCGGGCTGGCCCGTCGCCGGCCCCAGGCCTGGCCTGGTAGCAATCGCCAGCCGTGCTGAGCTGGCGCGGTGAGTGCGGTTATGGTCTTGCGCACGCGGTGCATCCGCGCGGTGCTGACCGGCATCGACGGCGTCCTGACGTGCTCGCCGCCCAGCGCCAGGCGCTCACCGAGGGCGCTGGTCAAGACGGGCAAGTACCTTCCCCGCACGCACCGCACCGCCAGCGGCACGCCCGGCTATGTGCTGGATTATTCGCCGACCTGTCCGGCCCTGCCGGAGCAGCCGTCAAGGCAGGGCCAGTGAGACGATCGCGGGCGAGACAGCCACCGGCAGCGTCGGCGCCGGAACCCGGCGGGCGGCTTGTGGCATCGTGTAAGCACGGGCGCTGACCGCAGGACGGATCCGGCCGACGGCCGGTACCGGCCGTCCGATCCCGGCACGGGAAGGAGCATCAGCATGAAATTCACCGGCTACTCCTTCGGCTCGGTACGGGTCGACGGCGTGACCTACGACCACGACCTGATCCTCGACCGCGGGAAGATCCGCAAGCGCAAGAAGGCGGCTTCCCGGAAGTTCCGCGGCGCGTACGGGCACACCCCGCTCTCTGCCGAGGAGGACATCCCGTGGCGGTGCCGCCGGCTGGTGATCGGCACCGGCGCCGACGGCGCGCTGCCGGTGATGCGGCAGGTCCGGGACGAGGCCCGCCGCCGCAAGGTCGACCTGGTCATCCTGCCCACGGCGGAGGCGGTCGGCGTGCTGGCCAAGACCACAGCGGACACCAACGCGATCTTGCATCTGACGTGCTGAGCCCGCCGCGTGGCACAGCCAGCTCGCCCCTGCCAGAGGCCGGCGACGTTGCACACCGTCGCGGGTGAACAGATCATCCATTCGCGCGCGGTCGGGTGAGCCTCGGCGCCGACCGGGCAGCCGTCCATAACGGCGGCGCTGCGCGCGTTCTCCCTGAGCACCGCCGTCACTCAGCGTGATGCGATCTGCCGAGGGTGGCTATGGCCGGTTGCCAGTTCGGCGCGGCGTGGCCGGTGTCCTGGGGCTGGATGGCTGGATGAAGTCAGCTGCCGGTCCGGGATCAGTCGCCGCCGTCCCCGTTGCCGTGGCCGCCACCGTGCCCGTGCCTGTCGTGATGCGGTGGGGCGGCGGCGGTGATGGCGATCACGCTTCCGGCTGGCACCCGCCCGCTGGGCTGCACCGACAGCACCGTTCCGGGGTCCTGGCCGCTGGGCTGCCACTGTACCCGGACCATCAGGCCGA
>JBKQTJ010000189.1:0-5295 GCA_052143255.1 Streptosporangiaceae bacterium | reverse complement strand
GAAGGTCGGCGGTTCGACCCCGCCCCTGACCACCAGGTCAGAAGCACAATTGGCGATCCTGCGTCTTTTGCTGGGAGCCGAACCGGGAGCCTGAGTGGTACGCTCCCGGAACGTGGGAGCCAAGCGGAGAGGACGCCGTCTACTTCGATCATGAGGGCGCAGAGTGCCGGGATGCGCGGTCGCATCAGCGCTGCACAGGACGCTGGCGGGGCGTCGTCAGTCTTGGTTACGGGCCGGACGGCAAGCGCATTCGCAGGAAGGTCTCGGGCCGGACGAAAACGGCGGTGGCCGATGCGCTCAAGGCTTTGCATGACGAACTCGGCCGTGGCTTGCGTACCTCCCGCACGTATACGGTCCGGCATGCGGTCGATGACTGGCTTCAGGCTGGGCTGCCGGGCCGGTCCGAGCGGACTCGGTCGGTCTACCAGGAGGCGACAGCGCCTCTGCTGGAGCAGATTGGCTTGCGACCGCTACGGGAGCTGTCGGCTGGCGATGTCCGGACCGGGCTTGAGGCGCTGAGCGCGACGCTGTCGACCAGGTATCTGCAAATCGCACGGGCTGCCCTGGTCCGGGCCATCAAGCACGCCGAGGCGCACGACCTCGTGGGCCGGAATGTAGCGCTGCTAGTTGACGCGCCGAAGGGCCAGGACGGACGGCCGAGCCGGTCTTTCACCCTCGACCAGACTCACGCGGTCCTCGGCGCCGCGGCGCAGACCAGGCTGAATGCCTATGTTGTGCTGAGCCTGACCGTCGGTATCCGCACCGAGGAGGCCAGGGAACTCCGCTGGGATCACATGGACCTCGAGGGAGACCCGGATGCGGAACCGGCCGTTCCGGCGGCGGTGGCCGTGTGGCGTTCGGTGCGTGAGGGCGGCGACACCAAGACGCCCAAGTCGCGGCGGACGCTGGCGTTGCCGCAGACCGCTGTGCAAGCCCTCAAAGAGCAGCGGAAACGGCAAGCAGAGGACCGGCTCGCGGCCGGACAAATTTGGCGAGATCACGGTCTTGTATTTGCCTCAGCCATTGGCACGCCTCTGGACGCCGCGAACGTCAGGCGCGAATTCCGGAGGATCACCGAGGCGGCGGGCCTCGGACAAGGCTGGGCGCCGAGGGACATGCGTCACACCTTCGTGTCCCTCATGTCAGCCAGCGGCAGCCGATAGTACTGGAAAGTCATAACGCGCAGCTCGTGACGCGTAGACATTCTGACCTCCCAGTTCGCATCAGTAGCGGGCTTGGCCCGCTGCTGCTCGCCGTAGCGAATAGCTTCCAGCAGCAGCTCCCGCAGAGGCCGACCCTCGAACAGTGTATTCGTGATCTTGACAGGAGGGCGGCATGGCGCCGGCGATAGCACAAGTTCTGCGGACCGAGCAGCCTGAACCAGATCCCAGACCGCAGGCTCCCCGACTCCGATCTGATCCCACCAGTTCCCAGCCCAGCGGGCCAGCAAGAGCACTCGCGTCCTATCGCTTTCCTCACCGACCAGAGCGGCCATCATGCGATCCAGCCCGACACGCGTCTCGGCATAGTCGACGACTAGCAACGCACGGCCGGACGTTACCGCCCGCAGCGTGGCTATGGCCTCACCCTCCTTGCCATTGGCGATCCGCTCGGATATCCAGCCAAGCTCCGTCATGCGTGCAGCAAGCTCAACGGCCAGCCGCGTCTTCCCGACCCCTCCCGGCCCGGTGACGAGCCGCATCCGTTCAGCATCGTCGTCCTCGCACCAAGCCACCAATGCCGCCAACTCGTTCTCACGACCGACGAAGCCAACCAGCTCGCGGCGCGGATCCCGGAGCCGTGCCCAGCTATGAGGCGGGGTCTTTTCAAGAGATGCAAGCAATGCTTGGCGCTTGCCAGTTTGATCTCGCATACCGTCGTAGACAGGCGGCGCGAAAGCACCCGTCACAGCCCCGATGACAGCACCCGCAACAGCCCAAGGGCCACCGGCAAGGAAATGTGCAAGCACAGCACCCGTTGCGGCTAGGCCGACGCCCCACGCCACCGCCCGCAAGGGATATCTGTGCCGCATGCCTTCATCTTCGCCCGGCCACCGTGCGATGCACAGTAAACCGGCAGGAACGGGAGACTGACCAAACGACGTGCCTGCATAGTCACGGTTCAGCGACACGTAAAAGCCTGTCGGCCCCGACGCTGCGTAGGCGATCGCGTCCCGGAGCACCGACGCGGAAACCTGGTAGTTCTCGCTCGGCGCGAGCCGCCGATGCGTCTTTCCCGTGGCCAAGGTTCATGATCCGATCCGACATGATGATTCAGCCTCCAGACTGGTCAGACACGCCGTCCGGTGGCTGGGTATTACTGGCGCGAAATGGCTCACGAAGTCAGACGCAAAACACCAGGCTGGGGTGAGGGCTCCGGCCTTGCCGGGCGGGAGAGTGGCGCCGGTTGCGGTGGCCGTCGCTGTGATGGCCTGGCGGAGCAGGTCCGTGCTGGGCCAGGGCGGCGCCGGGTCGCCGGGTCATTCGGGGCCGTCGAGGCGGATGACGGCGTGCATGTGGATCAGGCCGCGGTGCTGGTCCTCGATGAGCTTGCCCAAGGCGATCCGGAGGCCCCACGCCTTGCCAGCTGTTGCAACCCAGGTAGCCGTCCCCGGCGCGTCGGGAGCCTAGGACGGGAGCCATTGACCAGCATTTTGCAGACTTCTCGGGGCCTGTCAAGCCTCCGTTGTCGCAAGTAGATGGCACACCCGGCCCCTGCGGAGCTCTCTGGACCCGGCGAAATTCCACCTGAAAGCGGCAGGTCGGCAGTTCGACCACGCCCCTGACCACGGATTTTGCAGTGTAATCATAAGCTCCGGGAGCCAAACTGCCGTGTTCGCGAACGTTGAAGCCCGGCAGAACATCGTGGATTTGCTCGGCCCGGCCTGCGTCGTGAGTGATCGCCGGTCGGCTCATGCTGACTCACCGGACAGGACATCCACGTCCCGCTGCGCACATACACGGTTGTGCCATGTGCTCAGTTGCTTCCCGAGCTTGCTGAGGCGCGTCCCTCGCCCGTCGGGGTCGGGCGGGCCATGCTGAGCGACATACGGCCTGCCCTGCCGCTCCCCGGCCACGGTGTCGGCGTGATCAGCGATGCGGCTGCCAGGTCGTCAAGCTAGGCTGTAGGTCTGCGGAGCTTTAGGGCGTCCTGTGCAACTTGAGCCATGCCGATCTACCGATTCCGTACGGAACGTGGTTTCTGCGCGGTCACGAGCATTCCTGAGGCTGATTCGTTATTTTCCGCAGTCTTGACCCGTGTGCTGTCAGCGTACTAGCTTGGTCGAATGCACGCCGTTTGATTGGCGACAGCAAACACCCTCGCAGTGGCAAGAGTGCTGGTCGCAGGTCACTGCTGGTCGACGGGCAGGGCGGAGCTAGCGAGGACGGTTGTGGCGAAGGTCCAGTTTGACTCGGTGTGGAAGCTCTTCGGTTCTACCGTGGCCGTCCAGGATCTGACCTTGGACGCCGCGGATGGTGAGTTCCTGGTTCTTGTCGGGCCATCCGGCTGCGGGAAGACCACCAGCTTGCGCATGCTCGGCGGGCTGGAGACGCCGTCGTACGGTCGCATACTGATCGACGACCAGGATGCGACGCTCTGGCCGGCGGGCAAGCGGGACGTCGCCATGGTGTTCCAGAGCTACGCCCTGTATCCGCATATGAACGTCTACCGGAATCTGGCGTTCGGCCCGACCGTCCGGCACGAGCCGCAGGCAGGGCTGCGCAAGCGCATCGAGGAAGTCGCCGAGGTGCTGGGCATCGAGAGCTTGCTCGGCCGGCGGCCGAGCCAGCTCTCTGGCGGCCAGCGCCAGCGAGTCGCGCTGGGCCGGGCACTTATCCGGCAGCCGAAGCTGTTCCTGCTCGACGAGCCGCTGTCGAATCTGGACGCGGCCCTGCGGGTGCAGATGCGCACCGAGCTTGTCCGGCTGCACAACAGGCTTGACGTGACGACGGTCTATGTGACACACGATCAGGTCGAGGCGCTCACTATGGGACATCGGGTCGCGGTCTTCAACCGCGGAGCATTGCTGCAGGTCGGCACACCTCGCCGGCTCTACGACGCTCCGGCCAACGTCTTCGTCGCAAGCTTCATCGGATCACCGCGGATGAACCTGTTCCCGGGCGTGCTGGCTAGCGCGGAGCGGGCGCGGCTCACGGTGAACGCACTCGGCAGCACCTTCACGATCGACGGCCAGCACACCGCGGCCGGCTCCGGGGAGGTCACGATCGGCCTGCGCCCGCATGACCTGCACCTGAAGGCCGAGGCGCCGGCTCGCTGCACGACCGTGATCGCCGGCCTCGCTGACTTGGTCGAGCACACCGGAACCGAGATCTTCGCGGAAGTCGTGACTGCGAAGGACGTCCGGCTGATGGCTCGGATGCACCGATCCGCGCAGGTGAGCGTTGGCCAGCGGATCGAGATGGCACTGGATCCGCGCGACTTCCATGTGTTCTCAGCCGAGACGGGCGAGGCCCTGCTCGACAGATCTGGCAGTGCGACGTCCGCCGGGCGGTCCGGCGCTGTGGAGCGGACGGGCACGGTGAGCTCGTCCTAAATGGCTGCGCAATCCCCAGGTAGCGAGAAGAGAGGTCATTCATTTCACGGCGCATAAGCATCCGAGCGCTCAGCGTGCTGGCGGCGGTGGGGACTGCCACGGGCCTCGCGACCGCCTGCACTAGCAGTGCCGGCGGTTCGACGGCGAACGGAAAGGTCGTGCTCAAGGTCGCATACGGATCGCAGTTCGTGTTCCTCACACCACAGCTGGCGATCACGTGGGGAACGGTCGCGCACGAGTTCGAGAAGGCGCATCCGAACGTCACCGTTCAGTACACCCCGATCCCTGGCAGCTACCTCGACATTGTCAACAAGATGAGCCTGCTGTTCCGGACGCCGTCAACCGCGCCGGACGTCGCGGAACTCCCGGCCGGTCAGCTTGGCGAGTGGGCCAGCTCCGGCTACCTGATGCCGGAGAACACATTCCTGCCGAGCGCGTCGTACTGGAACGACATTCCGAAGTCGGGTGGAGGTCCTGAAGTAACCCGAAGCACCGATCGCGAGACCGGAACGGGGCACGGAGAGCCGCTATGAGTATCAGCGATTCGCTCCACGCAGCACCGGCATCGGCTGCCGCCGGAGCCACCGACTCCCCTTCCGGTCCGCGCTTGGACCGGGTCCGCTTCTCCTGGGCCAGCATCCCGATGCTGCTGCCCGCGATCGCACTGCTCGCTGCCCTGTTCGTAGGTCCGGTTCTCTACTCCTTCTACCTGGGCTTCACCAACCTTCAGCTGGTCGGCC
>JBKQTJ010000188.1:0-10778 GCA_052143255.1 Streptosporangiaceae bacterium | reverse complement strand
CGAGGACAACGGCCTCATCGAGTACCCGTTCATCACCGGCCCAGGCGAGCGCGCTGACCTCGCCCGCGACCTTCAGGGCGAGTACTTCCAGAAGCACCCGGAGCAGACCGACCGCGACTGGATCATTGCGGGCTTCGACGCCATGTCGGTGTCCCCGGTGGCCAAGGCTCTCTTCGACCGGCGCCACAACCCAATGTGGACGATCAGCCCATCCCACGACGCGGCCAAGGCGCTGCTCGCCTTCTGGCGGGAAACGGGTCCCGACGGCCAGGTGGTGTATGACCTGACTGACTCGGAGTGGAGCACACGATTCCTCGGCGACCTCTACCAGGACCTGTCGGAAGCCGCCCGCAAGCAGTACGCTCTCCTCCAGACCCCGGAGTTCGTCGAGGAGTTCATCCTCAAGTACACGCTGGATCCAGCGATCGAGGAATTCGGCCTCACTCCCGCCCCGCCTCCGGGCCACGAGGACCTGCCGCACCGCCTGCGCGTGATCGACCCAGCGTGCGGCAGCGGCCACTTCCTACTGGGTGCATTCCGCAAGCTGCTGGCGGCCTGGGAAGCGGAAAAGCCCAACGCTGACAAGTGGGAGTTGATCCGCGAGGCTCTGTCCTCTGTCCATGGCGTGGACAAGAACCCATTCGCCGTGGCGATCGCCAGGTTCCGCCTAATGCTAGCCGCGATGAAGGCCGGCGACGTGAAGCGCCTGAGCAGCCAGGTCGACTTCCCACTAGACATCGCAGTCGGCGACTCCCTGCTGCACGGCAAGGGCGCTCCAGGCAGGCAGGTGGAGTTCGACTTCAGCGGCGAGACGAGCACACACTCGTACCGCACAGAGGACGTAGAGGACTTTATCAAGTCCATCAATATTCTTGAGGTCGGAACGTACCACGTGGTCGTGGGGAACCCCCCATACATCACCCCGAAGGATGAGAAGGAAAGGGAAACTTACCGCAAGTCGTACCCGAGTTGCTCGGGCAAATACGCGCTATCGGTACCGTTCGCCGAGCGAATCTTCCAGCTTGGCATTCGGGACGTAGCGTACACGGGGCAGATCACGGCCAACTCATTCATGAAAAGGGAGTTCGGCAAGAAGCTAATCGAGGAGTTCTTCGCACATAAAGTCGACCTGACCTACGTAATTGACACTTCTGGCGCCTACATTCCAGGGCACGGAACACCCACCGTCATCCTTTTTGGCCGCCGGCGATTCGCCAGGCCAAACTCGACCATCCGGGCTGTTCTCGGTGTTCGTGGTGAACCAGGATGGCCGGACGATCCGGCATGTGGACTGGTCTGGAAAGCAATCGAGGGCCAAGTTGACAAACCTGGCAGTGAGAGTGATTGGGTCAGCGTGGATGACCTTCCGCGCCAGCGCCTTGCAGAATATCCCTGGAGTTTGAGCGGGGGTGGTGCAGCTGAAGTCGTAGCGGTAATCGAGCAGACCGGCAAGCTCCTTAGCCAAGTAGCTGAGTCGATCGGCATCACGTCGGTTACTGGCGAAGATGACCTTTATCTTTTGCCACGCAATGGGGCGGCAGGTCGTCTGCGCGTAGATGACACGCGTCCGCTGGTCACAGGTGAAGTAATCCGCGACTTCGCTCTGGATCCAGAATTCGACTCTGTCTGGACTTACAGCCCTTCATTCGACGTCCTGCCGCTCGATCAAATGCCAGGAACCACAAAGTTCCTCGCGCCATACAGAGCTGCTATCTCGCATAGGCGTCGTTTCGGCACGCCGATGCTTGAACGCGGATTGACTTGGTATGAGTGGCAAGAGCTATACGCGGCCAAGCTCAAGATACCACTATCGATCGCATTCGCGTTCGTGGCCACACACAACCACTTCGTGTTGGACCGAGGCGGCAAGGTCTTCAAGCAGTCTGCGCCGGTGATAAAGCTAGCTTATGGGGCGGCCGAGGACGATCACCTCGCGCTGCTCGGCGTGCTCAATAGCTCCGCGGCCTGCTTCTGGCTCAAGCAGGTGAGCCAAGCCAAGGCTGGTGGTGGCAATGGACGCGGTATGCAGGACGAAGGGTGGGAAGAGCGCTACGAGTTTACCGGAACAAAGCTCGAAGACTTCCCACTGCCGACGACGCTTCCCTTGGACCGGGGCCGCGAACTTGACATTCTCGCGCAGCGACTCGCAGCACTGGAGCCGTTCGATGCGGGGATGTATTCCACACCTACTCGCGCCTCCCTTGACGTGGGACTTGCGGAATACCATCGAATCCGTAGTCAGATGATCGCCCTCCAGGAAGAACTCGACTGGGACGTCTACCACCGTTACGGCCTAATCTCCGACGACGAGGCCGCGGGACTCATCGCGGACCCCGTCGACGTTCCAGAACTCAGGCTTGGCGAGCGGGCCTTCGAAATCGTCTTGCAGCGCCGCGTCGAGGGAAATGAGGCCGAGACGCAGTGGTTCGCCCGACACCGCTCCACACCCGTAACCGAGATCCCCAAGCACTGGCCCGAGGCTTACCGGCAAGTGGTCCAGAATCGTATTGACATCATCGAGCGAGACCGGAACATCGCGCTGATCGAGCGACCCGATTGCAAGCGCCGCTGGCTGTCCGAACCGTGGGAGAAGAAGGAAGTCGAGGCGCTTACAACCTGGCTCCTTGATCGGTGTGAGCAGCGCAACCTGTGGTTCGGCACTGATGACGAGCCGGTGCCGATGACAGTGAACCGACTGGCCGACCGACTGCGCACGGATGCCGACGTGGTGTCCGTGGCGCGACTGCTTCGCGGCCCGGACGTGGACCTGGGCGACGTGCTGAAGGAGATCATATCCGAGGAGAACGTGCCGTTCCTAGCTCAGTACCGCTACAAGCCGTCCGGCCTGGACAAGCGTCGTCAGTGGGAGCGGACCTGGGACCTGCAGCGGGAAGAGGACACGACTGGCAAGAAGCTGGACATCGACGTTCCGCCGAAGTATGTAGGGGCCGACTTCCAGAAGCCGTCGTACTGGGGCCACCGCGGCAAGCTCGACGTGCCCAAGGAGCGCTTCATCTCCTACCCCGACGCCAGCCCCGACAGTGACCAGAAGTCACTTCTGATCGGCTGGGCTGGCTGGGATCACCGTGAGCAGGCCGCGGCACTGATCACGCTGATCCAGGAGTGTTCGGACAAAGACGGCTGGGACACGCCGAAGCTGATGGGCCTGCTGGCCGGCCTCCTGGAGGTCATGCCCTGGGTCCGCCAGTGGCACGGCGAGGTCAACCCGGACTTCGGCATGAGCTACGCCGACGCCTACGACGGCTACCTGACCGCCCAGCGCGAAAGCCGCTCCCTAACCGAAGACAACCTTCGCACCTGGACCCCAGCCCTGTCCGCCAGGGGTGGCCGCAAGCGGAAAGAGTGAGGGTTGGGACACCGCCTGTTCATCCACGGGCGGGCCTAAGATGGCGATTTAAGGCTGCTCGCGCGCAAGCGACCGCGGCCGACGATGCAGATCGGGCGGGGAGGAAGTGTGAACGGCCAGGCACTGCTGCGGGATCTTGTCGAGATCCCGGATGAGGTCCATGCAGGAGACTTCGTCCTGGCGCTGGCCAAGGGTGTCGGGCAGAAGTCAACGATCACCGACTACGTGGTCACCGATTCGCTGGCCGCCAACTTCGACAAGGCCCTCGGCCTCATCAAGTCCGCCGTGGAGACCGGCAGTTCGCGGGCCGCTTACCTCGATGGCTCGTTCGGCTCCGGCAAGAGCCACTTCATGGCCGTGCTGCATGCCATCCTCTCCGGCGACGCGGACGCACGCGGGAAGAAGGGCCTGGCGGATGTCGTCGCCAAGCACGACCCCTGGATGCGCGGGCGGAAGTTCCTGCTCGTGCCTTACCACCTGCCCGATTCCCAGTCCCTGGACGCTGCCATCCTCGGCGGCTACGTCGCCCACGTCGCCAAGGCTTACCCCGGCAGGCCGCTGCCTGACGTCTACGTTGACGACCAGCTCATCGAGGACGCGAAAGGCGACCGACAGCGTCTTGGCGACGAGGCATTCATCGCCCAGCTTCCGGCCAGCGACGAAGAAGCCGCGGAGTGGGGTACGGCCGACTGGGACCCCCGGTCCCTGGACGAGGCGCTCGCCCAGCCGCCAGGCGGCGCGGAGCGCCGTCGGCTCATCGGTGATCTCCTGGCCGGCCCCTACAAGAGGTACGCGCGGGCCGTTAGGGCAGACCAGGAATCCTATGTCCCCCTGGACGAGGGCCTGTCGGTCATCAGCAAGCACGCCAAGAACGTCCTCGGCTTCGACGCCATTGTCCTCCTGCTAGACGAGCTCGTGCTCTGGCTTGCCGGCTACATCGGCGATCACGTGAAGGTCAGCAAGGAGGCGGAGAAGGTCTCCAAGCTCGTCGAGTCAGCCGAGCTCGAACGGCCCGCCCCTGTGATCAGCTTCGTGCCCCGCCAGCGCGACCTACGGGACCTGGTCCCCAAGGCGGCCGCGGGAAACGAGGTCACCAGCCTCTTCGACACGCTCAAGTACTGGGACGGCCGGTTCGACCACATCCCGCTGACCGACAACAACCTCCCGGCGATCGTTCACGAGCGGCTGTTGAAGCCGAAGGACGCCGCCGCCAAGGCCATGCTTGATGACGCCTTCGCCAAGTCCACCACCGTCCCGGCCCAGACCTGGGACATCCTGCTCGATACGCACGGGGACAAGGGTGACCGGGACTCGTTCCGCCTGACCTACCCGTTCAGTCCGGCGTTCGTCCACGCCATGGTCGACATCTCCAGCGCGCTGCAGCGCGAGCGCACGGCGCTCAAGCTGATGCAGCAGCTCCTTGTCGACTACCGCGACAAGCTGCCGGTCGGCCAGCTCATGCCGCTCGGCGCGATCTTCGACGTGCTGGCCGGCGGTGCCGACCGCCCGTTCACCGACAAGCTGCGCGATGAGTTCGAGGCCGCGCGCCGCTTTTATACCCTCCGGGTCCGCCCGTACCTGCTGGGCAAGAGCAAGGTGACCGAGGACCAGGTTCCCTTGCTGCCGCCTACGCACGCGTTCCGCGCCGATGACCTCGTTATCAAGACGCTGCTGCTCGCCGCCCTGGTGCCCAACGTGCCCGCCCTCAACGGGCTGACCGCGACCCGCCTCGCCGCGCTCAACCACGGGTCCATCAAGTCCATGCTGCCTAACCAGGAGCGCACCCAGGTCGCCAAGACCCTCAAGCTGCTCAGCGGGGAGTTCGGCGAGGTCCGGCTGTCAGGCAGCGAGGACGATCCCCGCGTCGACCTTGCCCTCATCGGCGTCGACACCGACGGGATCATCCGCGACAGCCGCCACGCCGACGACCCGTCGGCCCGGCGCCGGCTGATCCGTGACCTGCTCTGGACGGAGCTGGGCGTCAAGGATGAGGGCACGTTCGAGCCCCGGGTCACCGTCACCTGGAAGGGCACCGAGCGTCCCGTCGAGATCCTGATGGGCAACGTCTGTGACGAGGAGCGGATGCCCGTCAAGCAATTCCAGGCCAATGAGGGCACCATCCGGCTGATCATCGACTACCCGTTTGACGAGGAAGGCCGCTACCCGGCCGACGACGTGCTCCGCGTCAACCAGATCAAGGGCCTGCTGGGAGACGAGAACACGCTTATATGGCTGCCGCATTTCCTGTCCGACGACCGCATCGCCGACCTGTCGAACCTCATCGTCATTAACTACCTGCTTGAGCGGGACCGGCTCGCCGAGGTCACGCCCAACCTGACCACCGAGGACCGCTACCACGCCCGCACCCAGCTCGACAGCCGTCGCAGCGCGCTGGCCAGCCGGCTGAGCGAGGCGCTCCGCCGCGCCTACGGAGTGAGCAGCCCCGACGACACCGACCTCGGCCCGCGCGCCACCGATCCGGTCATGACGCTGGCCCGCGACCTCACTCCCCGCCTGCCCGCCGGGCAAACCATCAAGAGCGCCTTCCACCACCTGTGCTTCCAGTTGCTTGACCACCGCTACCCGACGCACCCCGACTTTGATCCGACCGGACGTGGGGTACCGGTCCGCTCGAACGAACTGGAGGTCGTGCTAGACGCCGTCGAGCACGCCGTGCAGGACAAGGTCGGCCGCTACGAGGTGCCGACCAGGGCCGACATCGCGGTCCTCAAGAAGATCGCTAACCCGCTCCAGCTCGGCGTGATGCATGAGGCGGCGTTCGTGCTGAACCGCGACTGGCCGGACATCCTCCACCGCAAGGCAGCAGGTGCCGACCAGGTCACCGTCACCCAGCTCCGAGAGTGGATCAAGGCCGATCAGCCGGGGCTGCCCGAGATCGTGCAGAACCTCGTCATCGCCAGCTACGCCATCCAAGCGGACAAGGCGTGGGTGCGCGCCGGGCGGCCGATCGACGTCCCGAAGCTCGACAAGATCACCAGCGACATGGTGCTCCGCAGCCAGGAACTGCCATCCGAAGCGGAGTTCGAGACTGCTTCTGCGCGGGGACAGGGCATCTTCCGCATTCAGCGGCAGCCGGTGCGCAGCCTCCGCTCGGTCCACGCCCTGGCTGATGCCATCCGGCGGAACGCGACCAGCCGCCTGCCAGTGGCTCAGAATCTCACGGACGAACTGGCCGGCCATGCGAGCACACTCGGCCTGACCGATGATGAGCCGCGAATGGCTACGTCCGCCGCGGTCACGGCGCTGCTTGGCAAGCAGGCGGCGACCACCGACGACACTGAGACGGTCCGTGTACTGGCCACTGCCGGCCTGCCGCGCGAGAACGCCTTCTACCAGGCTCACCTGGGGAGCGCCGAGATGGTTACGACCGCGCTTCGCACCGCGAACTGGACGGTCCTTGACCAGCTCGCGGGACTGGCTGACGATGCCCCGGCCGCCGCGATCCTGTCGGTGCTGCAACGGGCCGCCCGTCATGACGAACACGAGGTTGCCCTAGGCGCGCCGCTCCGCAAGGCGGACGCGGATGCGATCGCCCTGTTCATGGAGCGTGCGAGATCGCGGGACCCGCAATCGACCGGGACACCGCCGGTGGTCACCCCGCCTGCGACAACACCGACGGGCACGCTTCCCGGACCAGACCGGGAGGCGCCACCCGAGCCAGCCGCTCCGTCGTCAGCCTCGCTGCTGCCGCCCCCCACCCGCGTGGGGGCGCGCGACCTGCCCAGGTTCGTTGACAAACTGTGCGAGCTCGCCGACGAGAACCCTGCCGCCGAGTTCGAGATCAGTTGGCGGATCGTGACCGATTGATGGAACTCGTCGCCACCAGATCCGTCGTCGAGGGTGAAGTCAGGCGCGCCCTGGCCAGCCAGCGCGGCAACAAGCGAAATAGCGTCCTGCTCCTGCGGGCTGACGCCCAGTGGCGAGACGACTCCGAGTTCGCGGTGGACGTCGACGGCAAGCCGGTCGCGGTAACAGTGGCCGCATGCCCAACGGTCCTGTCCGTCCTTGCCGCCCTCAGCGCCGAACGGGCCGCAGGCCAGCTCCTTGTCGTCCTCACGCCGGTGGACGAGCGTGAGGTGGGCGACTCGGTGCTCGCCCGGGCAATCCAGCCCGCGATCAAGCCGGTCAACCGGTGGGACCTGGTACAGGACGCGTTCGGCGCGTCCAGGCTGGACCCGGCCCTCACCCGGGGCGCGAACCGCTGGGTTGCCGAGGCGCTGCTTGACGCGCAGCCCGCGGGCGGCTGGCGGCGGCTCAGCGGGACGGTGCTCACCTGGGCTACTGCGCTGAACCGGCTCGCCGCCACCCGGCTGGGCATTGAAGACGCCGACGACTCGCCGGTGGACGCCGCGGCACTGTTGCAGTGGACCACCGAGGCGCCCGCCGTCGCGAGCCTCCTCGCCCTCCCTGACGCCGAACGGGATGGCCTTGTCACCTGGCTCGGCGAGACCGCGGGTCCCGTCGCCGAGGTGGTCTTCGGCATGGCGCCCGGCAAGATCCACGACGCGGTCCCGTTCGGGCTAGTGGTCGCGGTGCTCTTCGGTCCTGACGAGGACTCGGTCGCTCTCATGGCCCGGATCCGCGCCGAGGAACGTTACCTCGGCGGCCGTGCGCCAGCCCATGCCGCACTCACGGCGTTCGGTGAGGCGGCCGAATCCCTCGTCACCCGGTGGGCCGACAACGGGCACTCGTTCAAGGCCCTTGAGCTGTGCGAGCGCGCTGAGCGGATTATCAGCGAGCTAGGCGGCGACGCTGAGGGCACGCGCAGTCTCGCCGGCCGCAGCCGGGTTCTTGAAGCTGGCCTGGACGCGCAGTTCACCGTGCTGGCTGCTGAGCTGAGCCGGGTCCTGCCGCACCCGGCACGCGCGGCGCTCACCCCGGTCGAAGAAGCTCTCCAGCGGATCCAGGCCCATGGCCGCAGGCGCGACCGGGATGCCGAGATCCGCGCCGCTGAGGCATCCGTCCGGCTGGCCCGCTGGCTCGCCTTGCCGGAGGAGCCACCCGCGACGCTGACCGACGGCGCGACCCGGATGCTCCGCTCCTGGGGCTGGGCTGACCGCGCCCTGGCGCTGCTCGACCGCGCCGACACTTCCCGTGTGCCGCAACTTGGCGACGCCTATGCGGCGCTGTGGGCGCAGGTACGGCTACGGCGTGCCGCCCTGGATGACGCTTTCGCCCGCAAGCTCGCGGCGTGGACCGAGGCAGGCAGCGAAACCGACCTGATCTGCGTGGAGAACCTGCTTGAGCGCATCGCCCGCCCGGTCGCGAGCAAGCGCCTGCCGGTGATCGTCGTCCTGGACGGCATGAGCGCCGCCGTCGCGTGCGAGCTGGCGGAGGAAATCACTGCGCGCGGCACCTGGCAAGAGGCGGGGCGCCGCGAGGACGGCCGCGAGCCGGCCCTCGCCACGGTGCCATCGGTTACCCGGCTCTCCCGGACTAGCTTGCTGACAGGAAAGCTCAGCTCGGGCGGCCAGGACCAGGAACGCGCCGGGTTCGCGGCGTTCTGGGGGCGGACCAAGGCCGTCGTGTTCCACAAGGGGGACCTCGCGCACGGTCCCGGGAGGTCGATAGCCGAAGAGGTCCGGGACGCGATCCTCAGTCAGGAGAGCGCCGTCGCGGTGGTGCTCAACACGATCGACGACACCCTCGACAAGGGCAAGCACGGCCCGGCGCACTGGTCCGTCGAGATGGTGGACTACCTGGGCGCGGTCCTCGACGAAGCCCGCCGCGCGGGCCGTCCGGTCATCCTCACCGCCGATCACGGCCACGTGCTTGAACAAGGGCACGCCACGGGCCCGCACCCGGCTAGCGCCGCGAAATCCGACTCTGCCCGGTATCGCGCAGGCACCCCAGCAGCGGGAGAGATCGTGATTCGCGGCCCTCGTGTCCTAGGTACGGACGGTCAGCCCGGCGGGTCGGTCGTTGCCGCAGTAGATGAAGCGATCCACTACACGCCCAGGAAGGCGGGCTACCACGGCGGCGCGTCGCTGGCCGAGGTCGTGATCCCCGTGATCACCCTGCTGCCCTCCCCGTCCCTGCTCCCGGACGGATGGTACGAGTACAGCCTCTTCACTCACGAGCCGTCGTGGTGGAATTCCGGCTCCGCGCGAGCACCGCAACCGGCAATACCCGCACCTGGGCCGGCTAAGCCGCAGCAGTCACCGTCCCGCGCCAAGCGCTCCGCGGCAGCCCCGGATGACTCCGGTGCGCTTTTCGCCGCTGCCGAAGTCGAGCCGGCGAAGCCGTCCGCCACGTCCCTCGGCGCCCAGGCAGTAGCGTCCTCGCGGATGGCAGCCCAGCGCCCGACGGTCCGCCGTGCCCCAGGCGACGACAGCATCGCAGCCCTCATCGACGCCCTGGCATCCGCAGGCGGTCGCCTGACGATTCCCGAGGCAGCCGCGGCAGCCGGCGAGCAGGTCCACCGTATGCCCGGCTATCTAGCCCTGGTAACCCGCCTCCTGAACGTTGACGGCTACGGCGTCCTGCAGCTCAAGGACGGCGGCAAGGCGGTAGAACTGAACGAGCACCTGCTCAGGCAGCAATTCCAGCTTTGACGGCAGGTCAGTACGATCGTCTACGTCGGCAGGCTGCCTGTTGGCCATTGGATAGGTGGAGAGTCAGTGACGATCAGTCCGGCTCGGCGGGCGGAGGTCATCGACGCCTTGCGGCGGGGGACCGTGCCGCAGGCGGGGCTTGACCTGTTCGCCGTTGGCATGGAGCGGTTCGAGGGGGCCATCGACGAGGAGCTCGGGACCGTCGAGGCAGGCCGCGCCGTCTTCAAGGCCGTCCGGGGCGAGTACGGCGCCGGCAAGACGTTCTTCGCCCGCTGGCTCGCCGAGCGGGCCAAGCGGCGGGGCATGGCCGCGGCCGAGGTGCAGATCTCCGAGACCGAGACGCCGCTGCACAAGCTGGAAACCGTCTACCGCCGCCTGGTCGAGCAGCTGTCCACCGGCGCGTACCCGCCGAGCGCGCTGCGCGAGATCGTCGATGCCTGGTTCTACACCCTCGAAGAGGACGTACTTGCCGAGGGTGCCGTGAGCGCGGACGATCATGCCAAGCTGGCCGAAGCGGTCGACGGGCTCATGGAACGGCGCCTTTCCGACGTCGCCCGTACTACGCCCGCCTTCGCCTCCGGCCTGCGCGCCTACCGCAATGCCACCCTCGACGGGGACCAGGCCACCGCGCAGTCGCTGATCGCCTGGATCGGCGGCCAGCCCAACATCTCCGCCGCCGCCAAGCGCGCCGCGGGCGTCAAGGGCGACCTCGACCACTTCGCGGCGCTCGGCTTCCTACAGGGCCTCCTTACGATCCTGCGGGACTCCGGCCATCCCGGCCTGCTGCTTGTCCTGGATGAGACCGAGACTCTCCAGCGGGTCCGGTCCGACGTGCG
>JBKQTJ010000187.1:0-11290 GCA_052143255.1 Streptosporangiaceae bacterium | reverse complement strand
CGCTCACGGGCTTTGACGGCGGTGAAGCCAGGGCAGTAGCTGAAGTCACAGTACATGTTGAAGCTGCCAATTATGGGATCGTCGAGGATCTACACCAGCTCATAATGCACGTGCTAGCGCAGTACATTCGCCAGTCCCGCATGACTCCGGACGCAATTCTGACAACGGTATTCTGACCCATGACAGCTACTGGTGAATCCGCCACTCGAAAGCCTGCGCCTGCACTAGCCCGGCAAGACCGGCGGACGCCAATGCGGGTGGCAATAAATCTTCTGCAAGACGACCCCGATCATCCTTCCGGCGCTCACTGGTTCTGGACTCGCGTGATCCCGGAGATGGCGCAGCGGCTCCTGCCAAGCGAAGAATTGCACCTGCTCGTCAGTCCCAAGTCACGACCACTTCACCAAAACTATGGGGACAACGTCTTCTACATCGCATATCCGTGGTCAAATGAGCGGCGCAAATCACGTGTGCTGAGCGAACATCTCTACTCACCTGTGCGGCTGCCGATGAGCCGTATCGATGTCTTCAATACCGGAATAGCGCCGATAGTAAATGCTTCGTGGTCACTTGTCCTGCACATAAAGACGATGCACGCATTCACCGTTCCTGATGGGATAGGGAAACTGCGAGGCGCCTACCGGCGTGTCAACTATCCCCGGTCCGCACGTGCCGCGGAAGCCATCATTGTCAACTCCGTGAGTTTGCGCTCGGAGGTCGAGCGTTACCTTAATGTCGATGCACGGAAGCTGAAGCTTATAAAAGAGGCCGTTGATCACGACCTCTTTAAGCGAGGCGATGCTGGCGTAGCCAGGGCGCACGTAGCTTCTTACGGCGTCAGGAAGCCTTTCGTGCTGTTTGTATCGTCGCTCTGGCCCTATAAGAACTGCGATGGGCTGCTCCGTGCATGGGCGCTGGCGCGCCGGCAGCTAGATGGCCGCCAGCTGGTCATCGTCGGTCCTGCGCCGCTTGAAAAGTACAATGCGCAGTTGAACTCGCTGGCTGCAGAACTTGGCATCCTTGACGACCTCGTCTTCGTGGGCGGAGTTCCGCTCGAGGAGACTGCGCACTTCTATCGAGCTGCCGACGTCTTCGTCTACCCATCGTTCAACGAGACCTTCGGATTGCCCATCCTGGAGGCGATGGCCTGTGGCTGTCCGGTAGTGACATCAGGAACGAGCGCTATGCCCGAGACCGCGGGCGGAGCGGCTTTGTTGTCGGACCCACATGATCCGGCGTCGATCGCTCACGCCATGGTCGAGGCCCTCGGGCCGACCAGCAGTCGGCTCCGCGAAGAAGGACTTCGCCAAGCCAGCCAGTTCACCTGGGGTGCGACGGCGGCCGCCACGCTCGATGTCTACCGCGAGGCCGCCGAGTCGCGGCGTCATCGATCGCGATGAGGATTCTGGTTACCGGCGGCGCAGGATTCATCGGCTCCCACACCTGCGATCGTCTGCTCGCGCTCGGACACGACGTCGTAGTGCTCGACGCGCTTACGGCGCCCGTGCACCGCGGGGGGCCGCCGGTGCACCTGGCGCCCGAAGTGAATTTCTTCCAGGGAGATACGCGCAATCGCGATCTGCTCGCCAACCTGCTTCGCCGCGTTGACGCTGTATATCACTTCGCCGCGTACCAGGACTACTTGACGGAGTTCTCCCGGTTCTCCGACGTGAACATCGTCTCGACCGCCCTGCTCTATGAGGTGATAGTGGCCGAGCGACTCGACCTTGCTCGCGTCGTGGTGGCGTCCTCGCAGGCGGCGATGGGCGAAGGCCGATATCTGTGTCGGGCCGATGGAGAGCAACTACCCGGAATGCGTCCCGAAAGTGCCCTCGCTAGGCGCCAGTGGGACATCCCGTGCCCGCAGTGCGGTGGCCCGCTGGAGATGCAGGCGACGCCGGAGCGAGTCTCCAATCCGCAGAATGCGTACGGCATGTCGAAGCTCGGCGAGGAGATGGTCGCCATCAACCTTGGCCGCCGGTACAGCATTCCGACTGTGGCCCTGCGCTACAGCATCGTGCAAGGCCCACGGCAATCTGTGTACAACGCGTATTCCGGCGCATGCCGCATCTTCTGCCTCAGCTACCTGCTCGGGATCGCGCCGACGCTGTATGAGGACGGCATGGCGATCCGGGATTACGTCAACATCCATGATGTCGTCGATGCCAACTTGCTGGTGCTCACAGACGAGCGCGCCATCGGGCGGGTCTTCAACGTCGGCGGCGGCAGCGCTCTGACGACTTGCGACTTCGCCGGCATCGTGATGCGCCACTACGGTTCTGACCAGGCAGGGACTGTGACCGGCGAGTATCGCTTCGGGGATACTCGTCACATCCTGTCGGACGTGAGTGCAATGCGTGCGCTCGGCTGGGAACCGCGGCGACGCCCGGAGGAGTCTGTGGCAGCCTACGCGAAGTGGCTCGAGGGCATGGACGGGCTCGAGACGGTACTCGCCGAGGCGAACGCCAGGATGCGCGCGCTCGGGGTAGTGCGGAGCGCGGGAACGTGAAGGCCTTCCTGCTCGCTGCTGGACTCGGCACCCGGCTTCGGCCCATCACCGATACCACCCCCAAATGCATGCTCATGATCGATGACCGGCCACTGCTGGATGTCTGGCTGGACTCGTTTGCGCTGGCCGGAGTCAGCGAGGTCCTAGTCAACCTGCACCACCTGCCAGACGTCGTTTCGCGTCATCTCTCCGCTCGCACCGGCGAGCCCGCGGTCAGCACGTTCTTCGAGGCTGAGTTGCTGGGAAGCGCCGGCACACTTCGCGCCAACCGGCAGTGGGTAGCTGGCGAGGATGCCTTCCTCGCCTGCTACGCCGACAACCTGACTGACTTCGATCTGCGCTCGCTTGTCGATGCGCATTCCGAGCACGGCAGGGTCGCGACATTGACCGTGTTTCACTCCGACCGCCCTTGGGCAGGCGGCGTAGTCGAACTCGATGAAACTGGAACTGTGATCGGATTCGCCGAGAAGCCGAGTGAGCCGGTGTCCGACCTGACGAATGCTGGCATGTACGCGTTCCATCCCAGCCTGCTCGATGAGATCGAAGACGGACTGCCGAGGGATATCGGATATGACCTGCTGCCGCGCCTGGTGGGTCGGGCCGGGGCGGTACTGGTCGAGGGTTACTTCCGTGATGTGGGCACTGTCGCGGCATACCGGCTGGCCACTCAGGAATGGCCGATCAGGGCTTCGCGAGCTGGAGTCCACGCAGGAAGGGATCAGCTACCTTGATCATTACGCAGACCCCGCTGCGCATTGGCCTGCTCGGCGGGGGGACTGACCTGCCCGATTACTACCGCGTGCACGGCGGCCGAGTTCTCAATTGCGCGCTCGACAAGTACGTGTATGTGATCGTCAAGCAGCGCTTCGACGATGACATCTACGTCAACTACTCGAGGAAGGAGATCGTCTCGAGGGTCGATGATCTGCGACACGAGCTCGTCAGGGAGGCCATGAGAATGACGGGCGTGGCCAGCGGAGTTGAGATCACGACACTATCCGACATCCCGTCGGCGGGATCCGGGCTTGGCTCCTCATCCTCTGTGACCGTAGGCCTGCTGCACGCGCTATTCGCCTACCAGGGGCGCCAGGTATCGGGGACCGAACTCGCTGAGCTGGCCTGCACGATCGAGATCGAGCGCTGTGGGAAGCCGATCGGCAAGCAGGATCAGTACATTGCCGCGCTTGGCGGCATCCGCGACATCCGCTTCGGGCCGGGCGAAAAGGTGGTCGCCGAGGAACTTCAGCTCTCGGCGGCAGAGCGCCGTGCCCTCCAGCAGCAGATCATGCTCTTTTACACAGGCATCACACGCAGCGCCGACGTTATCCTTGCCGAGCAGAACGCCAACCTTGAGTCCAGCCGGCCGCAACTGGACATCCTGAGCGACCTGGCGGGGTTCGCAGCGGAGCGGATACGCCGCGGTGACGTGGATGCTATCGGCCCTGCCATAAAAGAGAGCTGGGAAGCAAAGCGGAAGCTTGCATCGGGCGTCTCGACCGCCCAGATCGATCGGATGGTAGGTAGGGCCCTCGACGCTGGTGCGTCGGGCGCGAAGCTGACTGGCGCAGGGGGCGGCGGCTTCCTGCTCGTCCTCTGTCCGATGGAACGCCAGCGCGCCGTACGGGACGCCCTGACGGATCTTCAGGAACTGCCGGTGAGACTCGATCGCCTCGGCTCGCGCGTCATGCTCAATGTCCAGCGCGATATTTGGTGCTGATTGCAGCCGACCCTAGTCCAACTGCCGTGGCGAGCAGATAAAGAAGTACTCGACGGCCAAAGTAGGGCTGACCAACGGGATGTTGATGTTTATCGGCACGTTCAGTGCTCTGGTGATACGCCGACTCGGTCCTGCGTGTCGCCAGTTGTGTGCGGCAGGAAAGGATCTGTCGATCTTGAAGTACCGGGCTAGATCCGTGCGGAAGCTATCAAGCGACTGCACATTGCTGAATGCCTGGTATATCAGAGGCTTACGGTGACCGAAATTCCAATATGACACGATGAATTTTCCGCCATAGTTAAGGATCTCCGCTATCTCTGCGAGTTTCTGGGACTGAGTATCCCCAACATCCTCGAAGAAGCCCTGGGCGAGAACGATGTCGAATCGCTTGCCGTCGAAGCTGATCGGCGTATCGCGCAGGTCCGCTTCAAGAAGATTCGGCGCTGGATCCTGTATTGCTATGTCGATACCATAATAGTCGACGTTAGCGGGCACTATGCTACCCACTGTCGCTGGCCCACAGCCAATGTCCAGAAGAGAGCACTCTCGGCCACGAGCGAGCTTGTCTATGATCCGGGCGGCCTTAACTAGCCGATAGTGTGGCTCGGCGAAACGCAGGTTCTCCCTCCGCCAGAACGCCTCTACCGTCTCTTGAGCTACGTCCCGCGGAGTGACAGCCTTTCCGTAGGCACGCTCCGTCATAGCCGATCTCCCTCGCGAAAACCTTGGTGAGCACCATTGCCCAACTTCGAAATCGCGGTCGCCGCCACGAGCGCAACTCATGTGCCGTCGATCTTCCCGGCGATGGGCGTGGACACACCGTGATCAGACTAGTGTGAGGCACAGACCACGATTATCCATTACAGAGGACCCACGATGGGCTCGCCTTGATACGTTCGGGCGCAGTGGGTTGCCGACGGATGCTGGCGGCCTCAGCAGGAAGCAGGAATACGGTGCTGTATCACACCCCTTCCATCAGCGGTCAGGTAGACGAAGGTTCTCCGCGTCGGCGACCTGCCGACCGAGGCTTCTGAGGTGAGGCAGTGACGCGTGCGGCGGTTGGTTCGAGGTTCGTGAGCCGATGAGTTCGACCGTCGCAACCCGGCGCCCGAGACTTGGCGTACGGTTGTTCGCTCCCGAAGGGACGCACGAACGCCTGAGCGACCGCCAAGTACAGCGTCGAGTCGCTCTTGCGTGGGGCCTGCTGGTCCTCAACGTCCTGACCTTCGTACCTGGTGGGTCCGTCCTGCACATCCCTGGCGCGGTCGGCAAAGCCATGACGCAAGGGTCCTTGCCGCTGGCAATACTCGTGTTGCTCACGGTAAATCGTCGGCTCATCATCCGTCCGAACGTTTTTCTGTGCTTGATGAGCCTGTTGGCGATAGAAGCCGTGGTGACCGCCCTGGTGTCCGAATATCCTCGAGGTACCGCGTATCGTACTTTCCGGTTGCTTGAGTTCATCGTCGCACTATGGCTCCTCTCGCCGTTCTGGGGACGCCGGGACATGTTGCTCGTACGGTGCCATCTAAAGGCGTTGTCGATAGTGCTTGGCTCCGTGTTCCTGGGTCTGCTGGTGGCGCCTAATCGCGCCATATTTGAAGGCAGGCTCATCGGCGCTATTTGGCCGATACCCGCCACGCAGGTAGCGCACTACGGGGCAGTTATGCTCGGGTTGGTCTTCTTGCTGTGGGTGTGCGGTGAGTGCAACGGGAAGGCAGCCGCTCTCGTCATATCTATTACCGGCTTTGCCGTGATCCTCACGCACACGCGGACCGCCTTGCTCGCGATGACTGTCGGCATTCTGATTGCGGGCTTGAGCTTGCTAGTGGCCAAGGCGCGGGCACGCAGAGTGTTTATCACCCTCGGCGCACTTGGGCTTGTCGCGACGGCGACACTTTTTAACCCTATTATTAACTGGCTAGCGCGCGGGCAAGGAATCAACGAACTGACAGGTCTGACAGGCAGGACAGCCTTCTGGGAGGCGGTTCTCACGCTTCCACGCGACAAATTTCAGGAGCTGTTCGGGCTGGGGCTGACGAATGACTCGATCAACGGGTTGCCTATCGACAGCAACTGGCTCGCTTCCTATATGGACCAGGGGCTCTTCGGGGTAGCCGTCTGTGCCATCATCGTACTGTTCCTGATCACGACGGCGTACTTCCAGCCACGCGGAGTGCAGCGAGCACTCGCGCTGTTTCTGGTGACTTACTGCCTATTTGCCTCTTTTACTGAAGTGGGTTTTACCGGCGCATCGCCGTACCTTCTCGATCTCACCGTGGCCGCGTCTCTACTTGTACCGTCTGTCGCAAGCGAGGCGTCTGCTTGAGCATCAGACTCGGCGGGCGGGTACGCCAGGCCGCGTAGTGATGCTCGTCTTGGACATCGGCCGGGGAAGTCGATAGCTCAGACGGTCTCCATCGACTCGGCTACGTCTATGTAGTACTCCTCTAGGAGCAGAACCGGATTAGTGCCGAGTGCTCTGGCAATGCTCCGAATGTATACCGCTGCATTGTTGTCTTCGTCGAACCGAGACCAATCGTTTCGTTCGATCGCCCTGATGATGGCTTCAGGAATACCGGTGCTCTCGCTCAGCTGCCTAATGGTTACCCCGGCCTTATGACGTACGTCTGCAACGAGTTCCCCGAAGCTGACACTCATGACCACGCGCTCACCTGATATAGGCGCTATAGCCAGCGTAGGCTTCTGCCGTGGCCCGACTTGCTGACCCGGCTCTGGCACCGCCACGGCAGCTGTGGCTGCTGACTCCTGGAGAGCTGCGCGGAGTTGCCACCATGCCACCAGAGCTAGGAGCCAAGCCGCAATCGCCGTACCCTCGATGGCTCCCGCTGTTCCGCCGATAGCAGCGCCGGGAATCGACAGGCCGACCGAAAGGGTCGCCCCTATCACCACAGTCCGCAGGCTTCGCCGGGCCGCTCCGAGCGCATGCAGACCCACCCCCGCACCGCCAGCGGCGCCTTGCCCGATGAGGAACACCGTCTGCGGCAGTATTAGAGGGTATGCCTGATGCCAGTTTTGACCGTGAATCAGTAGGGCGCCAAGTCCTCTCGGCACTGCTACCAGCAAGAAAGCTCCCCACACAAGAGCTCCGCCAGCTAGTCCACCGCTCACCAGCACGCAGAACAGTGGCAAGTGCTGCGGCTTGCGGCGCAGCACCCGGGCGCCCTCAGGTATCGCGACCAGCACCATTCCGAGGTACAGAATCGTAATGGGACCCGTGAGCGTGCTCGCAGCCTGGACGAAGCCGAGAGAATACACGCCCAAAATCAAGAGAATGCCGTAGCTGCGGAGTAGCCCGGCCCCGGCGCTAGATACCCCCTCGGCCAGGTAACGGGCGCCAAGGTCACGATGGCGCGACAGCCATTGCCGCGTACCCGTTATCCGTGGCATGACCCGAGCTTGCAGCGGGCCGACCGCGGCGCCGACCGTAGCCCCGACGCCCCAGGCCAGAGTGAACCAGAAAACGTTCGCGTGGCCGGTCATCTTCAGCAATACCAGGGCCGGGAACAGGACCACCGCCCAGATCGTGTCGTTCAAGAACGCTTGACTGCCCCGGCCGAGCGCGAAAAATGAGTAGCGCCAACTGTCCTGAAGTAGCAGACCTGGCAGCGTGAGGCCAAGCGCGAGGAACGCTAGCCTGAGGGTGCCGCCGAGAACTGCCGCGGCTGACAGCACGCAAACGCCCGCAGCCACCCCGACAAATAGCGCAGTGCCAGTACAGCTCGGGACTGCACGTCGCCAGGCTGACCGGTCGACGGCGCTAAATCTGACCATCAATGGGTCGGTGGCGAGGCCCCGTGACGCATTGAGCCAGAAGCCATAGGTCACGTAAGCGACGCTGAAGGCGCCAACCTGAGCAGGCGAGAGCGTCCGTAGGACATAGGCCGCGACGGCGAAGTTGCTCACGCTGGACATTCCCTGGTCCGCGAGGCCCCAGCTGAGACGCCGGATCATCTTGCGTGGCTGGCGCCAGGACTCGTTCCGCTGACGTGTTGCTTCAATGTTCGCCGCGCTGGCAATGAGGTCTCGGCGGTTAGCTACGCGGGGAACCCTCGCGGGCTCGGGTGCTTCGGTTGGCAGGGCGTGAACCCGATCTGCGGGAGTTATGGCAACGCCCGCATCGGGCACATCGTGTATATCCGTTGGCCAATCATCTTCGGCCCCAGCAATAGCGTCGTGCGATACCACGTCAGTTACCAATTAGCCGACGGTCGGCCTGCATGCGACTTCAAGGAGGCTCCGTCCGTGATCTCGGCGCCGGGCATGGGGAGCCGCCCGTCTTTCAGCGACCGCAGCATCTGGTCGACGAACCCGGCAGCAAGCAGTTCGCGGATACGCCGGAGGCGTATGAACCGCGACGACGCGAAATCGTGGTAGGTCAGCCCGTGGTCTGCGTAAGCCTTGGCAAGCTCGTCAATACCTTCGAGTACGTTCCAGCGCAAGTTAAGTTCTGGGAAAGTGTCGTTTAGCTTCGAGAAGTCGACTCGATAATTGCGCAGGTCAGGCCCGGCGCCATTGGCGAACGATATCCTTGACCCCCGTATAGCATGTGCGACCATCTCAGCAATATCGCGGATCTGTACGTTGTCTTGCGGGCGACCGACGTTGAATGCCTCGTTGTGCACGACGGCGCGCGGAGCCGCCATTACTGCCAGGAAAGTCCTGGCTATATCTTCGACATGTACCAGCGGCCGCCATGATGATCCGTCGCTTTCAAGCAGCACTTCTCCGGTAGTCATCGCGGCAGCGGTTAGGTTGTTTACGACGATGTCCAAGCGTAGCCGTGGCGAGGCCCCGTACGCGGTGGCGATGCGGAGATAGGTGGGGCTGAAGCTCTCATCGGCCAGCAGCGACAGCTCGCGTTCAGCTACCACCTTGGCATCGCAGTATGCGGTTACTGGGAGCAGATTTGCGTCCTCGGCTACTGCGGCGGAACCCGCTGCGCCGTAAAGACTGCAGGATGACGCGAACAAGAATCGCTCGACGGAAGCTTGTTTGGCGGCCTTCGCCAGCCGCAGCGTTCCCTCAAGGTTGATCGAATATGTAGCATCCGGGTTAAGCTCCCCGACAGTGTCATTGGACAGCGCTGCCAGGCAGAGCACCGCGTCGTATCCGCTGAGTTGGCCTGGATCGGCATCGCGGATATCGCGGGGGTGCCGTTCCTCGAAAGGGTCGGGTGCCTGACCAAAGTCGCAGCCATCGTATAGGTCGAGATCCATTCCGTCGACTTCGTTCCCAGCTGAGCGCAGCAACGGAACCAGCACTGTGCCTATGTAGCCGCGATGGCCGGCAACCAGGACTTTCAACCTCAACCCCCAACGTCCTCGGCCGCCAGCCAGGCAAGGCAGACGACGATACCAGCAATTAGACCACCACTGCGAAGTTGTGATACAGCCCCTCAGTCGCTTCCCGTCGAGCCAGGGAGGGCTTAGGAACAGCGGCTGTCCTTGACCGGCCCGGACGGGTTACTGAAGCAGCTGACCGGGGCGGTACTGGAGACTGCGCTGAACAAGGAGCTGACAAGAGACCGTCCGCGATGTATCAGGGGCTAGCCGTGGGGGGTCCTGTAGCCCGTGGGTGGTGGCTCGCTGCCTCCTCCGGCCTGTCTCGAAGTCTGATAAGGATAGCGATGAGCGCGGCACCCCGGCTGAGCATCGGGCTTCCGGTTTACAACGGCGAGAAGTACCTTGCCGAGTCTCTCGATGGCCTGCTTGGCCAAAGTTACGAGGATTTCGAGCTGATCATCTCGGACAACGCCTCGACCGACGGTACCGCCGACATCTGCCAGCGGTACGGCAAGCAAGACTCCAGGATCCGCTATGTCAGGCAGCCGCGTAACATCGGGCTCGCCCGCAACCACAATTTCGTCTTCGAGCAGGCTGCGGGGCAGTTGTTCAAGTGGGCAGCGTACGACGACCTTTATGCCCGCGACCTGCTCGAGCGCTGCGTCGACGCCCTGGATGAGAACCCTCGGGTGGTGCTCGCTCATTCGTGGACGGCGCTAGTCGACGGCTCGCGCGCGGTGCCGAAGTTGCTTGACTACCCACTGGCCACGGCCTCCTTGCGGGCCCCTGAGCGCTTCAAAAGCATGCTCTTCGCAGACGGAGGCGATGACGTTTACGGTGTAGTCCGGGCCGACATCCTGCGCCGGACGGCATTGCACGGCAGTTATCACCATGCGGACCGGGTCATTACTACTGAATTCGCCCTTAACGGCCCGTTCTATCAGGTTCCGGACTGGCTGTACTTCCGTCGAGATCACCCGGAACGGGAAGAACGCGCGTGCCCGACTGCACGGACCCGGTGCGTGAACATGGACCCACGTCGGGCGGACCGACTGCGGCATCCCACTGTCCGTCTCTACTCCGAGTACGTCCTCGGGTACATCGCGGCAATCCGCCGCGCGCCATTGCCGCCCGCAGACCGCCGGGAGTGCTATCAGTACCTGGCGCAATGGATGATCAGCCGGGCTCTCCCGCGCCGCGCCCCGCAGGCCGATTACGCGGCCTTCCCGGCCCCACCAATTTCGGTCGACACCATCGTAGCTGGCAAGCCGAGGAGCCCTCGATGACCCTTCGTGCGATCCCCGGCAGGCGCCAGGGCTCGGTCGCTAACGCCCCCCGAGTCGGCTTGTTCGGCGTCATCGGCACGGACAACATCGGCAACGAGGGGATGCTGGAAGCCGTCCTCGCCTACCTCAAGGCTGACCATCCTGAGGCCGTCCTGGACTTCATGTGCACAGGACCGGAGAAAGTGACTGCGCGGTATGGCGCACCGGCCATCTCGATGAATTGGTACCAGCAGCATGAGCACCGGGCATCTGGCGTGACCGCCGTTGCGCTCAGGACGCTGGGCAAGGGCATAGACGCATTCCGGGTGGCGTCCTGGGTGCGCAGGCACGACGTGGTAATCGTGCCTGGAGCGGGGGTCCTTGAGGCCACTCTTCCGGTCGGGCCCTGGTGGTATCCGTACGCGATGTTCTTGGTCAGCGGATCCGGAAGGCTGTTCGGGACAAAAGTCGCGCTGGTCAGCGTTGGAGCAAGCGT
>JBKQTJ010000186.1:0-7196 GCA_052143255.1 Streptosporangiaceae bacterium | reverse complement strand
CAATACTCAAGGCGGGTGCATGCTGTCTACCCAGCAAACTGTCGGTATCTACAGCTCTCCGGATCTTGAGCAGCAGTTCGCTGCGACAGTAGCCTCGCAGTCTTCTAATATCTCGCCGCTCTATGTGCTTTACGGGAACGGCTGGGCTATCGGCTCCGACGACGCCGATACTAACGATCTCGAGTACGCGCAGAGGATCATCGGAGGCAGCCTGGTTACCTATGCCGAAGGTCAGGTAACGGGATTCGAGTGAATGGGGTGTCCTGACCGATCGCCACATTCGTTGACGCCGCCGAGGTCGACCACGTGACACACCCAGCCGGGGCGCATAGCTTTGACGCTGGCGGCCCGCGGGGAGGGCCGGGTTGACGAATTCGGCAATCTGCTATGCAACGACCGCGCCGATCTCCTCCGCCGAGATAGCAGCGTCGACGCCGAGCTGCCCTGCAGCTGGTGGTCGAACCGTCCTGTCTCAGCGGCGCTTGATCATAGGTCTGCTGATCTTGCATCATGCTCGCCCTCGTCCCAGTGTGGTGAAGGGCAGCTGGCCGATCAGCACCGCTGGTCGGCTGGGGAGGTCGAAGACACACCGATGACGGCGAGGTCAGGGCTCCGCGCGAAACCCGGCCACGAACACCTGGGCGACGCTGCCTCCCTGCCCACCGCCCGGTACGACCTGGCAGGGGACGGTGGGAGCCTTCGGACACCGCCGTTCGCAGGGAGACAGGATCCCCTCTGGGAAGATCACGACTACAGCGTCCGATTGACAAGATGTCGGTGACGCCCGGAAGCTTATGACCAGCTCAGACGTGATTTGCTGCGCCGGTCTGCAGTTGGTCGATTTAAAAGTCCGCTGCACTACCATTGTGCTAACGCCCCGAGGTTCCCCAGGTCGTTTGACCTGGGACTATGTGCTCCCTAGGCTCCTTCCGCTGGGCAGTACCGGTCGGCTTCCTGCGCGATAACCATATGCCAGGCGGCGCCGAAGACGTCACCACCCCTTGAGGCCGTCGGCCACGCGGCGGGGTGCCCGTCTCGTTACGATTCAGCCATGCAGGCAGCCGTTCATACCCGCTACGGACCGCCCGAGGTCGTCCGGGTCATCGACGTGGAACAGCCGACGGCCAAGGGCAACGAGCTGCTCGTCAAGGTGCACGCCACCACGGTGAACCGGACAGACTGCCACTACCGATCGGGCCAGCCATTCTTCATGCGATTCCTGACCGGGCTCGCGAAACCGAGAAGGACCATTCTCGGCACCGAGTTCGCCGGCGAGATTGCGGCGGTCGGTCGCGACGTCACGTCGTTCAAGGTCGGCGACCGGGTGTTCGGCTACAACGAGGGCCCGTTCGGCACGCACGCCGAGTACCTTGTGATCCCCGAAAGCGGCCTGGTCGCCGCCATGCCGGCGAACCTGACCTACCAGCAGGCCGCCGCTGCGACCGAGGGCTCGCATTACGCGCTCGCCCACATCAGGCGGGCGAAGATCGGCCGCGGGCAGTACGTGCTTGTCTATGGCGCTTCCGGAGGCATCGGGTCGGCGGCAGTCCAGCTCCTAAAGAGCCACGGCGCGCAAGTGACAGCCGTTTGCGACACCAAGAACGTAGCTCTGGTCGCCAGCCTGGGCGCCGACAAAGTGGTCGACTACACCGCCGAAGACTTCAGCAGCGACAGTCAGGCCTATGACGTGGTCTTCGACGCCGTAGGCAGGAGTTCTTTCGGGCGATGCAAGCGCTTGCTGAAACCCGGCGGAGTCTTCATGTCGACGGGACCCGGACCGGGCTATCAGAACCTGATGCTGCCGGTCGTTACGGCCCTGCTGCCCGGCAAGAAGGTGCTGTTTGCCTATCCGCATTTCGACCAGGCGGCATTGCGGTATATCGGCGAGCTGATGGAGTCAGGAGAGTTCAAGCCGGTCATTGACCGGGAGTATCCGCTCGACCAGATCGCCGAGGCGTACAGGTACGTCGAAACCGGACAGAAGATCGGCAACGTCGTGATCAGTGTCGTTCCCGCCTCCCGGTAGCATCGCGATCTGTGCACGCCAGCTTCTTCGAGCCCGCGGGGTCAGGCAGCTTTCGGGCAACCGTGGCCACATCAGGACCGTGGAGCACGGATGCGCAGCACGGCGGGCCGCCGTCGGCGCTGGCCGCCCGCGAGCTAGGGCGGCATGAGCCAGCGGCCGGCATGCGCCTGGCGAGGGTGGCAGTGGACATCCTGCGGCCAGTTCCGGTTGGCATTCTGACCGCCCGGACCCGCACGATCCGGGCCGGCAAGCGGGTCGCCTTGCTGGAGACCGTACTGGAGTCCGCCGGGCAGGAGGTACTGCAGGCCAGGGGCTGGCGGATCGCCACGGCTGAGGATGCTCCAGCGATCACCAGGGGCGGGGAGGTGCCGCCGATCTCGGCCAGGGCGGCCTTCCCGAGATTCCCCGGCGGTCACCCCGACGGCTACCTTGCCGCGATCGACTGGCGGCTGGTAGCCGGCGGCTTCGACCAGCCGGGCCCGTGCCAGGCCTGGGGCCGCCCGCGTATACCGCTGCTCGAGGGCGAGGAACTCTCGCCGATGTGCCGGACGCTCCTGATCGGCGATTCCGGCAGCGGCGTCGGCTCTGCGCTGGATGCGACACGCTACATGTTCATCAACGTTGACCTGACCGTCATCCTGCACCGCGATCCGGTCGGCGAGTGGATTCTGCTGGACGCGCTCACGACGATGGGGGGAACGGGGACCGGACTGGCGGAGACTTTGCTGTCGGATCAATCCGGCGTATGCGGGACAGGGATGCAGACCTTGCTGGTCGCACCGAGATGACCGGCGGCCCGAGCTGACAAGCAGCGGCGATGGTGGTAGCCGCGGACCACTGTAGTGCGCGCCACGACGTGCCAGCCGCGATCAAGAACTCAGACTGCGTCGTCGCCCCAGTCGATGTCGACGTCGCTGGCTGCATCGGGGTGCCGTTCGAGCCAGCTGCGGGCGAACGGGCATAGCGGGACGATCGTCAAGCCGTCTCGCCTGGCCCGGCTGACGGCAGCCTGGACAAGCTTCCCGCCGATCCCGCGCCCCGCAAGTGACGGGGGAACTTCGGTGTGGACCAGCACCAGCCGGCTGGCCCGCAGCCGGTAGGTCAGCTCTGCGATCTCGTCGTCGGCACTGACCTCAAACCGCGCAGCGTCTTGATTGTCGGATACCACGACGGCGTCGCTCATGGTCGCATCACTCCTTGTCAATATGGCTGGCGGCGGGCCCGGCCAGGACGGCGATCGCAGCGAGGCCCGCCGCTGCGGCGGCGATCGCCAACGGGAGTGCCGCGCCCCGGTGCAGGTACAGCGCAGCTCCGGCGAACGCGCCAATCAGCATCGCGAGCACGGCGGCGCTGCGGCGACCGGCCCGCGGATTGCTGCCTCCTGCCAGGCTCGAATCGGCAGCAAGGCCAGTCAAGGTCATAGTGAGCACGGTCGTGGTCATGTCAGGGATAGCGAGGCGGCGTATCACCGAATTCCTGACCCCCATCGCGATCGCGAGGATGGCGATCGCGGTGTACCGGGCCCAGCCGGTCGCGACCGTGGCGGCCGCGAAAGCCACGATGGATGCCGCCGCGACGAAGACGGCCTCGAGTCCGATAGCAGTGACCAGCAGACGGCTGCGGCGGGCAACCCTGCGGCTGAGTATGCCGCCGGCCACCGCGCCAGCCAGGAAGCAGCCGAGCGAGGTCAGGCTGGCGGTGACCGAGAACCCCGGCGCGCCCGCGGCCGCGAAGCCGAGGACGACTACGTTCCCTGTCATGTTGGCGGTGAAGACCCGCCCAAGACCCAGGTAGCACACGGCGTCTACGACTCCGCTGAGCATGGTCAGGGTCAGCAACACGGCAATAAGCGACCGCTCGCCGGACTGGTCGCCGGGGACAGGCCTCGGCGAATCGGCCGGGTCGTGCCCGGGAACGGAAGCCACCGGCGGATTCTTTCACGCTGGCTCCGATCGGCAGCCGGGCGGACCTGCGCGGTCGAGCGCCAGCAGGGCCTCGGCGCCGATGGGGCGGAACCCGGCCGCCAGAAAGGCCCGGACACTGGCCGCGTTGCCAGGCGCGATCTGCGCCCACAGCGGGGCGCCGCCGGGAACCAGGTGCCGGGCAGCCATCGCTAGTTGCGCGCCAAGGCCCCGGTCGCGGCAAGCCGGATCGACCTCGATGGCGACCTCCCAGCGTCTGGCGACACCCCGGCCGAGCAGCAGCACGCCGCCGTCGGTTCGCCACGCGCTGACGTCGTCGCGGTAACGCAGCGCCCTGGCGATTCTCGGGTGTGCCCGTCGCGCCTCGGCCCGCAGTTTCAGCGTGGGCAGCCCCGGCAATGGATCTGCGCACGTCAGCATGTCGATGTTGTGGACCGCCCGGCCCGTCGTGCTGGCGAGCGCCACCAGGAACGCAGGACTGAGGGGGGCAGACAGGTCATCGTCTGGCAGCAGGTCCGCGAGCCAGGAGTGGTCCGCGTCGGCGAAGACGACAGCGTGCCCGGTGAACCCGATGACGCCTGCGTCACGGGCCGAAGGCTGGGGCAGGAACGTCACTTCGCCGTCGGCGGGCGGGAACTGCCCGGTTGCGGCCGCGTCCAGCATCGCTGCGAGCGCCCGGCGTGCCGCTGCCCGGTCAGGCCGCCTCGTCGCGTCCCCCATTAGCTCGCCTCACTCAGCTCGTACCGTTCCTGTGACCCAAAGAGCGGCTGAGAGAGATTAGCCGGAAGACTTTTCGATCGCCCGCGCGGCAAAAAGTCTTCCGGATGATGGTCGCTGCTAGCGATAAGCCGAGATCCCGGTGATCGCCTGGCCGAGCGCGAGCGTGTGGATCTCCTCGGTGCCCTCGTAGGTCAGCACAGATTCCAGGTTGTTGGCGTGCCTGATCACGGGGTACTCCAGGGTCACGCCGTTCGCGCCGAGAATCGTCCTGGCCTCGCGCGCGATGTCGATGGCGGTTCTGACGTTGCTCATCTTGCCCAGGCTGACCTGTTCTGGCGTGATGGTGCCCGCCTCCTTCAGGCGCCCGAGGTGCAGCGCCAGCAGCTGGGCCCGCTGCAAGTCGGCGAGCATCCAGGCCAGCTTGCGCTGGGTCAGCTGGAAGCCGCCGATCTTCTGGCCGAACTGCTCGCGCGTCCTGGCGTAGTCCGCGGCCGATTCGAAGCATGCCCGGGCCGCGCCGGTCACTCCCCACACGATGCCGAACCGCGCCTCCGACAGGCAGGAGAGCGGTCCTTTCAGTCCCCGCACGCCGGGCAGCACCGCGCTGCCGGGCAGCCGGACGTCGGCGAAGTGCAGTTCCGACGTGACTGAGGCACGCAGCGACAGCTTCTTGTGGATATTTCGCGTGCTGAAACCGCGGGCGCCGCGGGGAACCAGGAAGCCGCGAATGCCGTCGTCGGTACCGGCCCAGACGACAGCGATGTCGGCGATTCCGCCATTGGTGATCCACATTTTCGAACCACTGAGTATCCAGTCGGCTCCGTTCCGCTTCGCGTAGGTGCTCATGCCGCCGGGATCGCTGCCGTGGTCCGGCTCGGTCAGGCCGAAGCAGCCAACCGCCTGGCCGGCGGACATGCGCGGCAGCCACTCATCCTTCTGCTCGTCTGAGCCGTACTTCCAGATCGGGAACATAGCTAGCGAGCCCTGTACCGAGACCATGCTGCGCAAGCCGGAATCCGCGGCCTCGAGTTCGCGGCAAGCGACGCCGTAAGCGACCGCGCCCATGCCGGCGCAGCCGTAGCCGCTGAGGTGCATGCCGAGCAGGCCGAGCGGGCCGAGTTCGGCAAACAGCTCCTTGGGGACGGTGCCTGCTTCGAACCAGTCGGCGATGTGGGGCATGATCTGGTCCGCCGTGAATTTCCGCACGGTATCGCGGACGAGCCGCTCATCGTCGGTCAGCTCGTCGTCGACGCGGAGCAGGTCGGTCGGTGCCGGGTCCGTTGTGCGCGGCATTAGCTGTCCTCTCTGCAGGCCTTGCCGCTAGCGTATGCTCGCGCGGTCCCGGTGCCGGCGGACGGACACACAATCGGGCATCATGCTAGGTATGAATGGCGACAGTGGTCCCAAGCGGCTAGAACGCAAGATCCAAGGGCGGTTGCTCGCCGGGGTCTGCGTGGGACTGGCGGATCATTTCGGGCTGGACCCGACCCTGGTCAGGGTGGCTTTCGCCGTGCTGGCCTTCTTCAGCGGCCTGGGCATAGTTGCCTACCTGGTGGCCTGGGTCCTGATTCCCGAAGAGGGTGAGCCGGTTTCCATAGCCGAGAAGCTGATCAACAAGGGCGGGTCAACCGGACGGTAAGGACCCCTGAAGCGGGTAAGAGCGTCGGCGGGATGAGGATCAGCGGTGCGGCTGGGTGCCCTGGGGCAGCCGCTTTGCCGGCAGTGCCGTTCGTCCCCTATGCTGGGGCGGTCCCCGACGGCGGGCGCCACGGGCATGGCGGCAAGATCCGTCGAGCCCCCATCGTCTAGCGGCCTAGGACACCGCCCTTTCAAGGCGGCGGCACGGGTTCGAATCCCGTTGGGGGCACACTGGTTCTGGCCAGTGATGCGAGGTCCTGTAGAGCAGCTTGGAGTGCTCGCCACCCTGTCAAGGTGGAGGTCGCGGGTTCAAATCCCGTCAGGACCGCTCAGTCTGGCGTCAGGGGGCCCTCCGGCATTCTGATGCCCGGCATGGTCAGGTAGCTCAGTTGGTACGAGCGTCCGCCTGAAAAGCGGAAGGTCGGCGGTTCGACCCCGCCCCTGACCACCCATCTTGACCTGCGGCGACGTGCGTTTAATGATCGTCAGGGTTCCGGTCATGGCGGTTGTAGTCTCATTCTTAGGCCATTAAATCCAAGCGACGATTCGCACAGCCGCAGGTCACGCAGGATGAGCGATTTGCGCCTATGGAGCGGTAGGTCGCTGCTGGTGCTTTAGGGGTTGCTGGCGGGCGCTTGGCGCATTGGTCGAGACTCAATTGCTTTGACGATGCGGTGTGCCTTAGCCCGGACGGCGGTGGCGAGGGGGATGCCGGAGTCGAGGAGCCGCCGCATCCCGGTGGCGTCCGGCCCAGTGGCGAGGTCGCACACGCGCACACCGTGGTCGGGGCGGTCGACAACGGTGATGGGTTCGCCGGCACATACCATGCCAGGTTCGCGGACTTTGAGCATGGCGCCGACCCGGCCGGAGGTGTTAAAGCGGATGTGAAA
>JBKQTJ010000185.1:0-3542 GCA_052143255.1 Streptosporangiaceae bacterium | reverse complement strand
ATCCGGTTCCCGCGCCCACGCCGCGAGCGTCGGGCGGTCATCATCCGCGATGTCCAGGCTGACTCCATACCGCGTCACAGCAGAACTATAGCAACTTACTACTGAGAATTCAGGCGCAGAACACTAGCGGTTCACTCGCACGTACGGTCGAGCTAGCACTCCAAGTGCTTCAGCGCACGGCCCTCCCGGCATCCACGTCAAAGATTCAGGGAGCGCCGTTGCCTATGCCGACATGGCCACGGTGACGCCGTCCACGACACACCGCTCGTCACATAGCGCAACTCACACGACGGCGACACCGTCAGTGACGGGAACCCCGCTCCAGCTGGACGTCTTCAGAGACGGGAGGCAGCTGCCCCCGCCAGGCCGCTCGAATGCCTGCACCCCCTCACCCGCGCCGGGTGCTAGCCGCGGGCTTGCTGATCGAGGTTTACGCCCGGCAGACAGCATTCGCCGGTGGTGTGCTTGCGCTGATGGCAATTGAGATCCCTATTGCGATGGTTAACACCGCCATCACGCCACTGCTGTCCGGAGCGGAACCACGCGAGTACCTGGACCGGTGGTGCGGAACTCCTCCGCCAGCATCGGCGGCCCGCACATCGGCCCGATCTTCGCGGTGTCCGGGCTGCTCGTGATCGGCGGCGGTCTCTACGGGATGCTCGCACTGCCACGGGAGAGCCCCGCGCCAGTGCCCGCCACCGCCTGAACCAACGGCAGCCGTCAGCGGGCCGACTAGACGAAAGACCGCCCTTTCGCCATTATCAATGTCAATATCATAATCTTGGGGGGCGGAATGACGGCCAGCGGGCACCGGTCCAGGCGATGGAAATGTCATCAGTGGACATGGCTGGCGGCCGCCGTGGCCGCACTGATGACGATATCCGGCCCGGCTCAGGCCGCCGCCGCAGCACCAAAGTGGCACCGGACCGAGGTCGGGTCACCCGCAGGCGCCGAGGACGGCTTCCTGCTGGCCGTATCCTGCCCGACCACATCGCAGTGCGTCGGCGGCGGGTACTACACGAGCTCGATCGGCATCGCGACGCCGATGGTAGCCACCATGTCCGGTAGCACCTGGGCCCGCGGTCGTATCGTCGTGCTGCCGGCGACCAGTACCGACCCCCATGGTGAGGGCCAGATCACCGGAGTCTCCTGCCCGGCGAAGAACGCGTGCACGGCCGTGGGCTTCAACCTCGGATACACCGGCGAGGCCTACATCAAGGAAGCGTTCACCGTATCCCAGTCCCACGGCGCCTGGGGCCCGATCCACTTCGTGACGCTGCCGCCTGGAGCCGCTGCCGTCACCGAGGCCACCCTGACCGGGGTGTCGTGCACCAGCCCGGGTAACTGCGAAGCCGTCGGCTACCTCGCCGTAACCGGCGAGAACCTCGTCCCGATGGCGGTACAGGAGGTAAATGGCCGCTGGCGGGCGGCGACCGAGATTCGCATCCCAGCCAATGCCGTGACGGCGCCGGGCGCCTATGCGGTCCTCAACGCGGTGAGCTGCCCGAAGCCGGGCTCGTGCGTGGGCGTGGGCAGCTATCTGTCCGCAACCTACAAGCTCGAGGGGCTGACGGCAGTCGAGTCCGGCGGCCACTGGAAGTCATCCGCGGAGGCGACTCTGCTGGCCACCGCCGCCCCGAATATCGTCAGCGGGCTGCTCTCCGTGAGCTGCTCGTCCCGGACCTCGTGTCTTGCGGTCGGCGGCTATGCCAGTACCAGCGGCAGCGTCTCGGCGTCGATCTCTGACGCGTTCTCCAATGGCCACTGGGGCACAGTTCACCTCGTCAAGGTAGTGCCGGCCAAAGCGGCGGCCAGGCCGGTCAGCTGGCTGTTCGGGGTCAGCTGCGGGACCAGATCCTGCGAGGTCGTTGGCAATTACACCGATAGCGCGGGTACACAGATCTGGATGGCGGTCAGCTATAGCCACGGCAAGTGGGGGAAGGCGACCGGAGTCAATGAGCCCGCCAATGCCCTCAAGGGCAGCGAGCAGGCTTCCATCCCGGCCGGGGTGTCCTGTGCCGGCACGCGGTGCACGGCCGTGGGAGCCTACTGGAACATTACTGACCATCAGGATGCGATGGCCGCGACAGGCTGATAGCCACGCGGATCAGATCTGCCGGGCCCCGAGCCGACGGACGGCCAGCGCTGGGGCTGCCGCGCTGACCATAACCGCGACCGCGAGCGGCGGCACGAACTGGCCGAGGCGCTCGGACCCGCTGGCCAGGATCCGTGGGCGCTGATACCACTACCCTCCGGTTCAGGGTCTCCCTCAGGGAACGCCACTACGTGGCCTGCAGGATGCAGGCGATCGAAAGATCACCCACGGGATGCCGTGATCGGGGATGCACTGGGGCTGCCAGCGGGTAGCCGAGGTCGTTCTTGTTACCGGATGGTAGGACGTGGGCAGTACCACGGGTGACACCCACGAACAGGACGGCCCTTGAACAGGACGGCCCATGCATACTTCCCAGGTGAATCGTGTCCGGCATGTCGGCGAGCGCGAAGCACGCCAGGTAGCAGAGGAAGCAAGGGAGGCCGGGTGGCACCAGCCCAGCTTCGGCAAACTGGTATTCCTTGGTGATTTCCGGCTGGATCTGATCCACCCGCATCCGCGGCCGAGTGAGGAGTCGAGCCGCCGCGGAGAGGAGTTCTGCGCCCGGCTGCGGGAGTTCTGCGAGACCTCGGTCAGCGGCGCGCTCATCGAGCGCGACGCCCTGATACCCGACGAGGTCGTCACTGGCCTCGCCGCCATGGGAGCGTTCGGGATGAAGATCGCCCCGGAGTACGGGGGGCTGGGGCTGAGCAACCTGTATTACAACCGGGCGCTGATGATCGCCGGGTCTGCCTCGCCGGCCCTGGCCGCGCTGCTGTCGGCGCACCAGTCGATCGGCGTGCCGCAGCCGCTGGCGCTGTTCGGGACCGATGAGCAGAAGCAGCGTTACCTGCCGCGGTGCGCGCGAGGGGCGATCAGCGCGTTCCTGCTCACCGAGCCCGACGTCGGCTCCGATCCGGCCAGGCTGAACACGACAGCAACGCCGTCGGCTGACGGGTCTGAGTACGTGCTGAACGGCGTCAAGCTCTGGACGACGAACGGAGTGGTCGCTGACTTGCTCGTGGTGATGGCCCGGGTGCCGGAGGGTGAGGGGCACCGCGGCGGGATCACCGCGTTCGTCGTGGAGGGACCGGCGGAAGGGATCACGGTCGAGCGGCGGAACGCGTTCATGGGCCTGCGCGGCCTGGAAAACGGGGTGACCAGGTTCCATGAGGTCCGGGTCCCGGCCGCGAACCGCATCGGTGCGGAGGGCCAGGGGCTGAAGATCGCCCTGACGACGCTGAACACGGGCAGGCTGTCGCTGCCCGCCAGCTGTGCCGCGGCCGGGAAGCTGGCGTTGAAGATCGCCAGGGACTGGTCACGTGAACGGGTGCAGTGGGGGCGGCCGGTCGGCGAGCATGAGGCGGTGGCCAAGAAGATCTCGTTCATCGCCGCGACCACCTATGCGCTGGAGGCGGTGGTCGAGCTGTCCAGCCAGCTCGCCGACGAC
>JBKQTJ010000184.1:0-27737 GCA_052143255.1 Streptosporangiaceae bacterium | reverse complement strand
GACGAACTCCTGCTCGCCACCGATGAAGACCGCGAGGGCGAAGCCATCGCCTGGCACCTGCTCGAGGAGCTCAAGCCCAAGGTGCCGCACAGCCGGGTGATCTCGTGGAAGACCATCCGGTGGTAGGGAACCTTCGGCTTGAGCTCCTCGAGCAGGTGCCAGGCGATGGCCTCGCCCTCGCGGTCTTCATCCGTGGCCAGCAGGAGCTCGTCGGCGTCCTTGAGCAGGTCCTTCAGCTTGGACACTTGCTGCCGCTTGTCGTTCGGGACGACGTAGAGGGCCTCGAAGTTGTCGTCCACGTTGACCCCGAGGCGGGCCCACGGTTCCTTGCGGTACTTGGCCGGGATCTCGGCCGCCCGGTCGGGCATGTCCCGGATGTGGCCGACGCTGGACTCGACCACGTACCCGTTGCCCAGGTAGCCCGCGATCGTGCGCGCCTTGGCCGGTGACTCGACGATGACCAGCCGGGTGCCGTCCCCGCCCCGCGCGGGGGCACTACGCGCTGTCCGGCGCCCCGTACCGGACGCCTTTGTACCGGCCGCCGCCTTCGCCGGCTTGCGGCCTGGACTCTCTGCCGTGGCGGCAGCGGTCACGCCTTCTGCGGCCTCTTTCGTCGCCACTGTGTCCTTGGCGGGGCCTCTCCTTGCTGGCACGCTCTTTCCCAACCTCACCTCTACGCCACGGTTTGCCCGTACGGCGCCCGCACGGGGCGTGCTTCCCGGCTTAGCCCGGAACCGCCGCCCCTATCGTCCTCTCAACCCTTAACGCGGCCCTAGGTGTTCCCCACCCGCGGCCGGCTCAGGCATTCACCTGGTCAGGCCCCTTCTCTGCTCCGCCCGGCCCGGCCCGGCCATCGGGCACCTGGCGGGTGCGCGACCGGGACATCCCGACCGTAGCGGTTTTCTTCCGGCGCCGATTGAATCATCGGTGACGTGGAGCACAATAGGAGGTGATGGCCGAATATGCCTACCTCGTGGTCTACCTGCCGCGCGGAATGACACGCGACGCCGCCCGGCGGGTCCTGACCGACCATGCTGAGTATGGCGAATGGGAACTGTCCCGTCTTCGCCTTTATGCCGATGGCAGCCGCAAGGTTACCCTCCGGCGGAAGATCATCCGTGCCGTACGAACGCTCTGAGCTGGGCTTATCCGCCCCATCCGGAGCGGCCGGGGACCGGCCCTCAGGTTAGGGACAGCATACCCGCCCCGGGGCCGGCAAGCACCATGCCGGCCAGGTGAGCGCCCCAGGTGGGCAGAAGACCGCCGTTCCCCCCGGAGGCCGCGGCGTCCTACGCACACTTCGTTACAGTATAAGCACGCATCGTATCCGAGCAAAGGCTCCCGAAAATTCTTTGCCGGTCTCTATGCCAATTTGCTCACATAGGCGCTGACCTGCGGCGGAGACCTAACAATGGTCGAGAAATCCGTCTAGAACGCGCACACCGAAGCACAAGCCGTCAACTGGGACGCGTTCGTCGATTCCGTGGAACATTCCGGAAAAGTCCAGATCCGCGGGCAATCGCAGCGGGGCGAAACCGAAGCAGCGGATGCCGAGCCGGCTGAAGGACTTGGCGTCTGTCCCGCCGAACATGGTGTAAGGCACGACCCGGCCTTCCGGGTCCCCGGCCAGCAGGGCGGCGGTCATGGCCTCGTAGAGGTCACCGTCCGCGCTGGTCTCCACGGCGACGTCCTGGTGGATGAACTCGCGCCTCACTCCGGGGCCGAGAAGCTTGTCGATCTCGGCGAGGAACTCGTCTTCGTAGCCGGGCAGGTAACGCCCATCGATCTCCGCGACCGCCTCCTGCGGGATGACGTTGACCTTGTAACCCGCCTTCAGGCCGGTCGGGTTGACCGTGTTGCGGAGCACAGCCCGGATGATCCGTGAAATCGACCCGAGCTGGCTGAGCAGAGCGTCGGGGTCATCGGGAGTGAATTCAGTGCCGAGGGCGGCGCTCGCCCCCTCCAGGAACGCGCGGACCGGCGGCGTGAGCCGGAGCGGCCACTCGTGGCGGCCGATCCGGGCCACGGCCCCGGCCAGCTCCGTCACGGCGTTGTCCGGGTGCACCATGGCCCCGTGCCCCGCGGTGCCCTGGGCGGTGAGCCGCAGCCACGCGATCCCCCGTTCGGCCGTCTGCACGAGGTAGAGCCGGCGCCCGCCGATCGTCACGCTGTACCCTCCGACCTCCCCGATCGCCTCGGTCACGCCCTCGAAGAGATCCGGGTGCTCGTCCACCAGCCAGCGCGCGCCCCACGTGCCGCCCGCCTCCTCGTCCGCCGTGAACACGAGCAGCACGTCGCGCGGCGGTCGCCGCCCCTCCCGCATCCGCTGCCGGACGACGGCCAGGATCATCGCGTCCATGTCCTTCATGTCCACCGCGCCGCGGCCCCGGACGCACCCGTCTGCGATCTCGCCGGAGAACGGATCGTGCCGCCAGTCGGCCGCGTTGGCGGGCACGACGTCGAGGTGACCATGGATCAGCAGCGCCGGGCGCGACGGATCCTCGCCCGCGATCCTGGCGACGACGCTGGCCCGGCCCGGATGGGACTCCAGGATCCGCGGCTCGAGCCCGGCCTCGGACAGGAGCGCCGCGACGTGTTCGGCCGCCTTACGCTCGCCCGGACCGGAATGATCACCGGGGTTACTGGTGTCGATCCTGATCAGGTCACAGCAGATCGTGACAACCTCGTCGTCGGCGGTCACTTTCGCTGAAGCTGGGTTCTCCGTCACTCCTTTATCGTCGCATCAGCCCTTCCCAGCGGCGGGACCAGCCGCCTGCCGCCGATGGGGCGAGAATCCTGCCCTGTGGCCCTCTTCGCCGCAGGCCGGTAGATTTGCTATCGTGATCCGGCCAAGGCGGTGACGCTAGTGGCCCACGTCCGGGTGGCGGAATAGGCAGACGCGCTAGCTTGAGGTGCTAGTGCCCCAAAAGGGCATGGGGGTTCAAGTCCCCCCTCGGACACAGTAAATCCCCATGGCATCCCGTTTCCGGGCATGCCGAGGCGGCCACCCCGGCGCGGGCTTCGCCCGCCGCCGACCGATTGGCGGCCCTTCTGAGCGCTGTGTCTCGTTTCTTATGCGGCGGGCCCGCTCGGAGAGCCCTGGGGTCAGCTTGCCTGGATGGTGATGGCTTCGTGGCTGCCTGAGCGGAGAGTCGCTGCAGCCTGATCCCAGGTGAGCGCAACCCGGTGCTCGCGCAGGTAGCCGATGATTTCCGCGACACCGGCCGGGGCGATGACATCGGTCCCGCGGCGGGTGCGGCGCCTGCTGCGCGCACTGCGGCCTGAGTCGGCGGGCTGCGCGCGGGCCAGTTGGCTGCGCAGGGCGGGCAGCTGCGCCAGGACCACTTCCCCGCGGACGTAGGCGTTCTTCGGCCGGTCCGGGTCAGGGATGCTGGCGCTGGTGTGGCCGTGGCGGCACCGGTAAGCGGCCTTGCCGTTTGACCACGCTGACTCCATCCGCCGCCCGCACGTCCCGCAGGTCAGCAGCCCGGCCAGCAGATACCTGCGCTGGCCTTCCAGCGCGGCCGGGTCGCCGCGGGGAACCGGGCCGCGGGCCGCATTGACGGCCTGCGCGGCGATGAAGTCGGCCTCGCTGACCAGCGCCGGATGCGCGGGCCGCGTCGAGATGACCCACCCGTCGGGCAGGTTCCAGCGCTGCACGCCCTTATGGCCCAGCGCCACATCCGCCGCGTCCACGAGCTCGGTATCGGTGCGCTGCCGGTTCCACACCTGCCGGCCGGTGTACCGCGGGTTGGCCAGGATCGAGGTGACCGCGCCCAGCGTCCACGCCGTGCCCGGCCGGTGCGGGTTCCGATCGGGGTCGGCTGCTGACGGGCACGGGATCCCGGTCTCATTGAGCGCGCGGGCGATCCTGGCCGTCGAGTGCCCGGCCAGTCGTTGCGTGAACATCCATGTCACCACCGGCGCGGCCTGCGGATCGGGCTCGAGCCGGTGTGCGCGGCGGCCCCACGCGGCGTGTGCCTTGTTCGGATGCGGTCCCGCATCAGCCAGCCGGTACCCATAGGGCGGCCGACCGCCCAGGTACCGGCCCTGCCGTGTCTGCGCGGCCATCGCGGTACGCACCCGGATACTGGTCCTGGTGATCTCCCGCTTGGATGACAGACCCAGCATCGTCATCGTGCGCTCGTCGTGCTCGCAGGCGTAGTCGACCTGGCCGCCGGTCTCCGGCATCCACAGCTGGACAGCGTAATGCTCGAACAGCGGCGCCATCAGTCCGTACTGGCTGCCGTAGAACGCCCGCTCGTACTCCCCGACCACGACCGCGTCCCAGCCCCGCCCGGGGTCAGCGAGCGCGGCCACCAGCATGGCGGCCTGCGGCCGCCGCGCCCATGCAAGCGTCCGGCTTTCCCCGGCATCGAAGAACTCCGCCACCAGCCGCCCGTGCCCGCGGACCAGCGCCTCGGCCTGGGCCCTCTGCCGGGCCCGCGACGTCACCGGATCCTGCCAGTCCTCCGTTGACACCCGGCCGTAAAACGCGAACCGCAGGCCACCGCCCGCTGGCTGTGCTGCACGACGCCGTCCCGTGCGCTCAGCCCAGGCCGCAAGCCCTCCCGCCGCCGGTCCCGAAAGCTGCGTTGTATCGATGACAGCGGTCCTCTTCTGGCGGACATCAACATGTCCAGCTTGCATCAGAAGTCCCATATACAACGGGAGCAACACGCGACAGTACAGACCCGTTCCGTCAAGCCGTTTAGGCGACTGGTGATGTCAGGTCGACGGGACGAGCAAGTCTGAGACACACGCGAGTGCTCAGCGAGACGAAGCCGTCGGTCTGCTGCGGGGCCGACTGGCGGCTGCGTCTCCAGGCCCACGATCCCAAGACCGTCGGCCTGGTAGACGATGCCATCTATGCGCTGAGCTGCAGCAGCGCCCGGCGCGGCCGGGCCCTCGGTAACGTCAGCTAAAGCCCACGGTCAGCCACGCAAGATTTTCGCGCCGGCGCGGCGCCACTCCCGGCGACGTGACTCTTAGGCGTCGACCGCAGCGAGGTTCTCCGGCTCCGATTCGATGAGCAGTGAGAGGGCTTCGATGAGGGCCAGGTGGGTGAATGCCTGTGGGAAATTGCCCAGGTGCTGGCCGGTGGTGGTGTCGATCTCCTCGGCGTAGAGCTGCAGCGGCCCGGCGAACGACAGCAGCTTCTGGGCGAGGGCACGCGCCCGTTCGGTCTCGCCGATCATGGCCAGTGCGCTCACCAGCCAGAACGAGCAGATGGTGAATGTGCCCTCTTCGCCGGAGAACCCGGTGTCTGTTCCCTCGACTCGGTAGCGCAGGACCAGGCCGTCTCTGGTTAGGTCGTCGGCTATGGCCAGCACGGTCGCTTTGATGCGCTCATCGTCGGGAGGCAGGAAGCCCATAATCGGCAGCAGCAGCAGCGAGGCATCCAGATCGTCGGTCTGGTAGTGCTGGCGGAAGACGCCTTTCGCGGAGACGCCCTTGTCCAGCACCTCGGCCTTGATTTCCTCGGCACCTGCCTGCCACAGTTTGGCGCGCTCATGGTCGCCGCGCTCGTCGGCGAGGTGGGCGCCGCGCGCTGCCGCCACCCAGCACATCACCTTGGATGCGGTGAAATCCTTGGGATCCCCGCGGACTTCCCAGATTCCCTGGTCGGGCTCGCGCCAGTGCTCAAGCGCGTCGTCCACGAGGCCGGCCAGCCCTTCCCATACCGGCTTCACGATCCGTGTCGCTCCACGGTGAAGCTCGACGTCCACCGCGTCGAGGATCATTCCCCATACGTCGTGCTGCTGCTGATTCCAGGCCCCGTTGCCGACCCGGACCGGGCGCGCTCCCCGATACCCGGACAGATGATCGAGAGTCTTCTCAGTCAGGTCGCGTTCCCCGCCGATGCCGTACATGATCTGAAGCTCGAACGGCCGGTTAAGATCCCCGCCGCTGACAGCGTCCAGGATGAAGCCGAAATACTCCACCGCCTCCCAGTCGAAGCCGAGGCGATACAGCGACCGCAGCATGAACGCCGAGTCCCTGATCCAGGTGAACCTGTAGTCCCAATTGCGTGTCCCGCCGGGCGTCTCCGGCAGCGACGTCGTCGCCGCGGCCATGATCGCGCCGGTCGGGGCGTAGCTGAGCGCCTTCAGGGTCAGGGCGCTGCGGTCAATGTATGGCTTCCACGGATGATCGGCGATCTTGGCCTAGCTCAGCCAGTCGCGCCAGTAGTCGACGGTGGTACTCAGCGCCTGGAAGGCCTCGTCCTGATCACCAGGGACCTTCGCGTCTCCCCACGACAGGACCATGAACGCGGACTGACCAGTCGTGAGCGTGGTGCGGCCGTAGCAGCGGGCGCCCATGACGCCGAGCCCGAAGCTGCCCGTCAATTCGAGCCGCATGTCGCCCTCTTCCGAGGCGACCGTCATGGCGTCGTATCCCTCGTCCTTGTAGCTCCACTTGCCGCCGACGGTCCCGTAATTGAAGACAGGGGCGCAGTTAACCATGGCCTCGACCCGGCCGCTGATGCACGTCGCGATCCGGACAAGGGCACCGACAGCACCGAGGTCGGATGGGGCCCGACGGTAATCGGCCCGCCGTTTCTCGGTCTGTGTCGGGCCCATCACCAGCAGGTCATGCACCGTCATCCAGCCGGTGGGAGTCTGCCAGGTGGTTTCCAGCACCATCGTCCCCGGTACGTACCGGCGATGCTGGGGAACCCAGGCGTTGCTGGGACCGAACCTGAACGAGCCGATGGTGCGATCCAGCAGTGCCCCGAAAACGCTTGGAGAGTCGGGGCGCGGCAGGCACAGCCACTCGACCGACCCGTCCGGGGCGACCAGGCAGCTCTGCTCGCAATTCGACAGCAAACCGTAGTCTGCAATCGGCGGAAACGCGCTCATTGCGATCGACCTCCACGCTCACCCCGGTGACCTGGTTTAAGAACACCAGCACCGTACCCACCTTCTAGACAGGCTTCCTCACCCAGCGAGGGTGAGCCCGAGCCCGGCCGCCTAGTGCTCAGTGCCGGGACCTGAACAGTTCCCTGCCTGACCAATCGGCCCCGACGGTCGTATTTGCGCTAACGGTGTCATGGCCCGGGTGTGGCAAGTTCGCCGGCTGCCGCGAGGAATCGCGGGGTGGTCGCGGCGGGGCAGCGGCGCTCTATATCACCCCCAGTGATCATACGAGCACTTGCAGTAGTTAACCTTTCGCTGGCGGACTCAGTGAGCGCCCCTTGGGCGCCGCTGCCGGTCCTGCGGGACTGAGCCGGTGACCTGCGCGCCCAGCGCGCTGTGGTCAGGCTAGGCCTGCAGGTGCTGCAGCCGGGGAATCGGTCACGAGTTCTTATGGGCATCGCCATTGAGGGATCGCCCGGTTACCGATGAGCAAGGGGCGGAAGCAGAGGTTCGATGGCTGACCAGCGCGGGCACAACGGTGACTCCGCCGAGAGCGCCTTCGCCCGTGAGGCGCTGCTGAGCAATGAAGGCAAGTATCCGCGGCTGCGGCTCAGCCAGGTGCATATGCGGCTGGGATCGCGCTTCATCTCGGTGTGGTGGCTGGTGCCGGCGGTCGCGGTAGCCGGCATCGCGATGGTGGTGGCGCTGAAGCTGTTCATCGGCACCAGCCCCGCGCAGTCGTTCATCCGCACGCACCCGTGCGTCCAGTCGACGCCGCACTTCAATGCCGGGGTCCCGGGCTGGGTGATCGTCACTCACCTGGTGAACTTCATCTTGCTGGTGGGAATCATCCGGGCCGGCTGGCAGATCCTCGCCGACCACCCCCGCCTGTACCGCAAGATTCACTGCACGCCCGACTCGGAGTGGCTGCGGTTCCGCGGCCCGGTGCCCAAGACCCGGGTGTGGACGGCCAAGGACGACGCGATCATGCTCAGCCCGCTGTTCGGGCTGCCCGGCGGACGCCACACGATCGGGGTCGCACGGCACTGGCACTTCATCCTGGATATCCTGTTCGTGATCAACGGGATCGTGTTCATCGTGCTGACGTTCACCACGCAGCAGTACCTCAAGCTAGTCCCGACCCAGTGGTCGATCCTGCCCGCTACCGGCTCGTGCCTCCTGCAGTACGGGGCACTGCACCTGCCCGTTGAGCCGGGCGGCTACTTCCGCTTCGACGCGCTGCAGCAGCTCAGCTACTTCGGGGTCGTGTTCATCACCGCGCCGCTGGCCGTCCTCAGCGGCCTGGCCATGTCCCCCGCCCTGGACAACCGGTTCAAGTGGTATCAGCGGATCTTCGGCAACCGCCAGGTCGCCCGTTCCGTGCATTTCCTGATGATGGTCACCTTCCTCGCCTTCTTCTTCGTGCACATGATCATGGTCGCCTCGACCGGGTTCTCCAAGAACCTCAACGCGATCACCCTGGACCAGAACAAGTACAACCTCAACGGCGTCGCGCTGACGGTAGCGGCGTACGCGGTGCTTATTGGCCTGAACGTCTGGGCGGTGCGGTTCTCCTGGACCCATACCCGCGTCCTGCAGAAGATCTCGAATATGACGGTGGGACGAGTAATGGACCTGCTGTTTGACCACTACGGGCCTCGTGCCGAGTACCGCGAAAAGGACATCAGCCCGTTCTTCTGGCCCAACGGCCTCGTGCCCACCAGCGACGACTGGACCCGCCTGAAAGACGAAGAGTTCCGCGACTATCGCCTCAAAGTCCACGGCCTGGTCGACAACCCGGTCGAGCTGTCGCTGCAGGACCTGCGCGAGATGGGCCGCCGCGACCAGATCACAATGCACAACTGCATCCAGGGGTGGTCGGCGATCGGCAAGTGGTCGGGGCTGCCCTTCAGCAGGCTGATCGAGCTAGTCAGGCCGTCCCCGGAGGCCAAGTGGGTGATGTTCTACTCCTACGGCGAAGGCGGCGAGGGCGGTCAGTACTACGACGCGCACTCGATCGAAGACCTGCACCACAACCAGAGCCTGCTCGCCTACGAGATGAACGGCGAAGCACTGCCGGTGCTGCACGGCGCGCCGCTGCGGCTGCGCGTGGAGAACCAGCTCGGCTTCAAGCAGGTCAAGTGGATCAGGGAGATCGAGTTCGTCCGGCACTTCTCCGAGCGCGGCGACAGCCAGGGCGGCTACAACGAGGACCACGAGTTCTATGGCTACCGCGACGAGATCTGACGCCCCCGCCGCCAGAGAGAACGGGGGCTAGCGAGTGACACAGCCGATCAGCGTCCCGGCGGTCGCAGCGGCGGATGCTGCCGCCGGTGACGGCCGCCGCTCCATCGCCGTGGTGGCGAGGGCGCTGTTCCTGCTGACCAAGCCGCGCATCATCGAGTTGCTGCTGGTCACGACGCTGCCGACGATGTTCCTCGCGCAGCGGGGCCTGCCGGGCCTTGGCCTGATCGGCGTCACGCTGCTGGGTGGCGCGCTCGCGGCCGGCACCGCCAACACCCTGAACTGCTACCTCGACCGGGACATCGACGCGATCATGCGGCGGACCGCGCGCCGGCCGCTGGTCACCGGGGGCACGAAGGCGACGGTGAAGCCGGGTGAGGCCCTCGTGTCCGGCATCCTGCTCGGCGCGGCCTCGACGCTGCTGCTCGGCCTGCTGGCCAACTGGCTGTCGGCGTTCCTGGCGGACGGCGCGATCATGTTCTACGTCTTCGTCTATACCCTGGGCCTGAAGCGCCGGACCGCGTCGAACATCGTCATCGGGGGCGCGGCCGGCTGCTTCCCGGTGCTCGTCGGCTGGGCGGCGGTCACCGGGACCGTCGGCTGGCCGGCCATCGTGCTGTTCGCCGTGATCTTCTTCTGGACGCCGCCGCACTTCTGGGCGCTCGCCATGAAGTTCAAGGATGATTACGCCGCAGCGGGCGTGCCGATGCTTCCCGTGGTGGCGACCGCAAAGACGGTGGCCCGCAAGATCCTGGTTTACTCCTACATCATGGTCGGCGCCACCCTCGCGCTTGCGCCGTATGCGGGCTGGGTCTATGCCGCCTGCGCGAGCGGCCTCGGCGGCTGGTTCCTGATCGAGGCCCACCGGCTCCGTTCCCGTGTCAGTACCGGGGAAGCGGCCGCCCCGATGCGGCTGTTCCACCTGTCGATCGCCTACCTCACCCTGCTGTTCGCCGCGGTCGCCGTGACCGCGCTGCTGCCCTGGCGGTTCTAGCCGATGCGGGTCTTGCTGCGGCCGCGGTGGCTCGCGTGGCATGCGGTCGTCAAGGTCACGGCCGACGAGGCGCCCTGCGGGCCTGGCGCCCGGCGGGATCATGCTCTGACTGCTTTCGGGCAGATCGTCGGCGAGCGTTATCACCCGTGGCGGGTGGGGTAGGGCTGCACCGGTTGGCGACAGATCAGATGGGAGAGAACGCGATCGCGAAGGGGCGGACATGACCACGGGCGCGGGCACGGAGACTGACCGAGTAGATGCGCTGGTGATCTTCGGGGCTACCGGAGACCTGGCCAAGCTGGAGACGTTCCCCGCGCTGGTGGGGCTTGTCGAACGCGGCGTGCTGGACGTCCCGGTGATCGGAGTGGCGAAGAGCGGCTGGGGCCTTGACCAGTTCCGTGACTACGCCGTGGCCTCGCTCAAGCTCAACAAGATGGACCCGAAGAGTCCGGCCGCCACCAAGATGCTCGGTCTGCTGAAATACGTGGACGGCGACCTCGACGATCCGGTCACATATAAGGCTATGTCGAACGCGATCGGGCGGGGCGTCAATGTCCTGTTTTACCTGGAAGTTCCGCCTCCGCTGTTCGGGCGGATCGCCCAGGGCATAGCAGACGCGGGCCGCGCCGACCATGCGCGCGTGATGGTGGAGAAGCCGTTCGGCTCCGACCTGAAGAGCTCTCAGGAGCTCAACGAGACGATGCATAAGTTCTTCCCGGAGGAGGCAATCTACCGCGTCGATGACTGGCTGGGTTTCGACCCGGTCGAAAATGTGCTGTTCGCCCGGTTCGCCAACTCTGTCCTTGAGCCGCTGCTCGACCGCTCGCACGTGCAGAGCATCCAGATCACGATGGCGGAGGCATTCGACGTCTCCGACCGCGGCCGGTTCTACGACAGGACCGGTGCCATCAGGGACGTGCTGCAAAACCATATGCTGCAGATACTGGCCAGCATCATGGCTGACCCGCCGCACGGCCACGGCCTCGCTTCCTGGCGCGATTCAAAGCATCAGCTGATCGCTGCATTGCGGCCGCTGACCCCGGAAGACACGGTCCTCGGCCAGTACGAGGGATATCTCGGTGTCGACGGCGTCGACCCGCAATCGACGACGGAGACCTACGTCGCGGTCCGTCTCGCCGCTGACAACTGGCGCTGGGCAGGCGTGCCCGTCGTCATCCGGGCGGGCAAGTGCATGCCCGTGACCGCCACCGAGGTCTCCATCCGGTTCCGCCGTCCAGCGCAGGACATTTTCGGCCTGGAGCCGACGGCTGTCGCCAATGCGCTGCGGTTCCGTGTATATCCGGAGGCCAGGGTAAGCCTGAGCCTGATCGGCAAAAAGCAAGGCGCCGGCTGGGCACCGCAGCAGGAAGACCTGATATTCGCCGAGCAGCCTGCAGCCGACATGAGGACATATGACCGGCTGATCGGCGCCGCGCTCTCCAGCGAGCGCTGGCTCTTCGCCCGCCAGGACACGGTCCAGGACGCGTGGCGCGTCGTCGACCCGGTGCTCGGCGACGTGGTTCCGCTGCACAGCTACGCCAAGGGCAGTTGGGGACCCAAGGAGGCCGACAGCCTGCTGCCGGAAGGCATCCCCTGGCACGACCCGGCGTAGGCGAGCCGACATCGGCGGACGGGGGCCCGACATGAATGAGCACGACACGCCCGCACGGGTGGTCATCATCGGCGGCGGCTTCGGCGGGCTGTTCGCGGCTCGTGCGCTGCGCGACGGCCCCTTCTCAGTCACGCTGATCGACCGCACCGCCCAGCACGTGTTCCAGCCACTGCTGTACCAGTGCGCGACGGGCATCCTGTCGGAGGGCCAGATCACTGCGCCACTGCGCCGCGTGCTCGAGAAGCATCGCAACCTGGACTGCATCACGGCCGAGGCTATCGGCGTGGACGCCGCCGGACAGCGCGTCATCTGCCGGCTGCCGCTCGGAGAGGAGATCGACGTCCCATACGATCACCTCATCGTCAGCGCCGGGGTCCAGCAGTCATACTTCGGGCACGACGAATTCGCGCAGTGGGCGCCCGGCATGAAAACGATCGCCGATGCCCTCACGATCAGGCGGCGAGTCTTCGGCGCGTTCGAGATGGCCGAGACCGCGACGGATCCGGCTGAGCGCAGTCGCTTGCTGACTTTCGCTCTGGTCGGCGCCGGGCCCACCGGCGTCGAGCTCGCCGGCCAGATCCGCGAGCTCGCCACCATAACCCTGCGTTCCGAATTCCGGCACATCGAGCCCGAAGACGCCAGAGTCCTTCTGTTTGACGGCGGGTCAGCGCCGCTCGCCGTATTCGGCCGCAAGCTGTCGGGCAAGGCCGCCGAGAGTCTGCGCTCACTCGGCGTCGAGCTGCACATGGGCTCGATCGTGACCAGCGTGGACGGCAGCGGCATAACCGCCCGCGACCACGACGGCAACGAGACGCGTTACGACGCGGGCACGGTGCTGTGGACCGCGGGCGTCGAGGCCCCGCCGATTGCCGAGGCCCTGGCCGCCGCGACCGGCGCCGAGCGCGACCGGGCCGGCCGGATCGTCGTGCAAGACGACCTCACCATCGCCGGGCACCCGGAAATCTCGGTGGTCGGCGACATGATGAGCCTGCGCAAGCTGCCCGGCGTCGCTGAAGTGGCCATGCAGTCAGGCCTCTACGCGGGCCACCGGGTCAGGCGCGAGCTGGAGGACCAGGCTCAGGGTCAGGCCAGGCCCTTCAAGTACCGCGACCTCGGCTCGGCCGCCTACATATCCCGCGGCCGCGCTGTCGTATCGGCCGGGCCGCTGCGGCTGAGCGGATTCCCGGGCTGGGTGATCTGGCTGTTCATCCACATCGCGTTCCTGACCGGCTTCCGCAACCGGTTCGGCGCGATTCTCACCTGGTGGGTCGCCTTCTCCCGCGACATACGCCGCGAACGTGCCTTCACCACGCGCAGTGTCGGAGTACTAGAGGACATATACGGGCCCGATGGCGGCACGGGCCCGGCCGCCGGGCCGCGACCGCCCCAGCCGCGCAGCGGCGCCGAATCGCCCGCCGAATCGCCCGCCGCCCACCGGCCGCGCACCTGACCCAGGACCAGAACGGCCGGCCGGCAGAATCACCCGGCCAGGATGACGCCAGACCCGCCACGCGCTGATCAGCCTTAATAGCAGGAACTGCAACCCCACGGGGAGGGATGTCGTGTCGGACGACTTCGACGTCATAGTGATCGGCACCGGCGCGGGCGGCGGGACCCTCGCGCACACCATTGCCCAGACCGGCAAGCGGATACTGCTAATGGAGCGCGGCGACTTCCTCACCAAGGAACTGGGAAACTGGGATCCAGACCCGGTCTTCGTCGACGGGCACTACATCTCACCCGATACCTGGTATGACCAGGACGGAACGCCGTTCCAGCCGCAGGTCCACTACTTCGTCGGCGGCGCCACCAAGATGTACGGGGCCGCCCTCTACCGGCTCCGCCCGGAGGATTTCGGCGAGCTCAAGCACGTGGACGGGATCTCCCCGGCCTGGCCGGTCAGCTACACCGACTTCGAGCCGTGGTACACCAAGGCGGAGTGGCTCTACCACGTACACGGCAGCCATGGCGAGGATCCCACCGAGGGCCCGTGGTCACGGCAGTACCCGTGGCCGGCGGTGTCCCACGAGTCGCGGGTCCAGGACATCTCCGATGCCCTGACCCAGGCCGGCTACCACCCGTTCCACGCACCCTGCGGGATCCTGCTCGATGAGGCGCACCGGCCGGCCAGCACCTGCATCAGGTGCGCATGGTGCGATGGCTACCCGTGCATGGTCCATGCCAAGGCAGACGCGGAGGTGATCGCCGTCCGGCCGATTCTGGACATGCCGAACATCACGCTGCTGCTCAACGCCGAAGTCACCCGGCTGGAGACCGATCCGTCCGGCCGGGCGGTGACGGGCGTGGTCGTGGACCGCGGCGGAGACGGCAAGGAAGAGGTCTACCGCAGCGATATCGTCGTGCTGGCCGCCGGCGCTGCGAACACGGCCAGGATCCTGCTCCGGTCGGCGTCGGACACCCACCCGGCGGGCCTGGCGAACGGATCTGACCAGGTCGGCCGGAACTACATGTTCCACAACAGCAAGGCAGTGTCAGGATTCGGCGAGGAGGTGAATGACACGGTGTTCCAGAAGACACTGGGATTGAACGACTTCTATCTGCCCGGCGGTGACCGGCAGTGGCCGCTCGGGAACATCCAGATGCTCGGCAAGTCCAACGCCGGGGCGATGAAGGGCGAGGAACCGCACCTGACCAAGCTCGTCCCGCACTGGAGCCTGGAGGAAGCGGCGCGGCACGCCGTCGACTTCTGGCTGACCACCGAGGATCTCCCCAGGCCCGACAACCGGGTCACACTTGACGCGGACGGGAACATCCGCCTCAGCTACACCCAGAGCAACGATTCCGAGGCGACCGATCTCTACGGCGAATTCAGGAAGATCCTCAACCACATCGGACTGGCCAGGCACCACGTCCTGCACAAGAGCTTCTACATGAGCATGAACATCCCGATTGCCGGCGTCGCCCACCAGGCAGGCACATGCCGCTTCGGGACCGATCCAGCCGCATCGGTGCTCGACGTGAACTGCAAGGCGCACGAGGTCGACAACCTCTACGTGGCGGACACCAGCTTCTTCCCGAGCATCGGCGCCGTCAACCCGGCACTGACGGCGATCGCCAACGCAATCCGGGTCGGCGAGCATATCGCGGACCGGCTCGGCGTCAGCAGTGCCACCGAAAAGCGGGCACCCGCCCAGCGAGCGGCTCCCGCGATGCCCGGCACGCCACTCACCCGCAACGGCTGAACGGCATACCGGGGCAATACAGGACCGGTGTGCGCCAGCCGCGCCAGGGACGGTGAAGGGCCGCCCCTGACTTTGCCCGCGGGGGGACCGCGCTGACGCGCAGGACAGGGGCCGCGACAGGAGGCGTGCCCATGACTGGTGAGTCACGGCAGGTCAATGGGTTGAGGAGTAGCCGGGATGGGCACGCCGGGCCGTCCTCGGTTGCCGGACTAGCCAGCATGGAGCGGGTGCTAAATGCGATCCCGCCCGCATCAGGGGCCGTCGTCATGGCCTTCGGCATCGTCTCCATCGATCTGTACTCGTACCACCAGCCGGTTCTGTCGGCCATCATGCTGTGGTTCGCCGCAGGCGCCTGGCTTGTGCTGGCGGTCATGCTGGGCATGAGGCTGGCGTACCAGCGTGATCGCTTCATGCTCGAGGCCAGATCACCCGCCGCGTTCACGGGCGTGGCTGGCACCGCGGTGCTCGGCACCCGGCTCGCCCTGCAGGATTACCACGCGGTCGCCGCGGCGCTCCTGGCGGTGTCGGGAGTCAGCTGGGCCTTGCTTGCGGTGCCAGTCCTGCGGCACTGGAAGAGGCCGACGACCGGGGTCTCCTTTGTCCTCGTCGTCGCCACAGAAGGCCTCGCCGTGCTGGGCGCCACGCTGGCGGTCAGCTACCGCGCCAGCTGGCTTCTCAGCGTCGCGGTCGCCGCGCTGTTTCTGGGGCTGGCCTTCTACGTCTTCACCGCCGCCCGGTTCGACCTGCGCGAACTGGTCACCGGGCACGGCGACCACTGGGTTGCCGGCGGCGCGCTGGCCATCTCCGCCCTCGCTGCTGCCAAGGTCACCGAAGGCAGCGGCGCGCTGGGGCGATTCAGCGGTCAGCACTCCGCCCTCACTACCGGCACGCTGGTGCTCTGGTGCCTGGCCATGGCGTGGCTCTTTCCGCTGGTCACCAGCGAGATCCTCAGGCCCCGGCTCAGCTACGACGTGCGCCGCTGGGCCACTGTCTTTCCGCTCGGCATGTACGCGGCCTGCAGCTTCGGCACCGGCCAGGTCACCGGCATTACCGGGATCACCGACTTCGGCCGCGGGTGGACGTGGGTTGCGTTCGTCGCCAGCCTGCTCGCACTCGGCGGGCTGCTCCGCCGGGCCTGGCGCTGGAGACAGGAGCTGCACCACGGGATCAGCGCGGATCACCCGCGTCAGGACGGAGACGATGAAAACCGTTCAGAGTCAGAGTTACCCCGGATTCCAGCTCAACGGGACGCCCATGATCGTCGGCGCTGCGCTGATTAGCGCCGGCAGCCTGATCAGGCTCACCGGGCTGATCATGGCGGCGCAGCGATAGTGTCCGCCACCCGCCAGTGGTTCCGCGCTGGAGATACCGCCCAGGCGTGGTGGTCAAGCACAAGCTGGGCCAGACCAAGGCTCCGAACCGGTCCGGCTCCAGCGCAGCATGACGGCGCGCACCGCCACTCCCGTGCCTGAACCAGCCGGCGTGCCAGCCAGGCCACGGACGTGCCGGGCTCCGGGCAACCGGCAACTAGACCGGTGGAGGAAGCTCGCGTGCCATCGCGAGCGGGATAGGGTCTGCGCGGCAGTCCGGACGGCAGGCGTCGTGGCGAGGTCGGCCAGTTTCACGACGCAGTGCCAGGCGCTGGGCCTGCTATCTACGCAGGCGGGTGATGCCTGGATACGGCCAGGCTGGGAACGCTGAGGACTTAGCCGCGCGCGACACCCGCGCCGGCATTACGTTTCGGGTGAGCGAGATGCCGGGGGGCCTGTGGCGTCGAAGGCTGAGCGGACTGCGGTCAACGTGGCGGGGCTGGTGCAGGGCATTGTGCTGGTCACTTTCCCGGCAGCTAGCACGATTCTGACCAGCAAGAGCCAGTACGGGCTTTCCAGCACCCAGTACGGGATCATGTTCCTACCGCAGGTCGTGATGGCCATCGCCGCGTCGCTGCTGGGCTCCGCGCTGGCCAGGCGGATCACGACGAAGCGGGTCTACCTCATCGGCCTGACCTGCAGCGCCGTGTCGATGGGCCTGCTGCTTGGCAGCACCCTGGTGAAAACCGACCAGTCGGCCGCCTATCCGCTGCTCCTGGTCGGGACCGCGTTCCTGGGGGCAGGATTCGGGCTGACCGTCCCCGTCCTGAATACGTATACCTCGGTCTTCCACCCGGCCGGCGTGGACAAGGCAGTGCTCGTCCTGAACGCGCTGCTCGGCCTCGGCACCGTGCTGGCGCCGGTCCTGGTGGCCGTATTCGTCGGCCTGGGGTTCTGGTGGGGGCTTCCCATCGTGTCCGCTGTGCTGCTGGTGGCGCTGCTGCTGGTGAGCGTGCGGTTGCCGCTGCAGGCTGGGGCCACGACGCGCCGTGGTGCGCGCCGGGCCGCCGGGCTGCCCGCGCGGTTCTGGCTCTACGCGGCGTTCGCAATCCTTTACGGCATATGCGAGACAATGAACGGCAACTGGTCCCAGCTGGACATGACCAGCCACCTGGGGGCTTCGGCCACCCAGGCTTCGGTGGCGCTCGCGGTGTTCTGGGCGATGGTGACCGTGGGGCGGGTCTTGTTCGCGGCCATCGGCCGCTGGCTGCCGGAACGGGTGACCTATCGCGCTCTCCCGCTTGTCCTGGTGGCGGCGTTCGCGCTGCTCGGGGTCCTGCCGCGGCATGATGCAGGCGCCGGGATCGCCCTGTTCGGGCTCGCGGGCCTGGGGTGCTCGGCGCTGCTGCCGCTGACCATCAGCTTCGGCGTGAAGGACCTGACTGCGATCTCGGCCGCCATGGCTGGCGGTGTCATCGCTTTCTACCAGCTCGGATACGGCATCGCGGCTTTCGGCGTCGGCCCGCTGCAGAAGGCTGGCGTGAGCTTGCCGACGATCTTCGGGGGGACGGCATTCGTGGCTGCGGCCCTGGCGATCCTGTCCTTCGCGGTCGTCCATCGCCCGGCCAGCGTCCGCCCAGCCCCCGCGCCGGCCGAACGCAACGCAGGCGACGACTGACCAGGCCGCCACAGGACCGGCACCGGGGGCCGCTGCTGCACGCGGAGCGCCGCGAGGCCCGACGAGCAATCACCCTAGACGGATGATGCGCGGACGTCGAGGTCGCATATGGATCGGCGCCGAAGGCAAAGCATTCGAAGACCCCGCCCGCTCGCTCACCCGGGTCGGCTCCTTAGCAACCCCCAGCCACGTTCGCATGCCGCCCGTGGAAGGTATAAGAACCGAGGGGAAGACCTGCTGTGTCACCGGCCAGGAGAGACCGAACGTGTGAGGCGGTTCCAGCGGACTCGAGAACCTTGGCGTACCGGAAGGCGGATGCCCGGCGGGTGACGCGACGCCGGTTCCTGATTCCTACCCTGTTGAGCTTGTACCGATTTATATCGATACGCATACTTATTCGCCTGCGCTTCCGATGGGCCTGGTCCACCGACGAGCTGGCGCTAAGGCCGGGAGGCGGATCACGATGTTGCGGGAAGGAGCACCGAGATGAATAAGCATCAGGGCGATTCAGGCCGGGAGGCGGTCGACGTGCATGTCCGCCTAGACAAGGTGGTGCTGGCCTACACCCAGGACCACACGGCCCGGGTCAGCATCCCGCTGACGCCTGCTGACGCCCGTCAGATCGCAGATTTGCTGCGCGGGGCGGCTGATACCGCTGAGCACACGCCGACAAGCTGAGGCCTCGGAGCTACCGGCTCACCCGGCCAGCCGCCGGAAGGATACGCCGCGGGCGTCAGATCTCATCGCGGTGCCGTAGAACTGGTGGTCCACGTTGTAGCAGCCGCGCTCGCAGAGGTGGCGGACAAAGTCGATCTCCCTGATCCACCTGACGGTGATCGAGGGGCGGCGAGCCTGGCCGGGAAACCAGTGGCTGCGCAAGCCGGCCCGGAGCGTCGTGCTGAGCTCTCGCCTTGCTGTGACCCTGCACGGGACTGTCGTCTACCGCTGGTCACCGCATCCGGGACTCCACAGATGCGCTGAGCTGCGCCAATGCCCGCGCTGCGGGTGCGGTCACGAAATCTTTCCCCAAAGGACGGCGCCCGGAAGAGTATCAGCTAGCCGCACTCAGCAGGGCTGGCTGGCGACCGAGCCGCAGACACCTTGGCGATACGCCTGCATTGCGTGCGGGTAGCACAGAGTTGCCAGTTATTCATTCATAGGCTTACAGTCTTCACAGGGGTGCTCCGCTGCCTTACGGTTCTCAGGGGCATGCACTACGGCGTGGAATCCGTTTCCGGCTAGCTGAGCGAGTCACTTGACGCGCAGGCTCAGCCCGCTAGGCTGATCCGCATGATTTCCCCGAATCGGGGAAATATTGCGGGCTCGCGGGCTCAAGTCCCCCCTCGGACACCAAGTCTGTGCAGGTCAGCCCGTTGTAATTCCCAGCTACCCGCCGGTATGGCACTCCCGTGGCACTTGTCACGTCTCTGACCGCCCTTCGTTGGCCAGAAGCTGCTCGATCTGCTGATCGCGCGGACACCTATACAGGTGGCTGGTCGTCAGCGCCTTCCTTGAGGCGTAGCGGGCGCTACAGCAGTCGGGCACGTAGACCATGTGCCTTCGCCCGTTGCGGTCGGCGCGGTCGCTCAGTTCGGTGTGCACCTCGACTGCGCCGTTGCCGCACCGGATGGTCATCATGCTCCTGCCTCCATGATCAGCCGGGCGAATAGGTTAGCGGCCTCGCGCTGGCTGCCCGGGAGCACGTGCGCGTAGACCGTCATCGTCACGACCGCCGACACGTGGCCGAGGCGTTGGCTGACAACATGCACCGGCTCGCGAGCGGTCAGCAGGATCGTCGCGTGCGAGTGCCGCAGGTCGTGCAGCCTGATCGGCGGGACCAATCCGCAGCGGGTCACGTCGCGGGTGAACTGGCGGCCGCGTTCTCTACAAACACGGGAACGCTCCTTCCTCGGCCTGGAAGTTCTGGAAGGTCCGCGCGAAGCTACGCGGCACGTATCGCACGGTCTACTGGACGCACCCGCCAGGGTCACGCCGATGGTCCCCGTACCGGGCAAAGACCAGGGCCCACCGCTGCTAGAGCCGGCAGCGACGGTCACACGGCTTGTCCTGGCTTGCGCCTAAACCTGCAGCCCTATGCTGCCGCCAAAGCAGTGTCGGGCGGCCAATGTCAGGCATGCGGTTCCGACGCGTGGTGAGGGCTGGCTGTCTCGGCGGCAGGCTCCTGGGCCATCGGCGCCTCCTGAGTCCTGGGCCTCCGCCAGAACAACGTGGTCCACTGGTAATGGAGAGTGCTCGGTGGCCCTGGCGCGCGCAGCCGTGCTGGAGACGGTGGTGGCTCAGTGCACGGCTGCTGCCGCGCCGCAGGTGCCAGCCCCTGGTGAGCTGGCGCGGACGCCGGGGGCTGGCACTGCGGGCCGCGGTGATTTCGGCCGGTGGGAATCGGAACTGGCGGGCGCTGGCGAGAGCGAGGGACATGGGTGTCTGCGGGAACACCTACATGCCTGATGTCCCGATTCTCTACAACAACACGCAATAACTGCCAGCCAAGGGACGTCCGGTCTTGAGATTCCCGTCTGCACTGAAATTCGCGGCACCGCTCGCAATTGTTGTCGCATGCGTAGCGGGGACGCTCACGATCGCCAGATGCGCCAGCTCCGTGGCTGGCCCTTTGCAGTCGTTCAACGTGAAGGGCCAGCCGATCGTCACCGACGCAAGCTTTCAGGTCATGCCGGGCCAGCCGGTAGACGCCACGACGTACGTCATCAACTCGTCCCGCGACCCAGTTACGCTCGTGTCTGCCTCCGTCGTGCCGGTCTCGGGGTTCCCTACCGCGACCCTTAGCCACCTCGCGGTAGATACGACGCTGCACCTGATCGGGGCCGGGAGGAACTGGCCGCCGCCGGTCCCGGTCCGGCCATTCGCGGGCGCGAAGCTGTCTCACGGGGAGAGCCGGATCACCTTCGCGATAACCGGACGGCGCACGGGCGTCAGCTACGCCACAGCCGGGCTCAAGATCACCTACACGTATCACGGCCAGGTCTACAGCGTCACCGCGTGGTCCGCGGTGCTCGCCTGCGTGACCACACCTCAGAACGCAAACAACCCGGCAGTGTGCAGTCCCAGCGCGGGAAACCGCCTGATGAACACCGTGACCAGCATGGCCGGGTAAGCGTTGCAGCCGAGCTGAGCCGGTCCGGCCGTGCGTGCTCGACGGCCGGGAGCCTGCGGCGCAGGAGCCCGGTAACATCAGGGCAAATCGTCAGGTAACAGCCGCCGGGTTAGGGTGCCGGTCATGGCGACGATCTGGACTGATCCTGACCCGTGACGAGCTGCTCGCGACGCAACACGAAGCCCCGCCAGGCGCCGAGCCTGACGGGGCTGATCCTGCGGCGGGTTAGAGCCGGTGGCCGACCCGGAACCCTCCCGGCAGCCAGAGGCTCGCCCAGGGACCGCGGGCGCTTGACCAGTAGCCAGGACTGGACGGCTCAGACTGAGGGTACCGGCGGCTGATCGGTCGGCGCCGCGTGATGAGGTACCGCAGAATTGGCAGTCTTCTCCGGGACCGCGGCGGCCAGTCCGATGCCTAGGCCGAGCCCGATTATGGGTCCGGCGAGAAGCAAGAGCAGGGTCAGGCTCCCGTCGAGGTTCATTCCGTAGTTGGTTGATGCCTGCTGAATGACGTGCATCACGAATGCCAGCCCGAGAGCGATGCCCATGCCGGCCAGCATGCCGCCCCAAAATGCCTGGGCCTTGCGGTCCGGCGGGATCGGTTGTCTCGGCGGCGGGCTTGGCGCGGGCTGCGCGCCCGCTGCGGCGGTTGACTCCTGGCCGTCCTCGGAGGGTTGCTGTTCATTCATGGCGCTATCGTGCCATCCGGATGCCGTGTCCGCACCGGGCAGGTGTGAGTCACCTAAGAGCAGTTAGCCGGGTCACTGAGGCGGCCACGGCGTAGCGTTGGGGACTGTGGATAGAACTAACGGCGGCCCCCGGGACCGGGCGGCGCGGTGCCAGGCGAGTCCTGCGCATGGCCCTGCTCATCGCCGCGTGGGTTGCTACCGCGTCCGTGCCCTGGCTGCTCGTCAGCTGCTACCCCTGGCTGCGCCCGTTGTCAGGGAATCTGTGGAGTCGCCAGCAGTTCTCGGTTGTCGTCCTTGTTTTAGCCATCCTGTGTGCTGTCGTCTACCGCGCCGTGGTCAGGCGGCGGCGGTCGCGACGCTGGCGCGCAGGAGCCAGGTAACACCGTGGCGACGATCTGGACCGACCCCGACCCCGAGGACCTGCTTGCCGCTCAACGCGAATGTTGCCGGGCCGATGGTCCCGGACCTCCCCGGCGCGTAGCGTCCCCGGTTATGACGCGCCGCCGCTTAACCGCCCGCCTGTGCTTCGTTTACGTACGCGACTCTTGCTTCTACCTGCGCGACTTCCTCGTCCGCGACGCCCTCCTGCCCCGCCTCCCCCTCGCTGATCGCCGGGCACGCCGCCGCGGGCCGCGCGAAGCGGAGGCGTGGGCCCTCGTGCAGCAGCAGATGGCCGGAACCGGCCTCATCTTTTCCATGCCGCAGGTAAGAGTCATCCCGGCCAGCGAACCGCCTGACGGGGGCGACCGGGACAGCAGAACGGCCTGCCAGCCTTAGTGGCCAGCGGGGTGCACTCGCGGCGATCAGACCGCCGCTGTCGAGAACACCTTGTAAGTAAGCAGATGCCTGCGCCGGGGTCAGGTAGTTGGACAGGCGAAGGATCGCGGTGCCGACCTGGTAGTCGTATCCGTCGCCAAGCGGCGGCTGGAATGACTTCAGCTCGGCTAGTCTCGCGGCGGCCAGCCTACGGGTGGCGAACACCTCGATTCCGCCGCCGAATTCGGTACCGCCAGGATCACTCGACGGGTTGCCTGGCCGCCGCCTTGACTGCGGGCCAGAGTTCCAGTCTTCGGCCGCCTTTATTACGCCCGGAAGATCGCTTGCCGACCGCCTGGCGCTCGTCGTCCGTGTAGTTCGGCGCGCCGCGACCTCCCGCCGAGCCGAACAAATCACGACCGCCGCACGACTCGACGCGGAAGCGAAGAAGGAACGCGACGCCGTGCGAGATCAGGACTCGACTTCGCGCCCACCTTGCGAGGGCAACCGGTGCGAGTCGGCAGGCGCCGCACTTTGCAGGCGAAACAGAGGTGTCGTGGGTCTCGCTGCCCGGCCTTTCTGTAGCCAACTGCTGGAACACGAGAATGACCTGATCGCTGCCCACGTGCTCGCAAGGCGCCACCCGCCAGCCGCCCAATTCCTGGGCTAGATCACATAACTAATTGGCCCGGCCAACGTCGGCGCGAGCCGCGCGACGATCGTCCTCCTCGACACTGGCGGCGATGGTCAATGCATACTCCTCGCCTGCCGAATCAATGTTGTGACTCACCTCGACCGCGGCTAACGTTCCGCGACATGGGCGTGATTGATGTCAGGCGATTCAAGGTCGCCACGACCTGCGGACCTGGCGGAGACCTTGAAGTTGCCGACGTCTGGCTTGCCGATGAAGACGCGTGGGACATTGATCTCGCTGAGGTCGTCAAGGTCAACGGACTCGCGGTCCCAGCCGATCGCAAACTGACTTACCGAGTGATACAGCACGAACTGCGGTTGCTGCTGAGCTTCCTCGTTGACCAGCCCGGAAGCCCGCTCACCCTACGGCACACCGAGTTCCGAGCGAGCTCGCTGCACGTCAAGCGGTTCATATCCGAGTCCTTCGGACTCGGCATGCTCACCGCAGCTGCTGAGCACCATCACCGGTGGGTGCTGAGCGACGGCGACCTGTACAGTTGGCCACTCAGTACCCAGGTTCCGGTATTCGGCCAGACCTACTCTTCTACTTCACCGGCCAAGAGCACGAGAAGCGGCTGGCGGGCGAGGCGCGCGGCAGGTCATCGGCCAGTGCAGCGTCCACCCGGCGCCGCTGCGGTGTGGGTTCCGCCCGTGGTCGGCGGCGGACGGGCATGGGACCGCGGCGTCGTTGAGAGCGCGGGTGATCCGGGCCATGCTCTGCCCGGCCGCCGCTGCGCGAACATCCACGCCACCGTTCGCGATGTCTGGGGTCGGGCTCCAGCCGGTAGGCCCGCCGGCCCATGCAGCGTGGGCCCGGTTGGGGTGCGGCCCGGCGTCGGCTAGCCGGTAGCCGTACGGCGGCCGGCCGCCCAGGTACCGGCCCTGATCGCGGGTCTGGGCCGCCATCGCGGTCAGCACCCGGATCCGCGTCCTGGTGATCTCCCGTTTTGACTGGATGCCCAGCGCGATCATCGCTAGGTCGTGTTCTTCGGTCTGGAAGTCGACCCGGCCGCCTGCCTCCGGGGTCCACAGATGGATGCCGTAGTGCGCCCATCGTCATCACCGCCCTCTTGCGGCTGGCGAGTCGGCCGATCGGGCACCGCCAGCCGGTTCATCTTGCCGACGGCGGTGCTGGGTGGCGGGTTGCGGGAGCAGGTCCGGTCAGGTCAGGTGGAACAGGGCTTCGGCGTTGCCGGAGGCGACCTTGGAGCGGTCCGCGGGGTCGGGGATGGCGTCGAAGAACTGCCTGACCGCGGCTGCGCTGGGCTGGTGGAAGGGGTAGTCGGTAGAGAACAGCACCTGGTCGGCGCTGGTGAAGTCGAGGGCGTGCCGCAGCAGGCGTTCCTGGAGCATCCCGCTGCTCGTGATGTGGATGTTGGTCGTGATGTAGTCAGAAACCCGGCGCTGAAGGTGCTTGGCGACGCCGGACAGGCTGTCGGCGCGGTCCGTCCAGAACAGCAGCATCTCACCCCAGTGACCGAGGACGAGCTGAAGATCGGGGTGGCGGTCGAACGTGCCGCGCAGGATCAGCCGCAGCGCGGAGAGGCCGGTGTCCATGTGCCAGCCCCAGCCGAAGGTCGCCAGGCCGAGGTCGATCAGCGGGTCCAGGCCGCGGTATGCGGCGTCGCGCAGCTCGTTTGAGGGGATCTGCGGGTGAATGAAGATCGGCTGGTGCAAGTGGGCCGCGGTGGCGAACAGGTCGTCGTAGGCGGGGTCGTCCAGCGGGCGGGTACCCGTCCGCCCGAAGACCATCGCGCCGACGTGACCCAGCCGGGTGGCGCACCGTTCGAGTTCCGCGGCCGCGGCCTGCGGATCGCTGGTCGGCAGGGTCGCGAGCGCGCGGAAGCGGGCCGGATGCGCGAGGACGGCGTCAGTGGCCTCGTCGTTCGCGTCCCGGGCCAGCGCGACGGCCTCCCGGGCCGGGAGGGCCTGGGTGGCGGGGGTGACGACCGACAGAACCGAGACGTCGATCCCGGCAGCGTCCATTGCCTCGACCCGGCCCTGGCCGATGTCCTCGAGCTGGGCCTGGTTGTCGCTCATGGTGTTGAAGGCGACGCTTTCGTCGCGCTCCCCTCCCGGCAGGCGGTCGAGCGCGTCGCGGATGCTGGCACTGTTCCAGTGCTCTTCGATCGCGATGATCTTCATCGTGATGTCCTTCCGGGTTCAGGTCTTCGAGTGCGAGCTGCGGCGCTACCAGCCCACGGTCTGGCCCCGGATCAGGCCCAGCCTCACTCATCGCTTGTTGAGCCAACTATACACGTTTCGCTCAACAACGGTAGAGTGGGCTTGTGAGCGAGCAGAACAGCAGAGCCGCCAAGCGGGCAGCCACCGCGCAGCGCATCCTCGACGCGGCGCGCGCGGAATTCGGCGAGCACGGCCTCGAAGCGGCCACTATCCGCGGCATCGCCCGCCGCGCGAAGGTCGACCCGTCCCTGGTGATGCAGCACTACGGGTCGAAGGCCGCCCTCTTCAACAGCGCCATCCAGCTGGGGGAAGCAAGCCCCGGCGAGATCGAGGCCCACCTGCACGACGTGCTCGACGTCCGACTCGCGGCCCTGCCCCCGGAGACCAAGGCCCTCGTCCGGTCCATGCTCACCGCACCGGAGGCAGCAGCCCAGATGAGCGCCTTCCTCAACGAGCGAGCCGCCAACCTGAGCCGCGCCATGAGCGGCGACGACGCCGACCTGCGGGCCGCGCTGACCGTCAGCAGCATCCTCGGGCTCATCATCGCCAGGCACTTCCTGCAACTCGATGCGTTCGCCCGCGCCTCCGACGCCGAAATCACCCGCGTCGCCCGCCCATGGGTCACCACCGGAGTCGATCCAACCACCGGGCCGCATTCCCGGACATCCACCCCTGCCGACTGAATCCCATGCGCGGACTCTCCGCGAACGATCACCAGCCGACCGGGCATGGATCTGCTCGTAACAAGCACAGCGCTTCCCGCCATCCACCCGGCCGCGCACCATGGATCACTGGGTCCAGCACGCGCGCCGCCTTATCCGCGAACCGCGGGTCACGGGGGAGATCCACGACCGGTGCCGGGCGGTTTGTGTAGACCGGGGGTGCCGTCGGGATGATCCGGTTGAATAGCCGCGTTACACGAGTTGCAGCGGAAGCGACGGCCGGGTGGGACCGGCCGGACCGACCCCGCACGCCCCGGACGGGCGTGCTCGTGATCTTCGATACGCCGGGCCCCAGCCGGCCGATCAGTGCCGAAGAACGGATGTCCGCACACACCTCGGATCATCCGGGATACCGCAGCCACCAGGGTCGACCGAGGGAACCGCATTGTCTTCTGCGACACATCTCCGTACGCGGATCATGGCCGCGGGAGGCGCCGTCGTCCTCCTGCTAGTCGCCGGAATCTGGACCGCACTCGCCAACACCAGTGCCGGGGCCTCGCTGCAGGTGACCTCGGTCACCCCAGCTGACCACACAGCCAGCGTGAGCGGCGTAGCGCCGGTCACGGTGAGCTTCTCCAAGCCGGTCGCATCGACCTCGCCGATGCCGACGATCTGGCCGGACATCGCCGGTACCTGGCACGGGGCCGGTACCCGCACGCTGAAGTTCGTCCCCGCGGCCGGCTTCGACCAGTCCCAGCGCGTCACCGTCACGATCCCCGGCGGGGCCGCAGGCGTGCGGTCGGCCAGCGGCGCCCGGCTCACCAGCACGGAGAAGGTTCGCTTCCGGACCGCTACCTACTCAACGGCCCGGCTCGACGAACTGCTCGCACAGCTCGGCTACCTGCCGCTGACCTGGACGCCGTCGGCCGGGCAGACGGTCCCGGCCGACAATGACGCGGCCGGCCAGCTGGCCGCGGCCTACAACGCGCCGCAGGGCCAGTTCACCCGGAAGTCCGGCTACCCGAGCGAACTGCGACGCTTCTGGCGGGGCGGCACAACCGACGGCCTGATCCTCCAGGGCGCGGTCATGGCGTTCGAGCAGCAGCACGGCCTGAAGGTCGACCCTGTCGCCGGGCCCAAGGTCTGGGATGCCCTGCTCGCGGCAGTGGCCGCTCATGACGTGAACAAGAACGGCTATACCTACGCGATCGCCAGCGAGGGCGACCCGGAGACGCTGACGATCTGGCACAACGGCCAGCAGGTGCTGCAGACGGACGCCAACACCGGCATCCCAGCCTCGCCGACGACGATCGGCACGTCGCCGGTCTACCTGAAGCACTACTACCAGGACATGAAGGGCACGAATCCGAACGGAACCCCGTACTCCAGCCCGGTCTACTACATCTCCTACTTCCGCGGCAACTTGGCCGTGCACTGGTACCCGCGGGCGTCGTATGGTTTCCCGCAGAGCCTGGGCTGCGTCGAGCTGCCCTGGAGCGTGGCCAAGACCGCCTGGAAGTACCTGTCCTACGGCACCCTCGTGACGGTGCAGCCGGGCTCGCAGACGCCCAGCACGAGCCGGGTCGACCCGACCACCTAGTGTTCTGCGCCTGAATTCTCAGTAGTAAGTTGCTATAGTTCTGCTGTGACGCGGTATGGAGTCAGCCTGGACATCGCGGATGATGACCGCCCGACGCTCGCGGCGTGGGCGCGGGAACCGGAT
>JBKQTJ010000183.1:0-46261 GCA_052143255.1 Streptosporangiaceae bacterium | reverse complement strand
GGCCGCCGTCGGCGAAATACGTGGCCACGAACCTGGCCAGCGTTCGCGCCCCGCGCACGATGCTGCCGAGTTCAACCGCCTCGTCCGCGGCGTGGATGTTGCGAGCTGTCGGCCCGTAAGCAAGCGCCGGGCGGCCGAACTGGTTGAGGTAATAGCGGGCGTCCATGGTTGCGCCGATGACAGTCCGGCGGGGCGGCGCCCCGTTGGCGGCAGCGTGGGCGCGGGCCATTGCCTCGGCCAGCGGATGATCGTCAGGCAGCAGGAATCCCTCAGCGCGAAAGCCTGCCTCCCGGAGTACGGGCGGATGCTCGGCCAGCCATGGATCGGCGGCCGCGGCCTCGCTGATTGCGGCGGCAACCCGGCCGCAGGCATCGGCCGGCGTCCAGCATCGGGGAAAGCCGATCCGTACGCCCAGGACCGCGCGGCCTGGCACGCTGGACGGCCAGTCGCCGGCGCGGATGGTGCCAACGTTGACGTTGTAGGGGCTCGCGATGGAGCGGAACGGGGCGTCGTCAGTGGCCTCGCGCATCTGAGTTTCGAGCCGTTCGAGTGCAGCCAAGATGACGGGCACGGAGCTGATCGGGTTTGCCGCGCGGTCTGCCGACTCAGCATGCGCGGCAACGCCCTCGAGGCATATCTCTATCCAGAGGATTCCTACGCCGCCCAGTAACAGGTCAAGGCCGGTGGGCTCGAGCACCACTACGGCGTCGCCGAGCACGCCGGCAGTGGCCGCAGCGAAGGTGCCGTTCCCCGTGCATTCCTCCTCGATGACCGACACGAAGGCAAGCTCGCCCGCAATTGCCTGCGGCATGGCGCGGCGCAGGGCTGCCACTGCCAGCAGCCCCATGGCAATGCCGCCCTTCATATCACCGGCGCCGCGCCCAGTCAGCCAGCCGTGACGCTGTTGCGGAAGGTACGGGTCGGACGACCACAGCGCGGCCTCGGCGGGCACGACATCGACGTGGCCATTCAGCAGGAGCGAAGGAGAGCACCCGGGGTTGATCCGGCCGACAACATTGCTGCGTCCCGCGTAACTGGTCTGAGCAACGCCGGCCGGAGCGGTGGTTGCTATCACCTCGGGAATCGGCAGCCGGGCCACCTCGAACCCCAGCTTCGCTAGTTCTGCGGCCACGACATCCTGGGCGGCGGCCTCCATCCCCAGCGTGCTCCTGGCCCTTACGAGCTTGGACAGGAAGTCGATCGCCGAATCAGTCTCAGCGGCGATGGCCGCGTCGACCTCCGCCCAAGCCGCAGGATTGCAGTCCACCACACGTCCGTTCATGGGCTAAAGGACTGATCTATAGACCATTCTGGGATCGGCGAAGTCGGCCGTCAATGGCTGTGCAGCATCCAGATCCCACGCCAGCCGCCAGCATGAGCGCGCATGGCAAGGCCAACGGCGCGGAACGGCTGCGATGCGCGGCGAGCCCGCAAACCTGATGTAGGGTCCGGCGGCCGCGGCGGGCAAGCGTTCTGCTGGATGATGAGCTGTGAGGTTAGGACAGTGAGGGATATCGGCGATCACGAGGAACTCGTGGCCTTGTGCGGTTCCGACACCTTGTGCCTGTGGACAGCTCAAGGATTTGACGGGCGTTCCCGCGCGTGGCGGAGCGCCGACGGGCACGCGGTGGCCGTCGCCGGACCTGGCTTGTCGACACGGGACCGGCTCGCTGTGTACGGCACTCAGCACGCCGCGGTTGAACTGGCCCGACGTGTCCTGGCGGAGGTCGGGCCCACCTACCGGCCGCTGGGTGACCAGGCGCTGATCGGCGCCGTAGTGGAGGCGATACCACAGCTTGTATCCGTCGGCACCTTCGGCTGGATGGACTGCTGGCGGTCGACTGCCCCCCGGCCGACGACTGCCACGGCCGAATGGCTCCCCGACACCGCGCTGCCCGAGGTCGCCGCGCTCTTGGCGGCCAGCTTCCGCATCGCACGCCAAGCCGGGAGTGGCTGGCGTGCACCACTGGGCCGGCGTGCGCGACGACGCGGGCCGGCTTCTGGCGACCGGCACGCTAGCCTGGTCTGCTCCGGCCGTCGGGCTGCTGGCCGGGATCGCTGTAGATCCCAAGGCTCGCGGCCAGGGCCTGGGCCGTGACATCTGCGGCTTTCTAGTCGCCGAGGCGCTGCGCCGTCATGACGCCGCGGCGCTGATGGTCGAGGAGTGGAATCACCCGGCGCAGCGCATATACCGAGAACTCGGCATGCGTTACCGTGCCCTGGCCGCGGCTGCACTACCAGCCTGAGGCTATCGCTGCGCGGTAGCCAGGCCTGGGCAGGCCTGGCTACTCGGATCGCGCCGGGGGCAGAGCTACTCGCCGTCGGGGGAAGCCTTGCGCTGCCTGAGGATGAACAGCACCACGCCGGTGATGAGGCTAGCTACCGCCAGGAAGCCGCACACTATGTGCAGGTATGACTGGTGAACCACGCATCCGCCGGGGTTGAGTACCGCGCCGGGGTCGTTGCATGAGGGGAGGTTGACGTTCGTGACTGCCCACAAAATCGTGAACAGGACCGTGGCGATGGCTGCCTTGGTGATGGTCGGCGCCCTCGTGAACTTGATATTCATTGCGGTTCCTTTCGCTGGATCGGGGCGGGCCGCCTAGGTAGCGGTGCAGTAGATCCAGCGTGAGGCCGGCCGCAGCTTGACGGCAGAGGCCCGTCGGCCCCATAGACCGCGCTAAGTGTGGGCCGAACGGCCCCAATTCACCGCCGGAAGGCCGGTCCCGCCGGGCCAGGACGGGCGCCAGCGATCAGGTGGAAGGGACGACCGGTTCGATGCCGGCCTGGATGGCGTAGCGGGCCAGTTCCGTGCGCCGACGGGCGCCGGTCTTGTCACGGATCCGCTCCAGATGCGATCTCACCGTGTTGACCGACAGGAACAACCGCGCGGCTATCTGGGCGTCGGTCGCCCCCCCGGCCAGCAGCGCCACGATCTCCCGCTCTCTGTCCGACAGGAGGCCGGCTGACCTGTCCGCGGTCGCCCGGCCGACGGCGGGAACGTCGACGGTGGACACCCCATCAGCATCGGGCTCAGCTGCGGCGGTGGCCAGGGCGACGGCCTCGGCCTGGCTGAGCGTGCGGCCGTGCCGGTAGGCGGCCTCGAATGCAGCATCGCCGAGCGTGGCGCGCAGATTGGCATGATCGCGGTCGCGCAGCCCCGCTTCGAGGGCCTCGAAGACCCGTCCGGCCCGCTCGTAATGTTCGTCGGCGACGCCGTGCAGGGTGGCGGCGACGGCGGGGTCGCCGTCGGCGCCGACCGCCAGCGCCAGGCCGAGGAGCGCGGCATGAAAATAATTAGACTTCACACCAGTGGTCCGGGCTGTGTCCAGGCTGTCGACGAAGTGTCGGCGGGCGCTGCTGGGATTGGCGTCGACGAGCTCGACCAGACCCAGGTTCTGCCGCAAACCGACGGACATGTTCTTGTAGCCAAGGTTGTCGGCGAGCATGCTCGCTTCCTCAAGGTGCGCCCGGGCCGATCGGAGGTCCCCGGCGGCTAGCTCGTAGATGCCGAGGTTGGCCAGGGTAATGGCGATCCGGTAGTTGTCTCCGGCCGCCCGTGACAGGGTGAGGGCTTCCTGGTTGTCAGCGAAGGCAGCGTCCAGATCACCCGCTTCGCCCTTGAACACCGCCCGGCGGCCGAGGAGGTCAGCAATCAGCCGGGGATCTCCGGTTGTCCGGGCGAGCCCGACGGCTTCGTCGATCTCAGCCCGTGCGGCAGGCAGATCACCGCGCTCCAACCTGAACCAGCACAGCTGGGACAGGGCGTCGGCGGTGACAGAGGCATCGGCGAGGCTGCGGGCGATACTGATAGCCTCGCCCGCCAGGGCGGGGATCGTGGAGTCGTTGCCGAAGTGATTCAGCAGGTGGCAGCTTGCGGTCAGGGCCCGGGCCCGGGCGTGGGTGGGCATGCGGGCGTCGGGTCGCTCGAGCAGGACGGTGAGCGCCTCCAGAACTTCGCCGCCGTGGCCGCGCATTTGGCAGAACCAGCGCAACCCAGTCGCCAGCCGCAAGCCGGGCTCGGCCTTGCCAGGATCGGCGACACTGAAGGCCAGCGCAGCGCGGATATTGTCGAACTCGACTTCGAGCCGGTCGAGCCAGACGGCCTCGTCGGGGCCGCGCAGGCGCGTGCCGGCGGTCTCGACCAGGGCAAGATAGTAATCGCGGTGCGCGGCGCGGGTTTCGCCGAGTTCGGAGTTTGCCCGCAGCGCGAGGCGCTCGGCGGCATAGTGGCGGACCGTCTCCAGCAGCCGATAGCGGGTCGAGCCGTTGATCTCGTCGGCTTGGACCAGGCTCTTGTCGACCAGGGCGGCCACCCGGTCCAGCACCTGCCATTCCGCGGTGTCGCCTCGCGAGGTGACGGCTTCGGCGGCTTCCAGGGTCCAGTCCCCGGCGAAGACCGAGAGCCGGTCCAGGACAATCCGCTCTGCGGGGTTGAGCAGGTCGTAGGACCAGTCGATCAGGGCACGGAGGGTCTGATGGCGAGGCAGGGCAGTACGGCTCCCCCCGGTCAGTAGCCGGAACCGCTGATCGAGCCGGGAGCTGATCTCCGACACCGAGAGCGAACCTAGCCGGGCCGCGGCAAGCTCAAGGGCTAGCGGAATCCCGTCGAGGCGCGCACAGATGGCCGCCACCACGGCGGCGTTGGCGTCGTCGAGGGCGAAGCCTTGCCGGTGCAATGAGGCTCGCTCAGCGAACAGCTGCACCGAGTCGAACGCGGCCAGCCGATCGGCGGCGGCGAGACCGGCAGGCGGGACTGCCAGCGACGGAACCCGAAAGACGTGCTCCCCGCTGATGCCCAGCGGCTCCCTGCTGGTGAGCAGGAGGCACGCCCGCGGGCAGGACCGCATCATGGCGTCGGCCAGCTTGGCCGCCGCGCCGAGCACGTGCTCGGCGTTGTCGAGGACCACCAGCAGGTAGCGGTCCGCGACCGCGTCGACCAAGGCGTCGAGCATGGGTCGTCCCGGCTCCTCGCGGACCTGGAGGACCGCGGCCACGGTGCGGGCCACCAGCTCAGGCTCAGGCACTGGCGCCAACTCGACGAGCCACACGCCGTCGCCGGCGCCATCCACCACCTCGGCCGCCACCTGCAACGCCAGCCTGGACTTGCCGATCCCTCCTGGCCCGGTGATCGTGACCAGGCGCGACCCGCCCGACACCAGTGACCGCAGCGCTGCCAGCTCGTCAGCCCGGCCTACGAAACTGGTCGCCTGCGATGGCAGGTTGTGGCGTAGCGCGGGGTCGTCCAGCGAGCGCAGCACGCCGAACCCATCGGCCAGGCCCGGGCCGGTCACCTGGAAGACCCGCTCAGCGCGGCCCAGGTCCTTCAGCCGGTGCTCGCCCAGATCCCGAAGCCCGATCCCGTCGTGCAGCCGGTCGGCTAGCAGCTCGTACGTCGCGCGTGATGCTAGGACCTGACCACCATGGCCGACGGCAAGCAGCCGGGCGGCCAGGTTCACTACCGGACCGAAGTAATCGCCGCCGCGCTCAACGCAAGCCCCTGTGTGCAACGCCGTGCGCACCCGGATGGGCAAGCCGGACGGCCACGGCTCAGCACCGGCCGCCCGCTGCACGGCCACCGCCGATGCCAGCGCGGCCGACGGGTCAGCGAAAACCGCGCGAATCGCGTCGCCCACCTGCTTGAGCACGTGACCGCCGGCAACCTCGATCTGCTCGCTGACAATGCGGCTATAGCAGGCCGACGCCTCCGCCATAGCGTCGCGGTCGGCCTGCCACAGCCGAACGGTGCCCTCGATATCGGTGAACAGCAACGTCACCGAGCCAGAGGGGAACGCCATCCGCCCATTGTGCACCCAGATCCGCCGCACATGCTGCTACTGAGGCTGGTCCCCGCCGCTGGCGGGGCCGCTGTATCGCCTGGCCCACAGCTCGGCGCGGCACGACTCCAGGGCTACGGCACGCGCCGCGCCGAGGTACCGGCGATGTCTGGCATCTGGGCCAAAATATAGTCAGCGATCGCGAAGGACGCAGTCGCTGCCGGTGATGGCGCATTGCGCACGAGCGTCATGCGCGGCCGGCTGTCGATGACGAAGTCGTCAACCAGGCTCCCGTCGAGCCGGAGCGCCTGAGCCCGTACGCCTGCCCCCGCCCGGGTCAGGTCCTCGTGGGTCAACTCGGGCACGTATACCCGCGCGCGGCGGACAAACATCGACTTGCTCAGGGAGCCCGCAATCTCGCTGGCTGCCATCCGCCAATGCTGGCGCGCCAGTCGGCGCATCCCTGGATACCTGACAGTGCGCCATAGGTCGTCCAGGTCGACATGCCGCCATCGGTAGCCCTCCTGAGCCATGGCCAGGACCGCATTCGGGCCGACGTGGACGTGTCCGTCAAGACCCCGGGTGAAATGCACGCCGAGAAAGGGATAGCGAGGATCCGGCACGGGGTAAACCAGGCCGCGGATGAGGTCGGAGCGACCGTGCGCCAGCTCGTAGTACTCGCCGCGGAACGGAACAATCGCAGGATCCTCCGCCGCACCGGCCATCTTCGCGATGACGGAGGACTGGAGGCCAGCGCAGACGACTGCATGGTCAAAGGCGAACTCTTCGGCGTCCGTGCCGACGATCGCCGCCGTGCCTCGCGCCTCGATCCTGACGACAGGGTGTCCCAGGACTACGGTGCCGCCGGCGCTCATGACGTCATGGGCGAGACGTTCGGCGATCACGCGGTAGTCGACGACTGCAGTTGCCGGTATCAGCAACGCGCCAAGGCCGTGCACATGAGGCTCCCGCGCGCGCAACTCGTCCGCGCCGATCAGCCGGGCTCCGACGATGCCGTTGTCAGTTGCACGCCTCGCCAAGTCATGCAGACGCGGAAGCTCGTCGTCGCGGACCGCCACGATGACCTTGCCGACTTCGTCGTAAGGCAGGTCTCGTTCGGCGCAGTAGGCACGAAGCAATTCAACCCCCCGGCGACACAGCGTGGCCTTGAGCGAACCGGGGGAGTAGTACACGCCGGAGTGCACGACGTTACTGTTGTGACCTGTCTGGTGGGCGGCGACGATGGGTTCCTTGTCGATCACCGTCACCTCGGCGTTAAGCACCTGTTGCAGACGGCGAGCCACCGCGAGTCCGATGATCCCGGCCCCGATTACGCCGATGCGTCCGCTGCTCATCCGGTGCCTTCTCCTGCTCAGGCCGTTCATACTTAGGAAGTTAGGGCGATCCAGTAATGCGGTCGCAGCCTGCCATGTTGTCATGCGTGGCGGGGTGAGGTGAATGTGCCACCGCCTAGGTCTCGAGAGCCCATTCACACCTCGAGGCCACGGCGACCGTCAGGATCCGCCGAGGTCGGCCAGGGCGAACGATGCGCCCGCCGTGCAAGGGCGGCATCGACTCGGCCGGTCTGCTCAGCCTTCTCTGGCTGGCGCGATCTGCGCGTCCAGTCCCGGTGTCGCTCTCTCGATAGCTGCCCAGCCGTTGTCCTCGGCCTTCTCAGCTCGCTCTGCCTGCCCCCCGCCACGCAGACCGAAGAGCCGCTTGGCGACCAGCAGGTAGCCCACGATGAGCAGGTTGATGACCAGTGTGAGTACTTTCAGCCAGGTGATGCTCTTGGTCAGCTCGTAGATCTCATAAGGCACGAAGATGGCCGTCGCGACAAACGTCAGGTACTCGGCCCACCGGCGCCCCAGCCACAAGCCAACCGCCTCGGTGCCCTCCAGCGCCGCGTATGCCGCTGCCGCCGCCGCGATCAGGTAGAGGTTCGTGGTCCTGACGGCGAACAACCGCCGCAGATCGTGCACGATGCCGTGGTTGCTGTTGTTGACCGGCCCGCCGAGTCCGCCCTGCAGATCCTTCAGTATGCGGGTGAAGTCCGCGCTCAGCATTGCCTTGTCGTGCGCGAACAGCAACAGCGCTATAGCCAGGGCCGTTAGCACCAGGAAGTGAAGCAGCCGGTCCAGGGCGATCAGCCGCAGCACGTAGCGATCCCGCAGCGCGCGGCCGCGCAACGGCAGCATCACGTCCGCCCGGTGCGGCGGGTACACGACGCTCGGCTCAGCGGGCGGACTCAGCGCTACCCACGAATCGCAGCGCAAACAGCGATACCAGCGCAGGCCGCCCGCCTCGCGGGCGAATAGGCCGTCTTCACTGCGCAGCCGCGCGGCGTCAGTGCCGAGCAGCTCGTGGCCATGCAGGCCGCACCCGATCAGCTCATACCGGAGCCTGGGCCGGTAGCGCCGCGGGCGTTCGGTCCCCGGCGGCGCCGTCAGACCAGAAGGCGTTTCGTGACTCATTGCAGCGTCAGCCCATGCCCTCGCCGGTCGGGTCCTTCGGCGCAGGGTGCGGATCCATCCGCAGCGGAGCACTGGATCTGTCTCCGGACGGAGCGCGTGCTGCTGCCTTGGCATGCGGGCCGATCGCCATCACCTCGGGCCCGCTTTGGGGCAACGCCTTGCCGACGATCCGGTAGACCTGCGACCCGTCTATCGTTTCGTGCTCCACTAGGAGGTCGACGAGCTGGTCCAGCTCACCCCGGTGCGAGCGGACGAGATCGACGGCGGTCTGCTCAGCCTCGCGCAGCAGCCGCGCAACGTCGTTGTCGATTCTGGCCTGAGTTGCTTCGGCGAACGGCCGGCTGGACATCTCGGCCCCGCCTCCGCCGAGGAATACCGAGCCGCCCTCGGGATACCCGACCGGGCCGAGGTCGGGCGACAGGCCGAACTCGCGGACCATCTTGATTGCCAGTTCGGTCGCGCTGGCCAGGTCGTTCGCCGCCCCGGTCGAGCCCTGTCCAACCTCGACCAGCTCGGCCGCGCGGCCGCCGAGCCGCACGGCCAGGGAATCGGTCAGATAGTCCTCGCGGTAAAGATGCCGCTCGTCGAGCGGCAGCTGCTCGGTGACGCCCAGCGTTTGCCCGGCTGGCAGGATCGTGACCTTCGCCACTGGGTCAGCGTGCTCGGACAGCGCGGCTACTAGCGCATGGCCTGACTCGTGGATCGCCACTGAGCGCTTCTCGTCGGGCAGCAGCACGTTGGAGCCTTCACGGCGGCCGAGCAAGATCCGGTCCCGGGCAGCGTCGAAGTCGGCCGCGGACAGCACATCGCGGTTATCGCGGACCGCGACTATGGCCGCCTCGTTGGCTAGGTTGGCGAGGTCCGCGCCGGAGAAGCCGGGAGTGCCCCGGGCCACGACGCTCAGGTCGACGTCGGGGCCCAGCTTCTTGTCGCGGCAGTGCACGGCGAGGATGGCAGTCCGCTCGGGCAGGGTCGGCAGCGGGATCGTGACCTGCCGGTCGAACCTGCCTGGCCGCAGCAACGCCGGGTCGAGCACCTCGGGGCGATTGGTTGCGGCGAGGACCACGATCCCTTGTGTCACGTCGAAGCCGTCCATCTCTGCTAGCAGCTGGTTCAGGGTCTGCTCCCGCTCATCATTGGACACTGCGGCGCCTGAGCCTGATCGCCGCTGCCCGATGGCGTCGATCTCGTCGATGAAGATGATCGCCGGGGCGCGCTTGCGCGCCTCGCTGAACAAGTCACGGACCCGAGCCGCGCCGACGCCGACGAATAGCTCCACGAAGCTCGACCCGGCGACCGAGAAGAACGGCACCGACGCCTCGCCGGCCACGGCGCGAGCGAGCAGCGTCTTGCCGGTGCCCGGCGGGCCGACCATCAGCAGGCCGCGCGGGGCCATTGCGCCTGCCCGCTGGTAGCGGCCCGGGCTGCGGAGGAAGTCGATCACCTCGCCGATCTCGGACTTGACCCCCTCGTAACCCGCCACCTCGGCGAACTTGGTCTGCGGGCGCTCGGCATCGAATACCTTCGCCCGGCTCCTGCCCACGCCGAGAACACCCTGCAGGCCCCCGCCCCGCCCGCCCGCCTGTGCCATCCGGCGGAACAGCCAGAACACGACGATGAACGGCAGTAGCAGGATCAGCCAGTACAGGATCTCTGTACCCAGCCCGGAGCTGGGTGCCTGCGCGGTCACGGTCTTAACGCCGGCGGCGGTCAGCTTCTGGGTGAGTGCCGTAGTGGGCTGGCCGGGAATGACGGTGGTGTAGGACTTGCCGTTAGTCAGCGCCCCGGTCACGACTGTGTTCGAGCCGCTCGCGCCGTTCCCGAAGTCAACTGTCTTGATCTTGTGGGCGCTGGCGTTCCCGATGAATTGTGAGTAGCTCAGGCTAACGGGGGTGCTGACGTGTATACCAGGCAGGAAGAGCCACAGCAGCACCACCACGATCAGCGCGGTCGGCCATAGCGCGTGCCGCCATCCGGGCGGCGGCGGTGGTGCCGAACCTACGGGCTTGTCGCCGGGCGGGGACGCGTTTGGCTGCTTGCTCATCACCCCATTGTTACGGGCAGGGCGCGCTGCTCACCCGTCGGGTAGCCACGTAAGGTAATCGTCGCGTGACGCCAGGCTAGTCGGCACTCACTTCGCCGATGGGCCGAGCCGCGCCCCGGCTTGTCCAGCAACATTGCCACTCAAGCCACTGTTATCGACTCCTCGGCCCTTCCGATAGTCGGGCCGCCAGTCCGGTGTTCTCAGCAGCGAGAGATGATGTGGCGATGGCGGCGCAGGCGCGGATCCCGCACCTTGCAAAACGTTATGAAAACTCCCAAACCTACGGCGCACGTATAGCAAGCGCTCCTCGCGTAGCGTCCGGGGGTAACGGGCGTCTCTAGTCCAGGAGGCAGCCATTGGCAGAGATAACCCTGGTCATCGGGAGCGAGTCTCAGTGCACTGACGGGTTCCGCGGCGAGGTGAGGTGCCTGGTCGTCGACCCCGTCGCCCGCGCGGTCACCCATCTCGTGGTCGAACCAGCTGGACGGGCGGGACTCGCCCACCTTGTTCCGCTGGACCTAGTTGACGTCACGACAGGTGAGATCCGGATCGGCTGTACCGAGGCCGAGTTCAAGAATCTCGGCCCCGCAGAGGAGACCTTGGCCGAGTTCGTGCCCGGCTACCCCGTCCCAGTACAGGTGCTCGCCCCGGGCTGGCGAGACGCGGGCGGACCGGTACTCGACGGCGACACGCACGGAGCCCTGCGGACCCCGGCGAAGGAAACTCTCGACATCGTTCCCGTCGGCGAGGTGGAGGAACGACGCGGCGACCACGTTCACGCCACCGACGGTTTCATCGGACAAGTCCGGGCGTTGCGCGTCGATTCTCACAGCCACGAGGTAACCCAGGTGCTGCTCAAAGAGGGTCACTTGCTGGGTCACCGGGAGGTGGCGATCCCGTCCGGCAATGTGACTGGCTTTGACGACGGCATCAGTCTCAACATCACCAGGCAGCAGGTCCGCAAGCTGCCGCCCGCAAACGTTGAACACCCCGACGGGTAGGCCAGGCTGGCTCACGCCGCGTGCTGCCGAAGCTGACTCCCGGCGGCGGCGTCGAGGCCGTGGTAGCTAGGCGTCTCGGACGGGCTGGTAAGTGAGGAAGGCGAGGCCGTCACCGACGATCTGGGCGTCGACCAGGCGCATGGCTTTCTTGTCGCTGGTCTCGCCGAAGAGCCGCTCGCCGGCCCCGAGCGCGAACGGGTAGATCATCAGCCGCAGCTCGTCGACGAGGTCGTGCTCTATCAGCGTGTGGACGAGCTGGCCGCTGGCGTAGACGATGATGTCCCCGTTGACCCTTTGCCTGAGCTTTGAGACCTCGCTCACCGCATCGCCCATCAGGACCGTCGAGTTGTTCCAATCGGGATCTTCAAGCGTCGAGGACACGACGTACTTGGGCAGGTTGTTCAACCTGTCGGCCCACTCGCCGGTCCGGGATACCCACCGCGCCGCGAAATACTCGTAGCTCCGTCGACCGAGCAGCAGCGCCGCCGCGCCCAGCGCCTCGTCGAGCTCGACCCTGGCCCACGCGTTGCGGTCCTTCTCGCCAATCTGGCCGAACCAGCCGCCGAGCCTGAAGCCCTCCTCACCTGTCGGGTCCTGGATCACTCCGTCGAGCGAGACGTTCTCGCTAATGACGATCCTTCCCATGTCGGGTCTCCCCTTGTTGCGCTGTCAGCTGCCCCTGATGTAGACACCGCGACGTCGAGAAAGTGGCGCCCACCACCAGCGTTCGGGCTACCGCGATCGCTCCCAACTCGATAGCCGGCATCGAGACACCGTACTGGATCAGTGGATGCCCGACGTGGAACACCGTGCCGCGCCAGCCCCCTCCGGGATGCTGGCGCGGCACTGTCGTGCCGGGTGATCCGCGTGATCAGGGGCGCGCCTCGTAGACGATGTTGAATGGTGTCTCAGCGGCCCGGCGGAACCGGGTGAACCCTCCGGCGGTGACGACGTCCCTGATCCTCGCCTCACCGGCCTGGGCGCCGAGCGCGAGCCCGACCTCCTGCGAGAGAGACGCCGGGGTGCACAGCAGCGTGGAGAACCCGTAGTAGGCACGTCCCACCGGGTTGAGGTTCTCCTCGACCCGGTCGCCGGCGTGCGGCTCGACGATCATCCACGTGCCGTCGGACTTGAGCGTTCCGCGGACGTGCCGTGCGGCTCCGACCGGGTCGCCCATGTCGAGCAGGCAGTCAAACATCGTCACGAGGTCGTAGCCGGTGCCGCCGTAGGCTGCCGCGGCGGCGGTGTCGAAGCTGACCCGCCCGGACACGCCCGCCTCCTGCGCGCGGCGGCGTGCCGTCTCGATCGAGCCGTCGTGGTAGTCCGAGCCGACGAAGGTCGAGTTCGGGAATGCCTGGGCCATCAGGACAGTCGAGGCGCCGTGACCGCAGCCGACGTCGGCGACGAGTGCCCCGCGCTCGAGCTTGGCTGGGACTCCGTCAAGCGCGGGCAGCCACTCTGAGATCAGGTGCGCGTTGTAGCCGGGCCGGAAGAAGCGCTCGCAGCCCTCATGGACGTCGTGCACGTGCTCGTGCCAGCCGAATCCATCGCCAGTGCGCGTCGCCTCCTCGATCTTCGGAGAGTCGAGCAATGAGCCCAGGGCGACCTGGAAGAGCCCGGGCAGGTACGCAGGGCTGTCCGGTTCAGTGAGCGCTACCGCCTGCTCCGGCGGCAAGGTGTAACGGCCGCTGTCGGGGTCGTACTCAACGTAGTCGCCCGCCGCTTGGGCGTTCAGCCACTCGCGCACGTACCGCTCGGCAGTGTTGGTGCGCTCGGCCAGTTCGGCCGGCGACAACGGGCCAGCGCCGGCGAGCGCACGATAGAGACCGAGTCTGTCGCCCATCACCACCAGGGCCGTGTTCAGGGTGGCGCCGACTTCGTCCACTGCCCGGAATACGAACTGCATCAACTTGTCGCCGTCTATGGCGACGGCTTGGTCCACGGTGCTCACGATGTCCCTCCTTGGGAAGACTTGCTGGCGAGCGTAAGTTCGCAGCGGCCGGTCTCGCTTCCGGGGCCCACCTAGTCCTGGGCTGGCCTGTTCCGCGTCGCACCGGGTGCCTAGAATCGCGCCATGCTGCTAGGCCGAGCTCATGAGCGGCAACAGATCGAGCAAGCCCTCGCCGGAGCGCGGTCAGGGACCAGTGCCACGCTCGCACTGGTCGGGGAGCCGGGCATCGGCAAGACGGCGCTGCTCGACTACGCCGCTGAGCACGCAACCGGGATGCGGCTGCTGCGTGCCCGCGGCATCGAGTCGGAGGCGAACATCCCGTTCGGATCCCTGCTCGAGCTGATCCGCCCAGCCCTGATGATGCTGGACAAGATCCCGGCGCCCCAGGCAGCCGCGCTGGAGGCCGCGCTCGCCTTGCGGCCCGGGGCAGGATACGACCGGTTCGCGGTTGGCGCGGCGACGCTCAGCCTGCTAGCCGCCTACGCCGAGCAAGCACCGGTGGCGGTGCTGGTGGACGACGGCCAGTGGCTCGATGGGTCGAGCGCGCAGGCGCTGCTGTTCGCCTTCCGACGGCTGGTGGCTGACCCGATCGTCGTCTTCGTCGCCGTCCGTGAAGGCGAGCGGTCGCTGCTCGACAGCGCCGATCTCGTGGTGCTGCGGATCGGCGGCCTGACCAGCGACGAGGCGGCCGTGCTCGTGCCAGGGCTGGCACCGGAGGCTGCCAGGTGGCTGCACGGGGCGACGGCCGGCAACCCGCTGGCGCTGCTCGAGCTCGCACCGGATGCACCGGACATAGCGCTCGCTCCCGACGGAGCTCCGGTCCTGGTTTCCGCCAGGATCTCTGGTGCGTTCCTGCGGCGAGCCGGCCTACTCGACCAGGCCACGCGGCAGGCCTTGGTGCTGACGGCGACCAGCGACGCGGGCGACCTGCCGACGCTCGAGCGAGCCGCGGCCCGGCTCGGGATCGACCTCTCGGCGCTCGCCGCCGCGGAGAGCGCAGGGTTGGTCGCGTTGCACCCGGGGCAGGTGGTATTCCGGCATCCGCTGGCCCGGTCGGCGATCTACGCCGACGCCTCCGCCAGCCAGCGTCGCGAGGCGCACCGGGCGCTGGCCGCCGCCCTGCCGGACAGGGACATCGACCGCCGCGCCTGGCACCTCGCGGCGGCGGCGGCCGGCAGTGACGAAGTAGCGTCCGCGGCGCTCGAGCAGGCAGGTAGTCGCGGCCGCGACCGCAGCGCGTACGCGACCGCGACTGCGGCGTTCGAGCGGGCAGCCCGGCTCAGCGCCGACGGCGAGCGGCGGGCCCGGCTGCTGCGGGAGGCGGCTGAGGCGGGATGGCTCGCTGGCTTCACCGAGCGCGCCATCGCGCTGCTCGACGAGGCCCGCGCATCGAGTAGCGACCCGGTGATGCTGGTCGAGGTCGATAAGCTTGCGGGCCATATCGCCACGCGCTGCGGTCCGGTAATGCGCGGCCATGCGATCCTGACGGCGGCGGCTGAGAAGGCAGATCCCGAGCAAGCCGTCGCGATGCTGGCGGAGGCCGCTTTCCCATGCCTCCTGGCAGGCAACCCGGCGGAGTTGCTATCGGTCGCCGAGCGGGCGCAAGCAGTGCTGCCCGCGGATCCTTCACTGCGCGCCCGCTTCCTGGCGGCGATGACAGCCGGGATGGCCGGGATCCTCGGCGGTGACGCAGCAGCAGGCGCGGAAGCAGTCCAAGAAGCGGTAACGCTCGCCGAGACCTCAGCCGATCTACGCGAAGATCTCCAGCTGATCCCCTGGCTGACCCTCGGGCCGCTCTTCCTGCGGCAGACTGGTGCGGGGCGCCCGCTGCTGGAGCACGCACTGCGGACCGCCCGGGCGCGCGCTGCGGTCGGAGCCCTCCCGTTCGTGCTCAACCTGATCGCCCGGGACCAGGCCTCCACCGACCGCTGGGCGGCCGCCGGGGCCAATCATCAGGAAGCCATCGACCTGGCACGGGAAAGCGGGCAGCAGACCGAGCTGACGTTTGGCCTGGCGGGGCTCGCCTGGCTGCAGGCGCGCCGGGGGCGGGAGCAGGATTGCCGGGCGTGTGCTGCCGAAGCACTCAGCCGCTGCCGTGAGCTCGGAACAAAGTTGTACGAGATCTGGGCGACGGCCGCGCTTGGCGAGCTCGAACTCGGCCTCGGCGACGCGGCCAAGGCCGTCGAGCATTTCGAGCGTCAGCAGCAACTGCTCCGCGAATGTGGGATCACCGACGCCGATCTGTGGCCGGGGGCCGAGCTCACCGACGCCTACACCCGGCTCGGCTTGGATGACCAGGCCCAGCAGGCAGCCGCCGAGTACCTTGCCGCCGCGAGCGCGAAGAGCCAGCCATGGCCGCTCGCCCGCGCGTTGCGCTGCCAGGGGCTGCTAGCCCCGGTGGCCAGCTTCTCCGGGTATTTCGAGCAGGCGTTGAGCCTGCACGAGCAGACGCCTGACGCGTTCGAGGCGGCCTGCACGCGGCTGGCCTACGGTGGGCGTTTGCGGCGAGCACGTAACCGCATCCTCGCCCGCGAGCAGCTCCGCGCCGCCGCGGACGCCTTCGAGCGTCTCGGCGCGCGCCCCTGGGCCGATCGCGCCCGGGCCGAACTCGCTGCGACGGGCGAGACGCGTCGACCAAGGGACCCGAGCACCATCGACGAACTGACACCGCAAGAGCTGCAGATTGCACTCCTGCTCACAGCGGGAAAAACGACTCGGGAGACCGCGGCCGCGCTATTCCTCAGCCCGAAGACAGTCGAATACCACCTCCGCCACATCTACCAGAAATTCGGGATCCACTCCCGCGACGAGCTCGCGCAATCGCTCGCAACGCAAACGATCCAGGAGAGCGAGCAGGCCAGCCCGCGCTCAGCCCGCACGTAAGGCAGGAACCAACAGGCCACTAGGCGTGCGCGCCCAGGCTCAGCCAGGTTGTCTGGGCAGTTGGGTCGCGAGCGCTAGTTTGCCTGCCTCAGCTTTCCGATCGCGGTGCCAGGTTGGTTTCGATGCCGTCGGGCTCCTGGAAGCCTTTCTTGAGCAGCAACTGGACGAATGGCATGTTCTCCGGGCGGCCGGCGGTGGCGAAGAACGCCTCGAGCCCGGGCGCGAACTCGTCGTCCGGGGGCAAAGTGGCCACGTCGACCCGCTTCTTGATGCCGGAGAATGCGACCTTGTCGAAGGCCGCGATCCGGCGGGCGAAAGCGTCGTCGACGTGGAACTGCTCCCCGCTGCTATTGGGTGTCGCCCTCGTATCCCTTGCTCGCTGCCCCCCTCGGCGTCCGTGCAATGTCGTGTGGTTGCGCTCAGAGGAATTGCTGCCCGCCGTCGATGTCGTAGGTCGCGCCGGTGAGGGCGGTGTTGGTCATGATGTGGACGGCGAGCTTCCGCGCGATCGCGGTGCGCCCGGGAATCATGGACACCGACATGCAGGCCCACGCACGTTCTCAGCCGCCGGACGCCTTGCCAGGAGTCGAGCTTCTCAACGATTTTCATCGCCAGGGGCGGCTGGTTGCGCCAGCGGTCGTGGCGTCGAAGATCATCAGCCGGCTCGTCGTCGGCGAAGTTGAGCATGCCCGCACGTATAACTATCGGGAGCTCTAACTTGTGCATGACGCGGCGTCGTGCCTGCCGGCGTGCCCGTTAGCTAGCAGCTTGCCCTCCTAGCGGCCCAGGTTTTCCGGCGATGCTGCCGTTGGCGCCGTAATCGCTACTGAAATTCAAGCCATCCATTGGCGGCCGTCGATGAGTTCACGTGCTGCATCGAGGTGACCGGCGTGGCAGGCCGTCTCCGTGATCACGTGCAGCATGACTGCGCGAAAGTCCGGCAGCCTCCAGTTCGGCCAGATCTCGACCGGCCAGATGGCGGGCGGTTTGCTGAGCGGCGTGGCTGCGATGACTGCGTCGGCGAGTTCGATCTCGCGCTGATACGCGTCGAGTACGGCCGCGCCGGTCATGCCCGCAGGGACCCGCCAGGCGGCCTCGGCTTGCTCGTCCGACGTGCTGACGTAGGCGGTCTCACCGGCGACGATCCCGCGGAACCAGAACCGCTCGTCGCTGATGGTCAGGTGCCGCACCATGCCGAGACAGTTCCAACCGGAGGGCAGCACGGGCCGCCAGAGCTGGTCCTCGGTCAGACCGTCGAGGATCCCGAGCACGTGGTTACGTTGGCTGGTTAGCGACCGCAGCAGGGCGCCGGCTTCCGTCTGCAGCCGTGAGGCACCGCACTGCTGATCGAGCTTCTCTAGCGTTGTGGTCATGCTCTGCACCCAGCGATCGCCGTTCCGTACTGCACGGCGCAGCCAGTCAGGCGCCCGGGCGCAGTCGTATATCTCAGTTACGACCGTCGTGGACGGGCCGACGGGCTTGAGGTCATAGATCCATCGGTGCTCGCTGCGGTGCCCGATATCGGCTTGGTCTTCGCTCCGCGAGGCAGCACTCAGGACGGGTTCCCAGCCGATCCGCCGGTTGCCCTCGTACTCCACGACGTGATTGGTGATCTCATAATCACCCATCTCGGCGTTATGCATGGTCATGGTGAACGTGTCCCCGACGCCAGCGATGATCGCGCTGTTCACAGCCCGTCTTAGCATGCCGGAGCCGTCGATGTCCGGGTGCCTGGCCGGATCCGCCAGAACCGCAAACAACTCCTCCGCCGCGGCGTCGATCGTCCGGCTAACCGAGACGGGCTGGCAACCATCCGTGGTCATCGGCGCTTCCTCCCTGCTGCGTCACTCTGTTCCGTCAGGATCAAGTCCAAGTAGCTACCTTCGCCACCACGACGAACGCGCGCCTTCAAGATAGACAGCAAATCATCGGAACGTTCCGCAGTTCGTTCCACTGCGGAAGGTCAGATCCCGGCACTTGCTCCAGGGCGGTGGCAAGCTGCTGGCCTCGGCCCCGTCCGGCCTAATCCCGGCAGTGACGGGCTGGTCGCTCGGGTCGTCGGGCTCTTAGTCGCCGCCGAGTGCCCAGAAGGCGCAGTGGTGCTCGGTCGCGAAGCTCGACTCTGGCTGCGGCGCGGGTGGGATCAGCGACAGCATGGCTTGGCCGCCAGGGGTGAAGCGGGGCCAGGCCGGCGAGCCTGCCGAGGACGGCACGCCGGACTTGGCGAAGCTGGTCCACTCGCTCCGCATAGCGGCGGCGAGCCGCTGTTGCCTGGCCGACAGCGTGCCGTGCGATGAGGCTGGCAGCCCGAACAGGTACTGGAGTTCGGATGCGTGCGTGGCGCCATAGGGGAAACCTGGGCTGGGGTAGTCATCGGGCGCGTTCTCGTCGTTGAATTCGTAGGCATAGGTAGGCACGTACCGAGACAGCGACTGATCCAGCAGGAGCGTCGGGCAGGCGAAGATCGCGTCGGTGCCGACCGCGCTAAGAGCGAGCGGCGGGCTCGGGTAGGCGCTGAGCGGGTATTGCGCCGCGATGATCTGGGCTATCGCCCGGGAGACATGAAGCGTGGAAGCGATCATCGGCAGATAGTTGGCCGCGGTCACCCGGTGACCCTCGAAGGTGGCCAGCGCGACGAACAGCCGCCACTCATCATGGTTGGACCCGTCGATCACCGGCACGTGGTTGAAGGTCCCGCTGGCAAGCGCGTTCTTCAGCGGCTGGGTCAGCACCAGCCCGTCAATGTCAGCGTTCGCACCCGTCTGGTCCTGGTCGGCGAGGATGGTCGATACCGGCAGGCTGCGCAGGCACCGAGCGGTCTGGCTCGCGCAGCCCGCCTTGGCCGCGAACGCGCGGGCGGCTGCCTCGGCGGCGGCCAGGGACTCCGGGTACTGGGCGTAGCCACCGCTTTCCGCGATGGCGCGGGCGAACAGGCCGTGGGCGGTGGGCGAGGCAAGCTGGAGTAGCACGCTTTGGCCGCCAGCGGATTCTCCGAAGATGGTGACGTTAGCCGGGTTGCCGCCAAAGGCTCGGATGTTGTGCTGCACCCAGCGCAGGGCTGCTTGCTGGTCCATGAGCCCGTAGTCGCCCGACGGGCCGCCCGGATGTTCTGCCAAGGCGGGGTGGGCCAGGAAGCCGAGCGCTCCAAGCCTGTAGTTGATTGTGACGACGATAACCCCGTCGGCGACCAGCCGGCTCGGGTTGTAGTCGTCGCTCTCGCCGCCCACGAAACCGCCGCCGTGGATCCACACCATGACCGGCAGGCTGCTTGCGTGCTGTCGTGCGGGCTCGAAGACGTTCAGGTACAGACAGTTCTCGGACATGCTCGCCCGGCCGAAAGGTCCTGCACGCTGGGCGCAATGCGGGGCGAACCTGGTGGCCGCCCGGATACCGGTCCAGCGCGCGGGCGGCTGTGGCGGCCGCCAGCGCAGCGGTCCCACCGGCGGTGCGGCGTACGGTATACCGAGGTACTCGTCTGTGCTGCCGGCCTGACGTCCCCGCAAGGTGCCGTCAGCGATGGCCACTGTAAGCGCTGAGTGCGTGCGATGCGGCGCGCCTGCCGTGACCTGGCCCGAGCACGAGACAGAGCCAGCGACGATCCCGCCGATGACAACGAGGGGTACGCACCTGCGGACGGTGGTGCGGCAGCGGCTCTGGTGTTGGGGCATAGGTGTCTCCGTGCAGCGGCGGCCCAAGAGTGGTGTCACTCTCTCAGCTTGCACATAGGACGAGAAGAGGGCACCACGCGACGCGACGCGGCGGCCCGGTGCCTGACTGGCTCGGGCCGCGGGTCACTTGCCGGGTTCTGGGTCCTCCCGGCTGGCCTCGGCGGCGCGTCCTTCGCGAGCAGCTCTGTGCGGCTACAGCCGGTCCGGCTTCTCCTGGCTTGCAGCGCGGTCAGGCCGGGTCCAGGCGCCGGGCCTCAGCCCGGCCTCAAGCTTGTCCTTGACTTCGGTCTTGGTCCTGCCCCAGATCTTGCGCCGGATCCGCCACTGACCGTCCGGCGACCACCCTAACGAGGTGGCGCCGATCCAGCAGTTCTTGGACGCCTCGAAATCGATGGCACCGTCCCGGTGACCGCGGCACCGGTCCGCCCGCCTCTGTCATGGCAGATCGACGTAAGTATCCGAACATGAATGACTGAGACTTGGAACGGGAACGAGCAGCTTGCTCAAACCGCCCGTTGGTCATGACATTCGCTATTTGATGAAGGCACAGTTCGCCACAATCTTGCGCCCGCACGAACGCTCGCTCCTCGTTCTCATGCAGGTAGCGGGCTCGCACCCGAATTTCGTGCCATCCGCATGGTCAAGCTCGGTAATACGTGACACGTTCGGGCTGGACGTCGATAGTTGCGGCCGTGCGGCGCTGCTTCGAACTGTGGTGGGAGCACGAGAATCAGGTTGCTAAATGAGGAGATCAGGAAGATAGCGGTAACAGATCGTAGTTTTAAGGGTGATCTTGAGTAGAGGCTGGCAGGTCCTGCGCAGTTACGAAGTGAGACTATAAGTTGACGTTATGTGAGATAGTTGACAACGAAATTAGATCAGTGGAAATCTGTGTCTAAGTCGGTCATTCCCGGTCGGCCCGGCCTTAACAGCACGAGGCTCCCAGCGCCGCAGCTTTGGGACCTCTATGGTCCCTTTCGCAGCTCCCAGGGAGGCTTTCTTGATTTCCAAGATAATCCGGCTATCGGCAGCACCGCTGCTTGTAGCGGCGGCACTGTCGGCAGCGCCAACAGCCGCCAGCGCCGCAGCGTGCAGCACGAACAACAAGTACTACCTCACCACAAAAACCGGTTCAGACAACGTTAATGTGGTACCGCCATCGTCCGGTTCCCCGGGCACGGACCTGACAATCTCGATCCAGGCCGGAGCAACAGTCACGGCCACGTTCACCGGTGCGCTGCAAACCGAGGAGAGTGCGATCATCGCTTCGGCGAAGCAGACAATTTCCGCCTCCATCGCACTCTCATTGTCGGCCAGTGTCACTTATACCTACCACTGGACGGTGCCTACGAACTACGGCAAGACCGGGTACCTGCACGTTGGCGCGCAGCGGGATATTTTCAACTGGAAGTACGGCTACTACTCACCTCCCGCATGCGGGTTCGTGACGACTAAGTCCGGCACGAGTCATGCGCCGTGGAACCTGCCGTATTCCTGGCATGGAAGTTCCTGACGGGTGACGAAACGTCACTGCATCTTCGCGGTGTGGCTCGCATCGGCGCTTTTGACGACCGGCTGCGCGAGCCATTCTGGCTCGGCCGCCGTGCCGCCTCCAGCGTCACCTTCCCGGCAGCCGGCAGCCGCCGGTCCGCCAGGACACCTGCTGGTCGCCATTACTGGCAAGGGGACGAGGAAGTTCTCGCTGCCCGCCCTGGCGAGAGGCACATCCAAGGCCACACTAAAGGTGCTTTGCCATGGCTCGGGGACTGCAAATGTTACCGATGCCACTGGTGGCCTTGTGCTCCACATTGATGGATGCCGTGGCAATGCGATCTACAGTGCTAGCTGGACGACAAGATCGAACGACCACGCGCTCGAACTAGCGGTAGATGCTGGGTGCAGCTGGCGACTGGCCGTCTGGGCCGAGAGGAAATAGTACCAACGATAAACCGCCCCGCAGCTCATCGACACAGTCGCGAACCGGGTCGTAGCCGCCTCGCACATTCAGAAGACCCCGCGGATGGCTCCCCGAAATCGGCGAATACCGCCTTTGGAATCGGCGTGGAACCCCAGTTCGAACGCCCAGCCAAGGCGGCCTCGAACGGCCGAAGCGTGGCGGTACGGCCATGCCTGGATCGTGTCCAGCTTGGTCCTCGTTATGGCTGGACCGGAGCCGCTCGGTATCTGAGTCGCCACCGGCGAGGGAGTCAGTGACCGGCTGAGGGAATTGTTCCCGACCGTGGCTTCGGGATCCCTGCCCCATGAAGCTCACAACCAAGGTCCCGGCATGTCATGACGATGGCCCGTATGCAGGCATCCTGAGCGGCTCATGATGACAGTAGCTGGCACTTGAGGACTGGTATGGCCGCTGAAGCGTTGAACTGTGCTGGCGGTCGATTCCCGGCCGCCTGCGAAGGTGCTTCGCGGAAAGGGGACGGAACGATGATGACTTTCAACCTGGCTGTCATGTTGCGCGAGACAGCATCGGTGTCGCCCGGTAAGCCTGTAGCGGTCTATACGGGAGGCAACCTGACGTACGCCGAGCTGGACGTGCTATCGGACCGGCTCGCGGCTGGCCTGGATTCGGCGGGACTACAGCCTGGGGACCCAGTTGCCCTGCAACTGCCGAACATTCCCCAATTCCTGATCGCCTACTTCGGGATTCTCAAGGCCGGCTGCATCGTCGTGCCGCTGAATGTGATGCTCAAGGCACCGGAAGTCGAGTTCCAGCTCGCAGACTCCGCGTCGAAGATGCTCATCACCTGGGAAGGCATTCTCGGCGAGGCCGCAAAGGGTGCCGCCGCTGCCGGGGTGAGCGACATCTACGCCGTCGGTCACGCTAACGCCAACGCGGACGCCGTCCCGTTCGAGCGGCTGCTCGCCGTGAGCACGAGCGAGCAGTGGCTAGTCCCGCGCGAGCCCACTGACACGGCGGTGATCGTCTACACCTCGGGCACGACTGGCCGGCCCAAGGGCGCCGAGCTTACCCACATGGGCCTGTATATGAACGCCGACATCCCGGGTCGGCTCTTCGACGTCCAGGCGGACGATGTCGTCATCACCGCGTTGCCGCTGTTCCACGTGTTCGGGCTGTCCAGCATCATGAACGTCTGCGTGCGGTTCGGCTGCACGATGTCGCTGATCCCGCGGTTCGACGCAGAGACGACGCTGACGGCCATCCAACGAGACGGCGCCACGATCTTCGAGGGCGTCCCGACGATGTTCATCGCGCTGCTGTCGTGCCCCGATCTGGATAACTACGACACATCGTCGATGCGAGTCGCGATCTCAGGTGGTGCGTCGATACCTGGGCCCGTGCTGGATGCATTCGAGGAGCGCTTCGGAGTGGTGATCCTGGAGGGATACGGGATGACCGAGACCGCATCGACCACGACGTTTAACAAGAGCGAGACTGACCGTCGCGCCTACAGCGTCGGCAAGCCGATCTGGGGCACGCGGACCGAAGTGCGGGACGCCGCCGGCAACCGGCTGCCGGCCGGGAAAGATCACGTGGGCGAGGTGGTGACCTGCGGGCTTCACGTCATGAAGGGCTACCTGAACAATCCCGAGGCCACCGCCGAGGCCTTCACCGGCGGCTGGCTCCACACCGGCGACCTCGGGTACTTCGATGAGGACGGCTACTTGTTCATCGTCAGCCGGAAGAAGGAACTCATCATCCGTGGCGGGTACAACGTGTACCCGAGCGAGATCGAGGACGTGCTGCACTCCCATCCGGCAGTCGCCGAAGCCGCGGTCATCGGGATTCCGGATGACCGCCTGGGCGAGGAGGTCATGGCCTTCGTTAAGCTCCAGGCCGACGCGGCGCTGCTGGCCGCTGACCTGATCGCGTACTGCCGGGAGCGCATGGCCGCCTACAAGTACCCCCGGGTGATCGAGTTCCGTGACGAGTTGCCGAAGAACACCCTCGGGAAGATCCTCAAGGGCGAGTTGCTCTCGTCGTGACGGCGGAAAGGGCCTGGCAATGACCGCACCCGCACAGGAACACGGCCGGATGCCGCGGCTGCCGGACGACTACAGTCCCGCCGCCGCGGCTGAGCGGACGCGCTTCCTGGAGATGGTGACCGGCGCGAGCCCGCAGCACCTCGGCCGCTACTCGGTAGACCCAGCCATGCTTGCCGGGAATATCGAGAACTTCGTCGGCACCGCTCAGGTGCCGGTCGGGATCGCGGGCCCGCTTCTCGTTCACGGCGAGCATGCGGATGGCGAGTTCTACGTGCCGATGGCGACGACTGAGGGAACCCTGGTCGCCAGCTACAACCGCGGCATGAAGCTGCTCCACCGGGCGGGCGGGGTGACGACCACCGTCATGGACGACCGCATGCAGCGCGCTCCCGTGTTCGGCTTCGACAGCGCGCGGGAGGCACGCACCTTCGGGCAATGGGTGGCGGCGAACTTCGACGCGATCAAGCGGGAGGCGGAGGCAACCACTCTCGTCGGGCGCCTGCGCGATATCGAGCAATTCTCGGCCAGCAGGTACCTGTTCCTGCGGTTTAACTTCACCACCGGCGACGCCGCTGGACAGAACCTGGCGGGCAAGGCGACCGCGCAAGCGTGCGCCTGGATCCGCAGCCAGTATCCGGGCGTGCGGCAGTTCTGCCTGGAGTCCAATCTGGCAACGGACAAGAAGAGCTCCCAGATCAACATCCTGGACACCCGCGGCAAGCGCGTCACCGCGGAGGCAACGATCGCACAAGACCTCATCCGCGAGATCATGCACACCACGCCGGAGGAGATGTTCCGGGCCCGCCAGGTCTCCAACCTCGGCGGCATGATGGCCGGAGTGAACAACAACGGCAACCACTCGGCCAACGCGATCGCCGCACTGTTCACCGCGACCGGCCAGGACATCGCAAACGTGGCCGAGTCCTCGGCCGCGCTCGTGCATACCGAGCTGCTCGCCGACGGTAGCTACTACTACTCGATCACCATCCCGGCGCTGATCGTGGCCACCTACGGCGGCGGGACGGGCTTGCCAACGCAGCGCGAGTGCCTGGAGCTGCTGGGCTGTTACGGCACCGGCAAGGTGCGCAAGCTGGCCGAGATCATCGCGGCCACCGTCTTGTGCGGCGAGATCTCGCTGGGCTCGGCAGTGGTGGCGGGGGAGTGGGTCGCCGCGCACGAGCGGCTCGGCCGCAACCGCCCATCGGGCTAGTCCCCGGCGTGCCGGAGCAGACCGTCCATCGTCGCCCAGACTGCGGGATGTCCGAGCAGGTCGAAATGGTGCATCCCGCCAAGCCGCCGTCCTGACTGCAGTGGGAAGGCGATGTGCTGAACCCGGCCGCGCCGGCCGTGTGCGCTGGTCGGCGTTACGAGGAGGTCGCCGACCAGTGCGCCGACCGCGCTGCCCGGATCGGCGGTGATCGTGGCGCTGATTGCGTAATGGCTGGCCCCGGCAAGGAGCGGAGCATCATGCCGGTGGTCGCGCAGGCAGGTGTCCTGGTCACAGCCAGCCCAGTCGTCAGCGATCAGGTAGCCATGGCGGAGATCCTTAACCCCGGAGCTCGACCCGTTGATCATGGAGGCGAAAGGCCTGGTCTCTGGCGCCAGACTCAGCGCCCAGCCGGCCAGCCCGAAGGCGCGGGCCAGCGGCGCGCCCAGATGCGGTGACCCCAGGTAGAACACTTGCCGGACCTGACGTGTCCATGCCAGCGACCAGTCGTCGCCGTAGTGGCATGCGCTGCGGATGACCAGGCCACCCATCGAGTGCCCCGCGAGCAGGATCTCGGCCACTGGCACCGGCCAGGCGGCTGCCAGGCGGTCCAGCAGGATGGCCATGTCCTGGCCATTGTCCGACACGTGCCGCCCGCTGTTATAGCGAACGTAGACGGGTGAGTAGCCGAACTCGGAACGCAGCCGGCTGCCATACGACTCGGCCTGATTTCCACGCCGGTGCCACGAGTCCTCCGTCTCGGCGAGGCCGTGCACGAGCACCGCCAGCCTGGGCGTGGCATCGGGGAATTCGCTTGCCAGGTCCGGCGCTGTCAGCTCGATATCGCGGCCGCCTGATCGCACGGCCATGCCGATGGCGAGCGCGGAGGCGTCCGGCCCGAGGTGATCACCGGCGATCGCGTTCAGGACGGCGAGCGCCAGGTTCCCGGCCGGCGCAGAACTCACCGGCTGCCCGCGCCCGCCGAGCAGCGGCGCGAACTCTCCGCTCAACGCACCTGCCGCTGACGCGGCACTCCGGACGGCGAGGTAGGCGCCCCGGCTGACTGCGTCGTGGATGAGCCTGACAGGAGCACCAGCCTGGCGGACCGGGCCAAATGCGCGACCCGCAATGGCCTCATGGACCTGCTCGATCCTGGAGATCACGCCAGCGATGGCGTGCCCGCCCAGCTTGCTCGCTGCCCGCAGTTCCGCCGGCGTCATCAGCACCTCCGCGACACCTGATGCTCCGCACAGCACAGCGCCGGAACTGGCGTTGTGTCAAGCAGTGCGCTTGGCCGCGGTCTTCTTGCCGCCAGCCGCAGTCTTCTTGGCGCCGGATGCTTTCGCCTTCTTCGGAGCGTTTGCCGCAGGCTGGGCCTTTGGCGAATCGGAGTCCCTTGAGTCCTTGCCAGCCTTGCCAGCCTTGGGGACCTTGGCATGTGTGGCGGACTTCGATTGCACCTGCACGTCAGTTGCTTCGCGGCCGCTGCGGGCCTCGGCGGCCTTGAGGAGCTCTGCAACGCCGTCTTCGATGCCGATGGCCAGCACATCAAGATCGGGCGTCGTGCTGTAGTCGCCGGTAATCCCGAACGTGACCTGGCCGCAGTAGGTGAAGATAGACACTCCGGTGCGCAGCGTCGTGGCGATCGGCACGTAGGGAATGATCTCGACCAGCCGCCGGCCGAGCCCGTAGAGCGGCTGCTGCGGGCCAGGGACGTTCGTCGTTACCGTGACAATCTCGCGCTGCGGAAGGCTGAAAGCGAGCCGGACGAACATCGAGGCCAGGGCGAACGGCGTGTAGCGCCGCAGGGAGATCACGGCCTCCCCGGCCAGGGACTCGTTGCTCGCTTTGAGCGCCGCCATCTGGGTCTTGATCGAGTCGAGGCGCGCCACCGGGTCGGCGATATCGACGGGGAGGTTAGCCACGAGCGCCGACACCCTGTTCTCGTAGATGCTCTCCTCGCCCTCGGCGCGAACCGAGACCGGAACCAGCGACGGCACCATCGATGGCGCGGGCTTTTCGCCGCGAGCCAGCAGCAGAGTGCGGAAACCGCTGCTGATGGCAGCCAGGAACACGTCGTTCACCGTGCCGCCAAGCTCGTTCTTGATCGTCTTGACGTCACCGAGAGAAGCCCTGGCCCAGGTGTACCTGCGCTGGCGGCCAATAGGACCGCTGAGAGACGACGCGGCGGCCGGCGCCAGCGCCTCGGCCATCCGCGCGGCGCCCCGCAGTGCTTCGGCTCCCTGCCGGACGGCGGTCTCCGGGTTCGCGAGCATGCGCTGGATCGCGCCGCCGTCTTGCAGCGGAAGCAAGGCTGAGTTCAGGACGGCGCGCGCCGCGAGCTCAAGCCCCGACGGCTCGGGCGGCACCGGCCGTTCCTCGACGGTGGGCAGCGGCGGCGATTCAGGGGAGGTATCAAAGATCACGCGATAGAGGTCAGTCCCGGATACGCCATCGACCATGCAGTGGTGCACCTTGGAAATCAGCGCCCAGCGGCCCTGGCCGAGGCCCTGGACCAGCCAGTATTCCCACAACGGGTAGTCGCGGTCTAGGCGCTGCGTCATAACCCGAGCCATCAGTTCGCGGAGCTCCCGGTCCCCGCCGGGCGCCGGCAAGGCCGTCTGCCGGACGTGGTAACGGAGATCGAACTTCGGGTCTTCAACCCAGACTGGCGGGCCAAGGTTGAACGGCACCTTGCGGAGCTTCCTGCGGTAGATCGGCACAAGCGGCAGGCGCGCAGTGATAGCCGTCAGGAATTCCTCGTGAGCCGGGGCCGGGCCCTCGAAAACTGCGATCGAAGCTATCGCGAACGAGGTGTTCTGGTCCTGGTCTTCCGCATCAACAAAGGCCGCGTCCAGCGAATTCAGCAACTCCATGACCCAGCTCCAAAATATGACGGCACGGCTTCATTCGAGCGCCGCGAGCACGCTGAGTGAGGTCATTTCGGAGTCATAGTGGCACAACGCGACCTGGCGGGATACGGCCGATGGTCCTGCCCGGAGGGACCTTTGGCACCGCGCGTTCGGCGGGACGTGAACCCGTGATCCTTGACCTCCGGTCACGACTCTTCAGCTGAAACACAGCAGTCACAGGCGGACGCTAGTCGTAACGCCAGACGCCTGCGGCACAGGCAATGTGGACTCCCGACGCGTTGCCGGCAACAGCCAGCAGGGCCATTGGTCCCGCGTATTAAGGCGAGCGGCTTGCTACGGGCTAGTCACGAACCGTGGCGTACGAGAGACCAGCGCTCCGGGGTGATGGCGGTGGCTTGACCCACCCGTTGAGCATCTACACGGCTAGTACCCTGGGTCCGCGCGATGTACGACCATTCGCATCTGGCCTCGAGTCGCACGGGCGGTGGGCAGCCTGCCCGATCAGCGGCCGCTGCGGGGTGGTCCGGTCTGTGATGCGGCGCAATTTGCGCACTTCGTGGCCGAAGCGCGCCGTTGCCTGCCCGCGAGAGGCCGGGGACCTTCGGCCCTGCTGCGGGCGCCGCGCCGCGGCGCACCATCGACTATCGCGTGCTCACGGAAGGGGCGGTGAGGACGATGGATAGGCCTGTTCCCCAAGACTATGACGTGGTAGTGATCGGCTCTGGCTTCGGCGGCTCGGTGACCGCTCTGCGGCTCAGCGAGAAGGGTTACCGGGTTGGGGTACTCGAGGCCGGGCGCCGGTTCGAGGATGCCGATTACCCGCGCACCTCGTGGGATGCCCGTAAGTTCTTCTGGGCACCGAAGCTCGGCTGCAAGGGCATCCAGCGAATCCACATACTGCGCGACGTGATCATCCTGGCCGGGGCTGGGGTCGGTGGCGGCTCGCTGGTGTACGCGAACACGCTGTACGAGCCAAAAGACGCTTTCTACCACGACCGGCAGTGGGCGCACATTACCGACTGGCGCGCCGAGCTCGCGCCCTATTACAACCAGGCGCAACGGATGATGGGCGTGGTGCGCAATCCGACGATGACGCCGTCGGACGAGGTCATGAGGAGCGTGGCCGAGGAGATGGGCGTGGGGCACACCTTCGGGATGGCCCCGGTGGGCGTGTTCTTTGGCCGCGACGGTCGTAAGGAACCCGGCGTCGAGGTCGCCGACCCGTTCTTCGGGGGCGTCGGTCCGAGCCGTCGGGGCTGCGTCGAAGGCGGCGGATGCATGACCGGCTGCCGGAATAACGCGAAGAACGCCCTGGTCAAGAACTACCTGTATCTGGCCGAGCAGGCCGGTGCCACCGTGCATGCGGAGACCACCGCCGTCGCCGTGCGGCCACTGGAGCACGGCGGATTTGCGGTCGACACGGTGCGGACCGGCGCGTGGCGGGCTCGGCGGACCACCCGCTCGTTCACCGCCAGTCAGGTGGTGTTCGCGGCTGGCACGTGGGGCACCCAGCAACTGCTGCACAGGATGAAGGTCACGGGCATGCTGCCGGAGGTGTCCGGGATGCTAGGCGTCCTGACCCGCACGAATTCGGAGGCGCTCGGCGGCGCGCTGACCACGCTGCGCAACCGGAAGAAGCATGACTTCACCGCCGGAGTAGCCATCACCTCATCGATTCACCCCGACGAATACACCCATATCGAGCCGGTCCGGTACGGCAAGGGCTCGAACGCGATGGGGCTGCTCAGTACGTTGATGACCGACGGCGGCGGGAAACTGCCGCGTTCGGTGAAGTGGCTCGCCAAGCTGGCGCGCCATCCGGGGCAGGTCGCATCGCTGTACGCGGGCCTGAACCACTGGTCCGAGCGGGCCGTGATCGGGCTCACGATGCAGACGCTGGACAACTCGATCACGGTATATCCCCGGCGCACCCGGCTCGGCCGGATCAGGCTGACGTCCAGGCAAGGGCACGGCGTGCCGAATCCGACCTGGATTCCCGCTGCGAACGAAACAATGCGGCACATAGCCGACCGAATCGGTGGGTTCCCGCTGAACAGCGTAGGCGAGATGGTCAATATCCCGATGACGGCACATTTCCTGGGCGGCTGCGTCATCGGCGACTCCGCCGAGGCCGGCGTCATCGACCCCTATCACCGCCTGTACGGGCACCCTGGGCTGCACGTTGTCGATGGCTCAGCCATCTCGGCGAACCTGGGCGTCAACCCGGCACTGACGATCGTGGCCCAGGCAGAGAGAGCAATGGCCATGTGGCCGAACAACGGCGACCACGATGCCAGGCCCGCGCTCGGCGCCGCCTACCGCAGCGTCCGGCCGGCGCAGCCGCAGAGGCCGGTGGTGCCCGCGTCGGCCCCTGGTGCGCTGTGCCTGCCAGTCAGCGACGTCCGCCACATTGCAGATCCATGACTGTCTGGATACCGACGTCCGGAGGAGGCGAGTGATGACGGCATCTACGGGCAGCGCGGCAGGTGTTGGGCAGCAGGAACTCGGCTCGCGCATCAGCCGGGGTCTACTCGATCGGTTGGCAGCGCGCGCCGTTACCGCGGGTCCGCGCGAGCTTGTCGCGGTCGAGTTGCCCGCCACCGGGAACATACTCGGGCATGTCCCGCACTGCACGGGGGACGATGTAGCGGCGGCCGCGGACGCAGCACGCCGAGCACAGCGCGACTGGGGCCGGCTGCCTGTCGTCGAGCGGTCGAGGGTGCTGCTCCGCTTCGCCAAGCTCCTGCTCGATCGGCAGCATGAGGTGCTCGACCTGATCCAGCTGGAGAACGGTAAGGGCCGGTGGCACGCCTTCGAAGAGATCATCGACGTCGCGCAGGTGAGCCGCTACTATGCCCGAACAGCGCCGCGCTACCTGCAGCCACACCGGCGCGCGGGCGCCTTTCCTGCCCTGACGCAGACCTGGGAGTATCACCACCCGAGAGGCATCGTCGGCGTGATCTCGCCGTGGAACTACCCGCTCACGCTCGGAATCAGTGACGCTCTTCCTGCGCTCGCCGCAGGCAATGCCGTCATCGCCAAGCCCGACAGCCAGACGCCCTACACCGCGCTATGGGCGGCAGAACTGCTCGAAGAGGCCGGCCTGCCCGTGGGTGTCCTGCAGGTGGTAACCGGCTCAGGGCAAGAACTGGGGACGCCAGTCATCGAGCACAGCGACTTCCTGATGTTCACCGGGAGCACCGGGATCGGCCGGATCGTCGCAGCCCAGGCTGCCAGGCGGCTCATCGATTGCTCGATGGAACTCGGCGGGAAGAACGCGATGCTGGTACTTGCCGATGCGGATCTCGGCAAGACCGTGGCCGGGGCGGTGCGAGCGGCCTTCTCCAACGCCGGTCAGCTGTGCATCTCGATGGAACGGATGTATGTCGACGCGGCCGTCTGGGACGAGTTCGTCCCGCGCTTCGTAAAGGCCACGAAGTCGCTCCGGCTGGGCCATTCCCTCGACTACGAGCACGATATTGGCTCACTTACATCGGCGAAGCAGCTGGCAACCGTCGCTCGCCATGTTGACGACGCGGTCAGTAAGGGCGTGACAGTGCTAGCTGGCGGCAACGCGAGGCCTGATATCGGTCCTTACTTCTTCGAGCCCACCATCCTGACGGACGCCTTGCCCGGCATGACCCTCTACGCAGACGAGACATTCGGGCCGGTCATCGCCCTGTACCGGGTGAGTGGCGCGGCAGAGGCTATCAAGCGGGCCAACGACAGCTGTTATGGCCTGAACTTCTCGGTCTGGACCCGGAATGCTGGCCAGGGCCGCGACATAGCGACCCAGCTGGAGGCCGGATCCGTCAACGTCAACGAGGCCTACGCAGCCGCGTGGGGATCCGTAGACGCCCCGATGGGCGGCTGGAAGGATTCGGGAGTTGGCAGCAGGCACGGCGAACATGGAATGCTGAAGTACACCAACGTCCAAACTGTGTCGATCCAGCGTTTCCTGCCCATCGCACCGCCACGCTTGATGCGGGCTGGCGGGTACGCGAAGGCCATGACAGCGGCCATGCGGACCTTGCAACGGCTACCTGGGCGAAAGTAGCAAGCGCCGGGAGGGAGGACCGGTGGCGTCAGCGCCGGAGGCGGGAATCGATGCCGGCGGCAGTTGCGAGACCGGCCTGACGGTCGCGGTGACGGGGCCGACCGGCACCTTCGGGTTCGGCCTGATGCCCATGCTCCAAGCCGATGACCGGGTGACGCGGATCGTCGGCATCGCCCGGCGCCCGTTCGATCCGGCCGCGTACGGCTGGACGAAGATGGACTACCGCCGCGGCGATGTCCGCGACCCCAGCGCACTTCATGACGCGTTCGGCCATGCCGATGTGGTGGTGCACCTGGCGTTCTCGGTTACCGGTGCCGCGCCGCGTGAGGCCATCCGGTCGATCAATGTCGACGGCACGCTGAACACTTTTCGCGCCGCGGCCGCCGCTGGTGCCCGGCGCTTTGTCTATGGCTCCTCAGTGGCAGCCTATGGTTTCCATCGTGACAACCCCGTCGGCATGACCGAGGACTGGCCCATCCGCCCAGCCGCCCGGCTGTTCTATGCCCAGCAGAAGGCTGAAATCGAGTGCCTGCTGCGGTCCGAGGCTGATGCCAGATCCGCCGGCATCGCTCTGTATTTTCTGCGCCCGTCAATCGTCCTCGGCCCGCATGCTGTGGGTGCGAAGGACCTGCTGCCCGGCGCAGTGGGGCCGCTAGCACGCTGGTTGGCCAGCCGGGCTGGCAGGTTTCTGCTGCCGGTGCCGATTCTGGTGCCTGCGTTCCCGCTGCAGGTGGTGCACGAGGAGGACGTGGGGCAGGCATTGCGGCAGTGCGTCGTCGCTGCCGGGCCGCCTGGCGCGTATAACATCGCCGCCGACGGGATCATCACTGCCGCAGACATCGCCCGCGAACTCGGCATGTTCCCGCTGACCATTCCAGCCGGCCCTGCACAGTTCGCGGCCCTCGCCGTCGCTGCCCTGCCGTTCCTGCCGCCTACCGCTCAGTGGGTGGAGGCGGCCAGTCATCCCGCGATAATGGACACGACCCGTGCGAAACGGGACCTGGGCTGGGCGCCCCGGTACACCGCCCGCTCGGCGCTGCAGCGCACCCTCAGGCCGCTAGTGCACCCGGACCTGACCATCTGCTGAGCCGGCGGGATGGAATCGGCAGCTGCCGGGCCGTTGCCCTTGCTGGGCGCCGCCGCGTGAGTTCCAATACCAGGACCGGGTCCGCTCCTGGTATTTGGAGGTGGGCGAGCGGCCGCGTGGCCACGGCAGGTGGATGAGATCCTGCTGGTTGGCCACTCAATGGGCGGACTGGTCATTCGCAGCGTCTGCCACTACGGCCAGCAGGCGTCCACCACATTTTCTGCCTTGGTTCCCCCCACCTGTGTGCTCCGCTGGCCCGCGCTGCCGGGCTCGCGGGCTGGGCGCTCGGCCGGCTGCCGGGAACCGGGCCGTTCGCGGCCGTGGTCACGGGGCCAGCCTCGGTCAGGGACTTGCGCCACGGGCACTTTCTGGACGAGGACTGAACCGGCTGCGACCAGGACTGCTGTTGCGGGATCACCGGACCAACGCGCCACTTCTCGCCAGGGATAATCATTTCGCCATGAGCGCTACCGTTACCGCTAAGCCGGGTAATCCGGACAACCCGTTCGGTGCCGTCATCGGCGACCGGCTCGCCCGGCCGCGGTCGCTGAAGGACCTCCGCCTCTGACCAGACGGCATGCTGGCTGCGCACCGTGGTTAGCGGAGGTGAGCACTATGGCCAGCACCGACTCCGGGCCGAGCCACAGCGCCCTGGACGCTGCACTCGACATCTTCCGGATCCGGCAGTACTTCAACGTCATAGTCCGTGCCCGCGATGTGGCGGCGGGCATCCGCAAGGATGCGACGTTCCTCGACACGGTCCGGCGCGGGATGCTTCCGCTGCCGTTTGACCGCCGGCCAGGGCCGGGGCAGGTCTTCGGCCCGCTGCTCGGTACCGCCCCCCGGCCGCTGCGAGGCCGCGTCGGCGTTGTCGCTTCCGGTGGCAGCGGCGCTCTCGCGTCACTAGTCGGCGTGGCCAAGGCCCTTGAGGACAGTGGCACGAAGGTTTCGGTCTATTCCGTGTGCTCGGGATCAGCCCTATTCGGATTCCCGCTCGGCGCGGGGCTGCCCGCCGACGAGGTCGCGGAGCTCACCGCCTCGGTGCGAGCCAGCGACTACATCGACGTCGGATGGCACGAGATCGCCGCGCTCATCCCGACGTTGGCGCGCGGCTGGAGCGGCATTCTGCGCGGCGACAAGCTCGAGGCGTTCTACCGCAGCCACTTCGGCGACCTGACCCTGGCGCAGCTGCCGACGCCCACGTATGCGCCGATCTGGAATGTCGAGCACAACCGCCTGGACTTCGTTGGCCCGCGCACCTATCCGGATATGACCGTGGCGCACGCGATCCGGATGGCGGTCTCGATGCCGCTGTTCATCCAGCCGGTCGTGCGCGACGGATTGTCGTGGTGCGATGGCGGGATAGTCGACATCTTCCCGGTGCGGCCGGTGCTGGACATTGAGCCTGCCGTCGACACCGCCGTCGCGGTCAACGGTTTCTACCCGCACGAGTTCCAGGGTGAGGACGTTACCGGCTGGGATGGCCGGCCGCTCAGCATCGTCGCGGCTGCCGCGCAGGTGCGTACCTGCCAGCACGCAGAGCTAGCCCGCGAGCACCTCGCCAGGCTGCGCCGGGAGGCTCGCACGCTGCTGGTCGAGCCCGTGCCCTACTGGAAGGTGGCCGGGACCGGCTTCTACGAGCAGTTCCTCGACACTCGCGAGTGGCCCGAATTCATGCGCGCGGGGCGGTCAGCGATGCTCGAGGCCCTGCGCGGGGAAGCGGCCCGATCAGCGGCTGCCTCGGCGTCTGCCAGCTGAGAGTTGCGTCTCGCGAGTAGCGCCGCAACCTAGTGCGTGCCCTGGGCCGAGCCGTTATCCCGCAACGGCAACTCCACCGTGCCGCCAGCAGCGCCGCGTAAATCCGAGGTCAGTGACCACAATGGCCCGGCGCCCAGGCCGCGCCAGATAACCGCATGCTGACCCTCCGCTAGCCGGGCAGGTGCGGCAGCGAGAGGACGTCTGCGAGAATTCGGCACCGAACGCAATGACCAGAGATTCCCGGATCCGCCCGGGCGCGCCCAGGAGCTGCCCATGGACGCCAGGCATGCCGTCTTGTTCGAGCCGGTCAGGATCGGCCCGAAGACACTGCCCAACCGGTTCTACCAGGTCCCGCATGCGTCGGGGTTCGGCTCGGATAAGCCCAGGATGCAGGCGGCGTTTCGCGCTGTAAAGGCCGAGGGTGGCTGGGGCGGGGTGTGCGTGGAATACGCCCCTGTCTCCCCAGATTCCGACGAGATCCCTGCGATCGGCGCGGACATCTGGGACGACCGTGACGCCCGGGCACTGGGGCTGGCTGCGGAGGCGATCCAGGCCCATGGGTCGCTGGCGGGGCTAGAGCTCTTCCACGGCGGTGCTTCCAGCCCCAACGGCAGCTCACGCGCGGTCCGGCTGGCCCCCAGCCAGGTCACCTCGGAGGTGCACTGGGGCGGGCTAGCGAAGGAGATGGATACCGCCGACATCGCCCGCGTCCAGCGGGACTGGGCCCGGGCCGCGCGGCGCGCCGCCGACGTCGGCTTCGACATTGTGTATGTGTACGGGGCGCATGGCTACCTGATGACCCAGTTCCTTTCCGCGCAGATCAACCGGCGGACCGACGGCTATGGGGGCAGCCTGGCGAATCGCGGCCGGTTCTGGATGGAAACCCTGGCCGCGGTACGGGAGGTGGTCGGCGACGACTGCGCGATCGCCACCAGGATCGCTGTGCACGGCGACTCCGGAGTGCCAGGGGCGGAAGGGCTCCCCGGCATTCACGCCGACGAGATGCTGACCCTGGTGTCGATGGCTGACGACCTGGTGGACCTGTGGGACGTGACCGTCGGCTCGTGGCCCGAGGACTCGGGCACTTCCCGGTACTACCCGGAAGGGCATGAGCGGCCGTGGACGCACCGGGTCAGGGAAGCCACCGCCAAGCCCGTGGTCGCGGTCGGCCGGTATACCAGCCCGGATCTGATGGCGGGGGCGATCCGGTCGGGCGCGGTGGACCTGATCGGCTCGGCCAGGCAGGCGATCGCCGACCCGTTCCTGCCCCGCAAGATCGCGGAGGGCAGGCTGGAGGACATCCGCGAGTGCACCGGGTCAAACGTCTGCATTCTGCGGGAGGAAACGTTCCGCCACGTCGGCTGCGTGCAGAACGCCACCGCCGGGGAGGAATATCGCCGCGGCTGGCACCCGGAGAACTTCCCCGCCGCGCTGAAGTCTGGCCGTTCCGTGCTCATCGTAGGCGCCGGACCGGCGGGCATGGAGTGCGCGGTGGTGCTCGGCAAGCGCGGTATTACCTCGGTGCACCTGGTGGAGGCCGAGCCGGAGATCGGGGGCCGGCTGCGCTGGGCCAGGCGGCTGCCTACCCTCGGCGACTGGGGACGGATCATCGACTGGCGGGCGGTCCAGCTCGCCAGACTGCCCGGCGTGGAGGTAATCACTGGGTACCGGCTGAGCGTGGCGGATGTCCGGGACTACGGCGCGGACCTGGTTGTGATTGCCACCGGCTCAGCCTGGCGCGGCGACGGTGTCCAGCCCGGCTACCCTGACCCGATGCCAGGGGCAGACCCGGGCTTGCCGCACGTGCTCACCCCGGAACAAGCCTGCGCGGGCAAACGCCCGCCAGGGCCGCGGGTCGTGGTTTACGACACCGACGGCTACTACGTCGCGCCCGGAGTAGCTGAGATGCTGGCTGCCGACGGTTTCGAGGTGACCGTGGTGACCACGTTTGACGTTCTCTCACCGGTCAGCGACGAGACCCTTGAGGGTGACATGCTGCGCGCCCACCTGCACCGGGCGGGAGTCAGCGTCCGCCATGCGACGACCGTCACCGCTGTCGGCGCCGGGTGGGTCTCGGGCCATGACCGTCACGGCGAGCCCTGGTCCGCCGCGTGCGACGGGGTCGTGCTCGTCACCCAGCAGGCGTCGCAAGACACCCTCTACCGCGAACTCGCCGGGGACGAGGCCGCGCTCACAGCCGCCGCCGTCGCCGGGCTGTACCGCATTGGCGACGCGGTTGCCCCACGTATGATCTCGGAGGCGATCTTCGACGGGCACCGGCTTGGGCGCGAAATCGATGAGAAAGACCCAGGCCAGCCGGCCCCATACCGACGGGAAAGTGCGGATCTCGCGTAGGCGGTAGCCCGTGAGTGAGCACGGCACAGAGCCCACGCCGCACGCGAACGACCGACCGTACAACGCGCATGCGGGCGTTCTCCGGCAACTCGATGGGACGTTCCTTGACGAGGCACGGCCTCGACGCCGTCGGCAAACGAGGGCCTCGGAGGGGAACGGTCCGGCGGAGGCGGCGTACTGACCGCTCTGGGCTAGCGCCGCGCCGGGTACGAGCGCACGCTGTGGGGGCGTCGGGTGCTGATCCGGCTGTCGCCTAGGTGGACGGCGTTTGGCATCAGGTGGTACCGTCGGCCGGTTTGCGGCACGGTAGTAATGATCCGCGGCGCGCAGGAGGAGGACACGCGATTATGACAGGAACGGGGTCGGCTCTGGCCGACCGCCTTGCCCAGGGCACGGTGCTAGGGGCCGAGGGCTATGTGTTCGAACTGGAGCGCAGGGGCTACGTCAAGGCCGGCGCCTATGTGCCCGAGGCCGTGCTGGACTTCCCTGATGCGGTCACCGAGTTGCACAGGGAGTTCCTGCGCGCGGGCGCTGACGTTATGGTGGCGCTCACTTACTACGCCCACCGCGGGAAGCTGCGTCAGCTGGGCCGCGAGTCCGATCTTGAGGCCATGAACAGGCAGGCCGTGCGGCTGGCCCGGGAGGTGGCGGCGGAGGGCAGCGCGCTGGTGGCTGGCAACGTGTCCAACACCTGGGCGTACGACCCGGACGACGCGGCGACCGCAGGCGTTGTACGCGCCATGTATGCCGAGCAGCTGGGCTGGGCTGCTGACGAGGGCATCGACTTCGTCATCGCCGAGACCAACGACTATCTCGGCGAGGCGCTGATCGGCCTGGAGGTTAGCCAGGACCTTGGCCTGCCGGCCATGGTGACGCTGGCAACCACCCAGCCGGCCATAACCTTTGACGGTTACGACTACGTCGAGGCGTGCAAGATCCTGGCCGACCACGGCGCGACCATTGTGGGGCTGAACTGCGACCGCGGGCCAGCCACCATGCTGCCGCTGATCGCAAGGATCAGGGACCAGGTCGACTGCGCCGTGGCCGCGCAGCCGGTTGCGTACCGGACCGACGTTGCTTCGCCCACGATGGAATCACTGCGGGCGGAAGGCGGGGACCGGGTCTTCCCGCTGGCGCTCGAACCGTTCAGCTGCACCAGGTTTGAGATGGCAGACTTCGCGGTGGCCGCCCGCGATCTCGGGGTGAGCTACGTGGGCATCTGCTGCGGAGCCGGCCCGCACCACGTCCGGGCCATGGCCGAGGCACTCGGCCGCACCGTGCCTGCCAGCAAGTACTCACCATCCATGGACCTGCATCCGATCCTGGGCGCCGCGGTCCCAAGCCAGGACCCTGCTGTACTTGACGCTTGGAACGTGACCCTTTAGCCGAATCACACGAGATTGCCATTATGTTCCGCACGTGAAGCGGCCGGGAATGGTTCCGTGCTGCCCGGATGAGCCGACCGACGCGCAGGAAAGGACATCGTTGCAGGGCGACTGCCTGCACTGGTCATTGACGTGGGCCGGCAGCCCGCGCGAAGCGGCCTGCCCGGACCGCGTCGACGAGTGGCTCTAGCTCCGCAGGCGGGGCCTGTCCGCGGGCGGTGAACGGCACGAGCTCGCGCACGAGACCATGCGCTCGTCCGGTGCCCTCGCCAAGACGAGCGGGCCGGCGCAGGTCGACGGCCTGCGCCGCCACGAAGAGCTCAAGGGAGATGACCCGTGCGGCGAGGTCGACCATCTCGGCCAGGCGCCTCGCCGACAGCGGGGCCATTGTCGTGCGGTCCTCAATTCCTTCGGCCTTGCTGGAGCTCACGATCTCGTAGGAGACCGGGTGGGCGAGCGTGCGTGCCTCCGCCGCGATCGCCTGCGCGGCGCCGGCGAACTCGGCGAGGGCGTCCTCGCCGGTGTCCGGCTCGGCTGCCAGGCCAGCCGGAAGGCCGGAGAGGGGCCTCTGAAGGAGCTTCACAGTCCGTTCGGCCGCGGCGGTCACCACGGGGGCAAGGGCGATGCGGGCGAAGTCGAGCGCGGCGGCGACTGCGACGACGTCGAGGTTGCCGACCGACACGATGCGCCGTTCAGCGAGGACCACGGCGGGATTGCCCTGCGCGGAGTTGAGCTCGGTCTCGATGGTGTTCCGGACGTAGGCGAGGGCGTCCCGGGCGGCTCCGAGGATCTGGGGGATGCTTCGGAAGGTGAGCGGGTCCTGCAGGTTCCGGGCGTTACCGGGCTCGAACAGGGAGCTCCCGGCGAGCAGCGCGCTGAGACGACGGATCGTCGCAACGACGCCTTGGTGCGGCCGGACCTGGGCGACCACGGGATGCAGCGGGCTGAGGTTGGCGGCGAACGCCTCGAGAGCAAGAGCAGCGGCGACGTCGGCTTCTCCCAGCAGCTGTTCGGCGGCGAGCTCCGCCAGTGCGGCCCAGCCGGTGGAGAAGGCATTGTTGTTGATGAGCGCTAGCCCTTCGTTGTCCTCCAGGACGAAGCCGGTCTCCCGGACGAGACCCTCCGCGAGGTCGGCCAGCGGGCCGAGATCAGCCTGGCCGACGGAGCCGAGGCCGCGAACGGCCGGCACCAGACCACGGTTCAAAGCGTCGAGCAGCATCTCGGCGAGCTCGGGGCGGACACCGGCGGCGCCCTTGGCATAACCGTTTGACAGGCAGACCATCGCAGCCCTCACCACCCGAGGCGGTACGGGCGGTCCCTGGGCAATGAGGTGGCCCCTGATCAGGAACCGGCTCAAGCCCCGGCGCGCCGCGGCGTCAAGCACGACGCTCTTTCGCTCCGCGACGGCGGTCGTGAGACCGTAGACGGCCGCTTCGGACCGCACCGCCTCCTCGACGACCTCCCGGGCTGCGGCCATGCGGTGTCGCGCCGCCGGCGCGAGGGCAACCTCATCGCGCCCCTCAGCGACGGCGGCAAGGGAATCGATCGTCAGTGACGCGCCGTCAAGCACCACCATCAGCGCGACCCTCCCAGGGCGAGTGCCCCAGCTATGTCCGGGGGCAGACAGAACAGGGACCCGGCACGTCGCCCAAACTGGCACGCGGGCCGATCAGAGTATAGGGGGGCGCTGGCAGAAAGCCGCCGGGCGCCGCGGCTCAGCCGCGAACTGCCTTGCCTGCCGGTCGCCAGGATCACCTCGTCATAATCACGAATGCGGTCTCCGAGGGGCGAGTTCCCACGAGAGCTAGGGTCGAGTCGCGGTGAGGCGTTGCAGGGCTGCGTCTGCTGGCGGTCCCCACGTGGCTTTGCCACCTGGGCGGCCGTGGACTCCGGCATCGCCAATGAGTATGCAGACGAGTGCCTTACTTACCGCCCAGCCGCGAGCGCGGCGCAGGGTCGCTGCGTCAGCAACCGACGAGTAGCTCTGATGGAAACGCTCGATGACCCCATCGGGCAGAAGCGTCCAGCAGGCAGCCAGGTCACACGCCGGGTCCCCCGCGCACATGTCGCCAAAGTCGACCACGCCGCAGAAATTGCCGTCTCTTGTCAGAAGATTAGCCGGGTGCAAGTCCCCGTGCAGCCACAGAGCCGGACCTGACCAGTCAGGCGCAGCTAGCGCATCATCCCAGACCTCGCGTACGGCGTCCGGGTCGGAAATTAACCCACGATCGGCTGTCTCCTTCAGGAAATGTGCGAAACCTTCGCCGCTATCGGCCAGCGAACCACCTTGGTTGTTCCGGCCAGCAGGCGCGTCGTCAGGCGCGGGCTGATGTAGGGCTGCTAGGAAAGCCGCCAAGGTATCGGCTGCCTCGGCACCGCGAGTCGCAGGGGCGCGGTCAGCAGGTTCACCGGCGACCCAGGTAGTGATAATCCAAGGGCGCGGGAACCGCTCGGAAGGCTGGCCTAGACGCTGCGGAACAGGTATCTGCAATGGGAGCCGCGGCGCTATAGCAGGCAGCAAGGTGTACTCCTTGAGGAGCAGATCGTCTGCGTCCTGAGTGGCCCACGGCAGCCGGACCGCAAGGTCGTCGCCGAGCCGCCACAACTGATTGTCCCAGCCACGAGCACCAAACGTTAGCGGCAAGTCGGCCAGGTCGGGGTGCTGTTCGCGGAGCAACTCTGCAATCAGAACCGCGGTGATCTCCGTCAGCCGCGCTGAATCAGATGTCACGTGGTCATCATGCCTCTGAGCCGTGCCCGTTGCGTGCCCGAAGCATGAGTCAACGACGGCTCACTGCGGTCGCTCACGTGCATACCTCAAAAGCCCTAGCCTGCATCAACGCTGGTCCGGCGCAGGGCTGCCGTGCGTCCTGCTCTGCGGCCTCATGTGGGCTGGCTACTTGCTGTCGAGGCGCCGCCACACCGACGCGCGTCACGAGGGGACCAGACGGTTCCCGCCGGTAACCGGCATGGTGCTGCCGTGACTGATGATTATTTCCATCACCCAATAACCCTTCGCACCTGCTCGCCTCGCCCCGGTCCGGTCTCGAGCGTGTTGCCACTGCGGGGAGCCCAAGAGCTCACGTGTGCGGCCGCCCCGGCAGGTCCCGGGCCGAGAGTAGGTTTCGTTAATGGCATGCCGTATCAGTGAGCTCGTGCTCGGTTGCCGCGACCCTGAGGTGCTGGCGCGGTTCTGGTGCGAGGTCCTGGACTTCGTCGTGCTCGATCGCGAGGAGGACTGCATCGAGATCGGGCCGCGCGAAGGGTTCGGCGGCCCGCAGCCGACGATCATCCTCAGTCGCAGGGACGAGCCGGAGAAGGGGAAGTCCCGGCTGCACATCGACGTCAATGCCACCGACCGCGATCAGGACGCCGAACTCGAGCGCCTCCTGAAGCTCGGGGCACGCCCGGCCGACATCGGCCAGACCGGCGAGGAGCCCTGGCACGTTCTTGCCGACCCCGAGGGCAATGAGTTCTGCCTGCTCAAGGCCCGCCTCAACACGCTCTGACGGCTCTGCGTCCCCGGTGCGGCCCTAGCCCGGCTCAACGCTGAAGCACTCTGATCCGAGCGAGCAGCAACAAAGAGGAGTCGCGCGAGCCAGGACATTAGCGCAACTGTGCGTAGTTGCAATGCCTTCAGTGTCCGGCCGCCGGCTGGGAGTCGTTCGAGCGCGTCGTGTGAGCCCGAGCGAGCAATAAAGAGATGGTCAGCAGCGTCGAATACGCGCTGACCCTGCGTCGGACTGCCTCATACTCGGAGCTGAGCAGGCGTTCACCCGCGAGGTGCCGATGGATGATCCGAACGACCCGTATAGCCCGAGTAACTTGTCGTGGAGCTGGCGGTTTGGGGGGCCGTGGTGGCGGCCGTTCAGCGGCCGATACCTGCGCGGGCCGCGCGTTCCGCCGCCGCCGGGGCCGCCGCGACAGCCGAGTAAGGCGAGCGCGAACAGGAAAAGCGCGCCGAAGAGCGAGCAGAGCGGCTGCACCTTGTTGGCCTGAGCAACGCCGGGGTGATCATCATGAGCGTGGTCCTCGGCGCGGTGGTAGTCGCGCTCGTGCTGGTGCTGGTCAGCCGCACATAAGCCCGTAGGCCAGACCAGCTCACGACCAAGCGATGCCGTGGCGGAGTGGGACCGGTCGTTGTTTCAGTAGCCCTGGGTGACGTCCCGCATTGCGGTGACGCGAAGACGTGTCGGACCTCATGCCCCGGTCGGTCCAGGACTTGACGATCTGGATGCGGTCCAGGTCGGCGCCCAGCGCATCCTTCGCCGCGTAGGACAGGAACGTCGGCCCGGAGGCATCACTTGGGCGCGCGGGCAGCTCAGAGCCCATCGGCACGCCCTTGCGGTATCCAGCAGCGACGAGATCACCCAGGTCGGCGTCGGATCGGTCCCAGCCGCCGAACAGTCGGGGCATCAGGCGCACTCCGCTGGTGGCGAAGGTTTCGCGGCGGCGGAGCCCATCGAAGATGGCGTCGCGGGTGTTCTCATCTGCCCAGACCCCCGGTCAGCCCGGCGGGGTTGAACAGGACCGAGGGGATGCCGCCTCGATCTCCCCGTACAGCCGCAGGTCGGCGGTGTCGTCGAGGTAGGCGTTCCCGCCGGTCCAGCGCGCCGCCTCGCTGTTCCCCGGCGTCCCGAATGGCCGTCGTTGCCGCTGACGAACCCGATCGGGAACGGGTTGACGCCGATGCGTTCCTGCTGGCGCAGCCCTTCCTGCAGGCCGCCTCGGACAGTGGCCCACCGCATCTGGCCGGAACTTCCGGTGGACGCGCCGGAGACCTGCTGGAACGCCTGGGGCGACGATCTCGAAGCCCGCGAACGGGTCATGCGGCGACACGGCCGGTGTTGTCTCCGACGAGCCCTTGCTCTGGAACATCTCCGCGAGTGGTTCCCACAGGGAACGCTATAGCTGTGCTGGGGCGACGCGGAGTCCGGCCGCTGTGGCTCCGGCGTGGAGGCGGCGGTCCCAGACGGCGATGACAAGGTCTGGGTCGGAGATCGCGAGTGCGCTGGCAAGGTGAACGGCATCGGCTCCCCTGAGCGCGCGATCGCGCGCGAGCCGGCCAGCGTGCTGTTCGACTGCGGCGGTGACTTCGACGGGGCGGGTGGCGGCCCAGTAGTCGTTCCAGGTCTGCTCGGCTGCGTCGTGGTCTTCGGCGGCGAGGTCGCGGTTGCGGGCTGCAGCGGCGAGCGCAGCCTGGACCTCAGGGTAGGCGAGGCGGCTGGACATCGCCGCGTCGCATCCGTCCCACAGTTCTGCTGCGAGGTCGCTTCCTGCTTCTTCGACCAGCAGCTTTACGAAAGCACTGGCGTCGAAGTAGACCAGGGACATCAGTCACCCCCGTTGGTCGCTGACAATGTCGGCGAGCGGCCTGCGCGCGCGTGGTCTAAGGCGCTGTGATGCTCGGGGCCGGGTTTTGGCCTCCGGACGCGCGATGACTCCTTCTGCGGTCAGCCGCTCGAGGGTCGCGGTAGCGTTGACGCCGAGCAGCCTGGCTACGGGCACTCCCCGGTCGGTGATCACGAGTTCGGCACCTTGACGGGCACGTTCCAGCCACTCGCTGAGGTGCGCCCGCAGGTCGGTGATCGCTACATCCATGTGGCAATTGTACACTCCGCCGACCGTCTACCTGTACAGGTCGCCGGGACGATGCGCTTCCGCTTCGGTCAGTGCCTTGGGCGGCATTGCTGGCTGTGGTCGGCGGTAGACGTGGTCCCCAAGGCCGACCAAAGATCGTTGATCAAGCCTGTGACCTGCGTCGGGACGGCGGGATTTGAAGCCGCGACCCCTTGACCTTGACCCCCAGTCACCATCTGCGCGTCGGTGGGTGTCGCTGACAGTGGCCTGATCAGCTTCTGAACAGCACGAATGGAGCTGGACGTCGCTGGCCAGCGTTCAGTGTCTGTCGCGGTTGGCTCCCCGTTTGGCTTCCGAAAATTGACTTATTCAGCACTGTGGTCGCAATACGACGCTCCACGCTGACCTGGCACGGATATGCGCATGCTAATGTATGTGCATGTTGACGCACCGGCTGCAGATTCTCATCGACGAGGAGCGCTACGAGCGGGTCCGCGCTCTCGCGCGGCAGCGCGGGACATCCGTCGCCACCATCATCCGGGAGGCGCTCGACCGTGGCCTGCCCGCGACGCAACGCAGGCGAGCCGCTGCTGCCCGGCGCATCCTCGATGCGGCGCCGATGGAGGTGGGCGATCTGCTCGCCGAACTGGACGAACTCCGCGGACGTCACGCGTGATTGTCCTTGACACGACGGTACTGGTATATGCGGTCGGCGCCGATCACCCGTTGCGCGAGTCATGCCAGCTGCTGATCCGTGCAGTAGCAGGCGGAACGATTATGGCGACTACCACTGTCGAGGTCATCCAGGAGTTCACTCACGTCCGCGCCCGGCGTCGTGGCCGCAAAGATGCTGCGGGACTTGCCCGTGACTACATCGAGTTGCTGTCGCCGCTTCTCGTCGTCGAGGAGACTGACCTGCGCGAAGGGCTACGCTTGTTCGAGGAAGGGACGGGCTTCGGCTCGTTCGACGCAGTGCTGGCCGCGGCGGCGCATGCGGCAGGAGCTGAGGCGCTGGTGTCGGCAGACACGGGGTTCTCGGGCATCGCGGCTGTCCGTCATGTCATCCCTGACGTCGATGGCGTGCGCGGGCTGCTGGTCGCTCTGGAGACGTAGCCCGTAAGCCTCTGCTCGGCGCCAGCGGGACACGACACCGCATCACTCCCTGCCGCACCGGGCCACCCCCGGCACCGCCTGCCACGCCCGGCCCAAAGTTACCCCCGGCGATCAGGCTGGCTGGCGGAGATGGCGAGGCTGGCGGCAGGGGTGATGTTCAAGACGCAGGCAGTCATGGACACCGGCGGGGTACCCAGCGGCCAGTCCCTGCACCCCGCAGCTGGCATCCCATCGCGGGGCTACTCTTCACGAGGCATCAACGGAGGTTCACGCGATTCACCCGTCCGGCCTGCCCCTGGCCTGTGGTCCCCGGATGGGATAGGGACCCTCGGGCGTTCCCCTGTGCTCCGCACCCCGCCGTTACCGGCGGCGCACGACAGGGCGGGGCCGGGCGTGAGCACGCGCCCGGAACTACGCGACCGACATAATCGGCCCTCCAATCCGCGAGTCCACTCGCAAGGTGCGACCTCGTGTCGCAACGGCAAGAGAGTGTGTTCATGCTCGGCCGGGCACTGCGGGTCAGCCGGGCTTGTCCTCTGATGATTTTGGGCAGGGAACGAGTACGGAGACTGAGCCCAGGTAGTTGGCGACGTACGCGGTGTCGGTCTTCGCGTCGACGGAGGCGGAGTCCGGTGCGCCGAAGGTGCTCGACGTGATGGTCTTCACGGCGTGTGTCCGCGTGCTGATCAGCTTCACGGTGTCTGTGTTGGAGCCGGCAACGAAGACGGTTTTAGCCTGCGGATTAACCGCGATCCCTTCCAGCAGGCCGTAGCCCGCTTTGATGACGGCAGTGACCCTGCTGGTCCGTCCATTGATGACTGACACCGTGGCATCGCCTTCGGATACGTAGATGACGTTGCGCTTTGCATCTACGGTGATCCCGCCTGGGCCACCGACCACTTTGATCGTGCGGGAGAGCTTGTTCATATGCCCGTTGATCACGGACACCATACTGGTATTAGAGTCAGCCGCGTACACGGTGTTGGTGGCGGTGTTGACGGCGATCCCAGCCGGAACTTGCAGGCTTGCCACGTGGATGCGATGGGTCACGGTGTCAGCCCGCCCGCTGATCGCCAACACCCACT
>JBKQTJ010000182.1:0-18736 GCA_052143255.1 Streptosporangiaceae bacterium | reverse complement strand
CATCGTTTTGGATGAGCTGAACAAGTACGCGCCCAGGGACGGGTGGTCGCCCATGAAGGAGGTCCTGCTCGACATCTCGGAACGGGGACGCAGTATGGGCATCATCCTCATCGGCGCGCAGCAGACCGCCAGCGAGGTCGAGCGCCGTATCCTGGCCAACTGCGCCATCCGCGTCGCAGGGCGGCTCGACGCCGCCGAGGCCGAACGCCCCGAGTACGGCTACCTGCCGCCTGCCCAGCGGGCCAGGGCGATGATCGCCAAGCCGGGCACCATGTTCATCGCGCAACCGGACATCCCCGTGCCGCTTTCCGTCGACTTCCCGTTCCCGGCGTGGGCGACCAGGCCGAGCGAGCGGGGAACGTGGTCCGGCATCGATGACGGGCCGTCCGTCCCGTCGGACCCGTTCGCCACCATCCCCGGCGCGCGCGACGACCCGCCGCCGTTCTAAGCCGCAGCAGACGCCGGGCAGCCCGAGGCTCAGCTAGATGCCGGCTCGCAGCCACGGAGCCTCCCGCTGCTTCGACTGAGGTCGAATCCCGCCTCTTGCTCAGTCGTAGATAGCGTCCAGGCCGGCTAGCAGGACTCCGCTTCCGGCCGCAGCCCGGAGTTCAGCATCGAAGCCGGCGCGCGCGTAACAGGCCAGCACCGTCTCGCTGGTGCCGTAGCCGTTGGCCGCCAGGAGCTCGCGGGCTCTCCGGAGCCGACCGAGATTACGCCGGCCCATCATGTCTCCCCACTTGACCTCTCCCAGGGAGATGAGCGAGCGGCGCTCGCCGGGCGCGGCCGGACCCAGCACCGCCACGTCGATCTCGATCTGGTCGCGCCCGGCGGGGTCGGCGACGGCCCCCGTGGCGACCAGGCCCACCGGGCGGCCGAACAACTCTCGCCCGCGCGCCGCGGCGAAGTCCCGGCACACCGACTCGAAATGCGGCCCGGCGATTGCCGAGCTGAACCGCTGGCGGGAATCAGCCCAGACCAGGCTGCCAAGACCTTCCTCAAGGTCACTCCACCTGGGCCGCATGATTGCTTCGTAGAAGGTGATCAGCGGCTCGGTGATCCGGTACTGCGCCCGGCCGGACCGGAAAGCGTCTTCTTCCTTGCTGATCCGCCCGCAGTCCTCGAGCACGTTGAGCGGATGCGCGATGTCGGATGACTTGCGGCCGATGTAGCTGGCGATCCTGCCCCACCTGGCGTTCCCGTTCGCCACAGCCGCTAGCACCGAGCGGTACAGCGCCGGGTCACGGATCTCAGCCTCTTCGGCCAGCAGGTACCTGGCTTCCCTCATCAATGGGCGATCCGGATTCAGGACTGCCCTGGTCATCCAGTCGTCGAAGTCGTCTAGGCCGTCCGGTGAGTCGTCGCGCACGAACTGCCGGCGGTAAGCCGGCGTCCCGCCCACGATCGAGTGCACGAGGACGGCCAGCTGCGGATCCGCCAGACCCCAGAACCGGGCGGACTCGGCATACCCGAACGGCCGTAGCACGAGCTCCAAGCCTGCCCGGCCGCGCAGCGGTGCGTTGCCGGCAAGCAGGCGGCCCATCACCGATATCGCCGAGCCGCACAGCAGCAGCCTCACCCGGCTGCCGCCATCTTGCGACGGACCGTGACGATCAAGGGCCCTGGCAGCAGCGAAGGCAGGGCCGGGCAAGCATCGACCAGGTACGGGAACTCATCGATGATCACTGCGGCAGGCGGACCGCCACCCAGGGTGAACAGCGCATCCAGTGCCTCGTCCCAGGTCGCGAACGAGAACGGCGCTGGTACATCAAGATAGGCCGCCAGGTCCGCGCCCAGCATCCGCAGCGACTCGGTCCGGGCACCGCACGCGCCGCCCCGAATGGCATGTCGCAGGCCGACCCTGCCGCCACGATGGCGGCGGCACACGCGAACTACGGCAGATCGGCCACGCGGAATCGCATGAGTCGCCATTCCAGTGCTCTAGCAACGGCATTGCCAAGCCATTACTCTCGACGTGGGTAAGCCTTTGCCTGCCCGCGCTATCGCGCGCGAAGGAGCGGCAGATGATCAGCTCTCAACGATTTGGGTCTCGACGAGTTGGCCGGAGGCTCGCGGCGGCCCTGGCAGCAACCGGACTCGGCTGCGGGCTGGCCGTGGCCGCTGCCGGGACAGCTCAGGCTGCTCCGCAAGCCTGGGCCTATGCGCTGGTCCTGAAGCCAGCTGTGGCCGGACCGGTCGATCCGACCCACTGGAAGGAGAGCACTGCCTCGCCTGCGCCCTCATCCGTCCCAGGCGCAGTCGGCCAGGTGACCGTGAAGTTCCCGAACATCGGGTTCTTCAAGCAGGGCGTCGTCCATGTGACCGCGGTCTACAAGGCGTTCGCCTGGTGCCAGGCACAGAACTGGCGGCCGCTAGGTGGCGCCGAGTTCGTCACAGTGCGCTGTTACCGGAACGGCGGTATTCCGACATTCGTGCCATTCACGGTGATGTTCACCTCGAGTGCCGGGAAATTGCCAGGCGGCCTGCAGTATGCCTACGTCCATGACAACGGGACCGCAGTCGTGGCGACATATAACTCGACCGGCCTGCCGGACGTCGTTGCGCCGATGGGCACCGGCGTCTGGCGAGTCACCCTGCACGGGGCCGGGCCAGCCGCGCACTCAGGCGGCATCCAGGTGACCGCCGTGGACCCGAAGGTGCCGGCCATCTGCGACGTCGGCGGGCAGGCGTGGACGCCGGCTGAGCAGGTGATCACGGTCCGCTGCTACGGCTGGTCGGGCAAGCCGATGAAGACCGGGTGGAACCTGAGCTACCAGCGGGGCCGCGCCATCACCGGCGCCAAGCCGAAGCTGTTCGCCTACACGCTGAACACCATGCCGACCGTACCGGGGCCGTACTCACCTGCGCCGCCCGCCGTCAACCTGAACTCGGTCGGCGGGCTCAACACGATCAGGCGGTCGGGCCCCGGCGAGTGGTTCGTGACGTTCCCGCACGTGGGCATCTTGCCGAACACGTTGTTTGTCACTGCTGCCTCGAGCGCAGCCAGGGTCTGCAACCTCAACACGGTCTGGGCCACGGTCCCGACGCCGGCTGGGCCGGGAGCCGTTCTCGTCCGCGATGTCGTCTGCTACCTGCCGGCCGGAGTGATGACGCCAGTCAAGTCGTTCATCACCTACACGACCTGATCGCCGGCCCCGGAACGCTGGCGTGGGCGGCCAGGTTTAGAACACACCGGCCGGCTAACCACTAGGGCATGGACAACCGGGAGCGTCCCAGCGGGACGAAACACCGTAGTCGGACACTAGCCGCCGCCGGGCTCGGAACCGTCGCGCTGCTGGCGGCGTGCGGCTCCAGCCTGACCGGCTGCACTACCCATGCCACGGCGGCACCCCCGGCTTCGGCGAGCGGTCTGGCGACCTCGAGCTCAGCGATCTCGTGCGCTCAGATCACGTCGCTGCGCACCTCGCTTTCCAAGCTCAGCCACGCGGCTGCGAGCCTGGGGTCGGCCGGCCAGCTATCGACGGAACTGCGGGACGTCGAGCGGCAGTCCGGGGCGCTGAATGGCCAGGTCAGAAAGGCGTTCTCGGCTCAGATCAGCCAGCTCTCGAGCGACCTTGAGCTGATCACGAAGGACGCGGGGACCCTGGTCTTGCATCCGTCAGCGTCGAACGTGACGGCCTTTACCGGAGCCGTGCACAGGCTGAAGATCACCTCGGAGCCGATGATCAGGGAGATAAAGCAGATCAAGGCCGCCTGCCCGTAGTCCGGGGGCGACGGGCCAAGCCCGGCGCAGGAGGCGCCGCTTCGGCGTATGCGCGCGTCAATCTCGGGTAGGGCACCGGCGAACGGCCCCGACACGACTCACTAGGAGCCCTTGATGGCGACCACGCGACAGAAGGAAGCCGCCAGGCAGAACATCGAAAAGGCCCGGGAGGTACAGAGCGCCAGGGCCCACGGTGCCAAGATCCCCAAGGAGACTGCGGGCCTGAGCACCGCAGCCAAGGACAAGCTGCCTGACAAGGAATTCGCGTTCCCGAAGGAGCGCAAGGAGCCGCTGACCGACGCCAAGCGCGTGCGGAGCGCGATCTCCCGATTCGACCAGGTCGAAGGCGTCAGCGACGCCGAGCGGGACAAGGCCTGGAAGCGGATACTCAAGGCCGCGAAGCGTTACGACGTCGAGGTCTCCGAGGCCAGCTGGCGGGAGCTCGGCAAGAGCAGCAAGAAAGCTTCCTCCCCGAAGAAGTCCAGCTCCACCACGAAGGCTTCCTCCCCTAAGAAAGCCGGTTCCACCAGGAAGGCTTCGGCCAAGAAATAGTGAGCTCGCGACCTTCCGAGAGGCCTTGGCGCCGTCTGGGCCTCAGCAACGGCCGGCGTTTCTAGGCGTAGGCCCAGCCGGTCCACGACTCGATCGTCACCACGAATACCTGGCCGTCCAGGATCTGGCCGCCGTACTGCGGGTACTTGTCCCTGAGCTGGGTCCAGTGCGCCTCGTGGCCCGGGCCCGATCTTTCGACGACGGCGGTTCCGTTAGCGCGGACCCACCACAACTGGGTCCAGTCATCGGCGTAACGGTCCACAAGCAGGCTGACACGTGGATTGTCGGCTATGTTCCTGAGCCGGCGTAGGTCGGCTGTCTCCTTGGGCTTGTTGTCGATGCCTATTGCGACCCGGCCGAAGGTATCGACCACGAAGGTGCACGGGACCAGGTGCGGCTGGCCCTCGGCCGCCACCGTTGCCAGCCGCAGCACGGGAGACTCAGCGAACCGATCGCGCGCTTCTGCCGAGTCGAGGCGCACAGGCCGATGGTATCGCAGCAGCTAAGAGAAGTATACTTATCATAACTACGCTTCTCTTAGCTCGCGAGGTTACAGATGCGCAAGCCAGCAGACATATTCGACCGGGACCGAGAGTGGTCTCAGTTGAGTGACTTCATCGAGGAGGAGCGGCCGGGCGCCACGCTCGCCGTAGTATCCGGCCGGCGGCGGCAGGGGAAGAGCTTCCTGTTGGCGGCAGCCTGCCAGCGGGCGAGCGGGTTCTACTTCTCCGCCCCTGAAGCAACCGAGGCCGAGTCCCTGTCGCTGATCGGGGCAGCGTTGACTCGCTTCCTGGATCCGGTCGCGCCTGTCACGCCGGCGGACTGGCCGACGGTCATCGACATCCTGCTCCGGCTTGGCCGCCAACGCGCCCTGCCCGTCGTGATCGACGAGTTTCCCTATCTGGCCCGCGTGAGCCCGGCATTGCCGTCGATGATTCAGGCTGCCTACGCGCCACGCCGCGCCGAGCGAGCAGAATCCCGCACTCGCCTGCTCCTGTGCGGATCGGCACTGTCTTTCATGGGCAGGCTGCTGTCCGGCAGCGCGCCGCTGCGCGGACGCGCGTCGCTCGATTTGACGGTCCAGACTCTCGACTACCGCCTCGCAGCCCAGTTCTGGGGGCTGGCAGATCCGCGGCTCGCGTTCCTCGTGCACGCGGTGGTTGGCGGGACGCCCGCCTATCGCACGGAGATGATCAGGTACGACGCGCCACTGGATCTCGCCGACTTCGACGCCTGGGTCAGTCGGACGATCTTGTCGCCGGGCAGCCCAATGTTCCTGGAAGCCCGCTACCTGCTGGCCGAAGAGCCCGACCTGCGTGACACGGCGCTGTACCACTCCGTGCTCGCTGCCATCGCTGGAGGCAACACCGGCCGCGGGGCCATCGCCGGGCAGGTGGGACGAAAATCAAATGAGCTTTCGCATCCCCTCACTGTGTTGCAGGACGCCGGCCTGATAAGACGCGAGAACGACGCGTTCCGTGCTAACCGCACGGACTTCCGCATTAACGAGCCGCTGCTGGCGTTCTACCACGCGATCATGCGGCCTTTCTGGCCGCAGTTGCTGCGCGGCACGGGCGCCACGGAACTCTGGCAGCGCAGCCAGCGCAGATTCGCGAGCAACATCCTGGGACCGCATTTCGAGCGGATCTGCCGGGAGTGGTCGCTGTACTCCGCGGGTGACAGGTTCGGCGACTGGCCAGTGCGGGTGGCCGCCGGAACGGTTAACGACCCGGCGAACAAGGCCGCGCGTCAGGTGGACGTTGCTGTCATCGGCCAGGCGGACGGCACCCGGCCGCTTTTGCTGGCGATCGGCGAAGCGAAGTGGAACGAGGTGATGGGGCTAGGGCACCTCGAACGCCTGCGCAAAATCCGCGATCTGCTGACAGGGAACGAGAAGGTCGAGACGTCGCGGACTCGTCTTGTGTGCTTCTCTGGTGCGGGTTTCACCGATGAGCTGCAGCAGCGCGCGCAGCACGGCGAGGTCGTCCTGATCGGACTCGACGACCTCTATGACGAGGCGTCCTGACAATGCACCGGGCGTAACGCCGGCCCCGTTCCCATCCCCTTGCCTTTGACCACGCCGTACCTAGACCAGCGGTTAGTCTGCCATGCTCAGCGCGGGCTGGGGTGCGGACTCCGCGGCCCGCTTCGCGCCGCGCCGCGCCGGCATCGTCCGGGCCGCGTCGGCGTCGCTGATCCGCAGCGCCGCGGTCAGGCCCAGCAGGCAGATCGCGGCCGCGACCAGGAAGGCAACGCGGTACGCGGTCAGGTTCGCCACCTCGTGGCCGCCTATCACATGCACCGGCCCGACCAGCACGATTGCGGTCGTCAGCACAGCCACGCCGATGGCGCCGCCAAGCTGGCGCATCGTATTGAACATGGTCGATGCCCGCCCCGTCGCAGCGGGCGTAATCGTCGCGAACGCTGCCGCCTGGACCGGCACGAAGACCTGGGCCATGGACAGGCCCAGGGTAAGCATCAGCAGCCGCGGCCACCACAGGCTCGTCGCCGGTCCGAGCAGGGCGAGCAGTCCGATCGAGGCCGCCGTGCCGACCAATCCGAATGAGATGAGCCGGCGGGGGCCGAGCCGCGGGTACAGCCAGCGGCTGGCGAGCTGGGCGCCGGCCATGACGCCGAACGCCTCCGGGAACGTGCTCAGCCCGGACCCGAGCGCGCTCAGGCCACGGCCGTCCTGGTAGTACAGCGAGATCGCGTACAAGCTGCCGAGGAAAGCGATAGACGTCAGCACCATAACGCCGTTGCTCGCCCGGAACAGCCGGTTCTTCAGCAGCCGCAGGTCGATCAACGGCTCCGACGTGCGCAGCTCGACGAACACCATGGCCGCGAGCAGCACCGCGCCGGCCGCGATGGTGCCGAGCACCTCAGGTGCGCTCCAGCCGTGGTTGGGGCCCTCCGAGACGCCGTACATCACCAGGCCCAGGCCGATCCCGGACAACAGGAAGCCGGGAACGTCGAAGCGGCCGGGCCGGGCCTGCGGAGCGCTCTTCAGGAACAGGGCCCCGAAGATGAAGGCGAGCGCGCCAATCGGCACGTTCACGTAGAAGACCCAGCGCCACGACAGGTCGGTGACCAGCAGCCCGCCGAGCACCGGGCCGAGCGCCGGTGCCAGCGTGGTGGGCACGGTGAGAATCGACGAGGCGCGGATGCGCTCCTCCGGCGGGAAGACTCGGAAGAGCATGGCCATCCCGACCGGCGCGAGCATGCCGCCGCCAACGCCCTGCAGGACGCGGAACGCCACCAGCTCGCCCAGGCTGGTTGCCACTCCGCAGAGCGCGGACGCCAGAGTGAATACCACGATCGCGACGAGCATTACCCGCTTGCCGCCGAACCGGTCACCGAGCCAGCCGGAGGCCGGGATGAAGACCGCCAGGCTGACCAGGAAACCGATCGAGATGCTGTCGATCGCGGTTGGGGTGACGGCGAAATCGCGCCCGATGGTCGGCAGGGCCACGTTGACGATGGTCACGTCCATGATCGACATGAACATGGCCGCGACGAAGACGACGCTGACCGCTACCTTCTGGCTGATCCGTGCTTGCACGTCGTTCCCTTTTCCTGGCGGCTCGCCCTCGGTGCGACCTGGGCGAGTCGCAGAACCAGAGGCCCCGGATAGTGAGTATCCTCAGCATTAACGGCGGGGGCGAGCGGATATTCCCGCAGCCGCCGAGCCCGCGCCAGCGGGTCTGAGATCGCCTCGGACAAGCCTGACCGGGACCACGGGAGGTTCCCAGCGATGAACCCCAGGACCGGTCACGACGTCGTGGACGCCATCCTGTTTGCCGCCCGCCGGATCCGCACCAGCACCGACATCAGGCTGCGCGAAAGCGGGCTGTCGCTGCCCGCCTACCAGCTGATGCGGGCCCTGGAGGATTCGGACCAATCGATGCGCGAGGTCAGCGAGACCCTGCACGTCTCGCCCCGCACGGTTACCGACATGATCGACGGCCTGGAGGCCAGGGGCCTGGTGGCCAGGGGCCCGCATCCGGCCGACCGCCGGATCACGCTGCTGAGCCTGACGCCGGACGGCCGCCGCCAGCTCGCCGCCGCGGCGGCCCTCGCCGAGCAGTCGCACCGCGCCTCGATGAGCGGCCTCAGCTCGCAGGACCAGCGGACGCTGCGCGGCCTGCTCGATCGGGTAGCTCCGGCAGCGGAACCCGACCGCTAGCCACCGCGAGTCGCTTGTACACAGCAGTACGACGACGTACATTTACGGTATGACGACACTGACCATATCCCAGGCACGCGCTTCCCTGCCCGAGCTGGTGACGAGGGTGGAAGAAGGCGAGGAGGTCACAATCACCCGGCACGGCCGGGCCGTCGCTGTTCTTGTCCGGCCCGACGTGCTGCGGAGCAGGGCGAACGTAATCATCGAAGCTGCCGAGCGAGTGCATGACCTCCTCGTCACCGCGGCCGCGTCCGAGCTGCCGGTGCAACCCGGGCTCACGCAGGAGCGCGCTGAGGAGCTCCTCCGAGAGATCCGGGCTGGACGCGACAGCCGGTGATGGACGCGTTCGATGCCGACGCTCTGATTTACGCCGCCGTGCCGGGCCACCCGCTCGGGCGTCGCGTGCTGGCCCTGTTCCGGGTTTCAGCTGACCGCTTCGCCGGGGCGGGGTCGGTGCTGCTGCTGCCAGAGTTGCTCGGTAAGCCGATCCGGGACGGGGATGCGATCCAAGTGCGCGCGCTGGCCGGCCTGTTGGCGCGCATCGATCTGCGCCCGGTTGACCGGGCAATCGCCGAGCTTGCCACCGCGCTGGCCGCTACCTATAAGTTGCGCGCAGCAGATGCGACTCACCTTGCGACAGCCGTTGGTATCGGCGCCGACCGATTCATTACCAACAACCAGCGCGACTTCCCGCCGACCATCACAGAGCTTCAAGTCACGTATCCGGCGGACCTGCCGGATACCAGTGATGATGCGAGCGGACCGCCTACAGTTGCTGCTGCCCGCAAGTAGCCACCGGAGAATCGCACAGGTCGGTCATGAAGATCCTGCACACCAGCGACTGGCACGTCGGCAAGGTGCTCAAGGGCCGGGACCGGTCCGACGAGCACGACGCCGTGCTTCGCAGCATCGTCCAGACGGCCCGGAACGAGGACGTCGACCTGGTGCTGATCGCTGGCGACCTGTTCGAGTCGTCGGCGCCCACCCCGAAGGCGCAGGGCCTGGTCATGCGCGCGCTGCTCGGGCTGCGCGAAGACGGACGGCAGGTCGTCGCCATCGGCGGGAACCACGACAACGCCAGCCTGCTCGACAGCGTCTACCGGCCAGCACTTGGCGAGCTGGGACTGCACATTCTCGGCACGCCCAAGGCACCAGCCTCCGGCGGGACGCTGCGCCTGACCACCCGGGGCGGCGAGCCGCTGACGGTCGCGGCGATGCCGTTCCTCTCCCAGCGGTACGCGGTCCGGGCCGCCGAGTTGCTGCTGCACGAGGCTGCCGAGCATGCCCTCGACTACGCCCGCCGCATCGCGAGCATGATCAGCCTGCTCACCGAGCAGTTCACGGCGGACAGCGTGAACATCGTGATGGCGCATGCGACCCTGCTCGGCGGCCGTCGCGGCGGCGGCGAGCGGGACGTGCAGACGACCTTCGAGTATGAGGTGCCGTCGAGCATCTTCCCCTCGTCCGCGCACTACGCAGCCCTCGGCCACCTGCATCGCCAGCAGGAGATCCCCGCACCGTGCCCGGCGTTCTACTCGGGCTCGCCGCTGGCGATCGACTTCGGCGAGGAGGCCAACCAACCGGGCGCCCTGATCGTCACGGCCGCGCCCGGCATCCGCGCCGACGCCCGCCGGGTCGACATCGCCGGCGGCCGTCCGCTCCGGACCTTGCGCGGCTCGCTGGACCACGTCATCGAGGAGGGCGAGCGAGCCGGCGACGCCTACCTCCGGGTGATCCTGGCCGAGTCTGCCCGGGCCGGCCTTGGCGACCTGGTCAGGGAGAAGCTGCCGAACGCCCTGGAGGTCCAGCTCGACGAGGCGCACCGGCCACGGCCTGGTTCCCACGGCGACAAGCCGAGCCGGGCTGGACGCTCGCCGCGCCAGCTCTTCGGCGACTACCTGGCCGAGCAGGACGTCGCCGACGAGCGGGTAGAGCGCATGTTCGCCGAACTGCTCGAAGAGATAACCGACGGTGAGGCGCGCGCGACGTCCGCCTCGGCGGGAGAGGCATAGCCCTCTCGATGTAACCCGGTGAAGTCCTCTGTCCTCAGCAGCACGCCGAGGTCGGTAGCGGGCTTTGGCTTTGCCGACGTCATTTAAACAGCGCCCGGCCCGGGACCCGCCGGGCGTCGCTAGCCGAAGAAGACCGACTCCGGGTTCTGGCTGAACGGATCATCGGGCACTGTGAGGAATCCACCGCCAAGGTTCTCGGTCACGGTGATCGAGTACTTGTGGCTCTTGCCAGTCCGGATGTGCCGGGGCCTGGTGATCGTGCACTGGAAGTACTTGGCCTTCGAGCTCCAGCCGCAGGAGGAGACTACCGGCTTGGTGTCCGGTCCGCGCAGGGAGGCGCGGACATCGTAGACCGCGGCCAGCGCCGCCGCGGTGGCCGCGGGGATCGTCTTGCCGGTGGCGTCGGTCAGTCTGAACCGGACGGCGATCTGCCGCTTCGCCGCATTCAGCTTGCTGCCGACCTTCGGCGAGATGAAACCGCCGAAGGCATACAGGACCGTGTACTTCTCCGCCAGGGTGGGCGCCTTGTTGCCTGCGTTGTCTTCGGCGTCAGAGCACGTCACGGTCAGGACGCCGGTGCCATCCGGCCGACCGCCGAGAGTCGTGGTGACCGCATTCAGGTACACGCCAGACAGCGCGTCAGTCGTCACGCACTGCGCGTCAGGACCCAGGCCCAGCAGGTAGACACCGCCCTTGCGCAAGCCCGTTATCGTCAGGGCCGGTGGCGTCGTGTCGATCTTCACGGTCACGGACGCATTCCCCACGTGTCCCAGACTGTCGGTGCACGTGCTGGCGATCACGACCGCCGATCCCTGGGTGGTCGTGCTGGTAGTGCCGGCGCACTTGGCCGAGTCCAGGCTGTTGCTGTCGATCCAGTACCACGTGACCGTGACCCCGGAGACGTACCAGCCGTTGTTCCCGACCTGGCCGGCCGTTACCACTGGCGTGGCTGCGGGCGTTGTTACGGCAACAGCGCTGCCGCATCCGTCCACGTAATAGACGGCGCTAGCACCGGTCGGGCAGGTGGCGTCACCCCAGAAGGTATTGGTGTCCGTCGTTATACCTTGCAGGTTCGCGCCGAAGAGATTCGCCGAGTCGAGCTCTGCGGCGTCCAGGTTCGCGTTCTCCAGGTTCGCGTCCTCCATCGCGGCCCCCGTGAAGCTCGCGGACGCGGTCGCGCCCTCCAGATCGGCTGATCGCAGGTTCGCGCCGTCCAGCATCGCGCCAAACAGGTCAGCCATATCGAGATCCGCGTTAGCGAGGTCGTCGCCGGACATCGACGCTTCGGAGGCATTCGCATTCGAGAGGCTGGCCCCGGCCAGGTCGGCATTCGGCATGTAAGCATAGGTCAGGTCCGCGTTCTGCAACTGCGCGCCCGCCAGGTCAGCGCTGGCCATCGCGGCATGGGAGAGATCGCAGCCGGACCAGTCCACGCCCGGCGACGGCGCGGGAGTTACCGCCCCGGTCGAGGGATCGACCGTCGGGCAGGTCACCGCCAGCGCGGGCCCGGCGGTTGCCGTCGCCATCCCGGCCGCCAGCCCGAGCACCGCCAGGGCGCCGAGCATCCGGGTCCGCATCCTGAGAGTCATTGCTACCTTCCACGGCCAGTCCAGCCGGACGATTGTTACCTGACCATCACAAGATGCCCAGCATGCCTTACTTTGCCACAACAGAGCATGATAGGAAGTGATTGCCGCCCAGTATTTCCGCACGGCGAGCTGACGGCGTGCGGCGGCGCATGCCCAGGACATCTCTCGGAGGCACGCCTTGCCTGCACGCTCTCCTCAGTACCGCATGCTGATCGCCGGGCTCGCCTCCTTGGCGGCCCTCGCGATGCTCAGCGCCCCCGTGGCGTCGGCCGCGGCCAGGTCAGCCGGGTCTTTCCAGCGCGGCACGGCAGGCCGCGAACCGGCGGGCCTGCGGGCGATCGGTTCGCCCCGCGCGATCAGCCTGCCTGCCGGGGACCGGCTAGCGTGCCCGGCGGCGGCGCAGCCCGGGCGGGCAGAATGCCAGGCCGTACTGCGGCAGCCAGTCACGTCGCAAGCTAGCGCGATCTCTGGCCTCAGCCCGGACGGCCTTCGCAGTGCATACCAGCTCTCCAAGGCGGCGGTCCGGGACGGGCGCGGTGAGACGGTCGCCATCGTGGCCGCCTACGGAGATCCTGCCGCCGCCGCGAACCTGACTGTGTACCGGTCCCACTACAGGCTGCCGGCCTGCACGGCGGCGGGCGGCTGCCTGCGGATCGTCAATGAGCATGGCAAGTCGGCGCCGCTGCCTGCCGCGAACACCGGCTGGGCCGCCGATCAGGCCCTCAGCCTGGACGTCATCTCCGCGCTGTGCCCCGCCTGCCACCTGGTCCTTGTCGAAGCCGCCACTAACTCCTACACCGACCTGGGAACCGCTGAAGACGCTGCCGTCGCGGCCGGAGCCAGGTTCGTCCTCAACGGCTGGTACGGGCCCGAGTCGGTCGGTCAGGACGCCTACGATCACTACTTCAACCATCCCGGCGTCGCGATAGTCGACGGCGCCGGCGGTACCGGATACGGGCGGACCTTCCCCGCCGATCTCCCGTACGTGACGTCAGTGGGCGGTACCGTCCTGAGCCGCAGCAAGTACAACACCCGGCACTGGGCAGAGACGGCATGGGCGGACACCGGGTCAGGCTGCTCCGCGCTGGAGGTCAAGCCCTCGTGGCAGAAGCCAGATGACAACGCCGCCACTGGCTGCCTGAACAGGACTCAGAACGATGTAGCTGCCGACGCCGACCCGAGCACCGGCGCCGCCATTTACAACACCGTCGGCACGAGCCAGCACTGGACCGAAGAGGGCGGCACCGTCCTCGCTGCTGCCATCGTCACCGCGATCTATGCGCTGGCGGGCACGCCTGCCCGCAACTCCTACCCAGCGAGCTACCCGTACCAGCATGCCGGTCACCTCTTCGACGTCACGTTCGGGTCGAACGGCCCGTGCACTCTCAATCCGCCCTACATCTGCAACGCGGGGAAGGGCTACGACGGCCCCTCCGGTCTCGGCACGCCGGACGGAATTGCCGCCTTCTCCGCCGCGGGCACTGACCCGGTCACCGTCATGAACCCTGGCCCGCAGGACGACGAGGCGGGCACCGCCGTCGCTTTCCGCATCGCCGGGTTTGACTCCCGCAAGGGCGGCGGCCTTCGTTACTCGGCCACTGGCCTGCCAGCTGGCCTCTCCATCAAGCCCGTTCCGCACTCCACCAGCGCCGAGATCACCGGCAAGCTGCCCGCCGCCGTCGGCTCGTACTCCGTGACCGTGACGGCGAAGGACACCAAGACCGGCAGGGCAGACGCTACCCGGTTCGCGATCGTCGCTGCGGGGTCACTGACCCCCTCCTCGCCGCTGATAGGCGCGATCGACACTGACACCAGTTTCTCCACCCCGCCTGCCGAGGGACAGTGCCTCGATAGCGGTGCCGGCACGGCCGGGACAGTTGTCACCATCCAGAGCTGCACCGGGACTGCCGAGCAGCTGTGGACCTATCTGCCCGAGGGCGCGCCCGGCGTTCCCGACGAGCTGACCATCAACGGCCTGTGCCTCGGCCTGGCGAGCGGCACGGTCGCGCTGGCGACGTGCGACCGCAGTACCGCCACCCAGAGCTGGCGCCAGCTCTACGGCGGCGTGCTGGAGGACACCGGCTCAGGGCGGTGCCTGCAGGTCGGCAGCAGCTGGACGAACCCGCTGACCTTGCAGACGTGCGATATCTCAATCGGCTACCAGCAGTGGCATCTGGTCACCGGAACGGTGCAGTCCGGCGTCTCCGGCATGTGCATGGCGACCCAGGACAGCGGCATAACCAATGTGCCGCCGCCGTCGATCATGGTCGAGCCCTGCGGGCAGAGCGGGCAGGATTACGGCTACAGCTTCGGGCTCGACGGCCAGATCCTGGCCAGCTACGGTTTCTGCGTCGTACCCGGTTCCGGCGGTTACATCGACGGCGCTGGCGGCACCTGCGACAGCAGCGTCTACAGCGACTGGCTAGCCGGGCCCGGCGGCGAGCTAATCAACGAAGGCAACGGCCTGTGCCTGGACGACCCGGGTGACTCAGCGGTAGCCGGAACGCAACTGATCCTTAAGCCTTGCTACGGCACGCTCGGCGAGATCTGGGCGATCGCCTGACCAGCACCGCCGGCCGAAGCGACCCAGCCGACCCAGCCGACCCAGCCAACCGAAGCGACCCAAGCGACTGGAAGGTCTCCCCATGACTGTCAGGGCATTGCGCGCGGCCGCATGGGTGACCATCGTCACCGCGAGCCTTTCCGCGGGCACGCTTGCCTTCGTCGGCGAGCCCGCCTCGGCCGCCGTCACCTGCCCGACGGTGTCAGGCACGGGCACGGTGACCCCGCCGCCCGCCGCCGGCGACGACTGGAGCGGGTGCAACCTGACGGGAGCCAACTTCTTCGGCATGCCGATGTCGGGCCTGAACCTATCGGACGCCAACCTCACCAACGCGATCCTGATCTATGACTCAGTTGGCTCGAACCTGACGGACGCCAATCTGAGCGGCGCCAACATGACCGGGGTGAATCTGACCGGCGCGACCGTCACCGGCGCGAAGATGGCGACAGCCAGCATCACCAATATCCGGACCTTCAACACCGTCGGCGTGCCCGCGTCGCTTCCGCCTGGGTGGGCCGATGTCAACGACTACATCGTGGGGCCGACGGCCGACCTGAGCTATGCGCTTCTCAACGGGCAGGATCTGGCCGGCCTCGATCTGGACCAGGCGGGGCTGGCGGGCGCGGATCTGGCGGGCGCGAACCTGACAGGCACCGACCTGGCCAACGCGGGCCTCACCGGCGTGCAGTCCGGCGGCATCATCGGCACGCCATCGCTGCCTGCGGGATGGCAGGCGGACAAGGGCTACCTGGTCGGATCGGGCGCCAACCTGAACGGCGCGACCCTGACCGGCGTGAACCTGGCCGGGGTGAACCTGAGCAGCACCGACTTCGAAGCCGCGAACCTGTCCGGGGCAGATCTGAGCGGGGCGAACCTCGGCACGGCGAACCTGTACCAGGCGGTCCTCAGCAAGGCCAATCTCAGCAGCGCAGACCTGGACGCCAACCTCACCAGCGCGAATCTCACGAAGGCGAACCTCACCAGCGCCAGCGCCGCTAACGCGAACCTGTCCAGCGCCAACCTGACCGATGCCACCCTCACCGGCGCTTCCCTGGCAGACGCGAACGTCGCCGATGCCAACCTGGCCGGCACAGATCTATCGCAGGTGACTCTCACCGGCGTTCAGTCCGGCGGCATCACCGGCTCGCCTAAGCTGCCGGCGAACTGGGCGCTGTTCCACGGATACCTGGCCGGGCCGTCCGCGAACCTGACCGGCGCCAGCCTGCAAGGGCTGAGCCTGACCAGCGCGGTCCTGGACGACGCCAACCTGAGCCAGGCCGACCTGACCGGCGCCAGCCTGCCGTCCGCCAACCTTGAGAACGCCAACCTGTCGTCCGCCAATCTGACCAGCGCGACGCTGACCAGCGCCGACCTGACGAACGCCACCCTCACCAGCGCGAACCTCACCGGTGCCAACCTCGACAACGCGACGACAACAGGGGCAACCCTGACCGGCGTCACCTGGTACAACACGATCTGCCCCGACGGCAGCAACTCCAATGCCCATGACAGCGGCTGCTTCAGCGCTCTCGACCTGACCCCGCCGGTCGCGCACCCGGGCCTCTTGAGCGGCGGCTCCGAGGTGAACGGATGGTTCAACGCTCCGGTGACCGTCGACTGGAACTGGACCGACGCCGGCTCCCTCAACCCGGCGAAGTGCACGATGAGCAGCACCACGACCGGGAACGGTCCGCTCACGCTGACCGCGAGCTGCACCGATCTGGCCGGGAACGAGGCCCAGGCCAGCTATCAGCTCAACGTCGACACGACCAGGCCCGTGGTGATGGTGACCGGCGTCGCTGCGGGCCGTCAGTACGTACTCGGCCGTGTCCCGGCCGCAGGCTGCACGACGAAGGAGACCGTGTCGGGGATCGCGCAGCCGGCCACCCTCAGCGTCAGCACCGGCGGATCTGGTGGCGTCGGGCCGTTCACGGCGACCTGCGCTGGCGCGGTGAGCGTCGCCGGCGTCGCGCAGGCTGGCCCCGTCCAGGCGCGCTACACCGTCGGTTACGGCTTCGGCGGATTCACTGCCCCGAAGGCAGGCGCCACGGTGGCCCGGTCAGCGCACAAGGTGACCGCGCGTTTCCGGCTGCTCGGCGCGGGCGGTAAGCCCATCTCAGCTGCCACAGCCAAGGCGCTCGCCTGGGCACAGGGCGTTCGCGTGATGCTGCGCGGCCCCGGCATCCGGCCGGTCAGCGCGTTCTGTACCTGGAGTACCTCGGCCCGGTCCTTCAGCTGCGCGCTGAAGATCCCCGGCAAGGTCCGCACCGGCAAGAAGAACCGGTACACGATCACGGCCGAGGAGAACGTCGGCACCGGCTTCTACCCCGTCCCCGCCACGGGCACGCAGGCCAATCCGGTCAGCCTCTACTTCAAGTAGCGCCAGCGGTTGCCGACCCGACCGCTACGATCAGTCCTCCGAGTACGGCCGCAGCTCAAACTCCTGGGATGTCTTGGGCCACGATTTGGCCGTGATCGATTTTGCAGGGCGCTGACCTGCGGGTTCGCCGTTTGCGAGAGCCGAAGTTGCGCACGAAGCCTCATTCTTGATCGCCGGTTACGTGCCGGCTGACACCAGATCCAGATCCGCGGCAGCTTCGGCTCCGGGCGCGTCGAACGTCAGCTTCAGGCTTCGAGCCAGCGGATCAATCCGCGGTATGAACTCGAGCGCGAGTTCTTCATGGTCGCGATGGCCGGAGCTGCCGCCGAAGGTCGACAGGTATCTGCCGCCCTGGTCATCGTCAGCCCGGACCGTGGCGAGCTCCCACTTGCGGTGGCCGTCCTCGCTGCGGCCCCACCAGGTTGGCTTCGCCTGCAGGTACAGCCGCCACGAGTCGGCACCGGACACCAGGTGATCGAGCCGCAGATCCAGACCATCGAGTTGCGGAAGCGTGGCAGCTATGTCCAGGTGACGGTGCGGGCCATCTGCCTGATCCGCCGCGTCGAGGAAGCGGTGCCAGCGGGCCGGCACGTCGTCGGGAAGGGGCTGATCCGTCAGGCAGTCGCACAAGCGTGCGAGCTGTCCTGGCAGCTCAGCGGCGCTGCCGGGCTCGCCAGACTGCTGGATCTCTGCAGACGTGGCGAGGGCTTCCGCGCGCTCCCTGCTCAAATCATGGAAGGGGTTCGAGTGCCTGAGCCCAAGCAGCCAGTACGCAAGCTCCTCCAGCCTGTGCTGCACAGCCACGTCTGCTGATACTGCTGAGACGTCACTTACATTCACAGTCGCTCGCGGCGAGGGCACCAGACGGGTAGCCGACCCGTTCCGTGAACGCAACTCGATCCACGAGGTGTCGACGGGTGGCACCGGATCGACCGAGAAGCTCGCGACACTCTGCCTGGCGACCTCACCAGGCCGGGCGGGATGCAGCGACCCCGACCCGAATCTGAGGGTGTACGTCGCCGCCTTGTCGTCGGTCGCGGTGAGGTCGTCGAATCTGGGCCATTGCTCTGGGCGCGAGCGGCGCAGCACGCGCCTGGATGCCACGTTGGCATAGAGCACACCGGAGGCATGGAGCACGGCCTGGCCGAAGCCGACGGTCAGCAGGTCAGGTGACACGACACCGTCAGCGGTCCGGATGGAAGAACCCCCGCCGAACGAATATGGCACGTCGAGCCATCCCGGCGAACTGCGCACGTCCCCTGCACCGGACTGCGGGCTCGCGGTAGGCGGCCGGGCGCGGCGGCGCTCCACCTCAGCCCGCAGGGCTGGCCAGCTCGAATAGCCGTATTCGCGGGCCACTGCGAGCTGGGCTGCCGACAAGGCGATCCGGTCGGAGACCGCGCGAACGCGGGTAAGGGCATCGGGCGCGCCGCCGGCCGCGGCACGATGCAATTCTCGCGCCTGGCGGCGCAGCTGGTTGATGTCGGGCCAGTCGGGAAGCTCAGGCATTGCTATCTCCTCGCCACCCGTGGTTCGCGTCCGGGCGGGAAAGAAGACACTCTGCCTGCTAGCACCACCTGGCCATGCACTTCGGAGGTGGACTCAGTCCTGCCCGCGAACCCGGCTGCGCCCTCCGGCACCAATGTGGTCAACATATATCGGATGCCTGGCGCTGGGCAAGATATATCTCGTTGCACGCTGTCAACTCGCCACGCCGGCTGCCGATCAACGGA
>JBKQTJ010000181.1:0-6684 GCA_052143255.1 Streptosporangiaceae bacterium | reverse complement strand
GCCGCCGGGACCCAGCTGTTCGTGGAACCGCAGCTCATCTCCGAGGCGAGCCTGGGCGTGGCCGGACGTGACTTTTCGCTGACCCAGCTCTCCTACGACTTCGCGTTCCAGAACAACAACGTTAACTACGCCTCTGCGATCTCCGTCGAGCTGCTCGTCGTGTGCGTGGTCGTGGCAGCCCTGTTCGTGACCCGGTCGAGGTTCTTCGATGCGAGCTGACACCACCGCCCCGGCTGTACCCAGGGCCTCAGCTCCCCGGCGCGCTCGCCGCCAGGTTCGCTCTCTGCCGCGTCCGGCCAGCATTCCCGGCTTCCTGGCAGCGGGGGTGCTACTCGCCGCCTTCCTCCTCTTCTTCATCCTGCCGGTGCTGTGGCTGCTGCTTGCCGCGACAAAGACCGACCCTGAACTCGTCTACCGAAGCCCGTTCTCGTTCGGCTCCTGGCATGCGCTCAGGCAGAACTGGGATGCCCTCACCAGATTTCAGGGCGACACGATCCTGCTCTGGCTGCGCAACTCGACGCTGCAAGCGTTCGGCGCGCTCGTGATCACGCTGCTGGCCGGCATTCCGGCCGGCTACGCGCTGGCGATGATGGAGTTCCCCGGGCGGCGCATCCTGCTGATCGTCACTCTCGTGGTCATGCTCATGCCGGCCACGACACTGGTCATCCCGCTGTTCCTCGAACTGAACGCAGTGCATTTGATCGGGACCATGTGGTCGGTCGTGCTGCCCTATTCGTTCTATCCGTTCGGCGTCTACCTGACCTACATCTACTTCAGCACCGCGCTGCCGCGAGACCTGCTGGCCGCAGCCAAGATCGACGGCTGCTCGGAATTCGGGGCGTTCCGGCGGGTCGCGCTTCCGCTCGCTACGCCGGTCGTGGCTCTCGTCGGCTTCTTCAGTTTCGTCGCGAACTGGACGAACTACTTCCTGCCCTACGTGATGCTGCCAGAGAGCAACCAATATCCCGTTCAGGTCGGCCTCGGCCTGCTGATCACCGACGTGCCGCAGTTCAACCCGACTGCGGGCACCGCTGCCGTTCTGCGGCCCGAAGTCGCGCTGGCCACCCTGCTGGCGATCAGCCCGGTGCTGCTCGTGTTCCTGTTCGCGCAGCGATTCCTCGTCAGCGGCCTGCTTTCCGGGTCCACGAAGGAATGAGATGACACTCCCAGTCGTGACCGCCACGGTGCCGCTGCTCGAGCCGCCCGGCTGGGCGCTGGCCGAGCGCGAGCTTTTCGACCTGCTGGATTACGCGTGGCGGCGATACGCTGCCGACTTCACCGGACCGGACGGACGGCTGAACTACCGGCGCCAGCTCAGCTCCCGGGACGGCGCAGACGACTTCTACGAGACGTTCTTCAACTGGCCGCAGCTCTACCTGCTCGGCGGCGCCGACGACTTGCTGCCGCAGGCCGAGCGGCACTGGGAAGGCGTCACCGCGCAGCTCACCGAGCTTGGCCTGCTCGCTGACGAGTACGAGCGAGGGTACGACTGGTTCCACCAGAGCGAGAGCCTCCTGCTGCTGTACTTCCTGTCCATGGCGGCGCCGGGACGGTGGCGGGACCGGGCGGTCAGGTTCGCCGAGCTCTACGTCAACCCCGCGCACGGTAACTACGACCCCGAGCACCGGATCATCCGCCGCCCGCACAACGGATCCGACCCCGGTCGCACTGGCCTGTTCGACGGGACCCACTATCCGTGGCTGGAGCACGAGGAACGGCTCTACGGCTTCCCGCTGGACTGGCTGCTGCCCGACGGGGCGCCGCATCCGCCGCGCGAGGCTGACCCGCGGCTGGCCGGCGAGATGACGGCCAGGCTCGGCACCGGGGACACCGCCGTGAACCTCGCGTCGGCCGGCCTGGTGCTGAACGCCTGGATCCTGACGGGCGAGCAGCGCTACCAGGACTGGATCGGGGAGTATGTCGGAGCCTGGCGGGAGCGGGCGGCCGCGAACGGCGGCGTGCTTCCGGACAACGTCGGCCCGGACGGCATGGTCGGCAGCCGGCTCGACGGCCGCTGGTACGGCGGCCACTATGGCTGGAGCTGGCCGCACGGCTGGTACAGCGTCGGCCAGGCGGCCACAGTCGCCGGGCTGGCGGCTGCCGCCGCGACCGGCGACCAGACCTTCCTCGACCTAGTGCGGCCCGCCCTCGACGCCATCATCGGCCAGGGCCTGGTCAAGGCCTACGCCGAGTCGGACTCGTCGCTGCGCTCGAAGTGGTACCCGCAGCTCCGCGAAGACGTCGCGGTCCCGACATTGCTCGTGCCGTACCGGCACTCCGACCGCGGCTGGTTCGACTACAACCCGCTGATGCCTGCGGTGCCGGTGGCGCTCTGGCACCACAGCGGCGCCCCCGCGGACCTGAGCCGGCTCGCGGACCTGCGCGCGCAGGCCGGATACGACTGGCGCACGGTCCGCCCGTTCCGCAGCAAGGAAGAGGCAGGCCACGAGGAGCCCTGGTTCACGTACCTGGCGGGCGAGCATCCCGGGTATCCGGAGCAGATCCTCGCGGCCGCCCAGGCGCAGGTCCGGCACCGGCTCGCGCGCGGCCGGGCGTACCGGGACGTCGACATCGCCGAAGCCGACATCCATGTCTGGCAGCAGTGCAACCCGGTCGTGACCGAGGCGCTGGTGCAGCTCACCTGGGGTGGCCCGCAGGTGCTCTACAACGGAGGGCTGCAGCAGGCACGAGTCCGCTACTACGACGCCGAGCGGCGCCGTCCCGGGCTGCCTGGCTCGGTGGCCGCGCTGGTCTCGGCCATCGATCCGGACGCGACCGTCGTCGACCTGGTCAATCTCGACCCCGAGCAGGACCGCTCGGTGATCGTGCAGGCGGGTGCGTTCGCCGAGCACACGATCGAGGGGGTGCGGTACACCGCGTGCCCGGACGGCTCCTGGATCGGCGGCCTGTATGACTACGGCCACGGTGAGCCCGCCGTCGCCGACAAGCGGGCCGATGTCGGCGGGCCATGGCTGACCGTGCGGCTGCCGGCCTCGACTCAGATCCGACTGACCCTCCGGCTTGGCCTGCGGGCCCGGCCGCCGTCCTACGCGACGCCTTTCGACTGCTGCCCGGCTGGCGATGGTGATCAGCGCGGCAGCGCCGCGCCGGACGCGACGGACGACGCGGCCGCGGGACCCGGCGCGGAGGCAGCGGTGCCATGAGATACCGGACGCTGGGCAGCGGCGGCCCGGCGGTGTCCGAACTCGGCTTCGGTGCCTCGCCGCTCGGCGGCATCTACGGCACCTTCGCCGAGCAGGACGGCATTGCCGCCGTCCATGCCGCGCTCGACGCGGGGATCAACTTCCTCGACGTCTCCCCGTACTACGGGCTCACCACCGCCGAGACGGTACTCGAGAAGGCGCTGCGCGGCATCGACCGCGACCGGTACGTACTGGCCACCAAGGTCGGGCGGTACGGCGACGACGCGTTCGACTTCTCCGCGGCCCGCGTCACCCGCAGTGTGCGCGAGAGCATCGAGCGGCTTGGCGTCGGCCACGTTGACCTGATCCAGTGCCACGACGTCGAGTTCGCATCCCTGGAGCAGGTTGCCGGCGAGGCGATCCCCGCGCTCCGCGCCCTGCAGGAAACCGGGCTCGTCCGCTGGGTCGGGGTGACCGGCTACCCGCTGCCGGCGCTGCTGCACGTCGCCCGGCAAGTGCCGGTGGACACGGTCATGTCGTACTGCCACTACACCGTGCAGGACCGGCGGCTTGCGGCCAGGGCGGCAGAGTTCGCCGCCGCCGGCGTGGCACTGATCAATGCCTCCCCGCTCGCCATGGGCGCGCTGACCGACCGGGGCGCGCCGCCCTGGCATCCGGCCCCGGCGCAGGTGCTTAACCGGTGCGCGCAGGCGGCCGCCCGCTGCCGGGAGCGCGGGTCCAGCCTGGCAAAGCTCGCGCTGCAGTTCTCGGTCATGACCAGCCCGTGCGTCACCACCGTCGTCGGCAGTGCCAGTCCGGCCAACGTGAAGCGCGACGTCGAGTGGATCGGCGAGCCGATCGACGCCGACCTGCTCGCCGAGGTCGAGGCCATCCTCGAGCCAGTCCGCGACATCGGCTGGATCAACGGACGCCCAGAGAACCAGAACCCAGGGCGGGCGTCGTGACCGGGCAGGTCGTCGACAGCCACCTGCACCTGATCGACCCGGATCGCCTCGGCTACCCGTGGATCGGGACCCGGGACGAGCTGGACACGTCATGGGACGCGCAGCGATTCGCCGCCGAGGCCCTCCGGGTCACGGCCGCGATCGTGGTGGAAGCCGGCGTGGAATCCGGGCAGGCTGACCGGGAGGTGTCCTGGGTGCGGTCGCAGGCCGCCGCGCATCCGTGGATCCGCGGCATGGTCGTGCAGCTGCCTGTAGAGCAGCCAGGGGCGCTCGCCGGCGGCCTCAGCCAGCTCCGCGGCGACGACCTGATCGCCGGGGTGCGCCGCAACCTCCAGGACGAGCCACCGGGGTACCTCGGTGATCGGGACCTGCGGGACGGGATCCGGCGGCTCGGCCAGGCCGGACTGCCGTTCGACGCCTGCGTGCGATCCTGGCAGCTCACCGAGCTCACGGAGCTGGCGGCGGCCTGCCCGGACACGATGATCTTGCTCGATCACCTCGGCAAGCCGCGGTGCGGCACCGACCTTGCCCCATGGCGCGCGGCCATTGCCGCGCTCGCCGCCCGCCCGAACGTGCGGTGCAAGCTGTCGGGCCTCACCACGGCGGCGGCGGCGACGGCGCGCCGGGGCGACCTGATCGCGGCCCTGCGCGTTGCTCTCGACTCGTTCCGGGCCGACCGGTGCCTCTACGGCGGCGACTGGCCGGTGTGCACGCTGGCAACCAGCCCGGACGCCTGGCTGGACGTCGTCCTGGCCGCACTGGACCAGGCGCACGCCACCGAGGCCGAGCGCGCGGCGGTAATGACCGGCACCGCGATGCGCACCTACCCGATGCGGCTGATGCCTGCGACGGCTCGGAGCGAGGGAGCAAACAGATGACATCCCGGATTCCCGCAGCCCGGCCGCGCCCGGTAACGCGGGCACCGCTCCGGCGAGCACGGCGATGACGGCGCGCGTGGTCTACACGGGCGCCCGCGCGCTGCGGCTGGAAGCCGCGGCGACCGAGGCGCCAGGCCCCGGGCAGGTCCGCATCTCAGTCGCCTACACCGGGATCTGCGGTACCGACCTGCACGTCTATCACGGCGACATGGACAGCCGGGTTCCGGTGCCATGCGCGATCGGGCACGAGATGTCGGGCCGGGTCGCCGAGGTCGGCGCTGGAGTGGACCGCTGGCACGCGGGCGACCAGGTGACCGTTATGCCGCTGGACTGGTGCGGGCAGTGTCCCGCCTGCCTGGCCGGGCACACCCACCTGTGCCACCGGCTGACCTTCCTCGGCATTGACGCCACCGGCTCGATGCAGTCGAGCTGGACGGTCCCGGCCCGCACGCTGATCCGGCTGCCGCACGACCTCGCACTCGACTGGGCCGCGCTTGTCGAGCCGACCGCGGTCGCCGTGCACGACGTCGGCCGCGCCGACCTGCGGCCGGGCGAGAAAACACTGGTCGTGGGCGGCGGTCCGATCGGACTGCTGATCTCGAGCGTGGCCGCACGGCAGGGCGCCGATCTGCGCGTTGTCGAGCCAGACGCTTATCGCCGGGCCCTGGCCAGCGAACTGGGATTCACCGCCGTCGATCCGGCCTCCCCTGACCTGCCCGGCGTGCTCGCCGAGTGGACCGGGGGCGCCGGGGCCGCGGTTGCCTTCGAGGTCTCCGGTGCCGCCGCCGGCGTTACCACTGCCGTCGACGCGCTGGCCGTCCGGGGCCGGCTCGTCCAGGTCGCCATCCACTCCGTGCCACGCGAGGTGAGCCTGCACCGGTTCTTCTGGCGCGAGCTCACCCTGCTCGGCGCGCGCCTGTACCACCGGGAGGACTTCGAGATGGCGGTCAGCCTGATCGCCGGCAGGCACATTCCGGCGGCCGCTCTGATTTCCCGGGTCGAGCCGCTTGGCCGCGCCGCACAGGCATTCGGCGCGCTGGAGGCCGGCGCGGGGGTCATGAAGGTGCTCATCGACTGCCAGGCCGAGGGGGAGCAGTGAGCGGTGACATCACCACTGGCATGGGCCCGCAGCCAGCGGCAGTATTGCCGTGCCTGTTCGACCTGAGCGGGCAGCTAGCGGTCGTCACGGGCGCGCGCCGCGGCATCGGGCTGGCGATCGCCGACGCGCTGGCTGGCGCCGGCGCCGACATCGTGGCCGTTAGCGCCCACCTCGACCCGGACGGCGGCGAGATAGCCCGCCGGGTCCGGGCTCGCGGCCGGGACTGCTCGGTGCTTCGCGCCGACCTAGCTGACCGCGAGCAGGTGGCCGAACTGGCGGCGCGGCTGGCCAGCTTGCCGCGGCCGGTCGACATCCTGGTCAACAACGCCGGCACGATCGCCCGCACCCCGGCCGCGCAGCACTCCGACGCCCAATGGGACCGCGTCCTGCAAATCGATCTCACCAGCCAGTTCATCCTGGCCCGGGAGGTCGGGCGGGCCATGCTCGCCCGGGGTCGCGGCAAGATCTTGTTCACTGCCTCGCTGCTGAGCTTCCAGGGCGGCATCAACGGGCCCGGATACACCGCCGCGAAATCCGGCAGCGCAGGGCTGACCCGGGCGCTGGCCAATGAATGGGCGGCGGGCGGTGTCAACGTGAAC
>JBKQTJ010000180.1:0-18185 GCA_052143255.1 Streptosporangiaceae bacterium | reverse complement strand
GTGCTCGTCGGTACCTTCACCCGGTATGAGGCGGCAGCGATTTTCGCAACGGCGGGCATCATCCTGGCGGCGATCTACATCCTGTGGATGTACCAGCGGACCATGACCGGCCCGGTGCGCCCGGAACTGGCGTCGATGCCGGACCTGAAACCACGAGAACTATGGGCGGTCGGGCCGCTGATCGCATTGATCATCGTCCTTGGCGTTTACCCCAAGCCGGTGATCGACATCATCAACCCGGCCGTGCACCAGACCCTGGTTCAGGCGCACAGCACTGATCCGGTGCCGCCGCACCCGCCCAGGTCAGTCCTCACGCGAATCATCTCACCGGCCGGCGGGATGACTGTCTTGAGGTCCAGCGTCGTTTCGTCAGCCCCGACGTCGCCGGCCAGGTCGGCGCCATCGACGCAACTCAAGGCACACAACCAAGGGAGCCGGGCGTGACCAGGATCGTCATGGCGGCCGCGCCGACCATCACGCCCCCGCACATCGAGTGGAGCCTGCTCTCCCCGATGCTGCTGGTATTCGCTGCCGCCCTCGTCGGCGTGCTCATCGAGGCATTCGCCCCGCGCGACCTGCGGCGGCCGATGCACATCGCGCTAGCGCTTGGCAGCCTAGCCGGGGCGTTCATCCTGACCGTCGTGCTCGCCGCGCAGAGCCAGATCTTCGCCGGCGGCAAGCCAGGCAGCGTTGTCGCCGTCGGCACTGTCGGGGTCGACCGGCCGACCCTGTTCATTCAGGCGACGATCTTGATCCTTGCCTTCGTGAGCGTGCTCCTGATCGCGGAGTCCTCGCACGAGGTGAGCTCATTCACGCCGCAGGCAGCGGCCGTGCCTGGCAGCGCCGAGGAGCGCGAAGGCCTGCTCGCCGGGCTCTCGCACACCGAGGTGTACCCGCTGACGCTGTTTGCGGTCGGCGGAATGCTGCTGTTCCCGGCGGCGAATGACCTGCTGACCATGTTCGTCGCGCTCGAGGTACTGTCGCTTCCGCTGTACCTGCTGTGCGGCCTGGCCCGGCGCCGCCGGCTGCTGTCGCAGGAAGCGGCCATGAAGTACTTCCTGCTCGGCGCATTCTCGTCCGCGTTCTTCATCTTCGGCGTGGCGATGCTGTACGGGTACGCAGGCTCGGTTCAGCTCGCCGCGATTGCCACGGCTGCCCAGTCCGGTGTCGCCTCGGCCACGCTGCTGTACGCCGGGATCGCGCTGCTGGGCATCGGGCTGCTGTTCAAAATTGGTGCCGTTCCCTTCCAGGCCTGGAAGCCGGACGTCTACCAGGGCTCGCCGACGCCGGTCACGGCACTGATGGCGTCCTGCACGCTGGTGGCGGCGTTCGGCGCGCTGCTGCGCGTCTTCTATGTCGCGTTCGGCCAGCTGACCTGGGACTGGCGGCCGGCCATGTGGGGCGTGGCGATCCTGACCATGCTGGTGGGCTCGATAATCGCGATCACCCAGACCGACGTGAAGAGGCTGCTGGCGTACTCCTCCATCGCCAACGCCGGGTACGTGCTGACGGGCGTGATCGCGGCCAACATAGCCGGCCTCTCCGGCTGCCTGTTCTACCTGGCGGCGTACGGCTTCGCCACGATCGGCGCGTTCGCCATCGTTACCCTGGTGCGCGACCGCGGCGGGGAGGCGGCGCATCTGTCCAGCTGGGCTGGCCTGGGCAAACGGTCCCCGCTGGTGGCCGGGCTGTTCGCGCTGTTCCTGATCGCGTTCGCGGGCATCCCGCTGACCAGCGGGTTTACCGGGAAGTTCGCGGTATTCAGGGCGGCGATCCAGGGCGGTGCGCTGCCACTGGTGATAATCGGCGTGATAAGCAGCGCCATCCTGGCCTTCCCCTATGTCCGGGTGATCGTTCTCATGTTCTTCAGTGAGCCGGCGCCGGAAGGGCCTGTCGTGGTCCGGCCGAGCGCGTTCACCTCGCTGGCAGTAGCGGTTGGCGCAGTGGTGACAGTCATCCTGGGCATAATTCCGCAGCCGCTGCTGAGCCTGGCCAACCATGCGGCCAGCCAGTTGTTCGTGCGCTAAGCCGGTCACGCCAGGCCCCGGCCGAGTTGGTCCGGTGGCCCCGTTCCCCGCTGGCGCCGCCCGCGCTGGCCGTGCCCAGCCGGCCGCGCGTCGTGGGGAATGCGCGATTCCCTGGCCGCGCATAACGTGAGGAAGGCTAGACGATAGCCTCAGCAATAAATTGGCTCGACGAATGCGCCGCGGGCCTATGAGGAGACCTATGTGATGGCCGCTGCAGTGATGGAACTCACCGATGAGGCGCTGGCGTCTGAGGTGGTCGACGGGCTAGCGCTGGTCGAAGAGGGGCTGCGAGCGGCGGCCCAGGCGGCGCACGACGTGCTCGCTGCGGCGTCCGCGCATCTGACCGAGGCCGGGGGCAAGCGGTTCCGGCCCACGCTAGTCCTGCTCGCGGCGCAGTTCGGGGACCCAGGAGATCCGCGCATCGTGCCGGCCGCTGTGGCGGTCGAGCTGACCCACCTTGCCACGCTTTATCACGATGACGTCATGGATGAGGCTGTGGTCCGGCGCGGCAGCGACAGCGCCAATTCACGCTGGGGGAACACGGTCGCGATCCTGACCGGCGACTTCCTGTTCGCCAGGGCGTCGCAGATCTTGGCTGATCTCGGACCCGAGGCGATCCGGATTCAGGCCGAGACCTTCAGCCGGCTGGTGACGGGCCAGATCGCGGAGACCGTGGGGTGCCGCGCGGGGACCGATCCGCTTGAGCACTACCTCAGCGTCGTCACCGAGAAGACTTCCTCGCTCATTGCGACGGCCGGGCGATTCGGGGCGCTGTTCGCCGGTGCGCCGGACAGCGTGACGGCAAGGATTACCCCTGCCTGCGCTGCCCTGGGTGTGGCGTTCCAGTTGTCGGACGACATCCTGGACGTGGCCAGCGTGTCATCCCAGTCTGGCAAGACTCCCGGCACCGACCTGCGCGAAGGGGTCCGGACGCTGCCGATGCTGCATGCGCTCCGGTCGGCGGGTCCGGCCGACGCCCGCCTGGTCGAGCTGCTGGGAATGAGCGAACTTACCGATCCGGCCCTCCACGCCGAGGCGCTTGAGCTGCTGCGGGCCCACCGGGCGATGGCGATGGCACGGGCCGACACCAGGCGCTGGGCCGAGCAGGCCAAGGCGGAGATTCTGCAACTGCCTGATGTCCCGGCCCGGGCGGCATTCGAAGCGCTCTGCGATTTCGTCGTGGAGCGGACAGGGTAATCGTGCTGACATGCAGGCGCTGAACCGGAGCGGAATCGGCTAGCGAAAGGGCCACCGAAACCGGGTGATTTGGGTAGCGGTCATTGTGACGCGAACGAGATAAATCCGGTATGAGGTGACTGACTCCCCTGCAGTACCCTGCCAGCGGCATATTGTGCGCGGCTGCCGCGTCGGCCATACGGGAGGCGGTTATGGAATCAAGATTGTTCCGGGGGGCTGCCTTGGCAGCACTAGTAGGGGCGACCCTGGCCGTGGCAGGGTGCGGCGGATCGCCGGCTGGCAGCAAGCCTGCCGCGAAGCTCATGCCGGAAGTTCAGGCCGCGGCGAAGGCCGCCACGAGCGTGCACATGGCCGGCTCGGTGGATCAAGGCTCGCAGGCGGCGACTATTAACATGAGCTTCAGCGGCAATTCGGTGGCGGGCACCGTCGGGCTTAACGGCGCGAGCTTCTACCTGCTGTCGCTCAACGGTGCGACATACATCAAGCTGGACGCCGGGTTCCTGAAATATGCCAAGGCCCCGGCCGCCGCTTGCGCCACGATCTGCGGCAAGTACGTAGAGCTCCCTGCTTCCAGCGCCAGCCAGATCACCGGTTCGCTCAGCATGAAGCAGCTTGTGAACGGGATTTTCAGCAACAAGAACATGAGCTCGGCCGCCGCCAGCGGGTGCGAGTTCTCGCCTGCGACTGTCAACGGGCAGTCGGTCCTGCAATGTCGTCAAGGTGCCTACGCGGTCGACGTCGCAGCGCAGGGCAAGCCGTATCTGGTGTACTTCACCGGTCCGAATGGCCAGCACATCGCCTTCTCCGACTGGAACTCCGTCACGCTGCCCCCAGCCCCACCTGCCGACAAGGTCATCAGCCTCAGCAAGCTAGGGTGATCGGCGTCTGCTCAGCGCGACAGCGGTAAGCGCCGTCCGTCCGGTGAGCGCCGTCCATCCGATATAGGCGATCCGCCCGTTATAGGTCAACCGTCTGGTATAGGCGAGCAGTCGGTATGGGCAGTCAGGGAATCGTGCGCCGGCCGACGTCGTTGGGCCGGGTGTACAGCGAGGAGGGTGCTGTGAGCATTTTCGGATTCCACAAGACGCGGATGGTGACCGCAGAGGATGCGCTTCCCGGCCGGAGCGCGGCTATGCCGGTGCCGGCCAGGCACGAAGTCCTCGGCTCGACCCTGCTGCCGCCCTATCCCGCCGGGACGCAGGTGGCGGAGTTCGCTCTGGGCTGCTTCTGGGGAGCGGAGCGCACGTTCTGGCGGACGCCCGGTGTGGTCTCCACGGCCGTGGGCTACGAGGGCGGATTCACGCCCAACCCGACCTACGAGGAAGTTTGCAGTGGCCGCACTGGCCATGCCGAGGCAGTGCGCGTGGTATTCGACCCTGACAAGGTCAGCTACGGGGAGCTGCTGCGGATCTTCTGGGAGTCGCATGACCCGACTCAAGGGATGCGCCAGGGCAACGACGTGGGCTCCCAGTACCGGTCGGCGATCTTCTACCAGTCTCCCCAGCAGCAGGCCGAGGCCGAGGCGTCGCTGGCGGCTTACCAGAAGCGCCTGACCGAAGCGGGCTACGGGCAGATCACCAGCGAGATCGTCCCAGCGGGCAACTTCTTCTTCGCCGAGGACTACCACCAGCAGTACCTGGCGGATACCAAGAACCCGTACGGCTACTGCCCTGACCACGGGACTGGAGTGTCCTGCCCGATCGGGGTCGTGAAGGCAAGCGATTAGGCGCCCGCGCAGGAGCGTCGTTACTGATGGCGGCCGCGAAGAGCACTTCGCCGTCACTGGCGGCCACGTCGCCAGGGCTGCGCGTCGGCCTCTGCGGCCAGCCCTCGGAGTATCCTCAGTTCGTCGATGTCCTTCTGCCGCCATGGTCGGCCGTTGCGCAGGTCGGGGAACTGCTCCTTCATGGCGAGCATGCCGGAGACGCTCATGGCCAGTACCCGCGTGCCGTCGAGCGTAGCTGGCTCGTCTCCGAAGGAACCTGGCGGGAACAGCCAGTCGGACCATCGCCCTTGGGGCTGACCGAATGATCCGTCTGGCTGCCGGTCAAAGTAAGCAGTGCTGAAGTCAACGCCATCCCAGGTGAACTCGCACCACTCCGCTGGCGGCTGAGTCGCGAGAGCCGTCGCGCCAGCTCCGACTGCTTCCTGCTGTGGAGCTGTCAACCTAAAGCTACACTGTAAGTTGTTGCCAGAAGCTACAGTGTAAGTATAGGTTTCGGTCGAAGGGATGGCATGATCCACTCATCCCAGAGTTTGGTTCGAGTCGGTGATGTCGCTCGTGAGCTGGGGCTATCCCCTACGAGAATCCGTCAGCTGGCGGACGCTGACGTCATCCCCTCGTCTAGGACGCCGGGCGGTCATCGGCTATTTGATTTGGGGGCTGTGCGCGCTGCTATAGCCCGTCGCACGCTGCCCAAGGATCCTCTTACTGCCGCCATCGAGGCAACGCCCTCGTGGCAGCACGAACTCACGTTGCTCGGGCTTTCCGAAGACGTGGTGTGGCGCCGGGTGGCAGAGGACTTGGGCCTGGATAGGGAAAGTCCGGCCGGAAGGATTATGGGCTATGCATTCACTGAGATGCTGAACAATGCCATTGACCACTCGGGTAGCGAGACCGCCACGATCACCTTGTGGACCGGCCCGGACCAGTGGAGCTTCGAGGTGAGGGACTACGGGGTAGGCGCGTACCCGAAGCTTCGGGAAGGGCTGCACTTGGCCAGCGACTTCGAGGCTGTCCAGGAACTGTCGAAAGGCAAGCGGACGACGGATAGGCAGCGGCACACGGGTGAGGGAATCTTCTTCACGTCGAAGGCCGTAGACATTTTCCGCCTGACATCGTCGGGCGTACGGTGGACCGTTGACAACCTCCGTCGTGACACTGCGCTGGGGGTAGTCGTACCGACTAGTGAGGGGACGTCGGTGTTGTGCCAGATCGACCCGCAGACTGATCGCTCGCTGGCGGCGATATTCCATGAGTTCAGCCGGGACCACGCCTTCGTTAGAACGCGGCCGGTCGTCAAACTGTTCGAGATAGGTACCACCTTCGTATCGAGAAGTGAGGCGAGACGGCTCCTAGACGGACTGGAAGCCGACTTCGACACCGTTGAGGTGGACTTCGCCGGGGTTACTGATGTTGGCCAAGGCTTCGTGGACGAGTTGCTCAGAGTCTGGCCCACCGTTCATCCAGACAAGGCCGTCATCCCTATCAACATGAATGCGGCTGTGCAGTTCATGATCGAGCGTGGACTGTCGCGTGTCGAGAGGCCGGACCAGCAGGGCTGACAGCGGTAACTTCGGCCAGGTAAGGGTTGCACCAGCAGGATGGTCGGCAAGTCCTGGTTCGCAGCCAGCTAAGCGATGCCGACGGTCTGACAGACTCTCGGCACTTGGGCAACTACCTGCACATACATGGTGCTGTGGCTACCGCGCCGTCGGATCACAGACATGATCGACCCTGCCCGGTCGCACTGGTTCGCGCCGACGGCTAACCGAGCGGCAGGCAGCCTCCCGGTTGCCCATGTGGCCACAAAATTGTGATACATTCTATGCCATGATGGCAGCGGATGGGCACTCGGTCGGTCTCAGAGACCTGCGCCACCACACGAGCGATGTACTGGCGCGCGTGCGACATGGTGAGACTATTGACATCACTGAGCACGGGCGGCTGATAGCGCGCATCGTCCCGGTAGGTGAACGCGAACCAACGCCAGTACTGGCGCGCCTGGTCGCGTCCGGACGGGCTACCCTTGCGCGCCGTCCGGGCTATCGGCCTCGAATGCGTCCTCGCGAGAGTACGGGCACTCTCTCCGAGGCGCTCGCGAAACTGCGGGACGAGGAACGTTGGTGAGCCTCTACTACGCCGACACCTCCGCTGTCATCAAGCTGCTGGCAGAGGAGGCCCACTCCAAGGCGTTCGCGGAGTTCTATGACACTGATCCTCACGGAGAGTGGGTCAGCTCTGCCTTGCTGCGGATAGAGCTGACGAGAGCCGTGCTGCGAGCCATGCCCGCGCTGCTGCCCGACGCGTGTGACCTGCTGCTCGCGTTCTCTTACGTTGCGATCGATGACGACGTGGTGGACGGTGCGATGAACGAGCCCGATCGCGGGCTTCGCTCGCTGGACGCTGTCCATCTCGCTACGGCCCGCATCCTCGGCCCCGACCTCGATGCCTTCATTACCTACGACGATCGCCTCGGGCGGGCGGCGCAGGACGCCGGCCTGGTCGTGGTGTGTCCCATGGACTAACGATCAGGCGTCCACCACTCGGCGATCCTGGCGTCCGGCCTGGCGGTGAGCGCGATCCCGCTACCTCGCTGCTGCGGATCTCACCGCGGGCCATGTGGCCCAGGATGATCGCCGGGATCTCGGCCAGCGCCAGAAGCCAAACTTGCGCGACGGCGCACACCGGCGCAGCGACCGCCAGCCAATTGTTCCCGGAACCTAACAGGCTTGCTGGATGCATATCCCTTTGGTGGTTCGGCCGCCGCCCCGAAGCGGTGGGCAGGATGATGCACCATTCCACCATCTCCCTTGCGCCCGGGAACGTCCCGTAGGCATCTGCAAGACGCCGCTGGCGGAGTTTCCGTTGGGAGCCTTGACCGGCAACGGCGGGCAATAACGGCCAGAGTTCCGGGAAGGCCATGCTCCTGGGTGCGTGGCGTGTATCATATATGATACGCTCTTTCCATGCCGGACTCGGAAGACGCATCCGAAGGTCCTGGGAGCGATACGAACGCTGCGGGTCTGAACAGGCGCGAGCTGCTGCCCATACTCGAATCGGCGGCGAAGCTCCAGGAGATCCTTCCGGATGCGGTGCTGGTGGGGGGCTCGGCTGCAGCCGTCTGGGCAGATCATCGCTCCTCTGAGGATCATGATCACGTGCTCGAGGATCTGGCTGCGCGTTTCGACGCGGTGCTTGAGGCAGTTGAGGCGACCGACGGATGGGTCACGAACCGTGTAGCGCCCGGCAAGGTTATTCTCGGGGAACTGGGCGGTATCGAATCTGGCGTCCGTCAGCTCATTCGAAACAAGCCACTGGAGATCGCTGAGGTAACCCTGCCCTCAGGGCACGTGCTCAGGGTACCCACCCCGGACGAGATCCTGCGGATCAAGGCGTACCTGGTCGTCCGCCGCAATCAGGTACGGGATTACCTCGACGTGGCTGCGCTATCGGAACGCGCTGGCATCCCGCATGCTGCCGATGTGCTCCGGCACATCGACGCCTATTACTCCGACCAGCGGGGGCCCGCGTCGGAGGGCGTCGGGACTCAGCTCGCCCGTCAGCTCGCCGATCCGCGACCGGCGGATTCGCGGACCATTCAGCAATTGGATCAGTACAAGGGCCTGGACCCGCGGTGGGCCAGCTGGAAGAAGATCGTCGACGTGTGCCGGGCTGTTGCCGTCGAGATGGTGCTATGAATACCGCTCTGAAGTTCCGGAACATCTCCGTGTCTCCCGACGAGCCTGTGCAAGCGTGGCCATTCGAGGGGGTTCTCGCCGCCGTCGAGCGCGGCACGTTGCCCGACTGGCGCCGGCTGGCTCAAGCAATAAAGGAAGACCCCTGGGGCCTGGTAGCACAGCAAGTCCTGGAGGCAGTCAGGCTCTCGCATCCCTATGGGACTACCGAGCTCCTGCGAGGAGTCGTGGGACGCGCCCGTCAGCTGGCTACCGACTCGGAGCGGGCGGACGTCGCGGCCGAGGTCCGGCGCCTGGTAGGCCGGTCTGGCCTGTCGCAGCGCGAATTCGCCGACCGGATTGGCACGTCACGGTCGCGCCTATCGACATACATGTCCGGGAAGGTCGTTCCCGCGGCGTCGTTGATGGTGCGCATGCAGCGCGTAGCCAGTCGCGCCAGCAAGAACGCGGACCTGCGGGGCAACGCCGGCACATGTCGCTAGCCGAGTTCTCAAGCTGCCGGACCACGTCGGCGGTCGGCGCCTAAGCGTCGATCTGCGCGGTTGGCGTCGCCCGCAGGCAGGGCTCGGCATGCGGCGAGGTTGGGTTACGGGACACCCGCCGTCTGTCGTGATCCGCTCTCATCAGGTGCGTGCTTGCGGGCCCGGTAGGCGGCAACGTGCAACCGGTTCCCGCAGGTCCGGCTGTCGCAGTACCGGCGCGACCTGTTCCTGGAGAAGTCAACGAAGACCTCCCGGCAGGACGGAGACTCGCAGCTGCGGATGCGCCCGGCCTCGCCCGCGACCACTAGCCACGCCAGGCCCATGGCGAAATGGGCCGCCATCCGGTCGGCCAGCGGCGAGTTTGGCCGGGAGACATGCAGGTGGGGACCACGCCCGTTGTGCGCCACGATCTGCGGGCTCGCGCCGGCCTCCGACAAGACCGCATTGATCTGGTCGATGGCCGCGTGCTCCTGCCCTGCCTCGCACGCGGCGACGATCGAATCGAGCCGCGCACGGTACGCCCGGACCCGCACCAGGTCGTCGGGCTTGCCGCGGACACCGGAGAATGCGTATCTGTCGGCCATCGCCTGCAGATCCGACAGCGTCCGCAGGCCGTCGCCAGTCGCTGCCCGGCCAGTGTTGATCAGCTCGGCGAAGCCGGTCATAGCCTCAAGCTGGTCAGCATCAAAATGACTTTGACTCCTGTCATCGCGGCCGCTTAGGCTTGTACTCATGTCAGTACCGTACGGCGAAACGGTCGTGACCGCTAGCGCGACCGCCGCCGCCGTGGCAACTGGCCTGCCGAGTACAGCCGGCCGCGCTGGCGCACCCGGTTCGCGGCGCCCGATGCTGGCGGCGGCGCTCGGCGCGGCCTGCATCTCGTCCTCGGCGATCCTGATGACGCTCGCGCATGTCGGCGCTGTCACCACCACCTTTTACCGCTGCGCCCTGTCGTTGCCTGTGCTCGTGCCGCTCGCGCTCATCGAACGGCGGCGGTACGGGCCGCGGGCGCTAAGGAGCCGCATCTATGCCGTGGTCGCGGGCCTGTTCCTGGCCGTCGACCTGGTGGTGTGGATGCACTCGATCGCCGATGTCGGCGCGGGCGTCGCGACGGTGCTCGGGAACCTCCAAGTCCTCTTCGTGGCCGTGCTCGGCTGGCTCGTCCTGCGCGAGCGACCGGATCGCCGTTACCTCGGGGTGCTGCCCGTCGTCCTGCTCGGCGTGGTCCTGGTCTCTGGCCTGCTCGGCGGGCACGCGGCCGGTCTGCACCCGGTGGCGGGCGCTGGCTACGGCATTGCCACCTCCGCAGCCTACGCATGCTTCCTGCTCATTCTGCGCCGCTCCGGCGAGCACGACCGGCATGTGGCCGGACAGCTAGCTGATGCAACCGCCGGGGCGGCAGCGGGAGCCATCCTGCTGGGCCCACTAGCCGGCGGCTTGCAACTGACCATCCCGTGGCCGTCGTTCTTCTGGCTGCTGACGCTGGCGTTGCTGAGCGGGACACTCGGCTGGCTCCTGATCACCTCCTCGCTGCCCAGGCTCCCGGCGGCGATCTCGTCCCTGTTGCTGCTGCTTCAGCCCGCCGCGGCCCTTGCGCTTGCCGATCTGGTGCTTGGCGAGCGCCCGACCCTGATCCAAGTGGCCGGGGCGCTACTTATCTGCCTCGGCGTACTCGCAGTCACCCGGCAGGGCGCTCCGCAGCCCGCTGCGCGCAGTTCTCCCGCAGCGGCCCGCAGTTCTCCCGCAGTGGCCCGCAGTTCTCCCGCAGCGGCCCGCGAACCCGAGCTATCCGCGGAGGCCTAGGCCGGTCACGCCCGGACGGAAAAGACGGCGAAGCCATGGGTCAGGCCGGTCGCAGCGGAATTGCGCCGGAGCCAGTCATCGGCGACCTCAGCGGGGAACTCAATGCGCAACACGGCGGCGAGGTCATGGCGGCTGGCGAACCTGAGCTCAGACCTGACTTCATGCCTGGTCGCTCGGCGATTCCGCCACCAGCTGTCGACCGTGGCCGCGGTCTGCCGTGGCGGCCGGGTCGCAGACGCCGCCAGCAACCGCGCGAACTCGCCCCACCGGTAGTCGTTGTCCACGACCACCAGGTGGCCGCCCGTCCGCAGCACCCTGAGCACCTCGGTCAGCCCGGCGTCCGTTCCCGGCGGGAAGAAATACGCGAACCTGGCATGCACCACGTCCGCGCTGCCTGTCGCCAGCGGGATGTGCTCGGCGGACCCGGCGAGCACATCGGTGCCCGCTAGGGTGCCGGCCGCCCGGATGGCGATGGCCCGCAGCGATGAGTCCGGCTCGATACCCACCACCCCGGCCGCCTCCGCGGCATACCTGGGCAGCCAGTAGCCGGTACCGCAGCCGAGGTCGATGACGGTCTTCCCGGCCCAGGGCGCGATCGCTCGCATAGCCGCGAGCAGATGCCCCGCCTCGTCGATGGCACGGTTCTCAAGCTCATACGCATCCGGATGGCCGCCGATGTTCGGCGCGAACCGGAAATCGGGGAACGAGGCCACCGTAGTCATGCGGTATTGTCGTCCGTCGCGGCCGTGCCGGGCGAATCAGCCGCCGGGAGCAATCAGCGCCGCCTCGCCCGGCGGCGTCGGCCCGCTCGTCTTATCGTCGCGGTCGGCGGCCAGCTGCGTGTTGATCACATACGCCGCCGCCTGCACCGTCTGAATGCCGTAGCTCTCGCCCGGGTTACCGCTGGTCAGAATCGCGATCTGATAGCCGATCCGATGACCGGAGAACGTACCGATGCTGTTGATGTGCCAGTCGGCGTCGGTCGGGTACGGCAGCCAGCCGTTCTTCAAATGCACGGTGACGTCGGCCGGTGTCCCGGCCGACACGCCCCATCGCTCGTCGGAAACGACGTGCGCCATCAGCCAGAGCACGTAGCTCCGCGATTTCGCCGACAGCACCTTGCCGGGATTGGTCAGCAGGCGCAGCAGCAGCATCTCATCATGCGCGGTGAGCAGGGTAAGGCCCCATGCCTGGCTCAGCACCGTGTGCCGCATGCCCGCGCGATTGAGGAATGCCTGCATGTCGCGGATGCCTACCTCGTCCCACAGGTCCGTGGCGGCGTCGTTGTCCGACTCCGTGATCATCAGCCAGGCCAGGTGACGCTGTTGCGCGGTCAAGTGCGCGGGTCCGCCCTCCTTAAGCAGCAGCGCGCCTATGATGGTGACCTTGATGGCGCTAGCCGCGTCAAAATGCCAGCTCGCGTGAAGATTGCAGGTCAGGTTGTACTGAGGGTCGGATGCCGCGAGCCCGACAACGGAGTCGCGCCCCTTGAATGCCGCGAGTATGCCGTGCGCGATGCGCGCCGCAAGCCTGGGGTTGGCCGCGGACGTGCAAATGCCCTGTGCGGGCGTCACTGTGGAGAATGAGCGCGGCGGTACGGCCCGCGCTGGCACCTGGAAAGCCAGCGCCACGACCGTTGCGGTCAGTGCCAGTGCGACAACACGTGCCGTAAGAGGTGCAAGGCGGATATGGCTCATCATTCTGACCCCTGTCGTCGTTACATACATGACGCCGGGTGCCGTCCAGGGGTTGCCGGGTTTGCGTTGAGATTCTGGCCGGGCATGTCGAAATCAGAGCACGGCCGTTCGTAGCCATAAGTAGAGCGGTGCCAGCGGGCACCCGCCTCACTAACAGGAGGAAGCGATGAAGTACGTCATGCTCATCTTGAACACTGAGGCCGTAGCCGGCCTGACCGCCGACGAACAGCAGGCATGGAGTACGGAGATCATGGGGTGGTACGAGAAGTACGCAAGCACGGGCGCGCTGGCCGACGGCGGCCACCAGTTGCAGCCGCCGGAGACGGCCAGGACCGTGCGCGCGGCCGGCGTCACCGACGGCCCCTTCATGGAAACCAAGGAAGTACTCGGCGGCTACTCCGTACTGGAAGCATCCTCCTACGACGAGGCGGTGGAGCTGACCAAGACCTGGCCAGGCGTGGACCGGGGCCTGATCACGATCGAGCTGCGGCCGGTCGTCGAGTTCTAACCATCAGCCTGACAGCCGGCGAGCGATCAGCTAGCGCTCGGCCTGGTTGGCGGCCAGCGCGAGCGCTCGCTCGTTGGCGGCGCGGGCTTCAGCGGTCCGGCCGAGCGAGGCGAGCAGTTCCGCTCGAACCGCGTGAAAGAGCCGGTAGTTGCCAAGCTCGGCCGCGAGCGGCTCGACCTCGGCCAGCGCGGCTTCCGGCCCGAAGGCGAACCGCGTGGCGACCGCTCGGTTGAGCTGAATCACCGGTGACGGCGTCATCTCATCCAGCCGGTCGTAGAGCAGCCGGATCTGGCGCCAGTCGGTCTTGCCGTAGTCGGGCGCCGCGGCATGCAGCGCGGCTATGGCAGCCTGGACCTGGTACGGGCCTGGCTGCCGCAGCGCGATGGCTCGGTCCAGCAGGTTCGCTGCCTCTGCTGCTGATTCCCGGTCCCACCGGCTGCGGTCCTGCTCGGCTAGCCTGATGAGCCTGCCCCACCCGTCGAACCTGGCCGCGGCTCGCGATTCATGCAACATCAGCAGGGCAAGCAGGCCGAGTACCTCCGGTTCGCGGGGCATGAGCCGGTGCAGCAAGCGTGCCAGCGAGAGCGCCTGCGCGGCGAGGTCGCGCCTGGCCGGCGAGACTCCGGCGCTGGCCAGGTAACCCTCGTTGAACACGAGGTAGACCACTTCGAGCACGGCGGCGAGCCGCTCGCCGAGCTCGTCAGGATCGGGTACCCGGACGACGACACCAGCATCCCGCAGCGACCGGCGGGCCCTGGACAACCGCTGTCCCATCGTCGGCTCGCTGACAAGGAATGCGGTCGCGATCTCTGCTGTGGTCAGCCCGCATACGGTGCGCAAGGTCAGCGCGACCTGGGCATCTGCAGGCAATGCCGGGTGGCAGCAGGCGAACACGAGGCTCAGCAGGTCGTCATCCTGCGCCGCGTCCGGTGCCGCGGCCGGGTCAGGCACCAGTCCGCCGCGCGCCTGCGTCACGGCCAGCAGCGCGAGCTTCTCCCGGCCAGCCTTAGCCCGGCGCTGCCTATCGATGGCCTTGCGCCACGCTGTAGTGGCCAGCCAGCCGCCGGGATTGGCCGGGATGCCTTCCGCCCGCCAGTGCTCGAGGGCCTCGAGGAAGGCGTCTTGCACCAGTTCCTCGGCCAGGCCGACGTCGCCGATGCGCCTGGCCAGTGCGGCACGCAGCCTGGTCGCCTCGTCGCGGTACGCCCGTTCGAGCTGCTCGGCATCCACGCTCGCCAGTCTGGCAAACGCACTGGTTTGCCGGGACGCGGATGTGCGTTGAGCGGTGCCGGTCTCAGGCCGGCGACCCGCCGCGTCCGGCACCGCCGCGGAACCGCGATACGCCCTCGAACACGCCCGGTTCGGTGAGCGTCGCCATGCCGTGGCCGAACTCGTTGGCCATAGCGTCGGTGAAGCCAAGCGAAAGGCCGTCGAGCGCTGCGGCCCGGTCACTGCGCACGCATGCTTGCGGGAACGCCGCAATCTGCAGGGCGAGCTGCTCGGCTGCCTCGCGGGCCGTTCCCGGCCGGACGACCTTGTTCACCAGGCCCATCTGCAAGGCTTCTTCAGCAGGCACCGCCCGGCCGGTGAGGATCATGTCCATGGCCCGGCCGAGGCCGACAACCTGCGGTAGCCGGACCGTGCCGCCGTCGATCAGCGGGACGCCCCACCGGCGGCAGAACACGCCGAATACCGCGTTCTCCTCCGCAACGCGCAGGTCGCACCACAGCGCCAGCTCGAGTCCGCCCGCCACCGCGTGCCCGGCAACGGCGGCGATCACCGGCTTCGACAGCCGCATCCTGCTGGGACCCATCGGCCCGGCGCCCTCTGGCGCGGTCCGGTTGCCCTGCGGGGTGCCCATCGCCTTCAGGTCCGCGCCAGCGCAGAAGGTACCGCCTGCGCCGAACAGCACCGCTACCGAGGCGTCGGCGTCGGCGTCGAAGTCAGCAAACGCCTCTGCCAGCGCCGCGGCGGTCGGCCCGTCTACCGCATTGCGAGCCTCTGGCCTGTCCAGTACAACGGTCGTCACCGGCCAGGACCGGTCCACCCGTACCGTCACTAGCCCACTTGCCAGGTGTCGCTGCCAGCCAGCAGGTCCGCCAGCTCGCCGTCACCCTGCCGCTGCCTGGCGGCATCAATCTGCGCCGACATAAGGTCGTCGTAGCTCGGCCGCTCTACCTGGCGGAACACGCCGATCGGGGTATGAGCGAAGTCCGAGTTGTCCAGCCGGGACAGCGCGAAGGCGTACGACGGGTCAGCCGTGTGCTGATCGTGCACGAGCAGCGATTCCGGGTCGGCGCCTGCGACCGGCACCGCCTCCAGCCCGCCGTGGCGGCCGAAGCGCAGGCCCTGGCCGCCGTCCGCGCCGAACCTGACGGGCTCGCCGTGCTCCAGCCGGATCAGGTGCTGCTCGCGCTGACCAGGCTCGGTCAACGGTAGGAACGCGTCATCATTGAAAATCGGGCAGTTCTGGTAAATCTCAACGAACGCGGTGCCTTTATGATCCGCGGCGGCTCGCAGCACGCTAGTTAGGTGCTTGCGGTCCGAGTCGATCGTCCTGGCCACGAAACCCGCCTCGGCGCCCAGCGCCAGGGAGACCGGGTTGAACGGCGTGTCCAGTGAACCGAAGGGCGTCGACTTGGTGATCTTGCCCTGCTCTGAGGTCGGCGAGTACTGGCCCTTAGTCAGCCCGTAGATCCTGTTGTTGAAGAGCAGGATCTTGATGTTCACGTTCCGGCGCAGCGCGTGGATCAGGTGGTTCCCGCCAATCGACAGCGCGTCGCCGTCGCCGGTGATCACCCAGACCGAGAGGTCTGGCCGGGACGCTGCCAAGCCGGACGCAATGGCCGGAGCCCGGCCGTGGATCGAGTGCATCCCATAGCTGTTCACGTAGTACGGAAGACGCGACGAGCAGCCGATACCGGAGACGATGACCAGGTTCTCCCGCGGAATCTCCAGTTCGGGCAGGAACGCCTGGAAGGCAGCCAGGATCGCGTAGTCACCGCAGCCGGGGCACCACCGGACTTCCTGGTCGGATTTGAAGTCCTTGGTAGTGAGCTTCTCATCCGCCTTCGGCACCAGGGTTAGCGATGCGAACCGGTGCTGCGGCTCCGGGAATTCCGGGTCAGACATTGATGATCACATCCTGGATGACGTCGGCCAGCTCCGCAGCGCGGAACGGGAGGCCGCGGACCCGGTTGTAGGACACTACGTCGGCCAGGTATCGGCCGCGCAGGAGCAGCGCGAGCTGGCCCAGGTTGATCTCGGGCACCAGTACCTTGTCGTAAGCCTGCAAGACCTCGCCCAGATTGGCCGGGAACGGGGACAAGTGCCGCAGGTGCGCCTGGGCGATCGCGCCGCCCGCCAGCCGCACACGCCGCACCGCAGCGCCGATCGACCCGAATGTCGAGCCCCAGCCAAGGACGAGCACCCTGGCGTTCCCGTCGGGATCGTCGACCTCCAACGGAGGGATATCCGCGGCAATTCCGTCGATCTTGGCTTGCCGGAGGCGGACCATCCGATCGTGGTTATCCGGGTCATAGGAGATCGCGCCAGAGACGTCGGCCTTCTCGATTCCGCCGAGCCGGTGCTCCAGGCCTGGCGTACCGGGAACGGCCCACGGCCTGGCGAGGGTCTTGGGATCGCGCTGGAAAGGCAGGAACGGCGGGCCTACGTTGCCGTCGACGGTTACGTTCCCGCTCGCGAACTTGAATTCATCGCGCAGCCGGGCAAGTCCGTCCACGCTGGGGATCCGCCAAGGTTCGGATCCGTTGGCCAGGTAGCCATCGGAGAGGATGATCACCGGGGTCCGGTACTTGACCGCGATCCGGACCGCCTCGATGGCGATATCGAAGCAGTCGGACGGCGTGGCCGGGGCCACTACCGCCACGGGCGACTCGCCGTTCCGCCCGAACAGGGCCATCAGCAAGTCGGCCTGCTCGGTCTTGGTCGGCATTCCGGTCGACGGACCCGCTCGCTGGATGTCGCAGATGATCAGCGGCAGCTCCACCGAGACAGCCAGGCCAATGGTTTCCGCCTTCAGGCACATGCCGGGGCCGGAGGTACTGGTCACGCCGAGGCTGCCGCCGAACGAAGCGCCGAGCGCGGCACCTACGCCGCTGATCTCGTCCTCGGCTTGCATGGTGCGCACACCGAACCGCTTCAGCTTGGCCAGCTCGTGCAGGACGTCAGAGGCGGGGGTAATCGGGTAGGAGCCGAGGAACAGCGGAAGCCCCGACCGGCGGGAGGCGGCCACCAAGCCGTAGGCGAGCGCGCTGTTACCCGTTATGTTCCGGTATGTGCCCGGCGTCAGGGTGGCCGGCTTTACCTCGTACTGAACCGAGAAGGCCTCGGTGGTCTCGCCGTAATTCCAGCCGGCCTGGAAGGCTGCCTTGTTCGCTGCCAGGATCTCGGGTTTGCTGGCGAACTTCGAATCGAGGAACTTCATTGTGCCCTCGACCGGTCGGTTGTACAGCCACGACAGCAGCCCGAGAGCAAACATGTTCTTTGCCCGCTCGGCATCCTTCCGGCTGATATCGAAGTTCTCGAGTGCCTTCACCGTGACCGACGTGATCGGGATGGCGTGCAGCTGATAGGCGTCGAGCGAACCGTCCTCCAGCGGGTTCGACTCGTAGCCGACCTTGGCCAGGTTGCGCTTGGAGAACTCGTCGGTGTTGGCGATGATGTCGCCGCCGCGCGGCACGTCTTCCAGGTTGGCTTTCAGCGCGGCCGCGTTCATCGCCACCAGCACGTCAGGGGCGTCGCCGGGCGTCAGGATGTCGTGATCGGCGAAATGCAGCTGGAAACTGGAAACCCCGGGCAAGGTCCCGGCCGGCGCCCTGATCTCTGCCGGGAAGTTCGGCAGTGTCGACAGGTCGTTGCCAAATGTCGCTGTTTCCTGGGTGAACCTGTCCCCGGCGAGCTGCATGCCATCGCCGGAGTCGCCAGCGAACCTGATGATGACACGATCAAGCTTCTGGACCTGCTTGGTCACAGTCTCCCGGCCTCCTCTACGCGCCGAGGCCGGGCGACAGACGCGGTGACGGCGTGCATC
>JBKQTJ010000179.1:0-18006 GCA_052143255.1 Streptosporangiaceae bacterium | reverse complement strand
GCTGCCTGAGATCCGCCAACAGTGCCCTGGTATCCCGATCAGAGGCCTCTCGGACCGACTTCATGGAGACCCGCGCAGTCAGCCAGCCGGCCAGCAGCGCGGCCGCGGTTGTCAAGGCCGCGAGCGGCAGCAGCCAGAGATTCGTGAACAATCCTGGGACGCCTGAACTGGTGCCGCCGATGCCAAAGAGCAGTAGCGCCATGAACCAGGCGAGCCCGACCAGCGCGCAGCCGAGCAGCAGGCCCTGCACAACCCCGATCATCCGCCACCAGCGGTCAACGACGGCATGGGCGGGCAGCGCCTCGCCTATCTCGGCGCCGATCGCCGCCGGGATGTCTTGAGCGCGAGAGCGCACCGCTGCCCGAACCGTGCGCGACCACGGCCGCGGCAGCGGCGGAACGGCATCGTCTGCGACCCGGGTCAGCGCGCTGTCGATCTCGGCCCGCTGCGCGCCGGACGGCCCGGCGGTAATTCCACGTAGCTGGTCCCAGAGCCGGCCGAGCCGGATCTTCCGGGCTGGGTCTCGGCGACTGATCCGTTCCGCCAGCCAAGAGATCGGCCAGCCGACGTAGTCCAAGGCGCGCAGTTCCCGGGCACCACGCAGGGCATCGCCGATCGCGCTGACGCCCGCGGCGCTGGCGAAAGACTCGGCCAGCTGTCCCTCCACGCCTTCAGGCATATGCACGTCACCAACGTGGCCCCCGGCCGCGAGAGCGGCGTACGGCTCGAAGCTAGTGACGAGGTTATCTACGTCAGCGGTGATTCGGGCGGCCGCTGCTTTCCGGGCCGACACAGCGTTGATCAACAGCTTCCGCAGCTCCTCAATGCCTGCCCCGCTGGTAGCCGAGGTGACGAAGATCTGAACGTCAGGCAGGTTCTCGTCATCCAGTAGCCGCCGAAGGTCGCTCACGCAGTCCTCAGCCTGGGCGGCCGTCAGCAGATCGGACTGATTGAGCACGACCGCAATCACTTCGGAGTGACCTGCCAGCGGCACCAGGAACCGCCAATGCACGGCGGCATCCGCGTACTTCTGCGGGTCTAGAATCCACACGAGCAAGTCAGAGAGCCCGACGAGCTTGTCAACCAGGCCGGTTGCGTGGCCCCTCACCGAGTCGTGGTCGGGCAAGTCGAGCAAGACCAGGCCATGCATAGCCGGCTCGCTGCTGCCAAGCGCGCTCGCCCTGGCATAGCGATAGCGGCGCGGCACCCCGAGCCACTCAAGCAGCGGGCCGGATCCGGCAACGCCCCATACGCATGCGTGCGCCTCGCTGGTCACCGGCCGGGTCACGCCGACGGCGGAGAAGTCAGCCCCTGAAAGCTGGTTGAACAGCGACGACTTCCCGCTGCCCGTGCCACCAGCCAGGGACACTACGGTGTGGTCGGCCGACAGCATCAGCCGCTGACCTGCGCGAGTTAGCAGGTCACTTGCCTCTGCTAGCAGTTCCTCGCTGACGCCGTCCGGGCCGCTGCGCGCTTGGCCTATCTCGATCAGGCTGGCCAGCGCGGCCAGTCGGGTGGACAACCCGGCGCGCTCTGCGCTGCCGGGCAGCTGCGCCGCCAGGGTGGCGCTCATCGAGCTCCCTCGAGCTCGTAACTGGCCTGCAGCAACTCGATCGCCGCGGTTTCTTCCGGCAGCCCGGCGGCGTCGATAATCGCGAAGAAGCGCCGTTGCTCCTCCCCAAATAGCCGGCCAGCGCGATCGCGCAAGTCCTGTCGTACCCGGGCGCCCATGTCCCGCAGCAGGCCGGCACCGAACAGGGAGGTGAGGAGCTGTTGCGGGACCGCGCCAGCCACCTTGGCCGCCCCGGGTCCCCCGTAACCGAGCACGCCGATCGTGAGCACCAGGGCCAGCGATTCCTCGTCAAAGGAGATAACCCTGGCGATGGAGCGCTTGGTCACGTTCTCGGCCCTGACGACATGCAGTACCTGCTCCTGCCAGCTGCTGACCGTGCGGGCCGCCATCTGCGCAAGGCCCGCGGTTGACCTTGTCAGCGCGACCGGGCTCAGCGAGTTGCCGGTCACGTCGGCTACCGACGTAATGCCCAGGTCGGCGAGCGCAGTGGCAACGAAGTCGGCCTCGCTGGCGTCTGCCATCCGGGCTCCGCTGCCACGGCCGGCCACGGTGCTTGCACCGCCGGCGGCCGCGGCCAGCCCGCCAAGGAGTGCTTCCCCGGCTGGCACCAGCGACCAGCTGGCAACCGCGTCTTCGGCCGCCTTGTCGGCCATCCCGACGACCAGCGCTTCCAGGCTGGACTGAAGCGCGGCCTTCAGCGCCGCAGCCCTGGCCGGCATCCGCTGCTTCTTTGACTTGCCGCCCGCGCCGCGGCCACGCCGCAACTGCAATGTCCGCTGCAAGTCGCCGGTTCCCGCAAAGTCCTGCCAGCGTGCCAAGACCTCTCCGCTGAGCAGCGAGCCGTTAGCTATTGCTTGATCGAATTCGGTCAGGCTCTCGGAGTACGCATCGTCGACTGCGTCCCGCAGCCGGCGGCGCAAGGCGAGCTGCTCAGTGGCCTGATCGGCCAGGGCGGGCACCCGGCTGCGGAACGTGTCGAGTACGCCGGACATCGTCTGCGTCAGGACCGCGACGCGCCGGTCCTCGCGCTTGCCGGTATCGGCCAGCCAGCGCCGGACCGGGTCGGCTATCTCGCCCGGCAACTGCGCGTCGGTGATCACAGTTTCAGGAATGATGAAGCGCCCAACGTCACGCAGGCCGTTCGCCTCGAGCATCGCGTCGAAATGAGCGGAGAGTTGCCGCGCGGCAGCTGGCGGAACCCTGGACATCGCGATGGCCAGCGCCGCCCCGCGGTCACGGGCGTCCTTGAGCAGCTCCCAGACTGCCGCATCTGCGTAGCGGCGGGCCGTGGTGACGAATAGCCACAGGTCGGAGGCGTCGAGGAACTGGTTAGCGAAATCGCGGTGCGCCTGCACGACCGAGTCGATGTCAGGGGTGTCCAGCATCGCAACGCCCCGCGGCAGTCCCTCGCTGGCGGCGAGCACGAGCAGGCCGTCCCGGCCGGGCATGGCCAGGCCCTTCTGGCGAACCCGCGGCAGGGTCGGAAGGAACACGTTCTCGGCGAACCAACGCATGTCATCGGGGTGGCACGCAAGCACCGGGCTGTTCGTCGTCGGCCTGCGGATGCCCGTGGCGCTCACCTGCTTGCCCGCCAGGCTATTGAGCAAGGTGGACTTGCCCGCGCCGGTGGAGCCGACCAGTGCAACCAGAATGGGCGCGCCAGACTGCCTCAGCCTGGGCAGCAGGTAGTCGTCGATCTGGCTGAGGAGCTTGATCCGCTCCGCCCTGGCCGCGGCCACGCCGGGCGCCTCCAGCATGAGCGGGACGGTGACAATCGGATGCCGCAACCCGAGCAGCGCCGCCTCCAGCTTGCGGGCGTCGACCCGCGCGAACGGCTCGTCCGCGTCATCCTCAAGGTCGCTGGCAGCGGAACCGGGGCCAGCGTCAGCACTTGGAGCGCCGGACGGCTGACGCCTCCAGCTGCCACCCGAATCGTTGGGAACGGCGTCCTCGTTGGCGACCCGGTCATGCGTCTCGCCGTAGCCGTCGGCCGCACCACCGGGCCCATCCGGTGCGGCAGGATCTGCCACGCCGTCCGCAATCGCGGCGGGGTCATCTAGAGGCCGGTCGGGGTCAGCCGGATCGGGGCCTGAGCCGCCGGAAGTCGGTGCGGCGCCACTTGGGTCCCGGCCGGTGTCACCCGGACCGGCGACAGGACCGCCAGCAGCCTCGCCGAAGTCACTGTCAGCCGGGCCGCCCGCGTCCTGGGTCGCGGCCAGGTCGCCAGCACTCTCGCCCGGCCAGACTGGAGTGGCCCGCGGGAAGCCCGCCCGGCCGCCAGGACTAACCTCCGGGTCGGCCACGCTGGCGCCGGCGCGAGGACGATCAGCCGTTGTTCCCATGGCAACCGGAACTACCCGGCCGGTACCGTCCCATGGCACCGGCACGGCGGCCGCGTCACTTCCCTCGGTCATACTCCCGGGTCTCCTGCCCCAGCCGATCGCTCGTCTTAAGTTGGTCCTGATAGTTCACTACCCCAGAGCCACGTTTGCGTTACGCCGCATCTCCGCCGGCCGGCGCGGTCGGCCGCAGATTGCGGCCGCATGTGCTCTCCCGCCGCCTGTCTGACGACCGAGGCCATGCAGGTCACGCTCATCACCATGACTTTCGAACGGAGGCCTCCCGTTGTCCAGCCCTGTGGGCGACAGTATCCAGCCTTGAGGTAATTGTGCGCTGCTAGGGCAGATTACCGGCGGCAATGAGGAAACCCGCACCGACGGTTGCCGGGCGCACTCCCATCAGTCCACATTAACGGCAATTCAGGCGATCCGCAGCCAGGGTTGCCCGCCACAGGCCGATGCGCGGCGCCTGGACCAGCCTCGGCGAGGCTAGCGGCGGCAGCTAGCCGTCCGGGTCAGCCTTTCTCGGTCACGCCGGCCGAGTCGAAAGTGGCCACATCGCGCAGCGCCCGGATCGCGCTCTGCAAGATAGGGAGCGCCAGCAGCGCCCCGGTGCCTTCGCCGAGCCGGAGATCCAAGTCTACTAGCGGCCGGAGGCCCAGGTACTCCAATGTGACGGTATGGCCAGGCTCCACCGAGCGGTGTCCGGCAACCAGGCAGGCCGCGGCGCCGGGCGCCAGCGCGCACGCGGCCAGCGCAGCGGCGCCGGCGATGACGCCATCCAGGATCACCGGCACGCGGAGGGCGGCCGCCGCGACGATGAACCCGGCCAGCGCGGCGTGCTCGTAACCGCCGACTGCGGCCAGCACGCCAAGCGGGTCAGCCGGATCAGGATGGTGCAGCGCCAGGCCCCGCCGGACGACGTCGATCTTCCTGGCCAGCGTGTCGGGGTCGACCCCGGTACCCCGGCCGGTCACCTCGGCCGGATCCCGGCCGGTGAAAGCACAGATCAGCGCAGCTGACGCGGTGGTGTTGGCGATGCCCATGTCGCCGGTCAGCAGGCACCGGTTCCCCGCTGCCACCAGGTCCCTGGCCACTTCGATGCCAACGCCGACGGCGGTCACGGCCGCCTCCCGGCTCATGGCCGGGCCAACGGTGAAGTCCCTCGTTCCCCTCGCAATCTTGCGGGGCAACAAGCCGGGAACGTGTCCGACATCCGACGCCACACCGACGTCGACGACGACTACCTCAGCGCCAGCCTGCGCGGCGAACGCGTTCACTACCGCCCCGCCAGCAAGGAAGTTGGCCACCATCTGTCCGGTGACCTCCTGCGGCCAGGGCGTCACGCCCTGCGCGTGCACGCCGTGGTCGCCCGCGAAAACGGCTACCGCGGCCGGCTCAGGCATAGCCGGAGGGCAGCTGGCTGCCAGGCCCGAAAGCTGCACGGAAATGTCCTCCAGGACGCCCAGCGAGCCGGCCGGCTTGGTCATCTGCGCCTGTCGTTGCCGGGCGGCGGCTACGGCGTCCGCGTCGAGCGGCCTGATCGCCGCGACGACCTCATCGAGCAGGCTGGTAGCCTCCCGGCCGGGCAGCTCCCGGCGCCCGAACTCCTCAGCGTGCACGGCCCAGCCCAGCGGCCGACGGCGAGCCCAGCCGGCCAATTCGAGTTCAGGTTCGGGCGCAAAGCTGGTTACGTACCCGATGCACAGGTAAGCCACCACTTCCAGGTGCGACGGCAGCCCCAGCTCGGCGGCCAGCTCGCGCTCGCTGAAAAAGCTCACCCAGCCGACCCCGAGGCCCTCGGCCCTGGCCGCTAGCCACAGGTTGGCGACGGCAAGGACGCTGGAGTAAGCGGCCGTCTGAGGCTGAGCGTGCCGACCGAGGGTGTGGCGGCCACCCCGGGTTGGGTCGCAGGTGACGACGATGTTGACCGGCGTCTGCAGGATCGCCTCGGTCTTGAGCCGGTCGAAAGCGCGCGCCCGCGCGCCGGGCAGGCTGGCGGCGAAGTCCTCCCTCGACCGCTCGGCCAGCGCCTTGATCCTGGCGCGCCGGCCCCGATCGGTGATGAGGATGAAATCCCATGGCTGGGAGAAGCCGACGGACGGGGCGCGGTGCGCCGCAGCAAGGACCCGTTCCAGCACCTCGACCGGGATCGGGTCGGTAAGAAAGCCCCGGCGGACATCGCGGCGCTCGTCGATGACCCGGTACACCGCGGCCCGCTGATCTGCCGGGAACGAGTTCTGATCCGGCTCGCGGTCTGGCTGTCGCTCGCGGCCGGACGGCCCGCTACCCGAATGCTCGCTGCCGGGAGCTTGGTTTTCCGAAAGCCCGGTGCCCGGAGCTTCATTGCCCGAAAGCCCGGTGCCCGGAGCTTCGTTGCCCGACGGCTCAGCGCCCAATGGCTCAGTGTGCCCGCCCTGAGCCACTGCGCCCCTCCGTCCCGGCGCTACCAGGTTGCGCCATCATCGTCCGCGGTCGCAGCCTGTGCATCCGGACTCCAGCCTGCCCGGGATCCCGGAACCGTTAGCGCATGCCGTAGCAATGCGTTGAATGCCGCGACGGCTACGGCAGGCCCGCCTTTCTCTGACACGTTACTAACTGCCGGGAGCCCGCTGGCACGTAGTGCATCCTTTGCCTCGGCCGCCCCGACGAACCCGACCGGGATCCCGACCACGAAAGCCGGCTCTACCCTGCGGCTGAGGATCTCCGTCAGAGCCGTCGCTCCGCCGCCAACGACCCAAACAGCGCCCGGGCCCGCTTCACCAAACGCCAGTCGCACCGCCGCGGCGGCCCTGGAGATCGATGCGGTCCTGGCCAGCCGGTGGGTGAGCGGCTCCCCGACCTTGCACAGGACCGGGCAGCCGGTTATCCCGGCGGCGACCATCATCGAATCCGCCACGACCGGCGCGCCGGCCGCCAGGGCGGCAACGGCATCGGCCAGCGACTCCTCATCACTGACAAGATCGGTGAAGTAGTCGAAATCAGCGCTGGCATGTATGACGCGTTCGGTGACGTCACGGCTGAGCTTGGGCAGCCTTGACAGGTCGATGCGGGACCGGAGGATCCGGTAGGACTCCTCGATGACCGGATTCATTATCGCTGGCGCCCCATTCGGCCAGGCCACGACGCCCCACCTCCTAGGACCCCGACGCTTCCGAGTTGGCGCGGCGATAACCCCCGACCAGCGCCATCGGCATTCCAGCATGGCACAGCCAGCAGCCAAAGGTTCCCGCATCGGGTGCGGAGGATCCCGCCGGCTGGCGGGCGAAACCGGTAGGTCAGGCCCGGTGCCGACCCTGGGGCTGAGTGGGCGAATCGCCGGTGAGCAGCGCGATCGGGCCGGTGTCCTGGTTGGCGCTAGCAGCCGCATCCGCGGTGGCCAGCTCTGGTTCCGGCACCGCCGCTGGCTTGCCGTCCTTCTTCTTAAAGAGCAGGTAATGGAAGATCAGGAACCGGGTCACGAAGGTCACGCAGTTCATCAGGAAGTACGCACCCTGCACAGCGAGGTGCCGGCGCCAGTGGGTGTAGTGCATCGAGTGCGCCCACACGCTGGCGTAATGCGACGTCAGGCCCAGGACGAGCCAGACGCCTGCGGACACCAGCCAGAACGGCACGGTCTCCCGGAGGAAGTCAGGTCGGCCCTTCCGCTCCCATGCCCACCGGCTAAGGATGTAGCTGACGAGTGCGGCGGTCATTGAGGCGAGCACGCCAGACAATCCCGCGCTCAGCTGTACCGGGCCGACCAAGATCGCGAGCATAACCTGGCTGGTGATCACGCCAGCGACGGCCACCGGCACGAACCGGGTGAACCGCTTGCCCGCATCGGTGCGCAACTTCCGCTCGATCTTGGCAGGCACTAGGCGCCAGGCAGCTTTGGTGATCTTGTCCGGTACAGCAGGCATGAGATTCCTAGTGTGACGGGCCGCTAAAGCTGGGTCAGACACGTACACATTACGGGACCGTGAAGAGGGCTTCGCCCGAAACCCACCTCTCCATAATCCCCCGCTGGCAGCGGCCGAAGCCGGGTGGGGAGGCACTGCTGATCGGGACGGCGCCCTTAGAATAGCGATCCCCTGACCTGCTGAAGACCGGCACCAGGCCGCGCAATCACGCGATCCGGAGGGGAAATTGGGCCGGATCGTGCTGGCATCGGTAACCGGCTGGGACTAACCGGTGCCGCTGCCGACATCAACCGGCCGTGCCCAGCGGTCCGATTTCGTCAGTCCGACCGTGACGAGCTGACCGTTGGCTGCGGTCCAGAAGACCTCAACCGACGCAGCGTCCGGGCCGACGACGGCAAACGGCCCAGACCGAAGCGAGCCCGCCAGTCCCACCACGGACGGCGGCGCCCACCGGCCGCCGGGCGCACGAGACAGCATCCAGAGCCTGCCGTCCGTGCCTCGGTACAGCACCCTCTCAGTGCCTGCCCCGACGACCGGCCACGGCGTACGGCTGACAACCCCGCTGAGGCGCGACGGCCCTTGCACGTGATGGCCCCGCAGCACCGCGGCCCAGATGGCGGAGGGATGAGTTCGCCCTTGCCAGAACACATCAATCTCGCCGCTCGGCAAGGCAACTGCGCGGGGGGGCCCGCCCAGGGGCCCCATGCCGAGGTCGACCGGCTGGGTGAAAGGCAGGCCGAGGCCCCTGACCACATGCCATAGATCGCCGTTGGTTCCCTTCCAGAACACTTGGACCTGCCCCAACCGAGTCTCGGCCGGGTACGGCCAGCTCGCCAGGCTGCCGCGCAGGTTCTGCGGACCGGTCCAGCCCTCGCCCGGACTGTACTGCCCGTGCCACAGATGGTCGTCGTGCGAGCCCTTCCAGAACACGTCGATGACGCCGTTAGGCTGGGCCACCGCGCGCGGGCCGCCGCCAAGTGAGCCCATCAGGGCAAGCTTGCGAGCCCGCTGCCAGCCACTGGAGGTGTGCTTGCGCTGCCAGAGATAGCCGCCGCTGCCGCGGTAGAAGACGTCCAGTTCGCCGGTATTAACCTGCACGACGGTTGGTTCGGACGTCAAGTGGCCGCCCAGATCGGTACGCCGCCAGCTGCCGTTGCCGATCCTGGACACTTCCCACAAGCGCTGATCTGAGCCCCGGTAGAAGACCGCGACATGGCCGTGCGCCTGAGCCGCAGCCGGGCCGGCCTGCGTGGTCCCGCCCGGCGTTGCCAGCGTCAGGTCGAGGTAGTCCTGGTCGATGTACAACTTGTCGCCGCCGAAGCTCTGGAACACGTTCCCGCTGAACTGGTGCAAGCGCCTTCCGCCGGTCCACTCGCCTCGCCCGTAGACCGAATCTGAAGTGTTGGCCAAGCCGTTCCACAAGGCGTCGTAAATGACATCTGGTGCGGCGAACTTGCCCGCCCGGTAGTCCCGGGCCAGGTCTACGATTCCGGCGCTTGAACTGCTGTAGACACCGGAGAAATAGCCGAGGCGATGCAGTTCGGCCGTCCAGGCAAACACGAAACTCAGCGCACGCCTGGCGTCCGTGCGCGGGTAGGCCTCCATGTCGTAGTAGATGGGCGTGCGCGGCCCGAAACCTAGCCGTTCCGCCTGTGCCGCGGCGTCCCGCGCCGCGGCTTTGCCCTGCCGGGCCGGGGACCAAAGCTGGCCGAATGCGGCCTGCGGGCCGACGTACATCGGAATGAAGCGCCATCCGGCCGCTGCCTCCCAGCGCACCCAGGCAGGCGTCAGATTGGCCTGGTCGCACGAGCGGTTGGAGCCGCCGATGTAGATCCCGACTGCCCGGTACGGCGAGCGGCGACGCCAGGCGGTCATGTAGCTCCTGCTTGGCGCCTCACAGGAATCGAAACCAAGACCCTTGTCGTTGGCGACCAGCGCGGGCAGGGCCGGCTTGGCCACGCCGAATGGCCTGGCTGGCGACGCCCGGCTCGAGCGAGCGTCAGCGGTCTTGGCCTGTGCTGCCGAGCGCCCGCCTGCAACCTTGGCCGACAGTTTGCGGGGATCTGGCATCTGGATCGTCGGCGCTGGCAGCCGGGCGCTGGCGAGCACCCGGTAGATGACGCTCGGGTCGTTGTCGAATGTGGCGATCAGCCTTATCCGGGGCGCGCTGACGGTGATGAGGTTCGAGACCGGGTTCTCGACGGAGCTGCGCCGCGCGCGGCGGGCGCCGGGCTGGATCACCAGGGCCTCGGTAACACCCAGCAGCCAGCTCGGGCAGCGTTCGTTCGCGCCCGGCGTGCCGAGGTAGACCGCGTGCAGGTCGAACCGCACGCACGTGCTCGGGTGCCTGGCCAGGTTGAGCACCGGCCAGGCCGCGGGAACCTCGAAGGTGTAACCGCGGTAACTAACCGCCTTGAGGCGCGCGGCGAACGTTGCGGCCGCATTGGCGCGACCGCCCGCAAATACGGCGCCGACCACTAACGCGCTGGCCACTGCGAGGGCAGTGGTGGCCAGCGCAGCCGCGGCCAGAGCCTGGCGGGCCGGTACGACGACAGCCGAGGCTATTCCGGCAACGAGCCTCGAAGCGTGCCGCGCCGGACGCGACAGCCATGGACGGAGCATGACCAGTACCGGCTTCCTCTTCCCCGGACGCCGGCCGCTGCTGGGCGGCAGCCGACCATGATCAGCTCCGAGATCAGCAGCTGCCAGGGCGGGTCCGGCATCAATGCGCAGCACGTTCGACGGACGGTAACGCAGAATGCACAGGCAGATTTAGGTTAGTTGCCGATGAACTGATCGAGGGTGCGACGCGCCGCGTCCGCGTGAGCCAGCCCGGCTAGCTGCTCGATACCGCCCGGTTGCCGATAACGTGATCGAACGTGCGACGCGCCACGTCCACCTGAGCCAGCCGGGCTAGCTCCTCGATAACGTCCACCTGTCCGCTGCGGCCTCATAACAAAGCTCGAACACGCTGGCCGGCACGGCGCGTTCGGGCGTCGCCTCGACCAGCCAGCACTCGCGGCTCAGTTGCCCGTTCTCGCCGCCTGGCTGAGACGCGCCCGCAAAGGCTCGCTTATCGCGGACGAACAGCACCGTGTAGAGCCGGCCCCGCCACACGAACCTGGCGGGCTTCCCGTGTCGCTGCCATACCTCGACAGGTTCGCCGCGGGTGGGCCGCATCTTGCCGCTCCCTGGACCGTGGCACTCTCCTAGTGCCCCTTCGCTGCCCAGGGGAAGACAGGCAGCCTTCACGATTCGAACATACATTCGTTCACGGGAAACGACAAGCTTAGCCAGGCAAACGTATGGCCGTTTACTGGTCGCGGACGAGCAGTAAACAGCCATACGTTCGGGTTTGAGTCGCTAAGCCGACGCCCAGCCCGGCATGGGAAACGCTACCATCAGGTCCCGGACCAGGGCTGCGATCTTTTCGATGGTTTCCTCGTCGTCCTTGGCCGCCGCGATGATTGCCTCGTCCATCCAACCGGCGATCTGTGCCATGTGCGCCTCGGTCAGTCCTCGCGTGGTGATTGCCGGGGTGCCGATCCTGATGCCGGACGGGTCAAACGGCTTGCGCGGGTCAAACGGAACGGTGTTGTAGTTGACCTCGATGCCGGCCCGGTCCAGCGCCTTCGCAGCGGGCTTGCCGCCGATTCCCTGCACAGTGAGGTCCACCAGGATCAGGTGGTTATCGGTGCCACCCGAGACGAGGGTGTAGCCGCGGCCGGCCAGCGCCTCGGCCAGCGCCTTGGCATTGGCCACGACCTGCTGCGCGTAACTGCGGAACGAGGGCTGCGCAGCCTCGCGCAGCGCGATCGCGATCGCCGCGGTGGTGTGATTGTGCGGTCCGCCCTGAAGGCCAGGGAAGACGGCTTTGTCGAGAGCCGAGGCGTGCTCGGCAGTCGACATGATCATCGCACCGCGCGGGCCGCGGAGCGTTTTATGCGTGGTAGTGGTGATCACGTCGGCGAAGCCGACCGGCGACGGGTGGGCGCCGCCAGCGATCAGGCCGGCGATGTGCGCGATGTCGGCGACAAGCACGGCGCCGGTCTCCCTGGCGATCTCGGCGAATGCCGGGAAGTCGATGGTCCGCGGTATCGCCGTGCCGCCACAGAAGATCACCTTGGGCCGCTCCTGCCTGGCGAGGTCACGCACCTGATCCAGGTCGAGCCGGCCGTTGTCGGCCCGGACCCCGTACTGAACCGCGTGGAACCACTTGCCCGTGACGGACACCGACCAGCCATGGGTCAGGTGGCCGCCCATCGGCAGCGACATTCCCATGACCGTGTCGCCCGGCTGCAAGAAGGCGAGGTATACAGCCAAGTTGGCTGGCGAGCCGGAGTACGGCTGCACGTTGGCGTGGTCCACGCCGAACAGCGCCTCAGCCCGCTCGCAGGCGATGCGCTCGATCGGGTCAATGAACTGCTGGCCCTCGTAGTACCGGCGGCCCGGATAACCCTCGGAGTACTTATTCGTGAGGACGGTCCCGCTGGCCTCGAGCACCGCGACGGATACGTAGTTCTCCGACGGGATGAGACGGATCTTCTCCCGCTGGCGGCGCGCCTCGGCCTGGATCAGCTCGGCGATGTCCGGGTCGCTGCCAGCGATATGAGGGATAGGCGGCTGGTGCATGGCGTGCTCCTTCGCGGCGGGACTCGCTGGTGCCCGCCGACTGCAGAGCGCTGCGGGCCTGCATTCATCATGCCGAACCAGGCAGGTCGCGTACACCTCGGCTCACCTGCCCGTCGGCTACCAACATCCGCCGACCGGGCTGCGCCCGCGAGCCATTCAGCAGTAGCAGTGGCCTGCGACCGGCCCTGACCTAGCCGGCACCATGGAGACTGGCGATGACCCGGCCTTGACGGCGCCCGCCTGGCGAAGATCTGGGCTGAGCCGGGCGGCCTGCACCGGGTAGCTGATCCGGGCAGCGCCCTATGGCGGACGGCCGCCCGGCCTCAGCTCAGCCTGATACTGCCGCGAGCAGCTTCTTGCGCTGCTGCTCGCCCAGACCGCCGACACGACGGTTGTCGTCGATGCCGGCCTCTTCCATGACCGCAGCAGCCTTGGCGGGGCCGTAACCGGGCATCGCCTTGATGACCTGAGCCACCTTGGTCTTCTTGGTGATGTCGTCGTTCTTGGCGAGCACCTGGGCGATGCTCACCTTCCCGGCCTTAACAGAAGCCAGCAACTCGCTGCGCTTCTTGCGGGCAGCCTGCGCCTTCGCGAGCGCCTCGGCGCGCTGCTCCGGGGTAAGTGTTGGCAGAGCCATGTCACTCCTTCGGTTGAGTCGATCAACTGTCCCACATACCCGCCGCTAGGTGCGGTAACGAGGGTCGTGTCGGCCCCGAAGAGCCACCGCGCGGGCACGCCGTCCAAGCGGGGCTCTGGTTGAAGTTCTTGATAGAACCTGTTCTACTTTCGGGCGGGCATGACACGGATCGCCGGAGGGAGAAAGCGGCCATGCTGGACGAAACGTGCACAGCCAGGGACCTGGCGCGCAAGTCCCAGGCGGCGGTCAAGGCGAAGGACCGGGCGGGCTGGCTGAGCCTGTTCGCGCCGGATGCCGTCGTCCAGGACCCGATCGGGCCCTCGGCCTTCGACCCGGATGGAACCGGTCACCGGGGGCCGGCGGCGATCGCAGCGTTCTATGACGCGGTCATAGCCCCAAATGACCTGATTACCTTCGAGATCGAGAACTCCTACCTGTGCGGGAACGAGGTCGCCGACGTCGGCGTCATCCGCACGGTGCTGCCGGGCGGCAGGCACGTGGCCGTGGTACATGGCGTCTACACCTACCGCAGCAACGGCGTCGGCCAGCTCGCCGCACTACGGGCCTTCTGGGAGTTCGACAAGGCAGAACTAATCGAAGCCTGAGCTGCAAAGGGATGAATCGGACCTGGTTAGATATAGCGCATAAAACGTGTGTTCCTTCAGAACCCTGCGTACCGCTTAGCAAGGGCCCGAGCCGTCCCGCGACAACACCCAGCAGGTTTCAGTCATCTTCGCGCCCGATTAATACGCTTTGCGGTACCGAAAGTTAAATAGTGTCGTTGCGACGGCAGTTCAGTACAACAGTGGCGCCCGGATTGCGCCTCTTGTCCGCGCCGAGCCTCGGGCTATCTCGTTGCTGTTCAGCAAGTAACCTGCCTACGCGACCGTTCGGCCGGACGGCGCGTGGCCGGCGCGATCTGCCGTGCCGTTCAACCCCCTACCTCGGAGCTGGTAGTGCGCATCGGGCAAATCGCGATCGACGTCGCCCCGTTGCGCGAGAGCCGGGACTACCGCCGCCTGTTCACCGGCCGGTTCGTGGCCACGGCCGGGAACGCGGTCGCCACGACCGCGGCCAACTGGCAGGTCTACGGGCTTACCCACAACTCACTCGCGGTCGGCCTGCTGACCCTGGCCGACGGTGCCGGAATGCTGGGCGGGCTGCTGACCGGCGGCATGCTCGCCGACCGGCACGACCGGCGCACCTTGCTGATGGTGGTGAGGCTCCCCCAGGCACTGCTCGCGGGTTTGCTCGTCGTCAACAGCCTGCTCGGTCACCCCGCCTTGTGGCCGCTCTACGTGATCACCTTCGGCATCGGCGCGCTGTCCGGGCTAAGCGCTCCCGCGTCTACCGCGGCCACCCCGGCGCTAGTCAGCGCCGACAAGCTGCCAGCCGCTGCTGCGCTGAACGCCACCGCCGGCCAGCTTGGCAGCCTGGGCGGCCCCGCCCTGGCCGGCCTGCTGATCGCCGGGCCCGGATTGGCCGCGTGTTACGCCATCAACGCCGCGTGCTTCGCCGTTTTCGGTTTGGCGATGATCGGGATGAGGCCGCTGCCGCCCACGACGAAGGCACAGCGGCCGGGACTTCGATCGCTGGCCGAGGGTCTCCGGTACGTCCGGCGCAACGGGGTGGTGGGCGGCATGTTGCTGGTCGACACCAACGCGATGATCTTCGGGATGCCATCCGCGCTGTTCCCGGCGCTGGCCAGCACGCACTTCCACGGCGGCTCGGCAACTTTCGGCCTCCTGGTCGCCGCGCCTGGCCTCGGCGCCCTGATCGCTGCGGCGGCCAGCGGCTGGACCGGCCGGCTCAAGCGGCCGGGCGTGGTCGTGATCGGCGCCGGGATCGTGTGGGGGCTCGCGATTGCCGTGTTCGGCCTGGTACGCAGCTTGCCGCTGGCGCTTCTGTTCCTGGCGGTAGCCGGCCTGGGGGACATGTTCTCCGAGATCCTGCGTAACGCGCTGCTTCAGCGTTACACACCCGACCAGCTCCGGGGCCGGGTGTCCAGCTTGTACCTCGCGCAGGTGACCACCGCTCCAGCGATCGGGAACGTCGAAGCCGGAGGTGTGGCCCGGCTTGTCTCGCCCGGATTCTCCGTGGTAACCGGCGGCCTCGCCTGCGTCGCTGGCGCCCTGGTGCTCGGCGCGATGATCCCAGCGCTGCGCGCGGCGAGCTTCGGCGAGCCCGCCGGGGAACCCGGCGCTGCTGCGCACGAGTCAGCAGAGTCCACCGCCTGACCCGAAGCCGGTTCCATCGTCGCGTAAACAAAGCGCCGCCGGCGCCGCTTAGTTTTCGTGGTCATGGACTTTGCCGGTTTGCGGGGCCTGCGGGCGGCAGGGTCGGCAGGTCCGGCGGCGGGCCACTCTCGATCAGACGGCGGATCGCGCCGGTGTCAAGGTGATCGGCCACCAGGTCACCGAGCAGGTCAAGGCTGGCCTGCCGGAGCGCGGCGAAGTTGGTGTCCGGGGCCGGCTTGAAGTTGCGCCCGGCCAAAGCTGCGACATCAGTCAGGAAGGCACGGCGGAACTGGTCGTTCTCCAGCGTGCCGTGCCAGCTGGTGCCCCAGACCGCGCCGCTGCGGCAGCCGCCCAGGAAGGGCTCGGCGGTGATGCCGCTGATCGTGACAACACCGTAGTGAATCTCGTAGCCGCAAACTTCCGCGCCATAGGCATGGCCAGTAGGCCGACCGAGCGTCTTCGTCTCGGCGAACCTCACTATGGCTGGCAGCAGGCCGAGTCCCGATACGGTGCCGGCGCCGGACTCAAAATCGTCGGCGATCTCCCGTGCCAGCATCTGGAAGCCGCCGCAGATTCCGAGTACCGGACGCCCGGCGCGCGCACGGGCGGCAATGACCTCTGCGAGACCCCGTTCCCTCACGAATCCAAGATCAGCAACTGTTGCCCGCGAGCCCGGCAAGATCACCAGGTCTGCGTCGGCCAGTTCTTCTGGGCTAGCGGCGAGCCGGACCAACACGCCAGGCTCCGCGGCCAACGCATCGATGTCGGTGAAGTTACTGATCCGGGGCAGCCGGACCACGCTGACGCGGAGGACATCATCGCCGCGCGGCGGGCCGGCGGCCGACGGCCGGGCACGGGCATCGAGGCTGACCGAGTCCTCGGCGTCCAGCCACAGGCCGGGGGTCCAGGGCAGCACGCCGAGGACCGGGCGTCCTGTCAGGTCGCGCAGCATGGCCAGGCCAGGCTCGAGGAGGGGCGGGTGGCCGCGGAACTTGTTGATGATGAAGCCGCTGACGAGAGCCTGATCCGCTGGCTCAAGCAGCGCGACGGTGCCGTACAGGGCAGCGAACGAGCCGCCCCGGTCGATGTCGTTGACCAGGACGACCGGCAGCTCGGCGGCGCGGGCCACGCCCATGTTGGCGACATCGGTCTGCCGGAGGTTGATCTCAGCGGGGCTGCCGGCGCCCTCGCAGATGACCACGTCGAAGTCGGCGCGCAGCTGGCCGAGGCTGTCGACGGCGACGTCGAGCAGGCGGCTGGCGTGCTCGGCGTATTCGGCGCCGTCGACCTCGCCGATGGCCTGGCCGAGCACGATGACCTGGCTGCTGTTCGCCCCGGGCTTGAGCAGCACGGGGTTCATCCGGGCGTCCGGTGCCAGGCCTGCCGCGGCGGCCTGCATGGCCTGGGCCCGGCCGATCTCGGCGCCGTCTGCGGTGACGAAGGAGTTGAGCGACATGTTCTGCGCCTTGAACGGAGCGACGCTGACTCCCTCGCGGCGCAGCCAGCGGCAGAGTCCGGCCACGACGATGCTCTTGCCCGCGTCCGATGTTGTGCCCGCGACCAGTAGGGCGCCCCTCACCGCTGAGGTCCACCAAGCTGGCGGGTCAGACGTCGGGGCATGAGTCACGACGATAAGCAATTCCGGCGCGGAAAACTGCCACCACGCCGAAAGGCGTGTCCGGTACGTGATCTGCATCAGGCACAATGTGCGCTGAGGCGCCTGTAGCTCAGTCGGATAGAGCAGCTGCCTTCTAAGCAGCCGGTCAGGGGTTCGAGTCCCTTCAGGCGCGCAGGCAGGTCAGGGCTCCTGCGGGCGGCGGTCATCCGCCGATCGCAAGGAGACCAGAGATGCTGAGCAGGACGCAAGACAACGAGGAGATCATCGAGCGGGTCGCGGCACTGGTCGGCAAGGCCGAGCTGGTGTGTTGCGCGCGAGTTCCTGACGAGGACCACCGGGGCAGGCGGATGCAGGAGGTGGAGATCTACTCCACGATGACCCGCTCGCTGTTAGCCATGTCCGACCACCTTGCCTGCATGGGGGTGACGCGAGTGGTGACGGAAGCCACTTCCGGTTACTGGAAGCCAGTGTTTTACCTGCTGGAGGCGGCGGGGTTCGAGAAGTGGCTGGTGAACGCCAGGGACGTCAGGCACCTGCCGGGCCGGCCAAAGACCGACCTGTTAACCGAACTACGGGCAGGGCTTTGGCAGGTCCGCGGACGGATGGGAACCTTGGTGGTTACGGTCGCTGATCGTGATCACAGACGGGGACGGACGGCGCGATCTGTCGCAGCTGGTGGTGCCGATGCTCGGGTCGCTTGAGGCGACCGGGGATCTGTTCGAGCCGTTCCGGCCGGTCGATGCTGGCGGCGCGCCGGTCGGTCAGCTGCCGCGGCGTCCCAGGCCATCTGCTTGGCATGCTGCTCAGCCCGGCGTGCCTGGTCTTCGGCCGCCAGCCAGTCGGCCGTTGGTTACTGCCCTCCCGCGCGCCATCGGCAGCATCGGCCGTGGCCGCCTCGGCGAGCAGCTTGCCCGGTCTGCGGCAGCGTCCGGTTCGCCTTCTGCGCGGCGTTGCCGGCCAGCTTGGTGCCATCCAGGCTGAGCAGGCCCAGCGACACCATGCCCTCGGCGGCCAGCAGCCGCAGCACCTGGCTGAACAGCCCGTCCAGCGCCGTCTCGTGCCGGGCCC
>JBKQTJ010000178.1:0-3363 GCA_052143255.1 Streptosporangiaceae bacterium | reverse complement strand
CTTGACGGCTTCGGCGACGCCGCGCAGGTGCGCGTTGCACGGCGTCAGCTCCGACCAGCTGTTCGCGATCCCGATCACCGGCCGGCCATCGAAGACCTCCGCCGTGAAGCCCTCGCCCTGCAGCCAGGACCGGTAAATCATCCCCGGCCGTCCCTCGCGGCCGAACCACGCTCGGCTACGCAGGCCGGCCACAGAGACAGTAATGGAGCTATTCATGGCGGGATCGCGGTCATGGGACTGGCCCGGCCCGCTGTTTGCCATGGCAGCCATCAGATCACCTGGTCCCATACAGATACTCAAGGGCGAGCTGGTCGAGGTGCTCGAAGGCCATCCCTCGCGAAGGCAGCGCCTTGGCGTCAGCCGTGAGCCCGGCAATGTCCCGCCAGGTCTCGCCGGGAGCCAGGGTCGGCTGGGCCAGTTCTGCCACACGCGCGGCGGCCAGCGCCGCCTGCACCTCAGGGTGGGCCCGGAACGCCCGGACCTTCTCGCGCAGGATCAGGTAGTTGCGCATGCACGCTGCCGCGGACGCCCAGACCCCGTCGTCGTCCTCGGTCCGCGGCGGCTTGTAGTCGAAGTGCACCGGCCCGTCGTAGCCGCCGGACTCCAGCGCGTCCACAACCCAGAACGCGCCGCGCGCGTTTCCCGCGCCGAACCGCAGGTCCTGGTCGTAGCGGGGACCGTGCTGGCCGTTCAGGTCGATGTGGAACAGCTTCCCGTGCCAGAGCGCCTGGCTGATCGCGTGCGCGTAGTTCAGGCCGGCCATCTCCTCGTGCCCGACCTCAGGGTTCAGCCCGACCAGCTCCGGGTGCTCCAGTTCGCTAATGAACGCCAGCGCATGCCCCGCAGTCGGCAGCAGGATGTCGCCGCGCGGCTCGTTCGGCTTCGGCTCGATCGCGAAGCGGATCTCGTAACCGCTGTCCAGGACGTACTGGCACAGCACGTCGAAGGCCTCCTTGCAGCGGTCCAGCGCCGCGCGCACGTCCTTGGCCGCGCCCGACTCGGCGCCGTCCCGGCCACCCCAGCAGACGTAGACCCGCGCGCCGAGTTCGGCAGCGAGATCCAGGTTGCGCATGACCTTGGCCAGAGCGAAGCGCCGGACGTCACGATCGTTAGAGGTGAAGCCGCCGTCCCTGAACATCGGATGACTGAACAAATTCGTCGTGGCAGTCGTGACGACAAGGCCGGTCTCGTCGAGAGCGGCGCGGAAATCCGCCACCAGCCGGTACCGCTCGGCCGGGGTCGCGTCGAAGGCGAAGACGTCGTTGTCATGGAAGTTCACGCCATAGGCGCCGAGCTCAGCGAGCTTTCGCACGGCACGATCAGCGGGCATAGGAGCGCGGACGGCGGTGCCGAAGACGTCAACGCCCTGCCAGCCCACTGTCCAGATTCCGAACGAGAACTTGTCGGCCGGCGTCGGCGCGAAGCGGGTCATCGAGCGTTCCTCTCAGGTGCGGCCGGGCGGATGACGCACGGCAGGCGGTTAGCGGACGGCGTCCTCCCGTTGCGTGCCGAGATCGGCGAGGTCGTGGCGGCGGGGCAGTCCTTCGCAATCGCCGGGGACGGCGACGGCGAAGGCACCTGCCGTCATCGCGGTGCGCAGCCGGGCTTCAGGGGGCTCCCCGGCCAGCCGGTCGGCCAGGTACCCGGCCGCGAACGCGTCACCTGCTCCGACCGGGTCCACCACTGGCACGGTGAGTGAGGGAAGCGTGAAGGGGGCGCCGTTGATAAGCGCGACACAGCCGCGCGCACCATCCTTGACGATGACTTCATCCGGGCCGAGCGCTGCCAGGCGCGGCAGCATGGCCGGCCCCACGCCGGCCTGCTCGTCACCCAGCAGCAGGCGCGCCTCGCCGGTACCTGCCATCAGGATGTCGGCTCGCGCTGCCAGCGCGCGCAGCACGGGTCCGGCCGCGGCGGGCTCCCATAGCTTCGCCCGGTAGTTCACGTCGAGGCAGATGGTCACGCCGAGGCCCCGCGCGCGCTCGGCTGCGTCGAAAACGGCTCGCCGCGCTGATTCCGACAGCGCCGGGGTAATGCCGGTCACGTGCAGGATCGCCGCTCCGGCGAGCAGGTCGTCGGGAATGTCGCTGGAGCAGAGTCTGGCGGCGGCGCTCCCGGCCCGGTGGTAGTCCACGCTGATGTGCCCGGCGACCCGATGGTGCCGCACCATGAGGCCGGTGCAGCCGCCGTCCCTGATGGCATGCACGTGAACTCCCTCGGCGCGCAGCCGCCATTCGATCAGGTCCCCCGTCGCGTCGCAGCCGAGACGGCCGATCCAGGTGACCGGTGCGCCGAGCCGGGCCGCGCCGATCGCGACGTTGCTCTCGGCTCCGCCGATGCCGTACCGGAACTCGCGCGCGAACTCGATCGGCCCGATGTCGGGCGTGCTGATCAGTCCCATCGACTCACCGAAGGTGACCAGCCCGCGAGATGTGGCGGGCGGGCCGGGTGCGGCCGCGCTGATGGGTTCGGAGCGGCGCGGCGGTGCGAGGCTGCGCGGCTGTGCGGAAGGGCCGGACAAGTCCGCCGCGTCGTGGCTCATCGGGTGAGCTGCCGATCGACGGCGAGCGCGGCCGCCTGCGCCGCAAGCTCGCGGATGCGATCCCAGTGGCGGCCGGCGATCAGCTCGCGGGTTACCATCCAGGTGCCGCCGACCGCGAGCACGCACGGGGCGGCGAGATAGTCGGCGGCGTTCGCCGGGCCGATTCCGCCGGTCGGCACGAACCACATATCCGGGAACGGCCCGGCCAGAGCTGAGAGCGTCCGAAGGCCGCCCGCTGCCTCGGCCGGGAAGAACTTACATGCTCGCAGACCGGCGCGTCGTACCTGCTGGATCTCGGTTGCGGTCACGGCGCCGGGAAGCACAGGCAGCGAGCGACCCAGGCACGCCGCCACGATGTCGGGATCGAAGCCGGGGGAGACGGCGTACTGCGCGCCTGCGTCGGCGGCCGCCGCGACCTGCCCTTGATCCAGCACGGTGCCTGCCCCGGCGACGAAGCCGGGATAGCGGGTCATGACGGCGAGCGCGCCGAGCGCGGCCGGCGTCCGGAGCGTCACCTCGGCGCCGGCGATGCCCGCCTCGAGCAGTGCCTCGGCTAGCGGGGCTGCCTGGCCGGCGTCATCGATCACCACGACGGGGACGATGCCCATGCGGCGCAGTGCTCCGATGGGCCCACCGTCGGTCCGCCCGGCGTCGGTCCGCCTGGCGTCGGTTCGGTTGGCGTCAGTCCGGCCCGTTCCGGCGGTGGCCGGGGTCACGGCGCGCTCTCGCCGAAGACGCGGCGCTGGATCTCGCGCCGGTAGTCCTTCAGCGTGTTGTCCAGATGCACGTAGGTCGCCTCGGCGGCGGCTCCCGGCTTGCCG
>JBKQTJ010000177.1:0-18836 GCA_052143255.1 Streptosporangiaceae bacterium | reverse complement strand
GCGCTTGCTTACGGGCCGACAGCTCGCAACATCCACGCCGCGGACGAGGCGGTTGAACTCGGCAGCATCGTGCGCGGGGCGCGAACGCTGGCCAGGTTCGTGGCCACGTATTTCGCCGACGGCGGCCGCGGCGAACCAGCACTGGAACGGGGCCGGGATCACGGCCATGACTGACCAAGCTGCGGGTGAGTTGCTCGGGACGCTGCTTGCTCCTATGACGATACGCACGGCGGGCGAACGGATCGCTGAGCGGATCGTGACGGCTATCGCTCTCGGCGAGTTCGTGCCGGACCAGCGTCTGCCCACCGAGCGCGAGCTCGCGAGCCTGCTCGAGGTCAGCCGCTCGACAGTCCGTGAAGCACTGCAGCGGCTGCAAGCATCCGGCTACGTCATGACGAAACGAGGCCGCGGCGGTGGCACATTTGTCTTGACCGGGCACCGCCCGGACGCGGAAAGCATGATCGCGCGCACGCTCGTGCCGGCCTGGGCCGAACTGACGGAGATCCTCGACTTCCGGAGTCTGGTCGAGCAGCAGATCGCACGGACCGCGGCCGAGCGGCGGGACGAACGAGACATTGAACTGATCCGCGAAGCGGTGCAGCAATATGCGAGGGCGCCCGACCGGAACGCGTCCCGGCTTGCAGACCATGCACTGCACCAGTCGATCGCCCGCGCGACGCACAACGCCCGCCTGGTGGAACTCAGCGCCCAGATCCGGCGGGAGGTCAGCCTCGGCTTTGACGCCGAGCCTTACACCCCCGAAGTCCGGCACCGCGCGCTTCGCCAGCACCCCGCGCTCGCTGATGCGGTCATCGCTGGTGACCCGCGCGCGGCCACGAGGCTGGCCGCCGAGCACTTCTCGCTTACCGAGGGCATGCTGCGCGAACTGCATGCCCGTATCACGCTGCGATCCGGAGGAGATGCCCATGGCGCTGGCAAGGGTTAACGGAGTCGACCTGAACTACCAGTTGGAAGGAGACGGCGACGAGACGATCGTTTTGATCAACGGCCTGGCCGACGACCTGGAGACATGGGTCCTCCAGGTACCGGAGTTTCTGGCCGCCGGCTACCGAGTGCTGCGGTTCGACAACAGGGGCATCGGCGCCAGCACCAAGCCTGCCGGGCCCTACACCAGCCGGATGCTCGCCGACGACGCCAAGGCCCTGGTTGACGCGCTCGGCCTGACCGGCTTCCATCTGATGGGCGTGTCGATGGGCGGCATGATCGCCCAGGAATATGCGCTCAGCTATCCGGATGATCTGCGGTCCGTCACCTTCGGGTGCACCTATGCGGCTCCGGGCCCGTTCTGCTCCCGCATGTTTGCCGTTTGGGCGGATATGGCGCCCGTGCTCGGTGTCCCCTTTGTCATGCGAGACGTCGCGCTGTGGGCGTTCACGGTCCCGTTCTTCGAGCAGCGCGGTGCGGAACTAGCAGAGTTCGAGACAGCTATGCGCTATATGGATCAGCCAGTGCACGCCTACTTGGCCCAGCTCGCCGTCATCCAGAACCATGACACCACCAGCAGGCTCGGCCAGATCACAGTGCCCTCCCTGGTCCTGGCTGGCGAGGAAGACATCCTCATTCCCGTCTCGCTATCGCGGCGGATCCACGAGGCCATCCCCGGCTCACAGTGGGCCACGACCAAGGGCGGCCACGCCTGCGTCTGGGAGCACCCCGCCGAGTTCAACCGAACATTCCTGGACTTCGTCCGGCAGCACGGAAAGGGCTAATCATGGCCACCGTTCAATCCGTCCACAGGCTGCAACGCGACCAGCTCGGCCTGCTGGGCGTCATCATGCCCGGTGTGGCACAGGTTGCTCCCGCCTTCAACCTGTTCTTCACCACCGGATTCATGGTGTTCTACGCGGGTGCGTCAGCGCCGCTGATCTTCCTGATCAGCATGGTCGGCATGGTCGCTACGGCCAGCAGCCTGGCCCAGTTCGCTGGCGTGTACCCGAGCGCAGGGTCCTTCATCACCTACATCACCCGGGCGATCGGCACCAAGGTCGCCGTCGCCATCGGCGTGATCACGATCCTCGGCTACATCATCGCCTTCGGCGGGATCTACATCTTCGTCGGCAGCTACATCGTGCAGAACGTCTTCGGCAATGCACACATCTGGGGCATCACGCAACTGACCACGATCGTCTATGGCGCGCTGGTGGTTGCCCCGTGATCGTCGGGCTGAAGTTCGGCGTGCGTATCACCGTGGTGCTGTACGCGTTTGAGGTAGTGCTGCTCCTCGCCATGAGCCTGACCATCTTGTTCCGCGGCGGGGCCAGCGGCCTGTCCGCTACGCCGTTCAACTGGCCGAGTGGCCACACCACCGACGTGCTGCTGGCATTCAGCCTCGCGGTGCTCGCCTTCGGCGGATTCGAGGCGGCGGCGCCACTAGCCGAGGAGACCCGCAATCCACGCCGGACTGTTCCCATCGCCGTGATCGGCGCTGTGCTGATCAGCGGCATCATCTATGTCCTGGGTTCGTACGCACTCGTGACCGCGTTCGGCGTCGGCCACGCCGACACCCTCGCCGCCGACCCCAATCCATTCCACACCGCTGCCAAGGCCTTCATACCGTTCGTGGCGCCGCTGATCACCTGGATTTTCCTGTCCAGCGTTACGAGCTCCTACGTAGCGGCGAATACGCAGACCTCGCGGGTCATCTTCGCCGGGGCCCGCGGCGGCTTGTGGAGCGGCCTGCTGGCCCAGGTCAGTCCGAGGTTCCGCACGCCGGCCGTCGCTGCTATCGCGTTCGTCGCGCCGAGCATCGCGATCGGCGTAGTGGCGACTGCCGTCACTACGCCCTCGAGTGCATCCAGCTTCCTGGGCACCTACGGGATCCTCGGGCTGATCATCATGTACCTGATGGCAAATGTCGCGCTCATCGTGGAGTGGGCCAAGTTCCGCGCCCGTGGCATCAAGAAGAACCCGTGGCTGTGGGTGGTCACGCCGCTGATCGGCGTAGCCGTGCTGGCGATCCCGGTGTGGGGTGACCTGCGCCCAGGCCAAGCGAGTCCGTACAACATCCTGCCGTGGCTCACGCTCGCCCTTATCGCACTCGGCGTCATTTACGCTCTCGTGCTGGGTGCGATGCGCCCGGAAACCCTGAAGCGGGCACCTGCCTTGCTGGAGGGCGATGAGAGCCTTGCCACCGACCCACTCGCGGCGGCGGGCACCGTCAGCTGAGCCGGCCGCGCCGCTGCGCCGCCGCAGCCGATCAAGACGCCGTCCGCCGGTCTGACCGCAGCCGCTTCGGCACGTCAGACTGGCGGACTCGAGTCTGCGGTTGCGCGAGTCAGGCTAACGACGCAGACGCTGGCCAGCTTTACCGCCCAGGTCCGGTCAGTGGTTCACGGGGAGGCTGGTGACCAGCACGTCAGCCGCCAGCGAACCCGGACCTGGCTCACGCGTGCGGGCGACCTTGCGCCAGCCCCAGCTCTGGAACGCGGTCAGCGCCGGGGTCGCTGCCGGCGCCACGATGAGCGTCGCTCGTTCTTCGCGCCGGTTCCTTAGCAGCAGGTCGTGCAGGGACCGACCGATACCCTGCCGCCGCCACGACGCACGGACCAGCAGCTCGATCAGCGCGAAAGTTCGGCCGGGATGCTCGGCGGTGATCTCATCCGGCAACGGCGTGGTCAGGTACCGCCACCAGGAGGTGGCGGGTCGCAGCGGCATCCCGGCTGCGTAACCGACCAGGTAGCCGCCATGGCGGGCTTCAGCCAGAGCAAAGCCGGGCTGCCGGCTTTGTGCCTGGAATCGGTCCGTGAGCAGGGCGGCAGCATCAGTGCGCCCGTACGGCAGACTCGCGTACACCTCGTGCTGCAGGTCCTGCACGTCGGCTGCATGAACGGCCGCCTGCGTGCCGTTGAGCAGCTGGAACGTTAGGTCTGGTGCGGCCAAGGACAATCCTCTCTGCCACTGGTCGGGCCTTCGACGTAGTCATGAAGCGTGCCACCGGCGTTCCCGCCTGACCAGGCACCAGTGCGGGTGGCTCAGGGCTGGATAAGTACCTTGAGCGCCCGGCGGCTAGCCATCGCGCGGTAGCCGTCCGGCACTTCGTCCAGGCTTACGGCGGCGTCGAACACCCGGCCTGGCTCAATGATGCCGTCGAGCACGTCGGGCAGCAGGTCCTCGATGTAGGCGCGGGCCGGGGCGACACCGCCGGTGAGGGTGAGGTTGCGCAACAAGGTGCCGAAGTCCATCGGCACCTCGGCGTACTGCGGCGCGCCGACACGGCTGACCGTGCCGCCGGCGCGAGCAGCGCCGAGCGCCATCCCGATCGCCTCGCCTGTGCCGACACACTCCAAAACGGCATGCGTGCCGTCGCCGCCGGTAAGCTCCCGCACCTTATGGACGCCCTCAGCGCCGCGCTCGGCGATCACCTCGGTAGCACCGAACTCCCGGCCCAGGTCGGTACGCTCTTTGTGGCGGCCCATCAGCAGGATCTGTTCCGCGCCGAGCCGCCTAGCGGCCAGTACCGCGCACAGCCCCACCGCGCCATCGCCGATCACCGTCACCGTCGTCCGCGGGCTGACCCCGGCCTTCATCGCGGCGCGGTGCCCGGTGCAGAACACATCGGACAAGGTCAGCAGCGAGGGCATCAGCGCCGAGTCTTCCCCGACCGGAAGTTTGACCAGCGTGCCCTGCGCCTGCGGCACCCGCACCGCCTCGCCCTGCCCGCCGTCCAGGTCGCCGCCCCACTGGCCGCCGTGCCGGCAGGAGGTCTGCAGTCCCTCGCGGCAGAAGTCGCAGGTGTTGTCCGCCCAGACGAACGGCGCCAGTACGAGGTCACCCGCCGTCACGCCGGCCACTTCCGCGCCGGTATCCGCCACGATCCCGACGAATTCGTGCCCCATGCGCCGGCCTCGCTGCGAGGGCGGCATCGACCCGTACGGCCACAGGTCACTGCCGCAGATGCAGGACCGCAGCACCTGCACGACAGCATCGGTTGGTTCCCGCAGCACCGGGTCGGGCACGTCCTCCACCCGCACATCGCCGGCGCCATACATCAACGTTGCACGCATACCTATCGGTCCTTGTCCTGTCTGTCTTCTCGTCGCTGGGCATATCGGAGCTGACTGGACTGAGCTGCTGGCCCCCGTCCCCGGCTGCAGCTACGAGGCCGCGCCCAGCGCCGTCTTGCCTCTCTCGGCCAGGCTGCAGCACCTACCTCGCTCGCAATGTCCATGAAAGCGTGAACGGGCTAGATCAGGGAGAGCCTGTCGTTCCGGGTACCGGCAGAACCCCGCAAGCATCGGGCTGCATGGGCGCTGTGTAGCCTCCTCGCTGCGGGGCGGAACATCGCCAGAGCTGCGCGGACTGGGCTTTTGGCCGGAAACTCGCACCGGCTGCGACGCGCGCGCCGGCGCTGTTGCGATGTTGTCGCTCAGCAAGCCGAAACCACGTCACGCCGGGCGGTCCAGGACGAGAAGCTGCCCGCGTCTGGGACCATCTCCGCATGGCTGGGCCCGTCGCGGACTTAGGGACTTCCTGTGCCAGACTGCGGTCCTGCGGGCCCCTTCCGGTAACGGCCGACAGCGGACTTTCGAGGAGCGAAACAATGACAGCAAGCCCTGGCACCGGCGAGCCAAGAATCGTCGTCGGCGTGGACGGGTCGCGGTCGGCTCAGGAAGCGCTGCGGTGGGCCGCCCACTTTGCTGCCATCTTCGCCGCGCAACTGGACGTCGTGGCCGCCTGGGAGTACCCGCCCTCGTATGGCTGGGCTGCTATCGCGCCGGAGTGGGATCCAACACAGGACATGATGAAACTTCTCGATGACACTGTGCATGCGGTGTTCGGTGACCAGCCACCGCCGCCCGGCATGCAGATGCTCATCCGCGAAGGCGGCGCCGCCAAAGTGCTACTCGAGGCGAGCGATGGCGCGAGCATGCTGGTTGTCGGCAGCCGAGGCCACGGCGGGTTCGCCGGGCTGCTGCTGGGCTCGGTCAGCGCAAACGTCGCCGAGCACGCGCCGTGTCCCGTCTTCATCGTTCACGGCGACCGGCTGCCGCTCCCGGCGCGACCTGCCTGATCCGCATTCGCGCGCGGTGAGATCGACGCTGAGATCGCCGGGGCCGAGGAAGCATCAGCGCGTGCCGAGGAGGCCTGGCGCATCCAGCGGCGGCTGCTGGCATGACCAGCGAACCTGCGGCTCGGTTAGCACTGGATGAGATGTACTCCCCGGTGATCGCCCAGGAGTTGCGCCATCTCGGCTTTGACGTGGTCGCGGTGGCCGAGCGGGCCGATCTGCGCGCGATGACCGATGCCGAGGTCTTCGCCTGGGCTGCAGGCCAGGGACGCTGGCTGCTGACCGAGAACGTCAAGGACTTCCGCCCGCTGCTGCTTCCGGCCAGACAAGCCGATGCTCCGTCCATCGGAATCCTGTACACCAGCAGCCGCTCGGTCGCTAGGTCCAGGAAGAAGCCCGGTCCTCTCATCACGGCCCCGCGCACATGGCTGGCAGCGGAGTCTCCCGAACCCCGCTCACCGAAGACTGGCTGACCGCCCGAGGGTAACTGCCACATCGCGTTACCGGGATACGCGGTGGCAATCGTCACCCGAGCTGTCAGGTGCCGTCATTGCTCCGGTGCTTCAATCCGGGCACCATCCAGTCTTCGCTGGTCGGCGGTCGGCCTCGGGTCAGCAGGACGGCCCGGGCGCGGTACGCGGGCTGCGCTCGCGCTGGTGATAGCCGGCCGTCATGCCGCCGTCGACCAGCAGCGTCGTCCCGGTGATGAAGTCCGCCTCGTCGCTCGCGTAAAAGACGGCAGCGGCGGCAACGTCACGAGGCTGGCCAATCCTGCCGATGGGCGGGACCGGCCAGTCACCGTTCTCCGGGCGGTCCTCCTGCCCCGGCGGAGCCATGTGCCGCATCCCCGGCCAGGTGTCCCCCGGGCAGAGCACATTCGAGCGCACCCCGGCCGCGCCGGCGTCCAGCGCCAGCATCTTCCCGAGCATCACCACTGCCGCCTTCGAGACCGAGTACAGCCCGATGGATTGCTCGCCCCACAGCCCTGCGTCCGACGCGATGTGGATCATGGCACCCCGTCGGCGAGCCAGGTGCGGATAGGCCGCCTTCGCGTACAGGAAGTAGCCGCGCACGTTCACGTCCATCACGCGGTCGTAGTCCGCCAGCGGCGTGTCCAGCAGGCCGGCCTCGATCCCGATGCCAGCGTTGTTGACCAGTACGTCGAGCCCTGCGAGGTGCCCGACGGCTACTTCCACCGAGCGCTCTATCGCAGCGGGATCGCCAGCATCAGCTGCTATGAACCACGCCTGCCCGGATCCGCGGAGCGTTTCCGCCGCGTGCGTGCCCAGTGCCTGGTTCCGGCCGGTGATCACCACCGCCGCACCTTCGTGCAGGAACCTCTCGGCGATAGCGAAGCCAATACCAGTCGTGCCGCCGGTGACCAGCGCCTGCTTGCCCTGTAGCCGTCCCATGCCACCGTAGTGTGCCCGACGCACTCATGGATTGTGCGCAGTACCCGGCTCCCATCGACGAGATGGTGCAAAGCATCGTCCGGGTCCGATTCGGCGGCACTGCGCCGCATCGGTCACCGACTTCGTCATGCAGGCCTTCACGCGCTCTGAACCGACGAGGTCCTCGGCGTTTCCGCCGCTGGCACGGGCTCGGCGGACGGCCACTTCTTGAGCTCGACCTGAGGGATGAGCCAGCTGGCGAGGAAGGCGAGGAAGGCGATCGGCACCGCCACGATGAAGACGGTCTGGATTGACTCCGCATAGCCGGCCACGAAGCCCGCGTGGATCGCCGCGGGCAGGTGCGAGAGCAGGGCCGGCGTGGCATCGGCGCTAGAGAACCCGGTCGGCAGGGGCACGCCATGCAGGTGCCTGGCCAGGTTGCCAACCAGGACATTGGAGAAGATGGCACCGAAGATGGCCGTGCCGAAAGATCCGCCAATGGACCGGAAGAACGTCGCTCCCGACGTGGCGACGCCAAGCTCGGAGTGCGGCACGGCGTTTTGCACGATAATGACCAGCACTTGCATCACGCCGCCGATGCCCATGCCAAGCACCAGCATGTACAAGGAATCGAGCACCGACGAAGTACCGACGCCCATCAGCGACAGCAGGTACAGGCCGAGCGTCGTCGCCCCGGTGCCGGCAATGGGCCAGAACCTGTACTTGCCGGTCCTGCTGATGATCTGCCCGGACCCGATCGAGACCACCAGCAACCCGGCCATCAGCGGCAGCAGCTGGACGCCGGACAGCGTCGGCGATATGCCGCGCACGACCTGGAAGAACGCCGGCAGGTAGGTGATTGCGCCGAACATCGCGAATCCGACGATGAAGCCGACGATGCTAGTCACCGAGAACGCGCGCAGCCGGAACAGGTGCAGCGGAAGCACGGGCTCCTTCGCCTTCCGCTCGACGAGCACGAACAGGCCGACCAGCAGGACCCCGCAGCTGCCCAGGATCCAGATCGGCGCAGAGCGCCAGGCATAGGTCGTGCCGCCCAGGCTGGTGAGCAGGATGAACGACGTCGCGGCGAGCGACAGGACAGCAGTGCCAAGGTAATCGATGTCGTGGTGCACCCGGCTGAGCTTGCCCGGCACCTGGCTGGCCACGACGAGGAGCGCGACGACGCCGATCGGCACGTTGATGTAGAAAATCCACCGCCAGGTCAGGTCGTCCACGAACACGCCGCCCAGCAGCGGGCCGACGATGCTGGACACGCCGAAGACCGCGCCGAACAGTCCCACGTACCGGCCGCGCTCGCGGGGCGAGACGATGTCCCCGACGATCGCCTGGGCGCCGACCATCAGGCCGCCGGCGCCCAGGCCCTGGATCGCGCGGAACGCGATGAGCTCGATCATGGAGTGGCTGAGGCCGGACAGGACGGAGCCGACGAGGAAGATCACGATCGCGGCCTGGAAGAAGATCTTCCGGCCATACTGATCGCCGAGCTTGCCCCACAGCGGCGTCGACACGGTGGTCGCCAGCAGGTACGCGGTGATCACCCAGGCGATGTGCGAGCCGCCCTTCAGGTCACCGACGATCGTCGGCAAGGCGGTCGACACGATGGTCTGGTCGAGCGCAGCCAGCAGCATGCCCAGCATCAGCGCGCCGATGATCAGCAGGATCGAGCGGTGGCTCAGCCCGGGCAGCGCGCCTTTACCGTAGCCGGATCCGTCAGCGCCGGCATCTCGCGCGGCGCTGGCAGCCACTGCGTCTTGCGGCGAGCTGCCATTTGCGGAGGGGCTGGACAGGCTCATGCGCTGTCGTCCTTTCTGTTGTGCCGGTCGGCCTGCGGCTGGGAGAGGCGGCGCAAGGCGCAGTTCTCGGGGAAGCCGTCGGCCATCGCCTGATAACCGGTGGTGACGAGTTCGTCCAGCGGCACGGCGCCGCCCGAGCCTGCCCAGAAGGACATGATCGTCCGCAGCACGCCCGTGGCCGCGCTGGCCAGCAGCAACGGATAAGCGTCGCGGGCCGGATCGCTGCCGAGCCGTTCAGCCAGACCGGCGGCGATGCCGGATTCGACCTGCGCCATGTGCGCGGCCTGCGCCGCGCGAAGCTGCGGATCGGCTTGCGCGGCCTTCATCTGCCGGACCCAGCGCGTCGGGTCGCCGCCCAGGTCCGCCAGTTCCCTGGCGATGCTGCGCGCGTAGTCGGCCAGCACCACGCGGAGCACCTCCAGCGCGGTATGACCGGGCAGATCATGGACCAGGCGCTCGCGCAACTCCTCGGACCTGCCAGGATTCGCGCCGAACAGCACCGCCTCCTTGGACGGGAAGTAGTTGAAGAAAGTCCGCGGCGAGACGTCCGCTGCCTCGGCGATGTCCTCGACGGTGACATGCGAGAAACCACCCTTCGCGATCAGGTCGAGGGCGGCTCGCCGGATAGCCAGGCGGGTGGCCACTTTCTTCCGCTCGCGAAGCGACGGACGCGACTCCGGCGAAGAGGTGGTGACAGGCGTGAAGGACATGGTGCAGTCAGTATAACATTGCAGACTGAGGAACTTTGCGCTCTATCGATTATTGCACAAACTGCAGCGATAGAAGGCCGCCAGGCGACGGTCTAGTCTCCTGGGTAATCCAGGCCACTTCCCCGCCCGAGCCAGGCGTAACCCACCTGAACATATCGACTCTGACCAGCCGTTGCGATCCAGCTGGCCATGCTCACAGCCTGACGGCAGCGTGCTCCATCGCCTAGCTGACGGCTTCGCTGGCCGATGAGGCCATGTCTGGTCCGTCCGCGCTGACGTCCTGACGTCCGCGCCTGCCGCCGGATAGCAGTACGCCGATGGCGATCGCTGCGATCAGCGCAGCGCCTGCGGCGTAAAGCAAACCGCAGCGCGCCGGGAACGCCGGTCAGGTGCAGGTTGGCACGATAGACCGTCGTCACGATGGTGCCGACAACCGCGATGCCCAGTGCGCCGCCGACCTCACGGGACAAGTCGTTGAGGGCCGATCCGACACGCTGCTGCGTGGCGGGCAGAGCTTCGGTGATGCCGCCAGTGGCCGGAGTCATGGCCCCGCAGCCTCACCATGGCCTAGCGTCATCATCATTATTCCGGTATCACTTGGATCGCTCCAAGTCTTAGGTCACGGTGCGCGAGATGAGGCAACACATGCGAGGTTTAGCGACATCCGCGGCACCTCGGACGGTTACGGCGCTGGTCAGCGTAGTCCTAGTGGTCGGCCTCGCGTCTGGCGGCTCGGCCGCGACGGCATCTCAGGCGCCTGCCGTTTCCAACCTGGTAACAACTACTGCGGCCGACTGGCCCGCGTATCTTGACGGCCCTCAGCACAGTTCTTACAGCCCTGACCAGAGGACCATCAAGCCCGGTAATGTGCGGGCGCTGGTCATCAAATGGCGTGCGCGAGGCGGGTACCTTGCAAGCCCGACAGTGGCCGACGGGGCCGTATTTATCGGCTCCGATTCAGGCTGGTTCTACAAACTCAACATGAATACAGGCGCCGTCGAGCATAAAGTGTTCCTTGGCTACCGGCCGCAGAATTTGTGTCTCGGCACCGGCATTGTTGCCACCGCTACCGTTGCACCGGACCCGCGGACTCACCGGCTGGCTGTTTACGTAGGGGCGGCCAGCGGCTACTTGTACGCCTTTAATGCGTCGGACTTGTCGCTGAAGTGGAAGTCCGTGATCGCCAGGCCGTCTCCGACAGTGACCGACTATTACGACTGGTCATCACCGACCGTTGCGAATGGCCGGATCTACATCGGCGTCTCGTCGAGCTGCGATATGCCGCTGGTGCGCGGCGGCGTTATCGCCTTCCGGCAGGCGACGGGCAGAAGACTCGCCGAGCTGTTCACAGTACCCAGGGGCGACGTCGGCGGCTCGATCTGGTCGAGTGTGGCGGTCGGCGCCAAGGGTGTTGAGTACGCCACGACAGGAAACGGCCCCGCCGATGACGAACTGCTCGGACTCTCAGATTCGATACTGAAACTCGCACCTGGCACGCTCAAGCTGCTGCGGAATTGGCAGATCCCAAGTGCGCAGAGCATCAGCGACGGAGACTTCGGCGCGTCTCCCGTCCTCTTCGGCCCGTATGTAGGCGCTTGCAATAAGAACGGCATCTTCTACGCGCTGAGGCAGTCGACCATGAGCTTGGCCTGGCAGGCGCGGATCGGCGCTCAGGTCACTGACGCTGCCGCGGCCGAGTGCGTGGCGTCGCCCGTCTACAACGGAAAGTACCTCTACTTCGCTGGAACAGCGGTCACGCTGCGGGGCAAGAAGTACCGCGGCTCCATCCAAGAACGAGTCGCGAGCACCGGGAGATTGATCTGGGAGACAGGGCTGCCCAACGGGGTGAACGGCAGTCCGAGCCTCGATGGCAGCGGTGTCCTTGCAGTAGGGACCTTCGACAATTCTGGCGCCCTTAACGAGACTTATCTTGTGGACGCCGCAACGGGCAGAATCCTGCGAGCCTTGGTCCGCGGATTCGTCTTCTCACAAAGCGCTTTCGCCCACGACATGCTGTTCACCGCCAACCCCCGTGGCGTGTTCGCCTGGAGGATCAAGCCCACTGGCTGAAATGGCTCTTCGAATTTGAGGGGCACGACACGGGCTCTGCTTGACGGGCTGAGCCTGTGGCTCCTCCACACTGGCTGTTGATCATGGACAGCTGGGTAAGGGAGGCCTGTTGGTCGGCGACTGCGGAATCGCCCGCACCGGTCCAGCCGCACGGCGGCGGCCCGCAGCGCGCGGTGCAGCGCCCCATGGTCACAGCCGGTCAGCCCCGCTGAGTTCGGCGGCATCCTTGGGCCCGCTGGCCAGGTGACCGCCAATGTCTACCGAAAAGCGCGCCAGGCGCCGGGAGGGCGACGCCGCAAGCGCGATACGAGAAATCAATTAAGAAAAGTCTCAGGTTTCCTCAGCCGCATCGCAAGACGCCAATCGTTTACCCGAGCGGCAGGACGGCGAGGCTCGGCGGCCGGGCTGCCTTGTGCCGTTCGGCGAATCGCGCCACGGCGGTGCCTGTGGTGACCGCCTCGGCGAAGTGATCCGTGCCGCCTGGGTGCGCCCGGCAGGCGTCGCTGCGAACGTGCACGGTCATCGCGGACACCACGACGCCGTCAGCGCCCAGCGGGCGTACCGCCTGCTTCAGCCGATTCCGCGCTTCCTGCCGCACCTGGACCATGAGATCGGTGTAGGCCGGAACTTCGGCGTTCCCCGTGCCCCAGGGGCCGGAGCTGGTCGTCAGCAAGTTGTCGTGCAGCGCGGCTACCGAGATGCCCAGCGCGATCCCGGCAGGCATCCAGCCGGCCATGACCAGCTTGGCGAAATCCGGCCCGGACAGGTCGGTGGCGAACGGCAATGGCAGCGGCGGGCAGCCGCTGGCCCGCACGGCAGTGCCGATCACCTTGAACTCGACGGCTCCGGCCGTGAGACCGTCTGCCGGGATCTCCCTGACCTGCAGCGCCGCGCCCACAATGCCGTGGCCGCCAAGATCTGCGCACTCGCCTGTCATCCGGTCGATCGCCGTCTGGCGTCCGTCGTACAGCGCCTGCGCGATGCGCGCGGCCGGGCCCGGGATGCCCTGCCCGGACACGGTGGTGAGGCTCCTTCCTGGAGCCTCCGGCGACGCGCCACGCAAGAGCTGACGCGCGGCATTCCCTGGGCAGCTGACTCCCGCAGTGGCGCTGAGGTAGTAGACGGCGGCCCCGAATACCTGGCCGGCCGGCTCGAACCCGACGCTCCTGATCGCGGCGAATCCGCCGGCTGACAGCGCGGAGTCCCACGTCCCGCCGCTACCCCACGCGGCCATCATCGGTGGCCCTGGTGCACGGGCATGATCCTGCCATGGCCCGCGCGGAACGCGGCAACGCGCGGACGTCCCCGCAGCTGCGGAACGGCGCTGTGCTGCCACCGAGGGCCAGCGCACCTCACCCCTGCGACGCCGCGACGCGAGCAGCAAGAGTCAATCCTGGCACATGTTGACACTGATGCGAGGCGCTGTTCCCCTCGGTATGCAGCCGGGTCACCAGGGGGCCTGGCGCGGCGTCCGCCGCTGTCGCAAGCTAGCGCGTGGCGAGCGCCGGATAATCGGCCGGCACCGCGCCGATGATGGCCAAGCACTCCACGAAGAAGTAGATGGTCTTGAAGAACTCGAGCAGGTCGCCGTCCTCGAGCAGGATCTTGCGGTACATCACCGTGCGCTGCGGATCGTAGCCGTCGTGCAGCGCTTTCCAGTCGCCATAGTCCATGCCCAGGGCAAAGGTGGCCGCGAGCGGTTCGTCCGGTCCCACGATGTGGCAGTCGGTGACAGTGCCACCGCCCCACTCGATGTACAGGTACGCCGGGCTGTCGCCCAGTTGCGCTGGCAGGTCCCGGCACCCGAGCGCCCATGAAGCCGGGTACATGGACTTGATCAGTTCGAAGAAGTCCCAGTACATCTGGAGTTTGCCGCTGCGCGCGTGCTCGGACGGGCCGGCAACCAGTGCGTCCCGGACCGCGTCAGCCCACTCCTTGCTGAAGAACCTCGGCTCGGCCATGGCTCAGCCACCTGCCAGCACGGGCTGCACCTGCTGCAGCAGTTCTTCGAGGTCGGGAGACAGGTCGATGCCGACGTCGTTCAGCTTGCGGCGGAGCTGCTGGAAGAACAGCATCCGCACCTCTTCCTCGGTCCAGCCCAGCGGCTCGTAGTAGATCTCACGGCTGTTCACGCCGGATATAAACAGGATCGTCCGCAGGGTGTCGTGGATCTCCTTGATCATCGTCGGGTCCTTGCGGACCGCGTCCTGGAGATACCGCATGCCGCCCTGCACGTGCCGGGATTCGTCGCGGCAGGTCGCGGTGAAGCCGGTGTAATAGGCGGGCAGGAACCCGCGCCAGCGGGCATAGGACAGCGTCACCTTCATGACCGACAGCGCCAGCACGCCCTCGATCCACAGGAAGTAGTTCGTGCCGTAGCGCACGCGCGCCCGCTCGTCGTAGGGGCGCTGCCGTAGCTCGTCCGCCTGGTAGGCCAGCAGCCCGAATGGCCCCACGAACGTCTCGGCCACCAACGGGAACGACGCGTCCAGGACGTCCATGATGCTGTCGCCCTCGAAGCCGACGACCTCCCGGTAGAACCGGTCGAAGAAAACCGTATGGCGCGCCTCGTCCTCGATCTGCGCGGCGATATGAAGCTTCTCTTCCTCGCTGGCACCGAGCATGAACACCGGCAGCTCGATCTCGACCTGCCGCTCGCCGTGATGGAAGCCGGACGAGATGGCCATGAACGACTGCCGCTCAGCCTCGGTCATCTTCTCGGTCCAGTCGATCCTGTCCTGGCTGAAGTCGAGGTCGTAGACGTCCCACCGCTGCTTCAGGTACTTGCGGTACAAGGTCGTGAAGTCGGGCAGCGACTTCAGGTCCTTGTGCACGTACTCGATGACGTCATCGATGTCGATATCGAGCACTCCGCTAAGGCTGGACTCCTCGATCTCGCGGACCTGCCGGTCACTCAGCGCGCGGGGTCCCTCGTGTAGAACCGCCGTCGGGCTCTTACGTTCGGACATTCCGACGAACCTCCCTGCGTAGTCGCGAGCATCAGAACGGCCGCGCCCAACCGCCGCGCAGTCACCATCCCCCCAATAATGATTACTAGAACGGAATTCTGTAAACCCCTCGTGCACCCGACTCCGCCTCCGCCCCGGCCGTCTGCCGCGGCAGCGGGATCACCTCAGGTTCGGCCCGGCCGACGGGTTGCGGGCGTGAGCCGATCCACCAGGTCGCGGGTACGGGCGATGCGGTCATCCAGGTCGCCCAGGAACCCGTCGATGGCTAGTCGCTTGGCCTCGACGGTCGCCCGAAGTTCCTGCTGGAGCCGCAGGCTCTCGGCGGCGAGCTCGCTCCGGTCAGCGTCGGTGGTGTGCTCATGGTGATATGCCTAGCGGATCTGCGCCAGCCTGTCCTCGCTGCGTAGCACCACGGCGATCTCATCAAGGTTGAGGCCGCAGCGCCTGCAGCTGCCTGATGCGCCCCACCCTGGACAGGTCGTCTTCGAAGTGACGGCGCATCCCGCCGGGCGTGCAGCCGCAGGGCGTGATCAGCCCTAGCTCCCGGTAGTACCGCAGCGCGCGCTCCGACACCCCGGCCCGCACCGCCGCCGCGCCGATGCCGAGCAACCCGACGCGATCCGCCGCAGGCCTGCGGTGAGCGCGGCCTCTCGTCAGAATTGGCGATTCAGACCCGTCTGTTCCGCACTCAGCAACCGGTCAGTCGATGATCCGGAAAGGCTATGTGTCGCCCGCAGCAAATAGTCTTCCGGATGAGGGAGAACACGTCGGCCGATGGCAGCTCTCAGCCGGTTTTGCCGACAGCAGCATCGGCAACAGCAGCGTCCGCGACCGCTCCGTCTACGTAGGTAACGGTGTTCGCGGCGATGCCGGGAATGCGGGGACCCGGCAGCACGATTCCGGTCAGGTTCAGCGGATCGGCGGCCGAGATCCGCACGACCTCGCCATTACGATGCTGTTTGCGTACCGCCTTCAGGACGTCCAGCGCGTCCGGGTGAGCGTACTGCTCACCGCTGAAGCCCGACACGAACCGCCCGCCCCGAATGGTGCCCCTGGCCTCCATGCGCCGGAAGGCCCACAGCAGGTCACGCCACGGTACGGCGAGGCTCTCTCGCACAGCGAGGTCACGGAACACCACACCCCAACGTGCGGCCAGCTGCTCGGCGACAGCTTCGGCCAGCTCGTCCCGATCAACGGCCGCGGCCGGCTCCGGCAGCAGTGACCAGCGCCCGGACGGACCAGCGGTAGTGCCGCGCAGGCCGCGCCGCAGCCCCCGGGGCGGAGCGTAGCGTTCCTGGCCGCGGCGCCGCAGCAAGGACCGGACGGCGCGGAAGCCATCAGCGGTGACCAGCCCGCGGGCCACGCAATCCCAGAGCGCCTCGTCCACCTCGTACGGCAGGCGGCCGGTCAGCGCCGCCAGGTCAGGCCGGAATAGCGCACCACGCTGGCGGAGCGCATCGAGAACGTCACGGGTCCGGCCGGAGGCTGGCTCGGCCGGCACGAGATCGCCGCGAGCCGCGCGCAGCAGCCATGGCAGGTCATCACGCAGTGCCAGCGTGATGGGGGTAGCCCGGGACGGGGTCAGGCCACCGCGCCGCGGCGCGGAGTCAGGCTCGTTGTCGCGCACCGACAGCCTGCCCCAGCAGGCCTGCCCGGACATGCACAGCTCGTCGAGCCATTCGCGACGATAGCCGTCCACCCGCCCGGCCAGCACCGAATTCTCCCACGCCCCGGTGGCGAGTTCGAAGCCCTGCAGCTGCTCGATGACGGCCAGCACGCCGAACCGGCCTTCGCGTCGCGTGCCAGCCGCCACATGCTGCCAGCGCAGCAGGAACCGCATGAAATCCTGCGCGGTAACCGGCTCAATCTCGCGCCGGCGCCGCTCCCTGGTGTACGCGTGGATCCGTGACAGCAGCCGGCGCGAGCAGAACTCCTCGGCGCCGCCGGGCGCGGTGAAGTGCCCGCGGATCGCGAAGCCCTCCGCCTCAAGCACGGCGAGCACGCGAGCGATCAGCGACTCGGGCAGGCCGCAGGCGGCTGCCAGGGCCGTTACCGTCGACGGGCCGCTGCACTCCAGGTGACCGCGCAACAGATCCGCCGCTGCCGTCTCCTCGTCGGGCGGCGCGGCCGAGACGGGACTGCGATGACCGGGAACGACAACAGCCCCGGGAAAAAGTACCTGCATCGCCGGCAGCCGTTCCGCCGCCGACCAGAGCACCCCCGCCGCGGTATGCACCGCAACGGCCCGCTTAGCGGCCATCAGCTCGTCGAACCACTGCCGCCAGGCATCCGCGGGTCGCACTGCCACTAGGTTCATCAGCAGGTCATGCAGCTCGTGCTGGTCGCGGGGATCGGGCCGGACCTGCTCGGTTACCCGCTCGATTGCGGCCGGGTCCAGGCTGGCCAGCTCGTGAGCCTCAACCGGAAGCCCGCGCCGCAGCGGCACCGCGCGGCTGCGGCGCTCCTCAAGCGGAGCGTCATCCAGGTAAGTGAAAGGCCGGCCGTTGAGGATCTCGTGGGCCAGTACCGACGGCTCTGTGGTGTCCCGCACCAGCACCGAGATCCGGCCGGACTCGATGCCCGCGACAACCTCCTTCAGGCCGTCGATGTCCATGGCTTCGCGCAGGCAGTCCTCCAGCGTCTGCCGGACAAGCAGGTGGTCGGGAATCTGCAGCGGGCCCGGCGCGACATTTTCCTGGCAGGCCGCCAGGGTGGGAAATACCGCCGCCATCAGGTCGTCGGCCTCCATCCGCTGGATCGCCGGCGGGTTCTTCCGGCCGCCGCGCCACCGAAGGACGGCCAGCGAGGTATTCAAGTTCCACCGCCACCTGGCGGCGAACATCGGCGAGGTCAGAACAGCCTGCCGTACCACTTCCTCGACAGTCCCCGACGCCAGGAACTTCGGCACCCGGTCCAGCGGGAAGCTGTGCTGCGGGCCAAGGGATAGCAAGATGGCGTCGTCGCTCGCCGCGGCCTGCAGCTCGAAGTCGAACGTGACGCAGAACCGCTTGCGCAGTGCGAGCCCGAGCGCGCGGTTGAGCCGCGCTCCGAACGGGGCATGCCCGACCAGCTGCATGCCGCCCGCGTCGTCGAAGAATCGCTCCAGCACGATGGTGTCCATCGTCGGCAGCACCCCGAGCTGCGCGAGTCCCGCGCCCAGGTAGGCAACGATCGTCTCCGCCGCGGCGGCGCCTATGCCGCATTCGGCTGCCAGCCACGCGGCCGTCTCAGCGGGTCCGGCGGCGGCCAGCCGGTCGGCAACCGCGGACCGGATCGCGCAGACTTCCTCGGAGAGCTCGACCGTCCGGCCTGGCGCCTCGCCGAGCCAGAACGGTACCGACGGCGGGGCACCCTGAGCGTCGACGACGCGGACGATGCCCGGCTCCACTCGCCGGATCCGCCACGAGGTCGTGCCGAGCAGGAAGACGTCGCCGGCCATGCTCTCGATCGCCCAGTCCTCGTTGACCGAGCCCACCACGGTGTCATCGGGCTCGGCCAGTACCCGGTAGTCGCCGAGTTCGGGGATGGCCCCGCCGGAGGTCAGCGCCGCCATCCTGGCTCCGCGCCTGCCGCGCAGCTCGCCGCTGACCTGATCCCTGTGCAGGTAGGCGGCCCGGCGGCCGCGGCCGGTCCGGATCCCCTCCGACACCAGCTCGGCGACTTCCGCGAAATCCTCGGCGGATACCGACGAGAACGGTGCGGCACTGCGGACCAGGGACAGCAGATCGTCCGCGACCCACTCCGCCGCCGCGCACTCGGCCACCATCTGCTGGGCCAGGATGTCCAGCGGAGACTGCGGGATCCTGAGCCGGTCGAGCCGGCCAGACTGGGCGCCGCGCATCAGCGCGGCGCAC
>JBKQTJ010000176.1:0-18552 GCA_052143255.1 Streptosporangiaceae bacterium | reverse complement strand
GGTGGTGGGCGCTGGCCGTTACCGTCCGCAGCGGTTACGTGCCGCTGGCATTCGGCAGTCGCCGCCTCTGGGCGGCCACCGCAGACTCGGCGCTGCTGTGCATTGTGATGGCGCACTATGCATCCCTGGCCCGCCGGGTCGATCGAACCGCTGCCGCGCTGGCCGTTCCCGAGATCGCGTGGACCGCGTTCGCGACCGTCCTGAGCGCGGCGGTCGCCAGGAAGAACAGCTGACAGGCGGTACCGCGCCCCTGCCAACCCGGTCGTAGAGGCATGCGAACGGTTCCCGGACTGATCACTGGCGCGCAGATAGGTCTTCGGTGCGGCATCGCCTGCCGTGCCGGTCGATCCAGGTTGGCGCTCCGAACGGCTCTTTGCGCGCCACATGTCGGCCCCGCCGCCACCGTCCGTGACGGCTTCCGGGGAAGTCGCCGGTTCCGACTGCTGCGGCCGCCACGGTCAGCTCCCGGCACCAGCGTGAGCGTAGCGTGGATGCCCATTGGCCGGTCATGCCGGCAGCCGGCGTTCGCCGTGAGTGACGTCCGACGCTCACAGCGAACGACCGGGGAACGCGTAACACGGTGCCGCAGGATTCTTGATGCTGCTGGCGGGCCGTCCCAGACTGGCGGGATGGGTTTCTACCAGGAGCAGGTCCTTCCTCGGGTGACGGATCGCGTGTTGCGCGGCAACGAGGCGGCGCGGTTGCGGGCCCGGGTCACCGCTGGGCTCAGTGGCGAGGTCCTTGAAGTCGGCTTCGGGTCGGGGCTGAACATGCCGTACTACCCGCCTGCCGTGCAGCGCGTGCGAGCGGTTGATCCTTCGGCCGTGGCGCGCAAGCTGGCGGCGGAACGGGTGGCGGCGAGCACGGTGCCGGTCGAGTACATCGGCGTGGACGCCCGGGCGCTGCCGCTTGCGGACGCCAGCGTCGACTACGTGGTCAGCATGTTGACGCTGTGCACTATCCCCGCCGTGGACCGGGCACTGGCCGAGATCCGCCGCGTCCTGCGTCCCGCGGGCGCTTTTCACTTCATCGAGCATGGCCTGTCACCCCAGGAGACGGTGGCCCGGTGGCAGCACCGGCTCACCCCGCTCCAGCGCCGCGTCTTCGGCGGCTGCCACCTCAACCGGCCGATCGGCCGGCTGGTGGCGGCTGCCGGGCTGGAGCTGACCCGGCTGGACAACTACTACTTGAAGGGCCCGGGCGCGTTCGGCTACATGTTCGACGGCATCGCGGCCAAGCCAGGCGGGCAGTAGCGTGCTGCTGACCAGTTGCGGCAGGCCGCCGCGATGGCGGCGCTCGCCCGCCTAGCACCGCAATTTTCTGTTCCCGAATTATTCGCGGCCGGGGAGGCACCAGGGTCCTTGTCCGGTAACTATCCGCCCGCCGCCAGCCAGGCCCGAGCCGGGCAGATCACGGCTGCGCTGTGGCTGGTCTCGGCTTCGGTCGTCTTCGGCTTGCTGTCGGGCACGGTGTCGGTGATCACCGGGCTGCATGGCCACAGCCTGAGCGTGCTGGCCATCGGGCTTGGGGTGCTCGCCGACGTCACCGGATCGGCCACCCTGATCTGGCGGTTCGCCGCCGAGCGGCGCCAGCCCGGCCGGTCATCGGCAGCCGAAACCCGCGCCGCGATCGTGGTGGCCATCGCCCTGGCCGCCGCCAGCGCCGTGATCCTCGCCCAGTCCGCCGCCACGCTGGCCGCCGGGTCCCGGCCTAGGACCTCGAACCTGGGCCTGATCGCCGCGGGTGTCTCGCTGGCCGTCCTGACGCCGCTGGCTTACGCCAAACGCCGCCTCGGCGCCCAGATCGCCAGCCGCGCCCTGCAAGGCGATGGCACCTTGAGCGGCATCGGCGCAGCCACCAGCCTGTTCGCGCTTACCGCTCTCGTGCTGTAGCGCACCCTGGGCTGGTGGTGGCTCGACCCAGCTGCCGCCGTGACCGTTGCGGCCATCGCCGCCGCCGAAGCCTGGCACACCGTGCCCCGGGCGCACCCGCACCCCTGAGGGCCAGGTTCGACCGCACGATCGCTGACCACTCCCGATCTCGCAAGGTAACTGTGGACTTCGCAACCTTCACCTGCACTGGACACGGCTCCTGAGCTGGCAACGCCACCGGGCTCTCTGGCTACTCGCGCAGCGATGATGACCTCCTGGCCACGCCATTCTGCATCGGCTGGAAGAACCGGCACTCCTGCCGTGCTCTTTGGATTTGTTGTTCCGCCTGGTAACTGGCCCCTTCCCTGGCCTTCCTGCACCATCTTCCGCTGGTCTCTGCCAGCGATCTTGAGCTGCCCGCCCGCACCATGATCCAAAGCCGCAGACCGTTGCATTCATCTGAATGATCATGGTCAGTCCGCGGCCGCGTGACGTGGAAGGAGGCAGCCGTTGGCCGTGGTCGTGACCGTCGCCAAGGGCTACGACCTGGAGTACATCTGGAAGAACCAGGGCCGCTCCGGTGCCGAGCGGAGCACCAGTGGCTACTACATCAATGCTGCACAAGCCGGGGAGGCGCCCGGCCGGTGGTGGGGCCTGGGAGCTCAAGCACTGAGCCTCTCGCCCGGGCAGGTAGTGAAGCGTGCGCCCTATAAGGCGGTCTACCAGCAGCGCGACCCGCGGACGGGGGACAAGCTGGGGCGGCCGCGCGGCAGCTATGCCAAGTTCGCTGATCACCTGGCGCGGCTCCGCGCCGCCGAGCCGCACGCGACGGCGGAGCGGCTGGTCGAACTAGAGCGGGAGGCGGCACGGGTGGCCCGGCAACCCGCCGTCTACACCGACGTAACCGTCTCCTTCTCCAAGTCGATCTCGGTGCTGCACGCCTCCCTGCGGGAAAACGCGCGTCGGGCGCGGCAGGCCGGGGACGAGCGGGCGGCAGCGTACTGGGCCGGGCGGGAAGAGAAGTTTCAGGAGGTCCTGCACCGGGGTAACCGGACCGCGCTGGAGTACCTGCAGGTGTGGGCGGGAGTCACCCGGAGCGGCTATCACGGTGTCCGGGTTGACGGGCAGGAGCCGGGCCGGTTCGAGGAGGCGGGCCTGGTCGTGACGTCGTGGCTGCAGGGCACCAGCCGGGACGGTGATCCGCAGGATCACATTCACAACCAGATCGCGCGGATCACCCGGACCGCAAGTGACGGGAAGTGGCGCGCGCATGACACGGCGAGCCTGCGCGCGGTCCTCGGCGCACTGCAGGCGGTGGCGGCCACCGCGGTGGAGTGCGAACTGACGCGGGAGTTCAGCGTGGCGTGGGTGCCGCGCGCGGACGGGCGCGGCAACGAGATCCGCGGGATCACGCAGGCGCAGATGGACGCCTACTCCACGCGAACGGTGCAGGTGCGCGAGAAGGAACGCGAGCTCGCACGGGCATGGGAGCGGCGCAACGGGCGCGCGCCGAACTCACGCGAGCTGTACTACATCGCGAACAAGGCGACCCTGCAGTCACGCAAAGGAAAAGACGCTGCCCAGATCGACTGGGACGCGCTCGCGCGCCGGTGGGACGCCACGATCGGCGGGGAACTGGCGCGGATTGCCCCGGAGGTATCGAACGCACGCGGCCCGGCCGGGACCACCACGGCTGCCAGCAGTGGAAGCGAGCCCGATACCGCCGAGGCGGGCGGGCCGCCGTCGCGGGAGGAGCAGGCCAGGACAGTGGACAAGGCGCTGGCGCAGGTGACGGCAAAGCAGTCGACCTGGACGAGGCATGACCTGCTGAAACAGCTGGCCTTGGTGATGCCCGCGAAGACCAGGCAGATGAACCTGCAGACCGCGCAGGAGTTGCTGTTGGGACTGGCCGAGGAGGCTTTGTCCGGGCGGGCCGAGGACGTCGTCTGCCTGGAAGCACCCGAGTGGCCGCCGCTGCCCCGGTCGCTGCGCCGCAACCTGGACGGGCGCAGCATCTACACGCGGCCGGGCACCGCGCGGTACGCGACGGCCGCGCAGCTATCGGCCGAAGAGCAGCTGGCGGCCCACGCGCAGACGCAAGGCGCGCCGCGGCTCCCCGGTGAGCTGGCCGCGCACCGCCTGGGCGCCGACCGCGCGCTGCTTGAGGCGCAGCTGCATGACCGGGCACAGGAGGCGGCGCGCGCGCAGAGCACGCCGCGCGGGCTGCGGCTCGATCAGGCCGCTGCTGTCTGGCACGTGCTCACGTCGGCCCGCACGGTCGAGGTGATCACTGGGCCGGCCGGGACCGGCAAGACTCGGGTCCTAGCCGCCATCGCGCAGGCCTGGGACGGGCCGGTGTTCGGCACCGCGACCTCCCAGAACGCCACTAACGAGCTCCGCCGCGCTGGCGTCCAGGTCGCCGCGAACACCACGCGGCTGCTGGCCGACATCACCAAAGGCCAGATCCCGCCTGGCTCGCTGATCATGGCCGACGAAGGCTCGATGGTGTCCATGGCCCACCTGTCCGCGCTGACCAACTACGCGGCGCGGAACGGATGCAAGCTGGTGCTGGCTGGGGACCAGGAACAGCTCGCCGCGGTCGAGGGTGGCGGCGCGATGATGCTGCTCGCAGACCGGCTCGGCTACGTCCAGCTCGCCGAGCCGGTCCGGTTCGCTGCCGCCTGGGAACGCGCGGCGTCGCTGCGGCTACGCTGCGGGGACGCAACCGCGCTGGATGAGTACGACCAGCACGGCCGGATCCGCGGCGCCCCGCCTGAGCAGGCGATGGACCAGGCCGCGAAGGCGTACGTGGCCAGCTACCTGGCGGGCCGGGACGTGATGCTGATGGCGTCGGACTGGGCCCGGTGCCGGGAACTATCCGCCCGGATCCGTGAGGATCTGATTCACCTCGGCCTAGTCGATAACGGCCCGACCGTCCGGATCGCCGAGGGCGCCAATGCCTCAGTCGGTGACCTGATCATCTGCCGCCACAACGAGCACGCCATCGAGGCGGGTGAGCCAGGCCGGAGCCTGGCCAACGGAGACATCGTGCGGATCGAGGCCATCACCAGCGGCGGCATCATGGGCCGCCGCCTGCTCGGCTCCGACCCGGCGACCGGGCAACGGCGGTTCACCGACCGGGCCTTCTACTACCCCGGCTACCAGTCATGCGACCTGGCCTACGCGCTCACCGGGCACTCCGCCCAGGGCGGCACCGTGCACACCGGGATCGCGCTGGTCACCGGCGGCGAAGAACGGCAGTGGCTATACCCGGCGATGACCCGCGGCACCGATAACAACGTGGCGTTCGTGTTCACCACTCCGGCCCGGCCCGCCGACCCGCGGCCCGGCACCCGGCCCGCCCGCGAGCTGAACCGTTACGAGCGCATCCGGCGCGAGCGCCAGGGATCCCCACCGAGCCGGCCCGCCGCGGCCGAGCACGGCCGCACCGACCCGCGAGAGCCGATCGCCGTGCTCGCTGACGTACTGGACCGCGACGGTGCCGCACTGTCTGCCTCCGCGACACGGCGCCGGAACCTGGCGAACGCCGACCACCTAGGCATCCTCCAGACGATCTGGACCGCCGAGACCGCAGGTGCCCGCCACGACCGGTACCGGGACCTGGTCCAAGCCGCGCTCCCGCCCGGCTACCGACAGGATCTGTCCCCTCAGGCCCGGTGGCTGTTCCGCACCATGCGGGCGGCCGAACTGGCCGGCTTGGACCCGGCTGAGGTAATCCGCACGGCTATCGCCTCCCGCGACCTGGCCGGGGCGCGGGACATCGCCAGCGTCCTGGACGCCCGGATCCGGGCACGCGTCACTCCGCTGCTCCCCCAACCGCAGGGCACCTGGTCCAGCCGCGTTCCCGACCTACCGGACCCCGACCGCCAGGCCTATCTGGCCGAAATCGCGGCCATGATGGACGACCGCAAGGAACGCCTTGGCCAGCACGCCGCCCTGACGGCCCCCACCTGGACGGTCAATTCCCTCGGCCCGGTCCCCGCCGATCCGGACACCCGCCGGCAGTGGCAGACCAAGGCATCCTCGATCGGCGCCTACCGGGAGACCTTCGGGTACGACCACCCCGAAGACCCGATCGGACCCGAGCCCACCGGGGACGCTCCGGACCAGCGGGCCGCCTGGCACGAAGCGTTCGCCGCCCTCGGGCCCGTGGACGGACCTGACGTCCGGGCCATGCCCGACGGCCGCCTGTGGCTGATCCGCGATACCTACGCCGCCGAGACCGCCTGGGCTCCCCGGCACGTCGGCAAAGAATTGCGGCTGGCCCGGCTGGGCGCGGCCGGAGCCAGCCTGGACGCCATCCGCGCCGCCGCCGAAGCTGACGCCGCCCGCAAGGCCGGCGACCACCAGTGCGCCGGACGGCACGAGGTTCTGGCCGCCTCCTACCGGGTCATGCGGAACCATTACCGGCAGCAGGAAACCCTGTTCGTTCAGACCATGGAAGACCGGCGGGAGTGGGAGCACGTCACCGAGCCTTCCCGGCACCTGGCCGTCGCCGCCGACGTCGAACTGCGCCGACGCAACCCCGGCCAGACGATCGCGCCGCTGCGCTCCGCTGAACCGCCCGCCGTCAGCGACACCGAACGCGAGCAACTGCACCCATCCCCGGATGGCAAGATCGCCGAAATGGCCGCCTGGATGCGGGATCTGGCCGCCCAGCGGCAGGTGTTCCGCGAGAAGATGGAAGAGCTCCAGGGGCTGATGGTCCCCAGCGAAGATCCCGACTGGGACGACCTCGGCGAGGCCTTCCCCGCCTGGAGGGCGCCCGGGCGAGATGCCATCTTGCAGCCGCCCAAGCCGCAGATCACCCCGGCAGCCAAGATCCTCCAGCTCGCCGCCGAACGCGACACCTCCCCCGAGGCAGCTGACTGACTGGCCGTCGTGGCGCATCATGGTGGAGCAAGGAGGTGACGGCGATGCCCGCGATTCATATCCCCGACCCGCTGCCACCCGCGATCACCCCGCCCCGTACGGTCATCGAGTTCCTCATCGACCAGGACCTCCAGGAGTACGGCGACACCGGGCTGGTCGCCAGCACCTGGCACTGGGTCTTGCACGGAGGCGGACCTGGGCCGATCAGCCACATGGACTGGTCGCAGTTCGACGGCGACGGGCCGCCATCAGCCGCCACCCTGGCTGCCGAAAGCACCACCGACGAGCCACTGCTCTACCCGCCCACCCCTTGGTCTGAGCTCAACCAGGCTAGGTTCATCTGCTGGCTGTGCACCTCTGTCCCTGGCGACGAAGTGCCGCTACGGTTCCGCCCATGGGACACCGCGCCCGCACCTGCCGTCACCGAGGACGGGTCGGTCACCGTCACCATGCGCCAGGTTCGGGGCGACTGATAACTCCCACCACGGCTGCAGCTTGACGAACACCCTGTTGTCGTACGGGCTCCATGAACAGCCTCATGCGACGTCGGAATTCAGTCGGTGCCGGAGGAAAGAGCCTGGAGGATCGCGACTGGGATCGGGCGGCTCGCGAGACGACAGAGAGCGCCATCGCCCTGCTCTCACAGCCGAAGCAACACCCCTGCCGCGTGCAGACCGGTGATGTGGTCGCGGATGGCACGGGGCTGCTGGCCGCCGCGGATGAGGATGCCGCATTCGAGGTTGGACTCCATGGCGCGGCTGGTTAGGTTCGCGCTGCCGATGAGCGCGAGCTGGTCATCTACCACGATGATCTTCGCGTGCAGAGCGGCGCCGGGCGGGCGCGACGAGGCCGGCCAGTGCAGGCGAAGCACGTTGAGGCCGGAGAAGGGTGTGCCCGCTGCCGTGTAGGACGGGTTGTCCTCGTGGCGTTCAGCCAGCAGGGTGACTGCTACGTTCCGTGCAGTCGCGGCTGAAAGCGCTGCGTTGATCGACGGCTCGTTGTGGGTCGCGTAGCTCACCAGCAGGATCTCTGAACGTGCCGCGTTGATCAGGTCGATGACGGCCGCCGCCGTCAGCCGTGACGATGTAACTCCCGATTCCGGGCCCGTCCAGACGACCGAAACTGACTGCTGCTGGCGTGCACGCGAAACCGCGTGGGCGACGCCGGCCAGCATCCCCGACAGGTAGGTCGGCTCGGCGTAGGCTAGCCGCTTGCTGAGCTGATCGCACGCGTCGCGCAGGACGACGGAGCCCGCTGTCGCGCGGAGCCGCCGGACGCCGGGTTCGCCCTCGGCCGCGGCCTCGGCGAGTCGGCGGACATCGGCGATTGGCAGGCGTTCGCCGATCCGGCAGGCCCAGTCAGTCACGTCGGGCGGGTGGGAGATCGAAGCGCCGCCAGGTCCGCTCACGACAGTTCGAAGGCGAGGCCGTCGCCGGTCAGGTTGACAAGGACCGCCCGGTCCAGCCACCGGTTGCCCGCCTCGCAGCTCGTCTCGGATGCGAACAGGCAGGCGTGGCAGGCGGCGTTGTGCAGTGTTGCGGACGGGAACTCCGGGATGTGCTCGGCGCACAACGGGTCGGACGAGCAGTGCGCCGCCTCGTCGAGCGCCGAGGCGAGAATCCGCTCTAGGTATCGTCGCTCGCCAAGTGCGACGAGCCCGCCGAGCGTGCCCTCGCTATCGCTGGCCGCCGTCGAGATCAGCACGCCGGCTGCGGGCGACGACGGGGTGCCGAGGTAGATCCGCTCCCGCAGCGACGCCGACGAGTACCCGCACTCCAGCGCGACCTGGCGCATCAGCATGTGGCTGAGCGTGTGGATCAGCAGGAACCGGGCGACAGGGAACCCCGTCGTAGGCGTCTGGTCCCGGTCCAGCGCCCACTGCCGGTAGGCCCGCCCCAGCGCTGTGATGTGCTCGTGCTCGGCGATGGACGACGCCCATCGCGCGACGTGCTGCTCCCGTAGCTCCAGGAAGATGCCCTCGCCTCGCTGCTCGACGGCTGGCATCCACTCCGCCGGGCCTCGTGCGAGCGGGATACGGCGGACCGGCCGGAGCTCGTCGCGTTCCGGCGCGGACAGCCGGGTGAACCCGAGCAGGGCGCGTACCTCGCGCAGCCGCGACACCAGGACCACCTGGTCGATGAGACTGTCATAACCGCGCGGTGAATCGGTCGGCACGGCGCGGAAGTCCGCGTCTTGCCGCTCCGTTGTCGGGCGCGACAGCAGCTGCCATTCGGCGTCCCGTAGGTTATCGGGCGATTCCGGGACCGTGGGGCCGCCCTGGCCGCGCAGCTTCTCGATGCATCCCCACACCTCGTGGAAGGGGTAGACGCGCAGGCCACGCATCGCGGGCACGGCGTCGATGATGGCCTGGGCGGCGATCGGTTCCTGCTGCGAACCGAGGATGTTCCAGTTCGCCGTCACCAGGTCCTCGACTGTCTGTCCCTGCGGCAGGTGCAAGGCGCTCGCCGATACCGCGAACCACAGGTTGCTCGCGCCGAGCACGATCAGCTTCAGCTGCTTGCCGCACTGATAGAACCGCTGCAGGTGGGGATGGCGGCCCCGGCAGACCGGCAGCTTCTGCCAGCCGTCGCTGCCCGCCGCCTCCTGGATGGACCGGCTATGGTCGCACGTCACGCACCGAACCGTCACCCGTGGCCCCAGGGTTGACGCCGCGTCGGACATGGTGAGCTGCGGTCCGTCGCAGACGCCCTCGGCCCGAGTGGCGTGGACGAAGTCCACGTACGGGAAGTCGTCCAGATGGCCGTCCTCGCAAACGACGAGGAAACGCGCGGGTACGCACGCGCGCCTGCTCGCCACGCGGAGCGAGGCCTGCCGCAGGCATTGCGCATGCACGTACTTGGCCAGGTCCGGGCGCCGCCCCCACCGGTGGATCAGCTCGAACTGGCCTGGCGGGTCCAGCGGGCCTAGCCGGTAGCAGCGCGGGCAACGCACCCACCGAGGGAACGGCGTCACCGGCACGCCCGTGCGCGTGAGCGGGTCATCGTTGGCATCCAGATCCCACGGCGCGTGCCGCAGCGCCCGGACCTGCGGTCCAAGTACTCTCTGCACCGCCTCTAGCAGGCGCGGCTCGTCCACCGGATCCTGGTGCTCGGGGTTCCACGCGTCCAGGCCACGCACGATTACGCTCATCGACGGCAGGTCGACGGTCGCGCCCACTCCGGCGGTCGTAATGAGATGGCTCGGCCGTGCCTGCCCGATCCGGGTGGGAGCACTGCGCTGCCCGACACCGGAAATACCGGAGGCGGCAGCCGCGGGAATGGTCATGCGGGACCTCCAGAGGTCGAACGCTCGTAGCTCCAGGCCGGCGCGTCACCGACGCTGCGGTCGTCCCGGTCGAGCTGCAGCAGGATCTCCGCCTCTACCTCGCGCATGGACATCGGCGCGGACCATAGATCCCACGATCCTTCGTCTGGCTCGCGCAGCAGCCCGTTGACGTCCGGTGCCTCCTTGTAGCCGAGGCGGCCGGTCTGCACGGCCTGCCGCCGCGCGTACCACCGGTCCAGCCGGTGTTGGAGCTCGGCCCGGACCGAGGCCGCCCGCTGCGCTTCATGGGTGACGACCTCGGCCCGCGAGGCGACTGCGTCGAGCAGCGCGGCGGCGAACGGTCCGGAGAGCGGCACGGAGTTCGCCGCGACGTTCGGCAGCGACGATACCCCGGAATGCCGCAGCAACGTCACCAGCACCCCGGTAAGTCCTCGGTCCAGCGCCCGGTCGCTGAACGGCGTCGTGGTAAGCCCCTCAACCCGCAGCCCGAACGTGGCGTGGTCGTACCCGAACGATTCATAGTGCGCCAGGTCGCGGGGCCGCGACCACTGGTAGATGGTCACCACAAGCCCCGGCCGCGTCGCCGAGCGGCCGACCCGGGACGTGGCCTGGATGTACTCGGCCGCGTTCTTCGGTTGCCCGGTGACGGCCATCAGGCCGAGCCGCTGCACGTCCACGCCCACCTGGAGCATGGACGTGGCGAGCAGCACGTCGATCGGGCGCGCCCGTCCCTCGGACCGCGCCTTGAACCCCTCCGGATCCCGCCGCAGCTCGTCCAGCGCCGCGGTCGAGTCGAACTGGGGGTCGAAGCGGTGCTCCAGGTCGGCCAGGCTCTCGGCGATCCGGCTTGACGGCATCCGCCCGGTCAGTTCCTGCACGATCGGCGACCGCCGCCGGGTGCGGACCTGCTGGCTGCGCAGCCGGTCGGTGATGTCGTCCTCGACCAGGCGTCGCATCCCGGCCAGCTCCCTGGTGGCGGTGAAGTAGTCCACCAGCGTCATGTAGGGGTCGGCCGCCGCACCGTACCGGTCGAAGAGGAACTGCGCGTGCTCCATCAGCGCCGACGCGACCCGGATCTCTACCGACTTGAGCCGCTCGCCCGGCGCGAGGATGCCCCGGTACCGCCGCCCCGGCGTGGACGGCGACGGCGGCACGGTGGCGGAGAAGTACGTCTCGCCCGCGTCGAGCACCGGCGGCGGGAACACGGTAAGACCGCGCGCGAACACCTGCTCAACCTGGTCGCGGGCCCGCCGCACGGTCGCGGTGGAGGCGACGAGCACGGGCCGGATCGGGCCACGCGAGCTCAGCCGGTCGATCGCGGTCTCATACAGGCCCACCATCGAGCCGAGGGCGTCGCTGATCAGGTGCAGCTCGTCCTGGATGATCAGGTCCGGTGGCCGCAGCCGTATCGCCGGCTGGATCACGCCGCGCGGCAGGTCCGCCCGTGCTGGATGGCCGCCCGGCCCGCAGAAAGGCAAGAAATCCGGGTTCTGCCACCCGTGTCGCGTGCACTCCGTATCCACCAGCCCGAACAGGGCAGCGGTCGATGCCTTCCACGGCAGCTGCGCCAGCTTGTCCACCGTGGCGATCACCAGGCCGGGAGTCAGCCGGTAAATCTCCTCGTCCACGGTAAGTACCGGCAGTCCTTCGTCGGGAGAGTTCCGCGGCGAGAACGCGCAGTCCCCCTCGGGGTCGGAGCAGTACACGAGCACCCGCCGCCGCAGCCGGTTGGTCTCCACGTTGGCGGACGATAGCCGCGACCCGCACCAGGGGCACACCGGCAACTGGAGCACGCCGCCCAGCACCCGTTCCGAGCCGCGCGACTCGGTGATCTGCCGTTCGGCCTCCTCGAAGGAGTTCGGCGACACCGACGAACCGACCCACAGCCCGATCCGGAACGGCGTCGTGCCCCACCGCGAGTCTCCGGCGTCGACCCGCTCCCGGCGCAGCATCTCGCACGCGCACACCAGCGCCGAGGCCCGCTGGAACTGCTGCGCGGTCAGCAGCCGCAGCGTGTACCGCATCAAGACCGCGATCCCGCGCGTCCCGTCATAGGCGTCAGAACCAGAACCGACCACGCCCTGGAGCCGCCGGATCGCGAACGTGTACGCCGCGAGCCCCAGGTACGCCTCGGTCTTGCCGCCGCCGGTCGGGAAGAACAGCAGCTGCACTTCCGCGTCCGCCGGCTCACCAAGACCGCGATGAGCGTCGGCATGAGACGGCGACGTCAGCCCCGGCAGGCACAGCAGCACGAACGCGAGCTGGAACGGCCGCCACGACCGGTTCTCCGGCACGTCCAGACGGCGCAGGAGCCCGGCCACGTCCGTGCCGGGCGCCGACATCCGCGCCCGCACGACCTCCGAACGCACGCGCTGCAGCGCCATCGCTTGGTTCGCGAACCGGAACGCCTCCCGCGCGATCCCGTCGGTCCGCAGCAGCTCAATCGCCCGTTCCAGGCGGCCGGCCACATCGCGCGCCGCCGCCACGGCGCGCTGGCTAGCATCCCCGTACCGTGCGATCTCCGGATCAGACTCCACACGGGACGCCTGCTCGGTAAGCCACTTCCGATACCCGGTCACCAGCGGCCGCAGCGCCCGCACCAGGTCATCGCGCCCCAGCTCCGGCGACCCGAGCCGCGCCATGTCGAGCACCAGTCCGGGCACGCGCCCCGGCACCACGAGCTGGACTTCCGCCGACGGGAAGCACGTCGTGGAAAGCTGCCACGCCCGCGTCTCGCCATCACGCACGAAAGCGTCGACCGCGCACTGCCGCCCGTTCGCGTACTTGCGCGTCGCCCGGTGCAGCCGCTCGTCGTCAGACCCTGGCGGCGGCTCCGCAATATCTGGGTCGTTGTGCCCGAGGAAGATCGCCGCGTTGCCGTCCAGCGCGGTCACGGTCAGCCCCGTCTGGTACAGCCGCGCCACGTCCTGGGTCTGTGCTGGTATCCGCTGCCCGTTGACGAGCGCCAGCTCGACGACGCGCCGCGCCCCTCGGTGCCGTACCGTGTACCGGACGACCACGCCCGGCTGCTCGTCGTCCGGCACGAGCGAGTCCGACCCCTCGGCGTCGGTCCGCACCTCAACGGACCCACCCGCAGGCACCCGGTGCCAGGTGATAGCGGCCCGCCCGGTCGGCGTCTCGTGAGTCTCTGAAGGAGACCGCTCGTACCGGCCCCACTTGGCGACCACGGTGATCGCATCGACGGTCGCCGGCACACTGAACGCTAGTCCGATGGCTGAGGCAGACATGGATCCCGAACGGACCGTGGCGTCTGCCTCGGCTTCATCTTCGTCCCCGTCGTCGCCGGACGCCGGGGAGGCCACCTCGCGATCGACAAGCTCCGGTTCTAGCTGCTCGTCGTCGGCAGGCTCTTCCGGCTGCTGCCGTGGCACTAGCCGCCCGAGCATGTACCGCTCGGCGGGCGAGGTCCCCGGCGGAAGCTCCTCTTGCGGCCCGTCCCACGGCCCGAGCAGATCGCGCTCTAGGAGATCCTCCAGCTCGGCCCGGACCTGGAACGACGTGGCGTCTGGCGTGGTCACGACGGGTTCTCCAGTACGTAGCGCCGGTGGTTCTCTTCGAGCAGCCGGTCCAACAACTCGAACCGGGCCTCCTTGCTCACCGTCCACCGGATCCCGATCTTCGTGGGGTGATGGCCGATCTTGAGATCGAGGTCGTCCCAGCCATAGGCCCGCATGACCGCCTCGTCGATTGCTACGTGAATGTCGCGGAGTTCCTGGATGGCGGCTTCGTGAACGTCGAGGTCGTGGACCCGGTTGTAGGTAGAAGTGAGGCCCCAGCCGCGTGACAGCATCAGTTGTCCGCGCTTGCCATTCAGTTGCTGACCCAGCTCATCTAGTTCGTAGGTGAGCACCGGACGAGGCCAAGTCTGAAACACGTCTGTTGGCGTATAGCTTATGTCTACTCGCATAGTAGATGCGTATCTCAGTACCCATACGAGGTGTGCGCTTGATGAGAGAAGCGCCAAATCCGATGGGGAATCCATGGCGAAGACTACGCACTTGTGAGCGAAGACCTGTAGCGCCGAGATTCGCGCAGGCATTACGGTGCTACTGGTCTGGGCTATGGCGAGTACATGTTCTTTCCCCTCGATCGCCTCGTACAGTCCCGGGCACCGTTCGCCGAATCGCCACCAAATTTCGCGATAGTTCTTTCGCTTCTTCAGGTCGCGCGAGGGTTTTACGTCACGTCTGACTACATCCATCACTGCCGGATATTGTTCGGCTTGTTCGAGTGACCAATCACGATAGTTTATGACCCAACGACTGGCGGAGCAGTCCGGTCTTTGATTGATATCTCTTCCCGTTATAAACGGCTGTATAACGTCGGTGTTGCGGGAATCTATCTGGGCAAGTTCGTTCTTTTGCTCGTCATCGAGCATGAATCCCACTCCGAGGACGTATGAGCCGATGAATGCGCATCCTTCATTCTCGCGGAGATGCTTGGGGCGTCCCACCACACGCCCGTAGGGCTGCAGATCCGGGCCGATGTCGGGCACTTCGTCCCCGTCTAGCCAGTGAACGGCACCCTTAGAGATCGGCGCCCGGCTGCCCCAGACTTCCACCACCTGCAGGCTGGCACTGGTCGTCGGCCAAGGGTGAGACGAACGACCTGCTCGGATTGTGAGTGAGGCCTGCGCGAGACCCGCTTCTAGAGTGTCGCCCTCGATAATAGTGTTGGTAGTCACGTAGCCCAGCTGACCGCGCGGAGAGAGCAATCGATCGGCGCGGACCACGAAGCGAGCCGCCAAGTCGACGTGACCTTTGACGCCATTACCATCCCAGCGTTGCAGCCACGCCAAGTAGTCGTCGCCATAAGTACCCGAGACTTTCTTGCCCCCCAAAAATGGGGGGTTGCCGATGATAGCGTCGAAGCCAGGGCTGGTCGTGTCGGCGAAGATCTCGGGGAACACCAACGGCCAGTGGAAGGGTTCGCGTTCCACCGTGCCCGAAGGGCGTGGGTCCTGGAGGTTCTTCTCGACGTAGGCGGTCAGTGGCTTCTCGTTGCTGACCGAGACGTAGAGCTCCAAGAACGCCTGGTCGAGTTTCTTGCCCTTCAGTTTCGCGTCCGCGAGACCGGCTGCCGTGATCGCATCGGCGACCGTAGTGATCTCGCCGGACAGTTTCTCCGCCTGGGCGAGTAGCCGGGCCTTGTGTTCGATGTCGCGGATCGTGACGCCGCCGGTGGCAGTGATCTTGCGGCGGAGGTCGGCGGCCTGGGCGAGCTTATCGCGCCATTCCGAGGCGAAGTCGAGGGTACCGTGGTGCAGGCGGCGGCCCTCCTTCGCGTCCACGTGCAGCGACTCCAATTGCCCCAGGCTGACCAGGCCCAGGAGCGAGTCCCCGGCGGCGAGGCGGTCGTCGAGGAAGCCGAAGGGACGTTCGGTGTCCATCGTGATCAGCCACAGAGACAGCTTCGCCATCTCGACCGCGAGGGGGTTGATGTCGACTCCGTACAGGCAGTGCTCGGTGATCTCGCGGCGGGCCTTGAGCAGGAGCTGGTCGGCCTCGGCGTCCGCGCCGACGCGCCCGGCGGTGCGGTGCAGGTCCATGGCGAGGGCTTCGGCGTCACCTTCGTCCAGCCACGCCTCGACCAGGCGGTCGGCGAGGTAGCGGCAGGCGGCGACGAGGAACGCGCCGGAGCCCATCGCGATGTCCGCGACCTTCAATTCCAGGATCTGCTTGGACGGGCGGATCCGCCACTGCGACGTGTAGGACGTCTCCCGGGGGCCGGGGCGGTAGACGAGGGGCTGCAGAGCACCTTCGGCGACCTCTTCGGCGAGGGACCGGGGCGTGTAGTGGGTGCCGGTCGCGGCGCGGCGATGCGAGCTGGTGATGTACCGGCTGCCCGGCAGGTAGACAGCGGGGCGGCCGAGGTCGTCGTAGCGGAGCAAGCCGAGGGCCGGGAGGATGCGCTCCGCCAGATCCGGGTCGGGCACGGCACGGCGGAGCGCGCGGAATCGTTCGGCATCGGTGCCCGCGGCGGACTGCACGGCCTGAACCCTCTTGGCCGACCAGCCGGTACGGTCGGTCAGCTCCTTAACCGTCAGGCCAGTTACCTGGGAAAGCGCGACTTCGGCGTCTGCCTTGATCTTCTGCGGCCACTTCGACGGGCGGGCCAAGCCGAGCACGGTCTCGGTGGCGGTGCGGACCTCCAGCTCCAGGAGACCTTCGTACACGTAGCCGATCTGCTCCACGTCCAAGGCGCGGAACGTGAGGCGGCGGCGCTCGCCGCCGATGACCACGTACTGCACGGCGCGGAGCATCCGCAGCACGGTACGGTCGTCCACGGCGGGCGGCCGGGCCGCTGCCGCAGGAGTGCCGGCGTCGGGGCGGCCTTCGAGCCACGGGTAGCGGTCGGGGTCGAACAGTCCGCCGCCGTAGGCAGGCAGCCGCAGGTCCTCGTGGGCGACGCCGGAGTGGACGGCGCGGGTGACTGCTAGGAGGCGGTGCCAGGCGGCGGTGCGCTGGCCGAGGACCGCACCGAGGCTGTCGGCCTGCTCCAGTTGCTCGACGAGGTGGCCGACGCTGTAGGCGGTGACGTACAGGTCGTCGTCGCTGGGCAGCAGGCGGCGTTCCTCGGCGAACAGCAGGAACACCACGCGCATCATTATCGTGACGACGCCGGCGTAGAAGTCGTCGTCGCTGACGCCGGCCAGGAGCGTGCCGTTCGATTCGCGGTCGAGCTGGTCGAGCGTGGTGACGAGGAGCTCGACGGCCTCGCGGACCTGGCGGCCGAGCTGCTCGGTGACCTCTTCCTGGCGTTCGAGGGACTCGGCGAACAGGGCGGGGAGCTTGTCCTTCGGCTGCGCGGCCTGGAAACGGGAGCGGGTGAGCAGGGCGACGAGCCCCTCCAGGGACTTCGGCTCCTCGCTGAACAGGGACGCATCCCACACGGCGGCACCACTCGCTCCGCCGCGCGGCGCGGTGACGAGCGCCCACCAGCGCCCGTCGGTGACGATCCCCACCGGCACGCCCCTGGCACGAAGCAGCACCGCCAGCCGCTCGACGGCGTTCGCTGTCCAGGTCCCGGTCGTGGTCCGCGTCAGCGGATGCGTTCCCCAAGCGGTGACCATCCCGAGCAGCTTCCACGGCCCGCTGCCCGTACTGCCGCCGCTCGCCTCGGCGTCGTCGCCTTCGGAGTCTCCGTCGTCCTCCTGCTCCTCATCGTCGGATGCATCCGAGAGGTCGGAGCCGTCCCCCTCGCCGGAGTCCGCGTCCTCAGCCCTGTCGTCCTCGGCTTCGTCGAAGTAGCCGAAGTCCGGGCGGAGCGTGACCCCGTGGTCCGCCACGATCTCGGCGAGGGTCTGGGGAATGGCGTCGTCGATGACGAGGTGCTGCTGCCAGTCGAAGACATCGCGCAGCATGTTCGTGATGACCGCGTGCCTGCTCGCGCCGCGGTCGTCCATCATCTGCGCGACGAGCGCGCGGACGGCAGCGCGCCGCTGGACGGGCACTTCCGGCAGCCCGTTCGGAAAGACCCGGTGCGCCACGGGCAGCGTGAGGAACGGCCCGGAGACCTGGAGCAGCTCCAGCCACGCGTGCCGCTTGCGGACCTCCTCGCTGACACCCTGCGCTCTCACTCGGCCACCCCATCCGGAACACACAGAGCCACCGCGAACGGGAAGACCAGTTCGCGGACGTTCTCGTAGCGCTGCCTGATCGCGTCAAGCTCGCGCTGCTTCTCTTCGGCGAGCCCGTCGCGGCGCGCTACCCACGCCTGCCGGTCCCGGTCGTAGGCGTGCTTCTCAAGCTCATCGAGCTGGTCAAAGGTGAGCTGCGCCGCTCCCGGCCCGTCGAGCGCACTGTCCAGGTTCGCCTTGAGCTGGGTGAACACGGTGTCCACGTTGCGCTGCTCGGTAGCCTCGCGCTGGTCGAGGGTGCGCTGGAGGCGCTCCTTGCGTTCCTTCGCGCGCTGCTCCACGTCACCGGCGAGCAGCGGCTCGAGCTCGGTCCACCGACCGGCGAAGTCGAGCCGCGCTGCTTCGGGGGCCAGGCGGCAGGCGTCCGGTTGGAGGGCGGCCTCGACGGCGGCGAATAGCGCCTCGTGCCGGCGTTCTTCCAGCTCCACCCGCCGCGATCGTCCGGTTGGCGGGACGATCCGGGCTGACAGCATGATCTCCTCGTGCAGCCGCCGGCCGTCGGCGCCGACGAGCACGAGCCGGGCGAATACGGCGACGAGCGGGCCGTTAACCCCTGCGTTCGCGGGTGGCGTGAACTTGAGCGCGGCGACCCGGTTGAGGGCGGCGCGTCCGCCCCAGATCGCCGAGCGGAGCAGCCGCGTGGCCTGGGCGACCAGCGGGTACTCCAGGTGCGCGAGGACGACGTCGTCCCGGCCCTCGGCGACCTTCGCGTCGAACGTGAACGGCCGCAGGTGTCCGTCGAGCGGATCGGCCAGCCCGGTCACGGTCCGCTCCCACCCGGCACGCAAGGCGGGCGGAGCGATCAGGCTGTCCGGCTCGTCGGCCAGCGGCGGCTGGTCGGCG
>JBKQTJ010000175.1:0-7436 GCA_052143255.1 Streptosporangiaceae bacterium | reverse complement strand
CTCGCGCTGGATGTCGAGCGCGCTGACCTGCCGGCCGTCCGCCAGCCGCAGCAGGCTCCGCCCGGTGATGTCGCCGCTGACCTCGCCGATGGCCTGGACCGGGCTGGCCAGGGTCAGCGCCGACGGCGCGGTGCCCGATCCGCTCCCGGCCTGGACAGGACCGGCCGCCGCCACCCTGCCATCGGCGGCTCAGATCAGGCGCGGCACCTCCGCCCGCCGTCCCAGCCCGTGAACTGGCTTACGAGCGAAGCCCGTCATGGATCGACTGTCAGACCCGGCAGGTAAGTCGTCCGGCCCGGCGACCGGGGGAATCACGGCTCCGGGGCGTGTCCCGGTGATTCCTGCGGGTGCTCTTCGGCCTAGTGAGATCGCAGGCACGCCTGTTCCGCCGCCCGGATAAGACCCTGCCTGGTGCCAGCGTCCGTTCACAGCGTGCTCGTGCATACCAGGCCGAGCTCGGTCAGCCCTTCGGACCGGCACAGGCGGTCCGATGCGCCACCGGCCTCGGTTTGCAGGAGCTGGTAGGCGGCCTGGTGCTGCTGCCCCCAGCGCATGGCGGCCCGCCAGAGGCAACGGCCCAGGCCGAGCCCGCGATACCCGGGCAGGACACCGAAATACTGCGGCAGCAGCCGGGCGATTCCGCGGCTGTCCGGCATGGTCTCCATCGGGCCGATCGCCCCGACGATCTTCCCGTCCCGCTGGCAGGTGAGCACCGGGCCAGCCTGCTCGTCCTCGCCCGGGTGGCCAGACCGCGCGCGCCTCGCGCACTGGCAGCTGAACTCGCGCAGGTGCCGTGACGGCCTGATTCCGTTGGCAACGGTGGTTACGTCGTCGGGCCCGCGGCCGGCCCTCAGTCCGAGGGCGCACAGTGGTTTCCCAGCGGACCGCCGGTAGAGCTTTAGCACACCCGGCGATGCAGCGGAACCAGTTCTGCGTCATGATGGGATCGATGGCTCAAGCTGATAGGGCAGTGCGGGGACTGGATGTGTCCATCCCGAACGCCGCCAGGATGTATGACTACTTTCTCGGCGGCAAGGATAACTTCGAAGCTGATCGGGTTACCGCCGAGAAGGTCCTTGCGCTGGTGCCGAAGCTGCGCCAGTCAGTCGTGGAGAACCGCCGGTTCATCGGGCGCGTCGTCAGGTTCCTCGCCGCCGAGGCGGGAATCGACCAGTTTCTCGACATCGGGGCGGGCCTGCCCACCCAGGATCCGGTACATCGGGTCGCTCAGGAGGTCAGCCCCCGCGCGCGGGTGGTGTACGTGGACTACGACCCCGTCGTCGTCACGCACGGAAGCGCGCTGCTGACGGTCCCCGACCGGTCCATTATGGTGCGGGCCGACCTGCGCCGGCCGGGAGAGCTCCTCGCCCATCCTGATGTGCGCGGCTTCCTGGACTTCAGCCGCCCGGTGGCGGTGATGCTCATTGCGATCTTGCATTTCGTTCCCGATTCCGACGACCCGTGCGGGATCGTGGCGGCGCTGCGGAACGCGCTTGTGCCGGGCAGCTACCTTGCGATGGTGCACCTGAGCGGCGATTTCGTAGAGCAGAACGCGGCAGCAGAGGCCGTGGCGATCTACGAGCAGGCCAGCGCGCGCCTGCGGCCGCGGAGCAAGGCGGAAGTCCTGCGTTTCTTCGACGGCTTCGAGCTTGTCCCGCCCGGGCTGGTGCCCAAGCACGAGTGGCGGCCGGACGACGGCGACCTGGGATACCGCACGTCCAACGTGAGCTGGGGCGGAGTGGGCAGGAAGAACCGGCCGTTAGCGCGGGCTTGCGCTCCGGTGATCCGGCCCTGATCGTGCGCGCGGACGGAGTACGGCGAGCGGCTGGGCGTTGTCCTCACTCCCAGTCTGCCCTCGCGGGACGGTCGGCGGCCCGTGGCCCCCGGGTTTAGGCCGATGACCTGGGATTTCTCCAGCCTGCCGTGCTGGGAAACGGGCCGTCCGACGCCGAGTCGGGCGGCCCGTCCTCGTGTCCGGGTTGTCCGGTTGATGCCGATTATTTCCGGTCGTTACCGGGCCGCGTGCTGAATCGGTGCTGATACCTAGCCTGATAGGTATGCCGATTGCCCTGGGTCAGTGCACCCGAGAAGGATGCTGGCAGGACCCGGTGCTGAGTCCTGTGGCTAACTCTGCGGCAGCCGTAGTTGCGCTCATCGAGGAAGAGTCCAGGGGGGCAGACGCACGCCAATCGCCGAGGAGCTGCATTCAAACCGGGCGCGTGACCGGTCACAGGAACTAGGGGAAGGTGCGGAAAGCGGACTATTGCAGCAGTTCGTCGCGAGCTTTGAGAATGAGCGCCCTGGCGCTGCGGCCGTACCTTGCGGCCCGCTGCATCTGCTCGAAAACGGTGACGTAAATCTCGATTTCGTCGGGTCTGGTGATGTCTAGTGCGGCGGTCAGGGTTTCGACTTTTACCAGGTTGTCGTCAAAGATCCAGAACGCGGTTTGGGTATGAGCGCCTAGCCCGGCGGTGGCGGGGATGATCCCGATGGACACGTTCGTCAGTGCCATCACGCCGAGGACTCTGTCGAGCTGCTCGACCATGATCTCGGCCGTGCCGATCCGTGTGCGCAGCGTCTGCTCGGCAAGCAGGAACGCGAACTGATGATCGCCCGAGCGCAGGACACGCTGCCGTTCAAGCCGGGCTGCCGTAGCGGCCGTCCGGTCGTCGGGTAGCTTGAGAAGCTGTGACCAGTAGGCCATACTCTCAGTCGAGTAGGCTGCGGTCTGCAGCAATCCGGGAATACTCCAGTGTTCGTGGACGCGGAACAGCCTGGTCTGCTCATAAAGAGGCCCGATGGTTTCCTGCAAGCGCCGCAATCCGCTGCGCCCCTGCCGTTTCCATTCCCGGTAAAGGGAGTCAGCCGCCCGCGCCTGGGCGATCAGGGCCGGAATCTCGTCGCTGACACCACAGGCGAGACACCACGTGCGGATATCGGCATCTGACAATCCTTGGGCACCATGTTCGACCCGCGAGATCTTCGTAAAGTGGAAACCGGTCAGCTCCGCGAGCTGGCGGCCAGTAAAGCCCGCGTCCTGGCGGATCTCGCGGAGCCGGCTGCCAAATGCCTCCTTCGCGCGCTGGGCGTCACTGGTCACGACACCAACTGCCGCCTGTCACGCGGGCCGGTAGTCCTGGTGCGGGATGGCGAGCTTCCACACCGCCTCAAAAGCCGACGTGCACAGCTCGATATCACCGGGATCAGTGGAGGTGGTGAAACCTATGCTGGCCCCGTTGCCCGCGTAGTGGTGAAACACCACGAGGTGGTCATCGAACAGCCAGAAATCATTGCCGGGGAAGGCGATGGACGACACGCGGCGACGCGGCATCCACCGCATGTCGGTTCCTGCATCGATGTGCGGCTGCATGATGCTGTAGGACCAGCGCTGGTAGTCCGACAGCGGCTCCGAGACAACGTGCACGCGCCGGTAGACCTTGCCCTGCGCCACGTTCGCGCGGACCTCACCGCACCAGGGCCGGAGCCATTGCAGGTCATCGGCCTCACCGGCCGCCCACTTGGCCATGTGCGGCAGTTCGACCGCCGTGCCGTAGCTGTCACGCATCTCCAGGTGGATCGCCTCGCGATCGAACCGCGTGAACAGCGCCGTGAACTCCTCGTAGTTCAGCTCCAACTACGTCTCCTGGAAGAACGGGACGAGCCGGTCAGGGATCTCACACGCAATCTCACCCTGAGGGATGTTCATCTGAGCGAGTACCTCTGGATCGGTGACGACCCATCCCTGCACCACCCAGCTTGCCCGGTCGGTGCGGTACAGCGTCGGTGATCCCTGCGGCTGCGACTCGGGATCCTTGGCGACGAACGTCAGACGCATAACTCCTCCTGACCTGTAATTGCGCGTTATTGCGCTGCCTGGCAGAGTAACAGTTCGGCAGAGATTGCGCTACGGCGCCTCTGATATGGATCTATGTCAGTTGCATCCGGCTCAAAGCTCGCTATCGCCCGGAGCGGCCCGGGGAGCAGATGTTCCTGCAACTTCCTGCAACATACTTGTCCGTGGTACAGGGCCTCCGTAGCGTCACTGAAAGCCCCTTAGTGACCCGAGCAGGGATGACCCGCACCCTGACCTTGCGCTCACCACAGCCGGCCAGCACCCGGCCCACAGCCCTGTCCCGTCCGCCGAGGAGACCTCTATGCACGGCAGGATGACAACTGCCCGACAGATCAGCCCAGGCGGATATGCCCGTCGTGCCGGGACAGTATCTGCCGAGGAACCACCGAGTTACGGTAATTCCCCCGCCTGCCAGCCCTCTTTTGCGGTGCGGACTCCGCCGTTCGCCGGACCTCCGGGGCATAGCCGGACGGGCGACTGGCTGCTTCAGAGCTTCCTGGAACTCGGCGCACTTCCCGGTGCGGTGCCGTGCGCACGGTTGCATGCCCGCCACGTGGTGCGGGAATGGGGACTGGCCGCGTTGGGCGACGGCACCGAGCTTGCGGTGTCGGAGCTGATGACCAACGCCGTCCAGGTAGCGCGCGCCATGAGCCAGGCCGACCCGGTCCGGTTGTGGCTGCTGTCTGACGGGGCGCAGTTGGTGATCCTTGTCTGGGACGCCAGCCCGCAGCCGCCTGTGCGGCTGGATGCCGGCGACGACGCCGAGAACGGCCGGGGGCTGGTGCTGGTGGACGCTGTCAGCACAGGCTGGGGGTGGCAGTTCCCGCCCGACATGGGCGGCAAGACCGTATGGGCGCTTCTGGGATGAGAACTGCATGCCAGGACGAAGGCGTTGCTTCGCGCCTGCGTGGCGACACGCCAGCCGTAGCCTTCCAGCCAGGCCAGCAGCGGACACGAAGGTGCGGGACGGGCGTGGCTGTTCAGGTCGGCACACGGCCGCCGGGACTCTCACAACGCGCGAGTCTGATGGTTACCCAAGCTCGGTTTGCTCGTCATCCCGCGAGCCGTATGCCCCGGCGATGGCATTGGCATACCTATCAGAGCTGGTCATGGCATTCCTCATGTCCCAGGACCAGGGTTCCCGAGATCAGCCTCAGTCCTCAAAGGCCCCTGCGCAGTCAGCCATGCCCCGGTCTGGCTGCGCGGGCCACACCGCGGGGTGCCGCGTCTGTTCGGGCAGAGATGCCCGGTCCGCTCCCGGTCTGGACAGGACCGGCCGCCGCCGGTTCCCTACCATCGGCAGCTCAGGCCAGGCGTGGCACCCCCGCCCGCCGTCCCAGCCCGTGAACTGGCTTACGAGAGACGCCCGGCATGGATCAGCTGTCAGGCCCGGCAGTTACGTCGTCCGGCCCTGCGATCGGGGGAAGCACGGTTCCGGGGTATGTCCCGGTGATTCCTGCGGCTGCTCCTCGGCCTGGTGAGGTCGCAGACACGCCTGTTCTACCGCCCGGATAAGACCCGCCTGGCGCCAATGTCCGTTCACAGCGTGTTCGTGCATACCAGGCCGAGGTCGGTCAGCCCTTCGGACCCGCACAGGCGGTCTGACGCGCCGCCGGCCTCGGTTTGCAGGAGCTGATAGGCGGCCTGGTGCTGCTGCCCCCACTGCATGGCGGCCCGCCAGAGGCGACGGCCAAGGCCGAGCCCACGATACTCGGGCAGGACGCCGAAATACTGCGGCAGCAGCCTGGCGATTCCGCGGCTGTCCGGCATGGTCTCCATCGGGCCGATCGCCCCAACGATCTTCCCATCCCCCCGGCAGGTGAGCACCGGGCCAGTGCCGCGGTCCCGGATGCGGGCCTCGAGGAAGGCGAAGCCCTCCGCGGCCAGTTTCTGCGAGAACGCGCTGAACGTCGCGCGCACCGGCACGGTGACCTCGTCTAGCGGGACAACACCGGGCTCGGGTTTCGGGGCGGGGGCAGGATGGCCGTGGCCGAAGGTCCGCATCTGAATGCGGGTGCACGCCGCGATGGGATCAGGATCGCTGCCTGGCGGCAGGAACCAGATGAGCCGTGCTTTCCCGGCGGCCTGCTCCTCGCATAGCCGTCTGCCCAGATCGGCAGCCTCGCTCATTGCGCCGCGCGGGTGCTGGCTGTAGATGTGGATCTTGACGCAGTGACGGCGGGTGCTCAAGGTCGGGATCAGCACCAGGCCAGGTTCCTGGGTGATGGCGTCGGTGAGCACCTGTTCGTCCTTGCGGTCGGCCCAGCGGCGGTCCTTGTCGTGCGGCAGGAACCGGCCGGTCCCCGCGATCTCGATGACGTCAGCGAACAAGCCGGAGGTGATGGCTTCTGGATGGGCGGGGCCGAGGGTGGGCACGAACGGGGCGGTCATCACCGGTTGAAGCCAGTCCCACCGGACTCCCATGGCGGCACGATACTCGTCCGGCACACGGGAAGCGGGTCCTGGCGCACGACATGCCGGGACCCGCTGAGGACCGGCCGCGCGGTCAGGGCTGGCCGCGCGAGGCGGTCAGTGGGGGTTGTCGTCGCCCGCGTTGCACGAGCAGGTCGTTGACTCGATGACCTCATCCAGTTCGACCATCACCGGGTCGGTGACCTCTGGTTCGGGCACCTCGACCGGGCGGGTCGGGTAGAGCGTGACGGGTACTGCGGTCATGCTGACCTCCTGTCTGTGTCGCCGTGCTGGTTCTTGTCTTGGTGCCGGCAGTAGTAGGGGAGCGGGGCCTTCGCCTGCTGGAACTGCTTGGCCAGGGGTCGGCACACCCGGCAGGTGCCGGCGAGCTGGCAGTCGGAGCAGCCCCCGGTGCGGAGCATGAGCTTGTCGGCGATGCCACCGAGGTGGCGCAGGCCGTCCAGGCCCTCGTGCATCAGGTCGATCTGGTCATCGCGGCCCACCTTGCAGATCGACACCCGGCCGTGCGGGTCGGCGTGAAAGAAGGCGTGACCGGCGTTGCAGCCGGTGAAGGCCTTACGGGTGCGCAGATGCTCGGCGGACTGCGCCAGCAGCGACTCACCGCCGCCGTAGATCGTCGGCGTCATGTTCGTGTAGACGTTGTGCGGCACGCCCCACTCCTCGGCCAGGGCCGTCATTGCCATCGTCTCGTCCGCTACGTCTGTGACCACGATGTCGAGCCGCACCGGTAGCTCCGCTTCGATCGCGGCGGCGATGCCCACGCGGAACGCCTTGTAGGAGCCCCGGCGCTGGGTGAGCCCGTCGTAGGCAGCCTCGGTGGCCCCGTACAGGCTGACGACCAGCCGGTAAGGCGGCAGCGTGGTGAACAGGTCGAGCAGATCACTGCGCCACAGGCGGGAGCCGTTCGTGGAGACCGTGATCATCATGCCCAGCTCAAAGGCGAGCTGGTAGGCGTCGGTGAAGTCCTTGTCGATGGTCGGCTCGCCGCCGGTGATCTGCAGCCAGCCCATCACCTACCCGGCTGTCGCGCTGACGGCGGCGGTGTCACGCACCTTCCTCTACGAAAACCCCGACGCCCGGGCCCTGGTCACCGGCGCGATCGCCGCCGGCAGCGCGCAGCCCGCCCAGGCCGCCGCCGACGCCCACCAGG
>JBKQTJ010000174.1:0-30251 GCA_052143255.1 Streptosporangiaceae bacterium | reverse complement strand
TGCCGTCCGCAAGGAGATCGCGCGCATCTACACGGTGAAGCGCGAGCGCGAGCTCGGCATCGTGGTTGTCGAAAGTGAGGAAGCGGCCGATGAGTGAGGCGACCACCACCGCGCAGGCGCGCGGGTACCGCAAGGTCCGCGAGGGCCTGGTGGTGAGCGACAAGATGGACAAGACGGTCGTCGTCGAGGTCGAGGACCGGGTCAAGCACCCCAAGTACGGCAAGGTCATTCGGCGCACGAAGAAGTACAAGGCACACGACGGCGAGAACGCTTGCGGCGTCGGCGACCGGGTGCTGCTCATGGAGACGCGCCCGCTGTCAGCGACCAAGCGCTGGCGCGTCGCGCAGATCTTGGAGAAGGCCAAGTAACAAAGGGCAAGCGACGGGGCCAGAAGTCCCGCCGGGCCCGCAGCGGACCGCCAGGCCTCGCCCGAGGCAGGCGCGTGAAGAAGCAGGAGTTGACGTGATCCAGCAGGAGTCGCGGCTCAAAGTCGCCGACAACACTGGTGCCAAGGAGATCTTGTGCATCCGCGTGCTCGGTGGCTCGGGCAGGCGATACGCGGGCATCGGCGACATCATCGTCGCCACCGTCAAGGATGCCCTCCCCGGTGCCGGGGTCAAGAAGGGCGACGTCGTGAAGGCTGTCGTGGTGCGCACCCGCAAGGAGCGGCGCCGTGGCGACGGCTCCTACATCCGCTTCGACGAGAACGCTGCCGTGCTGATCAGGGACGGCGGGGACCCGCGTGGTACCCGCATCTTCGGCCCCGTAGGCCGCGAGCTACGTGAGAAGCGGTTCATGCGGATCATCTCGCTTGCGCCGGAGGTGCTGTGATGGCCGGAGCGAAGAAGGCAGAGCCAGGGAAGGCCCGCCGGATGAAGATCAAGAAGGGCGACAAGATCGTCGTGATCGCGGGCAAGGACCGTGGCCGCGAGGGCACCGTGATTGCCGTCCGCCCGGAGCGCCAGCAGGTGCTCGTCCAGGGCGTGAACCTGATCAGGAAGAACACCAAGGTCAACTATCAGGGCCAGCGCGGTGCCAAGGAAGGCGGCATCGTGACGCAGGAGGCCATGATCCACGTCAGCAACGTTCAGCTGATTGACCCGGACACCAAGGGCCCGACCAGGGCCGGGTACCGGATCGACGCGGAAAAGAAGGTCCGGGTGTCTCGGGCCAGCGGTAAGGACATCTGATGGCTGCCACCACGACCACCGGCGTTACCGCGCCGCGCGTACAGCCGCGGCTCAAGCAGCGCTACCGGGACGAGATCCACGCCGCCATGCTCGCGGAGTTCGCCTACCCGAACGTCATGCAGGTGCCCACCATCACCAAGATCGTGGTGAACATGGGCGTCGGCGAGGCAGCGAGGGACGCCAAGCTCATCGACGGTGCGGTCAGGGACCTGACCATCATCACCGGCCAGAAGCCGGCGGTGGCCCGGGCGCGCAAGTCCATCGCGCAGTTCAAGCTGCGCGAGGGCAAGCCGATCGGGGCGCACGTCACCCTGCGCGGCGACCGGATGTGGGAGTTCTGCGACCGGCTGCTGTCGATCGCGCTGCCCCGCATCCGTGACTTCCGCGGCCTGAGCGACCGCCAGTTCGATGGCCGCGGCAACTACACCTTCGGCCTCACCGAGCAGCTGATGTTCCACGAGATCAACCCCGATCAGGTGGACAGGCAGCGCGGCATGGACGTGACCATCGTCACGTCCGCGACCACCGACGCTGAGGGCCGCTCATTGCTGCGGCGACTCGGCTTCCCGTTCAAGGAGAACTGAGCAGTGGCGAAGAAGAGCCTCATCGCCAAGGCCAACCGCAAGCCGAAGTTCGAGGTGCGTGGTTACACGCGATGCTCGCGCTGTGGCCGGCCGCGGGCCGTTTACCGCAGGTTCGGCCTGTGCCGGATCTGCTTCCGGTCGATGGCGCACCGCGGCGAGCTGCCCGGCATCACCAAGTCCAGCTGGTAACCAGAGCCGCGACCCGCGGCACGAAGCGAACACAAGCAGGCGCGCGAGCGCCGTCACAGATAGAAAATCCTGGGCGCGACCAGCGCCCACCGACCACGCCGCAGGTCCCCGGTGGTTACCAAGCACAGGGAAACCGCGGCGAGGAGGGCCATCAGGCCATGACCATGACCGACCCGGTCGCAGACATGCTGACCCGTCTGCGCAATGCCAACTCGGCCTATCACGATTCCGTGAGCATGCCGCACTCCAAGATCAAGGTGCACATCGCGGAGATCCTCCAGCAGGAGGGATACATCGCCAGCTGGAAGGTGGAGGACGCCGAGGTCGGCAAGCACCTGGTGATCGCGCTGAAGTTCGGGCCGACCAGAGAGCGTTCGATCGCCGGCCTCAAGCGCGTGTCCAAGCCTGGCCTGCGCGTCTACGCGCGCAAGGACAACTTGCCGCGCGTGCTCGGCGGGCTGGGCGTGGCGATCATCTCGACGTCCGCAGGCCTGATGACTGACAAGCAGGCGAAGAAGAAGGGCGTAGGCGGAGAAGTCCTCGCCTACGTCTGGTAGGGGAGCCAGCTATGTCACGAATCGGACGGTTGCCAGTCGTTGTCCCCGCTGGCGTCGACGTCACCATTGACGGCCGCCAGGTCCATGTCAAGGGTCCGAAGGGCGAGCTAAGCCTGGAAGTGACAGCGCCGATCGAGGTTGCTCAGGCGGATGGCGTGATCACCGTTACCAGGCCGAGTGACGAGGGCGAAGTGCGCGCGCTGCACGGCCTGTCCCGGTCCCTGATCGCCAACATGGTCATCGGCGTGACCGAGGGCTACCGGAAGACCATGGAGATCGTCGGCGTCGGCTACCGGGTTCAGGCCAGGGGCCAGGACCTGGAATTCGCGCTCGGCTTCAGCCACCCAGTGCCCGTGCCTGCCCCGGAAGGGATCACGTTCCGGGTGGAGACGCCCACCAGGTTCGTCGTCGAAGGCATCGACAAGCAGCAAGTGGGCGAGGTGGCCGCTAACATTCGCAAGCTGCGCAAGCCGGACCCCTATAAGGGCAAAGGCGTGCGGTACCAGGGCGAGCAGATCCGCCGCAAGGTCGGGAAGGCTGGTAAGTAAGACATGTCTGGCACCAAGACCAGGGCGCACGGCCGGATCACCGGCCGGACCGCCCCGCGCATTTCCTCGCGTCAGCGGCGGCACTTGCGCGTGCGCAAGAAGGTCGAGGGCAGCGCGGCACGGCCACGGCTGGCCGTCACGCGCTCGGCGCGGAACACCTTCGCGCAGCTGATCGATGACACGGCGGGGAACACGCTCGCATCTGCGTCTACCCTGGAGGAATCCATCCGCGCGGCGGCCGGCGACAAGACAGCCAAGGCAAAGCAGGTCGGGGCGCTGCTGGCAGAGCGGGCCGCGCAGGCTGGCATCAGTGCCGCGGTGTTCGACCGCGGCGGTTACGCCTACCACGGCCGGATCGCTGCGTTGGCCGACGGCGCGCGCGAAGGCGGGCTCTCGCTATGACCGGCCTTACCGGCCTGTGCACCCGGCCACAACTGCGTACCCGGCCAAAACCGTGCACCCAGCCAAAACTGCGCACCCAACGACAGAATAGGAAGATCTGATGGCAGCAACACCGCGGCGCGGCGCCGGAGGCGGCGGCGAACGGCGCGAGCGTCGCGACGACCGCCGCGGGGCAGGCGCCGAGAAGGGCACCGCCTATCTTGAGCGCGTCGTCACCATCAACCGGGTGGCCAAGGTCGTGCAGGGCGGCCGCAGGTTCAGCTTCACCGCGCTGGTAGTGGTGGGTGACGGCAACGGCATGGTCGGCGTCGGCTACGGCAAGGCCAAGGAGGTTCCGGCCGCCATCGCCAAGGGCGTGGAGGCGGCCAAGAAGGCCTTCTTCCGGGTACCCCGGATCGCTGGCACGATCCCGCACACCGTGCAGGGCGAGGAGTCGGCGGGCGTCGTGCTGCTGAAGCCGGCCAGCCCCGGTACCGGGGTTATCGCCGGCGGCCCAGTGCGCGCCGTGCTTGAGTGCGCAGGCATCCATGACGTGCTGTCCAGGTCGCTGGGGTCGTCCAACCCGATCAACGTCGTGCACGCGACCGTCACCGCCCTGAAGAGCCTGAACCGGCCGGAGGAGATCGCGGCCAGGCGCGGCCTGCCCATCGAGCACGTGGCGCCGGCCGCCATGCTCAGGGCCCGTGCGGCCGCGGCAACCGCGGCCAGCCCGACCGCCGGGGCTGCCACCGTGGCAGAGAACAGCTGAGGCGGAGCGACACCATGGCAGAGCTGAAAGTGACCCAGATCAAGTCGAAGATCGGCGGCAAGAAGGAGCAGCGGGACTCGCTGCGATCCCTTGGCCTGCACCGCATCGGCGACGTGGTGGTCAAGCAAGACAGGCCCGAGATCCGCGGCATGATCAAGGCGGTGCGCCACCTGGTCACCGTGGAGGAGGTTGAGTAACCATGGCAGACACCGACACCACCGCCGGCGGGGCCGCAGAGCCGGGCGGCCGGGCCGGGCTGAAGATTCACCACCTGCGACCCGCCCCTGGCGCCCGCACCGCGCGTACCAGGGTTGGCCGCGGTGAGGCGTCCAAGGGCAAAAGCGCCGGCCGGGGTACAAAGGGCAGCAAGGCCCGCAACCAGATCCCGGAGTTCTTCGAGGGCGGCCAGATGCCGCTGCACCGGCGGCTGCCGAAGCTGAAGGGCTTCTCAAACGCGCGGTTCAAGACCACCTACCAGGTCGTCAATCTCGACCGGCTGGCCTCGCTCTACCCGTCGGGCGGCGAGGTCAACCCGGAGAACCTGGCCGTGAAGGGCGCTGTCCGGCCGGGCGAGCTGGTGAAGGTACTGGGCCAGGGCGAGGTCACGGCCGCGCTCCAGGTCAGCGCGCACGGCTTCTCGGCCTCGGCACGCGAGAAGATCACCGCAGCAGGCGGAACCGTTACTGAACTGTGAGATGACCGCCGCCCTAGGTAGCGTCCGGGTCAGCTTAGACTCCGCTGGCCTGGACTGGCGTGCGGCCGACCGCGCGCTTCCGGCGTGGCTATCGCAGCTGAATCGGCACGTTAGACTTCGGCGAGCGTTGTCGCTCGGGCGGCCAACGCGGCTGTCCCGCGACTGGGAGCGGCAGATGACGTTGAACTATGGAGTAGGGGACGGCGCATGCTGACCGCGTTCTTCCGGGCGTTCCGAACGCCTGACCTGCGCAAGAAACTGCTCTTTACGGTATTCATCATCACCGTGTTCCGGCTGGGCCAGCAGCTGCCCGTGCCCGGCGTGTCGGAGAAGGCAGTCCAGAGCTGCTTTGCTCTCGGGGCCAAGGGCAACAACCTGTACCAGCTGCTGAACCTGTTCAGCGGCAACGGGATCTCGAGGCTGGCGGTGTTCGCGCTCGGCATCATGCCCTACATCACCGCGAGCATCATCCTGCAGCTGCTAGCTGTGGTCATCCCGCGGCTCGAGGCGCTACGGCAGGAAGGCCAGACCGGCCAGGCCAAGATCACCCAGTACACCCGGTACCTCACCATCGGGCTGGCGGTGCTCCAGTCCACCGGCATCATCGCGCTGGCTCGCTCGGGCAACCTGATCCCGGGCTGCACCGCCACCCTGATCCCGAACCCGTCGGTCTTCACCATCACCACGATGGTCATCGTCCTGACGGCCGGTACCGCCGTGATCATGTGGCTGGGCGAGCTGCTGACCGACCGCGGCGTCGGCAACGGCATGTCGGTGCTTATCTTCACCCAGATCATCGCCGTGGTGCCCGGCCAGCTGAACCTGATCCGCGAGAGCAAGGGCCCGGTCACCTTCACCCTCGTGCTGCTCATGGGCGTGGCAGTCATCACCTTCGTGGCCCTGATGGAGCAGGCGCAGCGGCGCATCCCGATCCAGTACGCCAAGCGGATGGTCGGTCGCCGCATGTACGGCGGCACATCAACCTATATTCCGCTGAAGGTCAACCAGGCCGGCGTCATCCCGGTCATCTTCGCCTCTTCGCTGCTCTACATCCCGCAGCTGGCAGCCCAGCTATTCGGCCAGAAAGCCAACGGCCAGCTTGTCCAGACCGGCTGGGCCGGCTGGGTCGAGACGAACTTGTCGGGGCAGGTTTTCAGCGGGGCCTATAGCGTGGCGTTCTTCTTGCTCATCGTCTTCTTCACCTACTTCTACGTCTCGATCACCTTCAACCCGACCGAGGTCGCGGACGGCATGAAGAAGAGCGGCGGCTTCATCCCGGGCATCCGGCCGGGCGGCCCGACGGCCGGTTACCTGAGCTACGTGCTCAGCAGGCTGACGGCGGCCGGCTCGCTCTACCTTGGACTAGTCGCGCTGATCCCCCTGATCGCAATTGGCTTGGTTGGTGCAACCTCGCAGTTCCCGCTCGGCGGTACCAGCATCCTGATCATGGTGGGGGTTGGGCTCGACACCGTGAAGCAGATCGAGAGCCAACTGCAGCAGCGCAACTACGAGGGCTTCCTGCGGTAGTGCGCATCGTCCTCGTCGGGCCCCCCGGTGCGGGCAAGGGGACACAGGCCCAGTTCATAGCCTCACACCTGTCGATCCCCAAGATCTCGACGGGGGATATCTTCCGGCACAACGTGAGTACCGGAACTGAGCTGGGCCAGCAGGCGAAGTCGTTCATGGACCGCGGCGACCTGGTCCCCGACGAGATCACCGTGGCCATGGTGGAGGCCCGTCTGCTGGAGGATGACGCGCAGACCGGCTTCCTGCTCGACGGCTTTCCTCGCACCGTTCCGCAAGCCGAGACGTTGCGCAAGCTGCTGGCCGGCTGGGATTCGCGCCTGGATATCGTCCTGGAGCTGGTAGTAGACGACGACGAAGTGGTACGCCGGCTGTCCGGCCGCCGGACCTGCCGGGTCTGCGGGCGCATCTGGCATGTCCTGTTCGAGCCGCCGTCCAGGGCGGGCCTTTGTGACGACTGCGCTGGCGAGCTCTTCCAGCGCGACGACGACCGGGAACTGACGATCAGGCACCGCCTCGACGTCTATGCCCAGCAGACCCAGCCGCTGATTGCCTTTTACGCTGACGACGGCATCTTGCTCGGCATTGACGCGACCGGGCCGGTCGAGGAGATTACCGATCGGGCCATGGCCGCGTTGCGGCGGTTCCTCCTCTGACGCCTTCACCAGCCTGGCGAGGTACCGTGAAGAGCAGTGCAGGGGAGGCGCTATGCGGCTAAGGCGGGACGAGCCGATCCAGGTCAAGACCCCGGCTCAGATCGCGATCATGCGGGAGGCCGGGCTGGTCACGGCTGCGGCCCTGCAAGCCGCGGTAGCGGCCGTCGGGCCCGGGGTCAGCACGGCCGAGCTGGACGCAATAGCGGAGCGGGAGATCCGGCTGGCGGGCGCCGTTCCCTCTTTTAAGGGCTACCACGGCTACCCCGCGACGATCTGCACGTCGGTCAACGACCAGATCGTGCACGGCATCCCCAGCACGCAGCACGCGCTGCGGGACGGCGATGTGATCTCCATCGACTGCGGCGCCATCGTCGACGGCTGGCATGGCGACTCTGCCGTTACCGTTCAGGTCGGGCGGCCTGATTTGGCGGGGCCGGGAAACCCCGGCGCAGCGGAGCTGGCCGGGTTGCTGCGCGCCTGCGAGCAGGCGCTCTGGCACGGGCTGGCGCAGGCAGTGCCGGGTCGCCGGTTGTCCGATATCTCCCACGCGGTGGAACAGGCGGCGCGCGCGGCGGGCCGGTACGGGATCGTGCGGGAGTACACCGGCCACGGCATCGGCACGCAGATGCACATGGATCCGGCCGTGCCGAACTTCGGGCGGCCTGGCCGGGGCCCGGTGCTTCAGGAGGGCATGGCGCTCGCGATTGAGCCGATGCTCGTGCTGGGCCAGCCGCAGGCCAGGCTGCTGGACGACGAGTGGACCGTTGTCACCGAGGATGGCAGCTGGGCGGCGCATTTCGAGCACACCGTGGCCATAACGGCCGACGGTCCCTGGGTACTGACAGCATCGGACGGCGGTGCAAGCGGGTTCGCGGCGCTCGCCGGGCGGCAGTTGCCAGAGCCGGTCCCGGCGGGTGCTCCCGAGCAAGCACAGATGCGGGAGTGAGAAAGTGGCATATGACCCGAACATCCGGGTCTCGGACGCTGACCGGGACCGGGTCGCCACGCTGCTCAGAGAGCACCACGCCGCGGGGCGCCTGACGGCCCAGGAATTCAGCGACCGGCTCGATAAGGCTTTCGCCGCCCGCACCGTCGGGGACCTCGACGAGCTGCTGAAAGATCTGCCTGGCATCGACCTTTACCGGCTGCCGGACGCGGCGCTGAGCCGGCAGCCCAGGCAGGTGCAGCGGTCGGCGGCTCGGCGGAGCGGCCATGGTGGTTCGCCACGCTGGCGGGCGGCCTGGGGCAGCTGGTTTACCGTCACGCTGATCTTGTTCGTGATCTGGATCCTGTCTGGCGGCGGCTACGTCTGGCCCCTGTGGGTGGTCGGGCCATGGGGCGCGGTCCTGGCCGGAGGCTGGATCACCTCGGTGGCCCTTCGCGGTGGCTCTTCGCACCACAGCCTGGGCGACGGCGCCAGGCCCGGTGAGCTGCCGGGCGGCGACGACCTGCCCGGTCGGCCCCGTTAGCTGCTGCAGCGCCCGAGCAGGCACCGGCCGCGAGCCGGAGCACGCACGCAGCGGCCGCGAGCCCGAGCAGGCACCAGCACGTGGCGTCTGAGGCGCGACCCCGGCAGCACCCGGGGCAGCGATCCCGTAGCGCCCGAGGCGGCGATCCCGCAGCGCCCGAGGCCGTGCGTAAACGGGGCATATCGCCTTCGCACAATTTAGCGGGAAGACCTTTTCTCTTCGGCGATCGAAAAGTCTTCCGGATCATGGCCGGAGCTGGCTCAGGCGGCGGAATAACTGCCTCGCCACGGCTGTTATAGCCCGCGATCACCGGCTTATGGGGCTGGGTTCGCGTTGGGAGCGGACCTGAAGTAGACTTTCCAACGGCCCAGGGAGCTGTCGTCAGCGTGCTGCGCTAACAACGTTCACGACGACTGCAAGTCAGCCGGGCCGCCCGTCCCTAGACTTCCAATCGGCCGGGCGATGATCAGCCTTAACCACAAGCGCCAGCTTGCAGGCACGATAGCAAGCTGGCCGTAATAAGCAGCGAAGCGCGGAGGGCATGGCCAAGAAAGACGGCGCCATCGAGATCGAGGGAACGGTCGTGGAGTCACTTCCGAACGCCTTCTTCAGGGTGGAGTTGGACAACGGGCACAAGGTCCTGGCCCACATCAGCGGCAAGATGCGGATGCACTACATCCGGATCCTGCCCGATGACAGGGTCGTCGTGGAGCTAAGCCCCTACGACCTTAGTCGTGGGCGGATCGTCTACCGGTACAAGTAAGAACGAGCAAGGCGGGCCGGGCAGCCGGCACGCCGCAGGAGAGACCAGGCAATGAAGGTCAAGCCGAGTGTGAAGAAGATCTGCAGCAAGTGCAGGATCATTCGCAGGCACGGCCGGGTCATGGTCATCTGCTCTGATCCGCGGCACAAGCAGCGTCAGGGCTGAGGCCCCGACCGGACTGTCCAGCGACAACCTGGACTGACGACAACTGAATCAAGAACGCACCGCAATCCGCTGCCGGCTAGTTCGGCAGCGGAGCACCCCCGGAGGAGGCCGGGGCCGTGTCCGGGCAGGGACGCGGGGCGGCGCGCACGACCTCCGCACTGACCGAAGGAGAACTGCCCGGATGGCACGCCTTGTTGGCGTCGACCTGCCGCGTGACAAGCGGCTCGAGGTCGCACTTACCTACATTTACGGCATTGGCCGTACCCGAGCATTCGAGACGCTGGCCGCTACCGGAGTGAGCGGCGACACGCGAGTCCACTCTCTCAGCGATGACGACATCATCCAGCTGCGCGACTGGATCGAGGCGAACTACCAGGTCGAGGGCGACCTGCGCCGCGAGGTTCAGGCCGACATCCGTCGCAAGATCGAGATCGGCTGCTACCAGGGCATCCGCCACCGCCGCGGACTGCCGGTGCACGGTCAGCGCACGCAGACCAACGCGCGCACGCGCAAGGGCAAGAAGAAGACAGTGGCCGGCAAGAAGAAGGCCGGCAAGAAGTAGTCCGCTGCGGACCCGTTTCGCCGCCGAACGCGGCGCGCGGGCAAGCAGCAGGTCCGACCACCTCCGCAAGGTAGAGGGAGCAGAATGCCTCCGAAGAGCCGCACCGGCGTCAAGAAAGTACGCCGGAAGGAACGCAAGAACATCGCGCACGGCCACGCGCATATTAAGAGCACCTTCAACAACACGATCGTGTCAATCACCGATCCTGGTGGCAGCGTGATCTCCTGGGCCTCGTCCGGGCAGGTCGGCTTTAAGGGCTCGCGCAAGTCCACGCCCTACGCCGCGCAGATGGCCGCCGAGGCCGCAGCGCGCCGGGCTATGGAGCACGGCATGCGCAAGGTGGATGTCTTCGTGAAGGGCCCTGGCTCCGGCCGTGAGACCGCGATCAGGTCACTGCAGGCGACTGGCCTTGAGGTCGGATCCATCCAGGACGTCACCCCGGTTCCGCACAACGGCTGCCGCCCGCCTAAGCGGCGCCGGGTCTGAGGAGTAAGCAACACATATGGCTCGATACACCGGTGCGGACTGCAAGCGCTGCCGCCGCGAGAAGACCAAGCTGTTCCTGAAGGGCGCCAAGTGCGACGGGCCCAAGTGCCCGATCGAGATCCGCCCGTATCCGCCGGGCGAGCACGGGCGCAACCGGCCCAAGGAGAGCGAGTACCTGCTTCAGGTACGGGAGAAGCAGAAGGCGAAGCGAATCTACGGCGTGCTGGAGAAGCAGTTCAGCAACTATTACGAGGAGGCCGCGCGCAAGCGCGGCAAGACCGGTGAAGTGCTGCTGCAGATCCTGGAGACCCGCCTGGACAACATCATTTACCGGGCTGGCTTCGCCAAGAGCCGGGACATGGCCCGCCAGCTGGTCGGTCACGGGCATGTGCTGGTCAACGGCAAGAAGGTGGACATCCCCTCCTACCGGGTCAGCGACAATGACATTGTCGAGGTGTCGCCGAAGTCCAGGGAGCTGACCCCGTTCATCGTGGCCAGGGCCGAGGCTGGCGAGCGCACCCCGCCGGCATGGATCGAGGTCATACCGGACAAGATGCGCGTACTGGTGCACAGCCTTCCAGTACGGGCCCAGATCGACACCCTCGTCCAGGAACAGCTCATCGTCGAGTACTACTCGAAGTAAACCGGCCTGACGGCCAAAACCGTCAGCGCCAAACCTGCCGGTCAGCCGGCAGGCGGCGATAACGGCCAAGAACGTCGGCGCAGATGCCGGCGGAAGGTGCAGACGGGCCCGGGGGCCAGCCGGCCTGACGGCCATCAGCGCGGACCGAGGTCTGCGTGAAGGTTCGCTGACGGCCATCCGCCAGCGAGAGTCGCGACTGTCATATAGCGGGCAGCGCGGAAAGGAAGAGTCATGCTCATCGCCCAGCGTCCCGGCCTCGCCGAGGAGCAGATAGACGAGTTCCGGTCCAGGTTCGTCATCGAGCCACTGGAGCCGGGCTTCGGCTACACAATCGGAAACTCGCTGCGCCGCACCCTGTTGTCGTCGATTCCTGGCGCGGCCGTGACCAGCATCAGGATCGAGGGCGTGCTGCACGAGTTCTCGACGGTGCCCGGCATCACCGAGGACGTCACCGACATCATCCTGAACCTCAAGGAGCTCGTCGTCTCCTCCGAGCACGATGAGCCGATGCACATGTACCTGCGCAAGCAAGGTCCCGGCCCGGTCACCGCGGCCGACATCGCGCCGCCGGCCGGCATCGAGGTGCACAACCCCGAACTGCACATCGCCACCCTGAACGGCAAGGGCAAGCTCGAGATGGAGCTGACGGTCGAGCGCGGCCGCGGCTATGTCTCTGCCGCCCAGAACAAGCAGCCCGGCCAGGAGATCGGCCGGATCCCGATCGACTCCATCTACTCGCCGGTGCTGCGGGTGACCTACAAGGTCGAGGCGACCCGTGTCGAGCAGCGGACCGACTTCGACAAGCTCATCCTCGACGTGGAGACCAAGGCCAACCTGCGGCCGCGGGACGCCGTTGCCAGCGCCGGGAAGACGCTGGTTGAGCTGTTCGGCCTGGCCAGGGAACTGAACCTGGACGCCGATGGCATCGACATCGGCCTGTCGCCGACCGATGCTGCTCTCGCCGCCGACCTTGCGCTGCTGATCGAGGAACTGAACCTGACAGTCCGCTCCTACAACTGCCTCAAGCGCGAGGGCATCCACACTGTGGGCGAGCTGGTCGCTCGGAGCGAGCAGGACCTGCTCGACATCCGCAACTTCGGCGCCAAGTCGATCGAGGAAGTCAAGCAGAAGCTCACCGACATGGGCCTTGCGCTGAAGGACTCCCCGCCCGGATTCGACCCGGGCTCGGCGGCCGACAGCTACGGGGCCGACGATGAAGACGATTACGTCGAAACTGAGCAGTACTGACAGGCAAGACGCCTGCCGGTACTCAGACGCCTGTCAGTACTGAACCGAGGAGAATTGTCCGATGCCCACGCCCACCAAGGGCCACCGACTCGGCGGGAGCCCGGCCCATCAGCGGCACATGATGGCGAACCTGGCCACTGCCCTGTTCGAGCACGGCAAGATCACCACGACCGAGGCAAGGGCGCGCAGGCTGCGCCCGCTGGCCGAGCGGCTGATCACCTTCGCAAAGCGCGGTGACTTGCACGCACGGCGGCAGGTCCTCACAGTGGTGACCGACAAGAGCGTGGTGCACACGCTGTTCGCCGAGATCGGGCCGAGCTTCGCAAGCCGGGACGGTGGCTACACGCGGATCACCAAGGTGGGGCCGCGCAAGGGCGACAACGCCGCGCTTGCCGTGATCGAGCTCATCCGCGAGGAGGCCGAGCCCAAGACGCGCCGTCGCCGAGCCCGCCGGGCCCCGGCCGCCGCGCCAGCCTCGGGCAGAGCGAGCCGCGGCCAGGCCGCTGCCGCCAGGGCCGATCAGGCCGCAGTGACCGACGAAGCTGCAGTCGCTGATGAGGCTGCAGTGGCCAGCGAGGCTGAGGCCCTTGAAGGAGCCGAAGTGACAGGCGAGGCGGATGTCGCTGATGAGGCTGCAGTTGCCGATGAGGCTGCGGTCGCTGCCGTGGCCGATGAGGCTAACGCGGACGAGCCAGCGGCGACCGACGAGCAGGCAGCAACCGACGAGCAGGCAGCAACCGACGAGTAACGAAGCAGCCGAAGGCGAGCCCGGCCGGCCTGATCCGGCCGGGCTCGTCTTGCTCCGGATCCGCGTCGATCTCAGTTACGACGGCTCGCAGTTCCATGGCTGGGCCACCCAGCCCGGCCTGAACACCGTTCAGCAGACGCTCGAAGCGGCGTTGTGGCGGGCCCTTACGCTGGCCGAGCCCCCTGCCCTGACGGTTGCTGGCCGTACCGATGCAGGCGTCCATGCGCGCGGCCAGGTCGCACACCTCGATGTGCCTGCCGCGAAATGGACGCTGGCGGCGGACTCCGCCCTGCGCAGGCTAGCCAGGCTGTTGCCGCCGGCGATCAGGGTCCGTGCCATCGCGCCTGCACCGGACGGCTTCGACGCGCGGTTTTCCGCGCTCTGGCGGCGTTACTCCTACCGGGTATGCGACGATCCGGCGTTCGCCGACCCGCTGCGCCGCCACGACACGCTCTGGTACGCCCGCCGGCTTGACCTCGACCGGATGAACGAGGCCGCGCAGGCTTGCCTGGGTGAGCACGACTTTGCCGCGTTCTGCCGCCGACGCGATGGCGCGACCACGATCCGGCAGCTGCTCCGGCTGGACTGGGCGCCCGCCGAGCCCGGCGTGGCGGTCGCTACGGTCTGCGCCGACGCGTTCTGCCACAACATGGTCAGGGCCCTGGCCGGGGCGCTGCTCAGCGTGGGTGACGGCACCAAGCCGCCGACCTGGCTGGCTGAGGTGCTCGCGGCACGACTGCGTGTTCCCACGGTCACAGTGGCGCCACCGCACCCGCTCTGCCTCGAGGAGGTCGGCTACCCCAGCCCCCCCGAGCTGGCGGCTCGCGCCGTCGCGACCCGGCGCACCCGGCAGCTCGATCATTAGCCAGGGAACGGACCCACCTCCGGCACTCTGCCGCCGCTAAGTACGCCCCGTTCCCCGCAAGTATCCAGGGTCAAGGCGTTCCGGTGGCCATCCGATTCGCCAGGCTGACGTTCGCGGTCTTGTCCAGCACCTGGGTCATGAACCGGACAAGCTGGGTGCGCTGATAGCTGGTCTTGGGCTTGCGCAGGTCGGTGAACTCGGCCCAGATCAGGATCAGGTAGTGGCCCTTGGCTGCGGCCTCCTCGATGCCGGTGCCCTTGCCGATCTTGCTGCTCACGCCCTTATGCGCACGTAGCTGGGCGACGAAGTTGGCCGGGCCGGCCGAGGTGGCGGCCTTCTTGGCCGCCGGCCCGGTCTTGAGGTTGAACACCCCGATGGTTCCCATCATCTTCACGCTCGTGCCCACGTAAGTGGCGCGCACGACCTGGGTGCAGCCCGCCGCGTTGATCGCAGCTTGCAGACCCGATCCGACCACGGCCGCGGCGCAGTGACGGCTCTCACGGCTGACGGTGCGCGCGACCGCGTTGCTGCCAATCGTGAAGCTGGCCGGGTACAGCTGGGCAACGCTGAGCGGCTGCGGATCTGACGCGCGCGAGCCGATGTGCCCGTAGACGCCAAGCGTCGGGCTCGGCTGCGGCGCCGGGGTGGTCTTAACGGGCTTGGGGAGGGTCGCCGGCCCGGCCTTGGCCGGGTGATGCAGCACCACGTATGCCAGCGCGCTGGCGGCCGCGAGCACTAGCAGCAGGGCTGCCGAGAACGCGACTTTCACGCTGGCCGGCCGCTTCCGGTGTGGTCGCTGAACCGAATGGGGGCCCGTATGCGCGCCGCTATGGCCGCGACCTGGCCGCCGGGCGGTGCCTGCAGTTGCGGCAGCGCTCGCACCTCGGCCTGAGTCGGCGGCCAAGTCCGGGCCAGCGCCGGTCGCGTCATACGCCCGTAGCGCCGGCCCGGCCGCTCCGGCCGCGGGCGCGTCGCCGCCATCAGTTCGCACAGCGGCGTCAGCTGGCCCTGGCGGCGCCGCTGCAGGGTTGTTGGGCCGGTCCCGGCCGGGGGCACTGCGGCGCGGGAGCGGAACGCTAGCGGCCGCGCGCTCACCGCCCGTGCGGGTGGAGGGTTCCGCAGCTTCGTCAGCTCCCGCTGGCCTGGTGCCAGCTCGCGTTGACCCGGTTCCCGGCCGGTCCGGCATCGTCCAGGTCCCGGTCGCCCGGCCGTCGCCGACGGCTTGCCATGTCTGAGTAGAGGTAACATCCGCCGCTGGATCACTGACTGCCAGCACCGAGTAGCCGGGATCGGGCCTGGGGGTCAGCTGGTCGGTCTCCGCGCCGTTGCGGTCCGGCTGCTGTCCTGGCTGGTCGGGCGCCGTCCGCAAGCGGCCGGGTTGACGGTTCCACGCCGCGAACTGGCCAGGCGGGTACATCGGCGGCGGCTGACCAGGGACCGGCGGATAGCCGCGGACCGGACCCTTGCCTGCGGACCCGGCCGCTGACCCGTACGAGGAGTTTCCGCCGGTCGCCGTGCCCGTGCTGGCGGCCGATGGCCTGCCGCTGTCATAGCCAGGGACGAACACCGAGCCGGCCACTGGCTGCCCGGTGCCTGGCTGCCCGGTGCCTGGCTGCCCGGTGCCTGCTCGCGGCCGTGTCGCCCGGACTGGGCCGGTTTGCCGCTGAGCGGCGTCTGGTTGCCAGCCGCCTGGTGCGGCCGTTCCGGTTGGCGACGGCCCGGGGCGTGCTGCAGCGGCCTGCGCGGGCGCCTGCCGCGATGCCGTCTGCGGTCCTTCTGGCCCGCTGCGTCCGGCTCGGTGATCGCGCCGACGGCCGTCCTGCTCCGGTTCGTCGGCGGATCTGCGCATGCGGCGAGCGTATCGCTCCGCAGAACCAAGTTCGGCTCGTCCAGATTTTCTCTTTGTGGTCGGCGTGCACTCAGACCGCCGCGGGTCCCGCTGGGCCACGTTCGCGGTGAAGTCGACTGGTCGCTGCAAATTGCTGGTCGACAGCTCGGCCGGTGAGGTGCAGGTCGCCAAGCCCCGCATTTGTAATGAAAGATACATCTTTTGGTCCGCAGCCGAGCCGGTCCTACATATCTGCCGCGGCCAGCGCGCCGACCCACCGGCTCGCTTTGACCGCTGCAGGCAGCGGCCGGTATCCTTCTTAGGCATCCATGTGTATTGGCATGCCCGCCGCCCGTCCGGGTGAGTGAGCTGCGGCCGGTACCTGCGGATCCCCGCGCGAACGGCAGAGCACGTGCCCGGCGCGGGCCAGCTTCAGGACTCACACGCGAAGGCTTATGACTGTGCGCACTTTCAGCCCGAAGGCCGCCGACATCCAGCGGCAGTGGCACGTGATCGACGCATCGGACGTCGTCCTCGGCCGCCTGGCCAGCCAGACTGCGGTGCTGCTACGCGGCAAGCACAAGCCAGTCTTCGCGCCGCACCTGGACACCGGTGACTTTGTCGTCATCGTCAACGCGGCCAAGGTTGCGCTCAGCGGCAACAAGATGCAGGACAAGATGGCCTACCGGCACTCCGGTTACCCGGGCGGGCTGCGGTCGATGTCCTACGCCGAGCTGATGGCCAAGAGCCCGGAGCGGGCCGTCGAGAAGGCCGTCAAAGGCATGCTGCCGAAGAACTCCCTAGGTCGGCAGATGCTGCGCAAGCTCAAGGTGTACGCGGGACCTGAGCACCCGCACAAGGCCCAGCAGCCAGTGCCGTTCGAGATCTCGCAGGTCGAACAGCGAGGCAGCCGGGTCGCCAAGTAGCGACAACACAGCCAGAGCCGGGCCAGCCAAATCAAGCCAGGCAAGACAGTCAAGCGGGAAGTACGAGGAAGACAACGTGGCCGAGTCCACTGAGACGCTGGATGCTGGCGCGGAGGCCGAACTGGCCGCCGAAGAGCACCTGTCGGAATACACGACCCAGACCTCTGACGCGCAGCCGAAGCCGGCCGTGCGCAAGCCAGTGGTGACCGGCAAGGCGCTGGGCACCGGCCGCCGCAAGGAGGCCATCGCGCGGGTCCGGATTCAGCCGGGCAGCGGGCAGTGGACGATAAACGACCGGTCGCTGGAGAACTACTTCCCGAATAAGGTGCACCAGCAGCTGGTCAGTGAGCCGCTGGTCACCCTTGGCGCGGACGAGCAGTTCGACGTGATCGCGCGGATCGATGGCGGCGGCGTGAGCGGGCAGGCCGGCGCCCTCCGGCTTGGCATCGCCAGGGCGCTGATCCTGGTCGACCCGGAGAGCCGGCCGATGCTCAAGCGGGCCGGGTTCCTGACCCGGGATGCCCGGGTTACCGAACGTAAGAAGGCCGGCCTGAAGAAGGCCCGCAAGGCTCCGCAGTACTCCAAGCGCTAACCGCCGCCCGCACGGACCGGGATCTCGGCGGGATGGGCCACCTTTTTGGTACGGACGGCGTCAGGGGCGTCGCCGGTCGTGAGCTGACGGCGGGGCTGGCGCTGAGCCTGTCGGCGGCCGCTGCCAGCGTGCTTTCCGGATCGGGCGCATTCGCGAGCGCGAGCACCGCGCACCGGCGGCCGTTCGCCGTGGTCGGCCGGGATCCGCGGGCTTCGGGCGAGTTTCTCGAAGCCGCCGTCGTGGCGGGGCTGGCGGCCAGCGGCGTCGACGTGGTCAGGCTGGGCGTCATGCCGACTCCGGCAGTCGCCTACCTCACGGCGGCCATGGGCGCGGAGTTCGGCGTCATGCTGTCGGCGAGCCATAATCCTGCGCCAGACAACGGGATCAAGTTCTTCGCCTGCGGCGGGGTAAAGCTTCCGGACGCGGTCGAGGACGAGATCGAGGCGCGGCTGGCACGCCAGTCTGGTTTTGCGACGGCTGCCCAGTCCAGTCTCCGCCAGCCTGGCCCTGTCGGCGTGCCCGAGGCCGGTTTCGGCCGGGTGCGCGACGCGACCGAGGAGGGCGAGCGCTACCTTGCTCACCTGCTCAGCACGGTGGCCGATCGGCCGGGCGGTGCGCTAGCAGGCCTGCGGGTCGTGGTGGACTGCGCGCACGGCGCAGCTGCGGCTTATGCGCCAAGCCTGCTGCGCCGGGCCGGCGCCGACGTGATCGCGATCGGGACCGAGCCAGATGGCCTGAACATCAACGAGGGATGTGGCTCGACCAACCTGGGCGCGCTGTCGGCGGCGGTGCTGCGCTATGGCGCGGACGCCGGCATAGCTCACGACGGAGACGCCGACCGATGCCTAGCTGTCGACGCTTCGGGACAGGTGATCGACGGCGACCAGATCCTGGCCGTGCTCGCGGTCGCGCTTAAGGCGGAGGGCAGGCTCGCCGGGGATACTGTCGTCGCAACCGTCATGGCCAATCTCGGTTTCCGGCATGCCATGCACAGCGCCGGCATTGACGTGGTGGAGACGCCGGTGGGCGACCGCTACCTGATCGCGGCCATGCTCGACGGCAAGTACGTACTCGGCGGCGAGCAATCCGGGCACATCATCATGCTTGACCACGCCACGACCGGTGACGGGCTGCTGACTGGCCTGCAACTGCTGGCTGAGGCCGCACGGCAGGACCGGCCGCTGGCCCAACTGGTCAGCGTGATGACCCGGTACCCGCAGGTGCTGATCAGTGTTCCCGGCGTAAACAAGGCACGGGTCGCCTCGTCGCGTGAACTGGCAGCCGCGGTGGCGGGCGCGGAGGCTGAGCTTGGCGAGGCCGGCCGGGTGCTGGTCCGGCCAAGCGGCACCGAGCCCGCGGTCCGCGTGATGGTCGAGGCCGAAGACTCCGGCCAGGCCGAGCGCCTCGCAGCGCTGCTTGCCGACGCGATCAGGGACCTGGGTTAGCCACTGGCCTCGGTTCATGGGTGCGTTGCCTGGCCCATAGCCCTGGTAACTCCGCGCACCCATGAACAGCTGCGCCGCGGTCGATGTAACGATCCAGACTAATAGGGCGATACGCTTTCCGTCCCCAGGCTTAACAGGGACCCATGGCAGGCTAGACGCATGATCGTGGGCATTGGCGTCGACATTGCCGAGGTGGCCAGGCTGGAACAAGCCCTCGCCAGGACGCCCCAGCTGGCCGCCAGGCTGTTCGCTGACGGCGAAATAGGTAGGCCGGTGCGATCCCTAGCAGGCTGCTTCGCCGCCAAGGAGGCCGTCGCCAAGGCCTTGGGCGGCCCGCCGGGATTGCTCTGGACAGATGCCGTCGTCCGACATGACAGCCTTGGGCAGCCACGGCTAGACACCTACGGATCGATTGCAGCCGCTGCAGCGCGACTGGGCGTGACGTCTTGGCACCTATCGATCAGCCACGATGGCGGCTTTTGCGTGGCGATGGTTGTGGCCGAGCGATGAAGGGCTTGCCGGGCGGATGAGGGGCTTGCTGAGCAGAAGAAGGGCTTGCTGAGGGGCGGAGCGGCTGGCCCTCAACACAGAGTCGCCGGGTAGGAGACCGGAAGCAGATGGGCGCTCGCCGGGGAAGAACAGGGGCAGACCGATGAGGAACGCGCACACCGTGGCGGCGGTGCGGGTCGCCGAGCAGGCGCTGATGGCGAAACTGCCAGACGGGGTGCTGATGCAGCGAGCAGCCGCGGGACTGGCCTCGGTATGCGCGAGCCTGCTCGACCAGGTTTACGGCTCGCGGGTGGTGGTGCTGGCCGGCTCCGGCGACAACGGTGGCGATGCGCTGTACGCGGGCGCGCGCCTTGCCGGACGCGGGGCCCGCGTGACTGTGATCGCGGCTGGTTCGCGGCTGCATGAGTGCGGCCAGGCGGCGCTCGTGACGCACGGCGGACGGGTTATTGCCGCGACTGAGTCGGGGAACGCCGAGCCCGGGACGGCCGAGCCCGGGACGGCCGAGCACACCGCGCCCAGGCCCGGGACTGCCGAGTTCGGGACGGCCAAGCACACCACGCCCGGGCCCGGGACGGCCGAGCAGACCACTACCGGGCCCGCCGCGCCTGGGTCGATGAGGGCCCACCCCCTTGCCGAGGCGATCGCTCGCAGCCGCGCGGAAGGCAATGGCAGGGTCAAAGCTGGGTCGGCGGCGTTGACTGCCAGTCCGGAGACGGCGGTGCGCATTACAGCACAGGCCCGTTCCGCGATCGCGGCCGCCGACCTGATCATCGACGGCCTGACCGGAATAGGCGGCCACGGCGGGCTGCGCCAGCCCGCCGCCGAACTGGCCTTGCTGGCTGAGCAAGCCCGAAACGACGGAGCCGTGGTAGTTGCGGTCGACCTGCCGAGCGGCATTGACGCCGATACCGGTGAAGTGCACGGCGCCGCGGTTATGGCCGACGTGACGGTGACGTTCGGGACCTGGAAGCCGGGTTTGCTCATCGACCCCGGCGCCAGCTATGCGGGCGCGGCTGAGCTGATCGACATCGGGCTCGGCCCGTATCTGCCCGAACCGGCCGTGACGGCCATGCAGGCGGCGGACGTCGCGGCGATCTTGCCCCGGCCGTCTGCCGAGTCGGACAAGTACCGGCGCGGCGTGCTCGGCGTGCTCGCCGGCAGCGAGCAGTACACCGGTGCCGCTGTGCTCTCGGTCGGCGGGGCGATCCGCGGCGGAGCTGGCATGGTTCGGCTGATCTCCGCGCCAGCCGCCTTGGAAGTGGTCAGGCAGCACTGGCCCGAGGCCGTGCTGTCGACGGCGGACCCGAGCGAACCGCAGCACACGCTGGAGATGGCAGGCAGGGTTCAGGCCTGGACCGCCGGACCCGGAATGGGCACCGGCCAGGGCGCGCGCGCGATGCTCGCGGCGGTGCTCGCGACCACCATGCCGGCCCTGGTTGACGCCGACGGGCTGACGGTCATCGCGGCGCACCCTGATCTCCTGCCCCGGCACGGACCGACGGTGATCACGCCGCACGCAGGCGAGCTAGCCAGGCTGCTGGATGCTGACCGGGTCGACATCGAGGCTCGCAGACTGCATTACGCGACCGTGGCCGCCGCCCAGCTCGGCGTGATCGTGCTGCTGAAGGGCTCTACGACGGTCATAGCGCGGCCGGAGCCCGGCCAACCTGTCCTGGTCAACCCGACCGGCTCGAGCTGGCTGGCGACAGCGGGCTCGGGTGATGTGCTTTCCGGCCTGGCTGGCTCGCTGCTCGCCCAGGGCGCCGCGCCTGCGTTCGCAGCAGCTGCGGCGGCGTACCTGCACGGTATGGCCGGCCGCCTGGCAGCGCGAGATGCGCCGATCGGGGCGGCTGACATCCTCGCTGCCATCCCGGCTGCGATCCGCGCGGTCACCGGCGACGGTCTGGATTAACGTAACGGCTCGCGGCGGCCCGCTGGCGCGCAGTCTCAGGCGCCGAACGGCTCGCGCTGCCAGGAATCCTCAGCTTTCCGCCTGGCCACCCAGGTAACGGCTCAGGAACTTGTCGGCGGCAGCGAAGAACCTCAGCCGGTTCTCCGGCTTGGCGAAGCCGTGGCCCTCGTCCTCGAACAGCATGTAGTCGTGCTCTATCCCTGCCTTGTCCAGTGCAGCCACGATCTGCTCGGACTCGGCCTGCTTCACCCGCGGGTCGTTGGCTCCTTGCGCGATCAGCAGCGGAATCCGGATCTGGGCGGCAGCCGATAGCGGCGATCGAGACCAGAGGAAGTCCTTGTCCTTGGCCGGGTCACCGACCCGGCGATGGAACTGCGCGACTATCGGCGCCCAGTACGGCGGGATCGTCTCGATGAGCGTGATCAGGTTGGACGGGCCGACGATATCGATGGCACAGCGGTACAAGTCCGGGGTGAACGCGGCGCCAGCAAGGGCCGCGTACCCGCCGTAAGAGCCGCCCATGATTGCCACCCGCGACGAATCAGTCCAGCCCTGGGTGATCGCGTGGGCGGCGGCGTCGCTGAGGTCATTTTGCATGTTCGCACCCCACTCGCGGTCGCCCGCGGTGAGGAACGCCTTGCCGTAGCCCGACGAACCGCGGAAGTTTACCTGGATGCACAGGTAGCCGCGGTTGGCAAGCCATTGGGCTTGCGGGTCGAAGCCCCAAATGTCGCGTGCCCAGGGGCCGCCGTGCACGAGCAGCACCGTGGGCAGGTCAGTCCGGTCCCGGCCCGGCGGGAAGGTGACATAGCCGTTGATGCTCAGGCCATCTCGAGACTGATAGCTGAAGGGCTCCATGCTGGCGAGCTCGTACCTGGACAGCTCCGGCTGGTGCTCGAAGAGGAAGCTGCCGGTGCCGCTGGTGGTGTCGTAGGCGTAGAACGACACCGGGCCAGCGTCATTGGTGAACGACACCAGCCAGACACGGTCGGCGTCGTCGGCATCGGCGAAGACAGGATCGCCGGGGTGCAGCGCCCGGATGGCGTCCAGGTGCCTGGCCACCGACGGGTCGAGCACGCGGTACTCCGACCTCGCCTTGAGCACGGTGACGATCTGCGGCTCGCGGGTGTCCGGGTTCAGCCGGACGTCGCTGACATCCGCGGCCGGGTCCTCGGCCAGTACCTCGGTGGCGCCGGTGGCCAGGTTAACCCGGATCAGCCGGGCCGCTTGGGCGTCCACGGAGGACACCAGCAGCAGCGAGCCTCCGTCGGCGCTGAAGGCGACCGGACCCGTTGTCAGCGAGTCTTCGGCCGGGATCTCCGCCAGCTGCCGCCAGTCGTCGGCGGCATCGTCGCGGACCATGAGCGACATGGAACCGTCGGGCTGCGGCTGGAGCCCTGCGCGGACGACCAGCTGCGCATCTGCCAGCATCCCGATCAGTCCTGGGTTCACCAGCTCCTTGCTCAGCTGGCCGGTCTTCAAGTCGAGCCGGTAGACGTCATGTAGCTGCGGATTGTCCTTGTTCAGGCCAACCAGGATCTCGTCGGGGAAGTCGCGCTCGGTGGCGATCAGCTCGGTCTGCACGCCTTCGAACGGGGTCAGGTCACGCCGCTGCATGGTGGGCAGGTCGACATCGTGCAGCCGCCAGTTCTCATCGCCGCCAGTGTCCTGCAGGTACAGCAGGTGGCGGCCGTCGTGCGCCCAGGCGAACTGCCGGATGCCGCGGTCGGTGTCGTCTGTCACGACCCGCGCAGCCTGCCAGTCCACCCCCTCGGCTGGTCTGACGGGCGCAAGCCAGACGTTCAGGACGCCGTCATGCGGGGCAATCCAGGCGAGCTGGGAGCCATCCGGGGACAGCCGCGGGCTCACCCGCTCAGGGTTGCCGAACAAGACGGTCAGCGGGATTAGATCTGCCATGGCGCTTGCCTATCACGAAGCAGCGACTAGCGGCGAACCGGCCTGCGTCCAGGCGGCATGGCCGATCTGGCTGATCGGGACTGGCACACTGGAGGGTCATGGACGGTCATCCGGAAGCCCTGATTGACCTGGACGCGATCCAGGCGAACGTGGCGGCGCTGTGCAAGCGCGTCGGCGCCGCCCAGGTGATGGCCGTGGTCAAGTCCGAGGGCTACGGGCACGGCATGCTGCAATCAGCCCGCGCCTCGCTGGCCGGCGGCGCGACCTGGCTTGGCGTGGTGCACGTGGCAGACGCGATCGAACTGCGCAAGGCCGGGTTCACTGCGCCGGTGCTGAGCCTGCTTGGCAGCCCGGATGCACCGCACGCCGATGCGATCAGGTGTGAGATCGACCTGACCGTGGGCACCGCTGCGCTGGTCGACCAGATCGCTCGGGCAGCACAGCATGCTGGCAAGCCCGCGCGGCTGCACCTGGAGGCTGACACCGGGATGTGCCGAGGCGGTGCCACCAGCGCCGACTGGCCAGGCCTGGTGCACGCTGCCCGGACTGCGGAGGCCGCCGGCTTGGTCAAAGTCGTGGGCCTCTGGTCGCATTTCGCGTGTGCCGACATTCCCGGTCACCCATCGATCGGCCGTCAGCTATCGGCCTTCCGTGCGGCCGTTGGGCTAGCCGAGCGGGCGGGCATCCGGCCCGAGGTAAGGCACATGGCCAACAGCCCGGCAACGCTAACCCTGCCCGAGGCCTACTTCGACCTGGTCCGGCCGGGCGGCGCGGTCGTCGGCCTGTGCACGCTGCCGGGCGGCGTGCCCGACTGGCTTCGCCCCGCGATGACGCTGCGCGGCAGGCTCGTGCAGGTCAAGCGGGTGCCAGCCGGTGTCGGCGTCTCCTACGCCCACCGGTTCGTGACCAGCCAGGAAACGACGCTCGGTGTGTTCCCGCTCGGCTACAACGAGGGGATCCCGCGGCACGCCAGCAACAAAGCCGAGGTCCTCATCCGGGGCAGGAGGTCCCGGATCGCCGGGACCGTCAACATGAACCAGATCATCCTGGACCTGGGGAACGAGCCCGCTGAGGCCGGAGACGAGGTCATCGTGTTCGGTCCCGGCGACCAGGGCGAGCCCACCGCCCAGGAGCTTGCGGATTTGCTAGGAACGATCTCCTACGAGATCGTGACCAGGTTTACCGGTAATGTGCCGAGAACTTACTCTGGGGTAACGGCGGTCGGGGATCCGGCCGCGGGCAGCGCGACGGCCGCGCTGCCGCTGAACGGGAGTACAGATGGTCAGGTGGCGGCGGCTCACTAGCGTCGCTGGCCTTGCCACCGGGATCGTGGCCGCTGGGGCCGGAGCGGTGATCGCCGCCGAGAAGGTGGCCGTGGGCCGTATCCGGCTGCGCGCCGACCCGGCGCGGACCGAGCCATTCGGGCAGCTGCGCGGACGCCCGGTCACGGTTGTCGCCGATGACGGGGTGCCCCTGTACGCGGAGATCAGCGGTCTGGAGCGAGCGCCAGTCACCATCGTGTTCTGCCACGGATACACCCTGAACCAGGATGTGTGGCACTACCAGCGCCGCGACCTAGAGGCCGATGTCCGGCTGGTGTTGTGGGATCAGCGCAGCCACGGGCAGTCAGGCCGCAGCGACCCGGCGCATATCTCCATCGATCAACTGGGCCGGGACCTGGCCGCGGTGCTGGCGGCGACCGCACCTGGGCGGGGGCCGGTGGTACTCGTCGGCCACTCGATGGGCGGCATGACGATCATGTCGCTGGCAGCGCAGCGGCCTGAGCTATTCGGCACCAAGGTCATCGGCGTGGCGCTGCTGTCAACGAACGCGAACATGGTCGATGCCACCACCTGGCTGCCGGTTCCGCTGCGGCCGATTGCCAGGCTGACCGGCCCGGCAGTGCTGCGTGGTTCGTCCCACGGCAGGCGCGCGGCGGTGGTCGAGCGGATCAGGGAGGCAGGCGGTGATCTTGCCTTCCTGTCCACCCGGTTCATCGCCTTCGGCGATCCAGATGTGGGCCCGGCCGTCGTCGATTTCCTCGAGCGGGTTATCCGCGCCACGCCAGTTGACGTGGTCTCCGACTTCTACCTGGCCCTGCTCGATCACGACGAGCGCGCGGCCCTTGGCACCCTCGGCAAGATCCCGACGCTGGTCATGACCGGCGACGACGACCGGCTCATTCCGGCCTCGCAGGCCGCCGAGCTGGCGACCGCGATTCCGGGGGCGAGACTCGTTCGCCTGCCGGAAGCAGGTCACATGATCATCCTGGAGCGTCCCGAGATCGTGACCGAGGAAATATCCGATCTTGTGGCCCTGGCGCTCGAGGTGGCTCCGGTGCGGCGGCGTCCGGCGTGACCGGCCCGGCTCCGGCCGTCGACGAGCTAGTCCTGGTCTGCACCGCAGGTCAGATGCGTGACCTTGGCCGCAGGCTCGCCGGCGTACTCCGGGCAGGTGACCTTGTCGTGCTGTCCGGGCCGCTTGGTGCTGGCAAGACCACCTTGGCTCAGGGCATCGGGGCGGGCCTGGGCGTGCGCGGGCCGGTGACCTCGCCGACGTTCGTCATCGCCCGCGTGCATCCGAACCTCGGCGCCGGTCCGGACCTGGTGCACGCCGACGCCTATCGCCTGGGTAGCCGCGCCGAGGTTGACGACCTCGACCTGGATGCCGACCTGGCTAACTCCGTGACCGTGGTCGAGTGGGGCGAGGGGCTTGTCGAGGAACTCGCGCCGAGCTTCCTCCAGGTGGCCATCAACCCCGTCATTCCCCACAACGGGCCGACAAGCGGCGGTCCGGTCGCCGAAGTCGCCGCGGATCTCGATCTGCCAAGAAGCGTCCAGGTCCGGGGGTTCGGTGACCGGTGGCTTGAGACGGCCGGCGCCACCCGGACGGCCCTGGCCGGCGAGCCGCAAGGCAGCTGAAACCGATCCGAATTGTCCAACGCAGCACTGTTCGCGCTACTACACTTCGGGTGACTTCCGCCGTCCGCCGTGGCTATCCGCGGTCCCATCTGCCTCCAGGAGGCGCGCTGTGGCCCAGCAGGGCTCTCCGCCCCGTCGCCCGTCGCGTCAGCCTGACCCGGAGCACGCCCGCAGCGGCGAGCGCCCGGACAGGCAGGACCGTCCCAGGCAGGATCGCCTCAGGCAGGACGGTCCCAGGCGGCCAGAGCGAGCAGGCCGGCAGGCGTATCAGCCGTTCGGGCCCGAGGATGAGGCCGACCTGCCGCCGTGGGTTGCCCCGAGCAGCTATCGGGAACGGCCCGGTGGGTCGCGGGTGCGCCCGTCCGGGCAGCGCGACCGCGTTAGGGATCGATACGCAGACCCGTACGCCGAGCCGGCCAGCACGGACCGCACCGCGGCGGATGGTGCTGCCCGGGATGGGGGATACCGGGGCCCCGCCCGCCGGGACGGCGCCCATAGCGACGGCGGCTACCTGAACCGCGCCTATGAGGACGTGGCTCACCAGGACGGCGGCTACGAAAACCGCGGCTACCACAGTCGCGGCTTCGAGGATCCTGCCAGCGACGGCGGGCGCTACGAGGGTCGTCGCCGCCTACCGGACGCATTCGAAGGCGACGGCGAAGACACCGACGCCGGCGGCTACAAAATCGCACCGGCAGCCGTCGAGCCGGACGCTCCGGCCGGCCGCGGCGCGTCCCGGCGCAGAGGCCGGGCCGCAGCCGCCAGGCTGCGGAAATCGCGTCGCCGCGTGTACCGCTGGTCCGGGATCGCCATCGTCGTAGTCCTGCTTGCGGCGGGCGGGGTGTGGCTCTTCGGCCGGTCGACGCCTGCCCCTGCACCGTGGGTGACCAAGCTGCTAGCCGGTGAGTACAAGGCCGTTCCCAACGCATGCACGGCTGTGGATGCGAGCGTGCTGAATGCCTACCTGCCGGCGTCCGGACGCACGGAGCGGGTCTCTGTTGGCAGCAGCACGGACAGTCAGTGCGGCTACACCTTCGACAAACAGCCGACGTTCCTGGTGCTCCAGATCTCCGTCGAGGCGCTGCAGCCATTTGCTGCAGCTGGCAACAATGGCAGCGCGACCGCTAACGCGCAATTGAACTTCGTCACCGCCCGGCATGCGCTGGCCCGGCCGCCGCGCAAGTCGCCGCTGCCGCGCGCCATGATTACTCCGCTGGCCAGGCTCGGTGAGCAGGCAATTATCGGCGTCCAGCATGAGCACGTGAGCGGGATCGGCACCGACGTGGTCACCGTGATGATCAGGGAACGCAACGTATTGCTCACAGTGTCGGTGTCCGGGCAGGAATCTGGGCACGGGTTCGGACCAGTGCCAGACGGCACGCTCATGGCATGCGCGCGGGCCGTGGCAGCGAGCGTGCTGGCTAAGGCGGAGACCGAGCCCACTGCCTGACCGGTGGCCGGAGGCAGCGGCCAGGCGGATTAGGCTGTAATACCGTGCTGCTGGCCTTCGATACCGCGACGCCGGCGGTGACAGTGGCCCTGCACGATGGCGCCAGCGTCATCGCCGAGGAAACCGCTATCGACGCACGCAGGCACGGTGAGCTGCTCGCTATCTTCATTGAGAAGGTCCTGTCCAGCGTCGGTGCCGATCGCGCCGACCTGACTGCGGTGGCCGTGGGTACCGGACCCGGGCCCTACACCGGGTTGCGCGTCGGGCTGATCACCGCCAGGGTCTTGGCCAGCACGCTCGGCATCAGGCTTGACGGCATCTGCTCGCTTGACGTGATCGGCGTCCAGGCCGCTTCAGCGGCAGGCGGCGGTGACTTCCTGGTCGCGACCGATGCGCGGCGCAGGGAGGTCTACTGGGCTCGGTACGCACCATCTGGCGTGCGGCTCGCCGGGCCTGCAGTCGGGCCGCCAGCGGCCATCCCGGCCGGGCTGCCGGTGGCAGGCGATGGTGGCCTGCTGTACCCCGAGCTCGCCGGACGGTCGATCGGCCCGCGGTTCCCCGCCGCCGCCCAACTGGCCGTGCTGGCCGCCGGGCGCGCGGCAGCGGGCGAGCCGCCGCTGGCCGCAGAGCCCCGTTACCTGCGCCGGCCCGACGCCAGGGAACCGGGCCCGCTCAAGCGGGTGACTCGGTGACCCAGCCAGCCCTTCGCCAGATGACCACTGCTGACCTGGACACCGTGCTCACCCTTGAGGTTGCGCTGTTCGGCCCCGAGGCATGGTCGAGGCAGATGCTGACCGGCGAGCTCAGTCAGCAGCCCGCCAGCCGCCACTACCTGGTCGCCGAGGACGAGGACGGCATCGTCGGCTACGCGGGCCTGCTGGCGGCCGGAGCGCAGGCCGACGTGCTGACCATTGCGGTCGCCACCAGCCGCTGGGGCCGGGGGATTGGCTCTGATCTGCTCGCCGAGCTGCTGGCCGAGGCGAGACGGCGTGCCTGCACCGAGGTGTTCCTCGAGGTCAAGACGGACAACATCAGGGCGCAGCGGCTATATCACTGGTGGGGATTCACCGAGATCGGTATCCGGCGCGGCTACTACCAGCCGTCTGGCGCCGACGCGATCGTGATGCAGCGTGACCTGGCGGTCACTGCCGAGCCGGAAGAGGCCGCGCGCGCGGCAGCGGCCGAGCAGGTAGCACCGCAGGTTGGCAGCCGCGGCGAGGAGACCCGGTGACCGCGCCACTGGTGATGGGCATCGAAACCTCCTGCGATGAGACCGGAGTCGGCCTGGTTCGCGGTCATGAGCTGCTCGCGGATGCCGTCGCCTCAAGCGTCGATGAGCACGCCAGGTTCGGCGGCGTCGTGCCGGAGGTAGCCAGCCGGGCCCATCTGGAGGCCATGCTGCCGACGGTCGACCGAGCGCTCGCCAAGGCCGGGGTCTCGCTCCGCGATGTCGACGCCATCGCGGTTACCGCCGGGCCCGGGCTGGCCGGCGCGCTGCTGGTCGGGGTGTGCGCCGCCAAGGCGTACGCGATAGCGCTCGGCAAGCCCGTCTACGGGGTCAACCACCTGGCCGCGCACGTGGCCGTCGACCAGCTGGAACATGGCCGGCTGCCGGCACCCGCGATAGCTTTGCTGGTCTCCGGCGGGCACTCCTCGCTGCTGCTGGTGCCGGACCTGGCCGCCGGCATCGTGCCGCTAGGCGCGACCATCGACGACGCGGCAGGCGAAGCGTTCGACAAGATTGCCCGGGTTCTCGGGCTGCCTTTTCCCGGCGGTCCGCAGATCGACAGGGCGGCTGCCGCCGGAGACCGGAACTTCGTCGCGTTCCCACGGGGCAAGTACCGCGACCGAAGCAGCGATTTCTCGTTCTCCGGCCTCAAGACCGCAGTGGCCCGCTGGGTAGAAGCGCGCCAAGCTGCGGGCGAGCCTGTCCCGGTCGCGGATGTCGCCGCCTCCTTCCAGGAAGCGGTGGCGGACGTGCTGACGAGCAAGGCCGTCGCTGCCTGCCAAGACCAGGGCGTGGACCAACTGGTCATCGGTGGCGGAGTCGCGGCGAACTCGCGGCTCCGTACGCTGGCGGAAGAGCGGTGCGCGGCCGCCGGGATAGTCCTGCGGATGCCGCGGCCAGGGCTGTGCACCGACAATGGCGCGATGGTGGCGGCCCTGGGCGCGGAGCTGCTCGAACGAGGTGCGGCGCCGTCGGCCCTGGACTTCGCGGCAGACTCCTCGCTGCCCGTTACGGCCGTCACCGCTGCCTGAGCAGTGCTGACCTGGTCGGTTAGGCCGGGCCAGGTTTGACGTGCCAAACGGGGGAGGCTACAGTTCGGACTGGCACTCACTAGGGTAGAGTGCTAACACGACGAGGTTGGTCTGGCACCCGCGACGGCAGGCCGACATGGTCGACTCTCTAATTCAGCTAGCCCTTTCCGGAGGGGGAGGTCAGATCGTGACGACCGCCACCAAGGTTGTTCTGAAGCCGCTCGAAGACCGGATCGTGGTGAGCCCGCTCGAAGCCGAGCAGACCACCGCATCCGGCCTGGTTATCCCCGACACTGCCAAGGAGAAGCCCCAGGAGGGCAAAGTCCTGGCGGTGGGCCCCGGCCGTTTCGACGATGCCGGAGCCAAGCGAGTCCCGATGGACGTCAAGGTCGGGGACGTGGTGCTGTACAGCAAGTACGGCGGCACCGAGGTGAAGTACCACGGCGAGGA
>JBKQTJ010000173.1:0-8055 GCA_052143255.1 Streptosporangiaceae bacterium | reverse complement strand
GGCTGCGACGCGATGAGCGGGGCGCGATCGCGATAGTGGTTGCGGTGCTGATCGGGTGCGGTGTGCTGACGGGGATGGCCGCCCTCGTCGTTGATGTCGGTCAGCTGTACCAGGAGCACTCCGAACTGCAGAATGGCGCGGACGCCGCGGCCATCGCGGTAGCCAAGAGTTGCGCGCTTGGCGCGTGTGATCCGCTCGTCGTGCAGCAAGTCGCGCTGCAATACGCCGACGGCAATGCCTCCCAGCTCACGGGCGGAACAGAGGGGGTAGGCCTTATCTGCGGTTCTGACACGCTGCCCGCATGCCCGGCCCCCACCGGGGCGCCGACGGACTGCCCCGCGCCGCCCCCGACTGGCGCCAACTACGTAGACGTGCATACCTCCACGGAGATGGCTAGCGGCTCCACGCTGCTGCCTCCGGTTTTCGCCGGCTCGCTTCTCGGCGCCGGCTACAACGGGACCACCGTGAAGGCGTGCGCACAAGCCGAGTGGGGCCCACCGCCGCCAACCGCAACCGCAACAACCACCGCCATCACGATCTCGGCATGCGAGTTGGACCAGGCGACGCAGCAGGAGGCTTCCTTTCCTCCAGTCCCGCCGTACCCGCCGGACGTTCCGCCCGCGCCGAGCGTCGATCAGGTGCTCCGGCTGAATACGCCAAACGGCACTGGCTGTGCCACCGAGCCCGGCGGTGCGGACGGGCCTGGCACCTTCGGCTGGGTGGCGCACACACCGGGCCATTGCACCGAGCTGATCACCGGGCCGACCTTCGCCGGCCGCACCCGGACAACCCCGAGCTTCTCCTGCCAAGAGGCACTGCAGAACGCACAGCAGAACCAGACTCCGATCCTGGTGCCGATCTACATCTCGCAAAGCGGCACACCAGCCAGCTACGTCCTGGACGGCTTCGCCGAATTCGTCGTGACCGGGTACTACATGCCCCTGAATCCCCCCAGCACGACGTTCTATGCGGACGACTGGCTGGATCCGGCGAATAACTGCGCGGGCGCCGAAATATGCCTCAACGGCTACTTCGTTCAGGGAGTTCTCCCGTTCACCGGCACCTTCGGTACCACGAACCTGGGCGTCTCCGTCATCGACCTGACCGGCTGAGCAGCCGGACCGCAGAAAAGAGGAATGTTGAAACGTCGCGTGCTGACCATCGTACTGGCCGCGCTGCTGGCCGTAGTCGGTGCGGTCGCTGTGCTTGCCTACGTACGCCAGGCCAACCACCGTGCTATCGCTAACCTGAACACCGAAACCGTGCTGCAAGCCACAGGGACTATCCCGGAGGGCACCACGCTGGGCCAGGCGGAATCGGAGAAGTTGCTCTCCACTCAGCAGGTCCCGCAAGGCTCGCTGTCTGGGACCCCAGTGCAAATCGTCACTAAAAAGAACCAAGGCCAGGTAGCGGCCACGACCATCGGCAAAGGCACCTACCTAGTAACGGAGATGCTGGAGAGTCATGCCAGCCTCGTGGCCAGCGGCAACTTCACCATCCCAACGGGGATGGACGCCGTGACCATACAGGTCTGTCTGTCGCAGGCGGTGGCCGGCTATGTCGTCGCCGGATCTTACGTATCGGTGTTCGACACCACCACAGTCAAAAAAGGAGTGACCAGCGTCCAGCAGAGTTGTGACGTGTCGCATCAGGCAACCTACGTCGCCAACTCCGTGAGTACCCGGATCGTGCTGGTGCATGCGCTAGTCCTGGCCGTGGGGCAATCGCCATCCAGTCAAGGCACTTCCTCAGGGATTGCCGCGGCCGCGGCCGAAGGCCCGGCCGGCCAAACGAATCCCCCTGTGCTGGTGACGCTGGCTGTGAGCCAGGCCGATACCGAGCGGCTCATCTTCATTGATGAGGTCGGCCTGCCCTACATGGCGCTTCTTTCGCCCGCCTCGAAGCCCACCTACGACACCAACACCCCGCCGGTGCTGTTCCGGACCCCTCCCCCTTGATCCGACCGGACCCCTTTGATCCGACCGGACCCCTTGATTCCAGGAGAGAACCTTGCCAATACTCTGCGAGCCGGCCTCGACTGCCGGAGAGCTGATCTCCGGCATTGACGGGGAAGTGCGCAAGGCGGACAACCTCGGGGCCGCGGCAAAGCTGCTCGACAGCGACCCGACCGAGACCCTGGTGGTCATCGGCCCGCGGACCGGGACCGGCGACGCCCTGGCGTTCAGCGCCGCGCTGCGGCTGGTGCGACCCGCCGTGGGCGTCATCCTCGCCCGCCGTGAGGTCGACGTGACCCTGCTGACGCAGGCTCTGCAGTCCGGTGTGCGCGAGGTGGTCCCCGCCGGAGACCACGCCGCGCTGGCGGCTGCCTGCCGCCGGTCCTATGAGGTATCGCGGCGGATGCTCGCACCGCCGCCGGACAACGAAACCACACCGGGACAGATCGTCACCGTATTCGCGGCCAAGGGCGGGTGCGGCAAGACCACGCTGGCGATCAATCTCGGCGTGGCCCTGGCGAGGCAGGCTCGCGGCCACGTGTGCGTGGTGGATCTCGATCTCTCGTTTGGCGATGTTGCGATCAGCGTGCAGCTCGACCCGCTGCGGACCGTGGTGGACGCATTGCCGATGGCAGGTCACCTTGATGTGTCCGGCACAGCGTCTTTGCTGACCCCCTACCAGCCAGGGCTGGATATGCTGCTCGCGCCGGTCACTCCGGGCGACGCGGAGAAGGTGCCGCCCAGGCTGGTGGGCGAGCTGCTGGCGGTGCTGCGCAACATGTATGACTTCGTGGTCGTGGACACGCCGGCCCAGTTCAGCGAGCATGTGCTGACCGCCATGGACGTCTCGTCGCAGCTGGTCCTGCTCACCACTCCGGACGTGCCAGCGCTGAAGAACCTTCGCGTCACCCTGGACATGCTGGACCTGCTGTCCTACCCCAGGCAGATCCGCTCGGTGGTGCTCAACCGCTCCGATGCCAAGGTCGGGCTCAGCCTCGAGCACGTGGAGCGGGTGGTGCGCTCGCCAATCGCGGTGCATATCCCGTCCAGCCGCGCGGTGCCCGTGTCGGTGAACAAAGGCGTGCCCATCACCCTCGACAGCCCGTCGCATCCAGTTAGCCAGGCCATCATGAGGTTCGCGCAGCAACGGTTGCTTGGCGCGCCAGCGCGACGGACGGCAGGGCGCTCGCGTGGTAAGAGGCGGGCTGCATGAGCTTGTCCGACAGGCTCTCCCAGCTGCGGGTAGCTGGCGGGCCGCCGCTCGAACGGCACGGCGCGCCGCGGCGCGCCGTCCGGCACGCAGACCCTTTTGGCCCGCTCAAGCGCAGCGTCCACGAGGCGTTGCTGGAGACACTGGGCCCGAAGCTCTACGACGCGCACCTCGACCAGCGAGAGCTGGAGCAGCAGGTCACTCAGACGCTGCAGGCCGTGCTGCAGCGCGACGAGACGCCGATGACGACAGCCGACCGGATGCGAGTGGCCCAGGAGGTCGCCGACGACATCCTCGGCCATGGTCCGCTTGAGCCATACCTGCGCGATCCGGAAGTTTCCGAGATCATGGTGAACGGCCACGACCAGATCTATGTCGAGCGCGACGGCCTGCTGTACCCGGTGGAGGCGGCCTTCTCTGACGAGGCGCATCTGCGCCGCACCATCGACAAGATCGTGGCGAGGGTCGGGCGCCGAGTAGATGAGTCCAGCCCTATGGTGGACGCGCGACTGCCCGACGGCAGCCGGGTCAACGCGGTGGTCCCGCCGGTCGCGCTCGATGGGTCACTGCTGACGATCCGAAAGTTTGCCGCGGAGCCGCTGACGGTTGGCCATCTCATTCATTACGGCACCTTCACCCCTCAGGTCGCTGACCTGCTACGGGTCTGCGTCGAGGGCCGCCTCAACATCGTGATCGGCGGCGGCACCGGTTCGGGCAAGACGACGACGCTCAACGTACTGTCGGCCTTCGTACCCGAAGACGAGCGGATCGTCACCATCGAGGACGCAGCGGAACTGCAGCTCCGCCAGGAGCACGTGCTGCGACTGGAGTCGCGGCCCGCGAACCTGGAAAAGAGAGGCGAGATCACGATCCGTGACCTAGTCCGCAACGCGCTGCGGATGCGGCCTGACCGGATCATCATCGGCGAGGTTCGCGACGAGGCGACGCTCGACATGCTGCAGGCAATGAACACCGGCCACGACGGCTCCATCACCACTATTCACTCCAACTCGCCGCGCGACACACTGTCCCGGATGGAGACGATGGTGATGATGGGCACCATCGACCTGACTCAGCGCGCGATCCGCGACCAGATGGCCTCGGCCATCGACCTCATCGTGCACCAGACACGGCTCAAGGATGGCTCCCGGAAGATCACGCACATTACTGAAGTGCAGGGCACCGAGAGCGAAGTTGTCATCCTGCAGGACATATTCCTGTTCGACTTTCATGCGGGCACCGACGAGCGTGGCCGCCACCGGGGCAGGCTGCGCAGCACCGGGTTGCGCCCGATGTTCCTCAACCGCCTAGCTGATCGGGGAATCTACGTGCCGCCAGGAATCTTCAGTCCAGGAGCGCCGGTGCGATGAAAGTGACGCGAGCGGGAGCGGTTCTGGCCTGCGCGGGAGCGCTCCTTATGGTGACCGCGGCGAGCGCTGCGGCCGCGTCAGCCACGGGCCTGCCCGCGAGCCGGTGGCATAGCCCGAAACCCGACGCCACTAAGTCTTTCGGGACTAGCAAGATCCGTAATAACGTGACTTGCCCGTGTGGCGGCCACCAGCAGATCTGGGCTAATTCCGGTAGTAACTGGGGCGTCTACACCGAACAGGCTTCGAGCAACAACACGCCTGTCTCTTATCCCGACGTTCAGGTGCTCCAGTACAACTTTGTCTCCAGCATCCCGATCTTGCAAGGGTGGTACAACCTGTCTCAGCCACCGGTGGGCAACTTCGTGGCCGCGTACGATATCTCGATCCAGAACAAAGCGTTCAGCGGGTTTAATAATCCCACTCACATCATGGTATGGGTTGACAACCACGGTGAGACGCCGCAAGGCACTTACCAGACAAGCGGAGATGTTTACGGCAAGCCTTTCAGGCTCTATTCGACCGGAGGAAAGCTCCAAGCCGGTGCGACCTACACCCTGGTCTTTCAGCAGAATAGCCCGAGCGGTAAGACTCACCTGGCGAAAACCTTCACCTGGCTGAAAGACCACGGCTGGATCTCAGGGGGCGCCGAGGATCTGGACGTAGAGTTCGGCTGGCAGATCAGCTCCACTAACGGCACTTACCAGAACTTCGAAATGAAGTCGTTCTCTCTCTATCAGCGGGGTTCGAGCCCGTACAGCGCCGGAATCGCCCCGACTCGGTTGCCATTGACGCTGATCGCAGGCTTGGCGGCCGTCGCCCTGGCGGTGTTCGGGCTGGCACTGCTGCTGATGGGCGCCTTCAACCGCGCTGGCAAGCAGCGCAGTCTCAACGAGCGGATCGAACGGTACGGCCCGCGGCACCGGCCGGTAGCCGCCACAGAGGAAACCGAGAACGGGAAGGTTGGCGGCGCTGCCGTTGATGCGGTGACGCGGCTGATGGCGCCAGCCGCTCAGGAGCGCCTCGGCCGGCGCCTCGACCTCGCCGGGATCGGGCGCAAGCCGGCCGAGTGGGTTCTCCTGGGTGGCTGCCTGGCCGTCGCCATCGCGGCGGCGGTGAGCCTCGCCACCAGCTACGTGCTGATCGGGGTCGTGGTGGGGGCGCTGGTCGGCTGGCTGCTCATGCGGCTATCGCTGAGCATGCGAATCTTGCGACGCCGGACGACCTTCGCTGAGCAACTGCCCGACCTGCTGCAGCTGATCGCCAGCTCCCTGCAATCGGGCTTTTCGCTGCCGCAGGCGTTCGACGCGGTCGTGCGCGAGGATGTTCAGCCTGCTGCCGGAGAGTTCTCCCGTGCCCTAGCCGAAGCCAGGCTCGGCGCCCCGCTTGAGGACGCCCTCGATGCTGTCGCGACTCGGATGGACTCTGATGATTTGCGGTGGACGGTCCTCGCCATTCGCATCCAGCAGGGCGTCGGCGGCAATCTTGCCGAAGTGCTGCTCACCATCGTGAGCACGATACGGGAGCGCGACTTCCTGCGCCGCCAGGTGCACGCCCTGAGCGCCGAAGGCCGGCTGTCGGCCTACATTCTGGTCATACTTCCGGTGCTCGTCGCGGGCTGGCTCTTCATCACCAGCCCCAACTACATGCGGCTGCTGTACACGACATCCTGGGGCGACCTCATGCTTATCATCGCCTTCGTGCTGCTCGTGATAGGGGCGCTCTGGATGCGCAAGGTAATTAGGGTCGAGGTGTAACATGTCCAGTTCTGTGCTTCTTGCCGTCGGCGTCGGGGCGATAGCGCTGGCGATCATCGCCGTGGCAGTCTCCTTCATGCCGAAGCGGGCCGAGCAGCCGAGTATCTCCCGGGCGCTGGCCACGATCGAGGAGCGGTACTCTCGTGACCCCGCTTCCGCTAAGAAAGATCCGTTCAAGCTGCCCGCCTGGCTCGAACGCCTCGCAGCGCGGCTGTCGCCGGCCGGTGTCGCTACCGTCATGCAGCGCAGGCTTGATATCGCGGGCAACCCGGGAGGCTGGACCACCGACCGCATGCTCGCGGTCAAGGGCCTCGGGCTGGTTGCCATCGGCGTGCTCGGCGCGCTCGTCGGACTTCGCAGCCCGGAACTGCTCGTCCTCGGCGCCGGGGTTGGCGCCGCGCTGGGCTTTTTCCTGCCCGACATACTGCTGCACAACAGCGGGCTGCGGCGGCAGCAGCAGATCCCGCGCGCGCTGCCGGACGCGCTGGACATGCTGACCATCTGCGTCGAGGCAGGCCTCGGGTTCGACGCTGCGCTCGCCCAGGTCGCGCGCCACACGCCTGGGCCGCTGGCAGGCGAGTTCGCTCGCGTGCTGCAGGAGATGCAGATCGGCAAGTCGCGCAGCCAGGCGATGCGCGCGATGGGCGAGCGCACCACGGTGCCCGAGCTACGGGCGTTCGTGTCCGCCATGGTCCAGTCGAGTGAGCTGGGCATCCCGGTTGCCCACGTACTGCGGGAGCAAGCCAAGGAGATGCGGGTGCGGCGACGTCAGCGGGCGGAGGCACAGGCGCAGAAGGTACCGGTGAAGATCACCTTCCCGCTGATCATGTGCCTGTTCCCGGCTCTGCTGGTGATCGTCATCGGGCCAGGAATCATCCAGATCGCGCACTCGCTGTTCGGCAAGTAGGAGACGCGATGACCGCCGCGTCCGGCCGTACCCGGTTCGACGTTGGCAGGCTGATCATGGTGCCCGCGGCCGCTGTGATCCTGTTCGTGGACTTTTCCGAGCTGGCCCGCCGCGGCGTATCCGGCACAGACGGCGTACTGCGGTCCATCAGCGCCGTGCTCGTCGTGATCTTCTACGCGGTCATCATCTGGTGCTACCTTCGGCGCGGCCCGGCGGTAGCGACCAGCGGCTCAGTCACTGCCCACGCTGCGGCGGTGATCGCTACCTGGCTGCCATTCGCGCTTCCGCTGCTGCACGGCACGCCGCCAGGAGCAGGCCGGCAGGCTCTATCGGACGTGCTGCTGGTGCTCGGTACGACCTGGTCGGTATGGTCGCTGCGATCCCTCGGCCGCAACGTGTCGGTGCTTGCCCAGGCCCGCGACGTGGTGGAGCAGGGGCCTTACCGGTGGGTGCGGCATCCGCTGTATGCCGGTGAGATCGTGTCCACCCTCGGCGTCAGCATCGCCATGAACAGTTTCGCGGCAGCTGCCGCCTGGCTGGCGTTTTGTGGCTTGCAGGTTTACCGCGCCCTGCGGGAGGAGCAGGTGCTGCTCCGCGCCCTGCCGGCCTACCAGAGCTACCGGAGCCGGACCGCTGCGCTGCTGCCGGGCGTATTCTGACTGATCCCGGTGTCCTACCGTCAACCCGGCGACTTGGGGCCAACCGGCAGCGGGACGCAGGTAATGCGGTATCGTGTACACCGAGTAATGATCAGCAGTCGAGATCCGGGCATGTTCGCCGAGGAAAGCAGCCTGCTGCCCGCCGACAGCGAGCTGTACGCCCGCGCCTACTCGATCGGCGGCCTGGCCGGCGAGCTGGA
>JBKQTJ010000172.1:0-24062 GCA_052143255.1 Streptosporangiaceae bacterium | reverse complement strand
GCCCGGCCGGCTCCTCGGCCGGGCCGTGGTGGCCCGGCCGGCTCTTCGGCGTTGTAGCGCGGTTACCAGGCGCGTGGGTCGCGGTAGCCGGCGGCGTGGCTGGCGGTTGCTACGGCTGGCATCGCGGGCACCAGTACGTCACCCGCTCGGCCAGCTCAGGGCCCTGATTGGCGTGGCGGATGATTGTGCCGCAGCGCCGGCATGGCCGACCCGCCCGCCCGTAGATCCAGTTCTGCCGTCCCGGCCGGGTGTCCCCGGTGGTGACCTGGCCGACTCGCTCCTTATTCGCCTCCAGCAGCTGCTTGGCCAGCTCTACCAGCGCGGCCAGGCCATCAACTTCGCCGACCGGGCGCCAGGGGCTGACCCCGCGAAGGAACAGCGTCTCGGTCTTGTGGATGTTGCCGATGCCGGCCAGGTTCCGCTGATCGAGAACGGCCTCGCCGATGGGCCTGGCCGGATCCGCGCTCAGCCGGCGAACCGCCTCGGCAGTGTCCCAGTCCGGGCCGAGCAGATCCGGACCGAGGTAGCCGACCGTGGCGGACTCCCGGCTGGTCCGGATGACCTCAACGATGCCGAGCAGGCGGCCGACGGCCTGCCATTCGTGGTTGGCCAGCACCAGCCTGATGCGATGGTCTCGCAGCGGGTAGCCGGAGGCCCGGCCGATCCGCCAGGATCCGTCCATCCGCAGGTGCGTGTGCACGGTGACGTCGCCGTCCACCCGGATGAGCAAGTGCTTGCCGCGGGAGAGTGCCTCGGCAACGCTCCGCCCGGTCAGGTCCGTGGTGGCGAATCGCGGCACCCGGAAGTCGCTACGCGTCAGCACCCGCCCGGCCAGCGCATCATTCAGCTGACGCGCCGCACGCCAGACCACGTCGCCCTCCGGCATGGGGCCAATATGCCATCGATGACCGCCGTCCGCGCCACGCCAGCATCGCGCAGAACGCATCAAGCTACTTATAACGGACGCAACGGCGAGGCCGACGGGAGACGGCGAGTGACGTACTGGCGGTTTGAGTAAGTTCCGTGTCCGGTTCATGCAAGTTTGGGGCAACGAAACTAGCAGGATGTCACGGCCGTTACGGTCGCGATGTCGCCGCCAGTTCCTGGTGCGCAGCTACATGATCTTGCGGAGGAGCAGCAAATCGAACACGTTCCCCTGCACCTTGAGCTTGCCGGACAGCCAGGCCCGCATGAAGCTGCCCGGATCGCCGGCTATCGCCACCACGACGTCGCTGTCGGCGGTGAACTTGACCTGCGCCTGCACGGCGCCGTTAGGTACTTCCTTGATGGGATGGGCGCCATCGGGACCCAGGCGCGTGACAAAGGTCAGGCCCAGGTCGGGCACGCGGCAGCTCAAGGTCCGGTCCACCAGGTGCGCGGCTCGCTGCTTGGCGTCCATGTCGGCAATGCGGCCGATGAGGCTGTCCAGTGCCGCACGGCATTCCTCGGCTGTCGCCATACGCTCCTCACTCTCAAGGTAACAATTCTCCGCAGTGCGCCTGACCGGTGATCGCGGGGTCATGCTACGAGCGCGCCCAGTGGGCATGACTGAGCTGCCCCGGCCTGACGGTGGCGGGCGGTAGCGTTCATGCCAGGGATATGCAGGCGAAGCGCGGCCCGCCGGCCGCGCAGAGGAGCGTAACCAGATGGAGCACGAGACTGGGTCAGGCTGGACCGGGTCGCCGGCTCACGTGAGCGACGAGGACAACGACGGGAACGGGGTCGGTTCCGGCCACGCTGCCGACAACCCGGACGCAGCCATCGGCGGGAACGAGGCCGGTACTGGGCATGAGCGAGTCGACGCGGCTTTGCGCCTGCTCGAACGGCTGCCCGGACTGCCAGTCAGCGAGCACTCCCAGCTCTTCGAGCAAGTTCACGCTCAGCTGAGCGAAGTGCTCGGCGAACTGGACTCGGGCTCCATGCCGGGTCCGGCCGGCCCGTAACTGGCCGGCACTAGTCCCGATGACCAGGAGGCTGCGGCTTGATGCGGAACTCGTCCGGCGGGGGCTGGCCCGTTCTCGCGAGCAGGCGGCGGACCTGATAGCGGCGGGCCGGGTGGCTGTCGGCGGCCAGACCGCGGCCAAGGTGGCCTCGCAGGTGCCGGTCGACGCGCCTATCACCGTGGCGCAGCAAAGCGGCCAGCCGGACTATGTTTCTCGAGGCGGCCGCAAACTGGCCGGGGCGCTCGCCGCGTTCACCGGCCTCAAGGTGGCAGGCAAACGCTGCCTGGACGCCGGAGCGTCGACAGGCGGGTTCACCGATGTCCTGCTGCGCGCCGGGGCGGCCCACGTTGTCGCCGCTGACGTCGGGTATGGCCAGCTGGCCTGGCCGCTGCAGACAGACCCGCGGGTGACCGTACTGGACCGGGTGAACGTCCGCTCGCTGACCCCGGCGCAGGTCGCTCCGGCACCGGAACTAGTGGTGGCAGACCTGTCGTTCATCTCACTCACGCTCGTGCTGCCGGCGCTTGTGGCCTGCGCCTCGCCGGACGCGGATTTCGTGGTAATGGTCAAGCCGCAGTTCGAGGTCGGCCGGGATCTGGTCGGCAGCGGCGTTGTCAAGGATCCGGACCTCCGCTTCGCCGCGGTGCAAGCCGTCGCCGCAGCGGCTGCTGGCCTGGGTCTTGGCGCTGCTGGCGTCACCGCCAGCCCGCTTCCCGGGCCGTCGGGAAACGTTGAGTATTTCCTCTGGCTGCGCCACGGCTCACCCGAGCTCGACGAGGGCGTGCTCCGGCAGGCGATCGCTGCAGGGCCGCAATGACCGGCGGCCAGCCGGGCGGCGGCGACCGTGTCATGCTGCTCGTCGCGCACACCGGGCGACCCGCCGCGCTGCGCATAGCCAACGTACTGGTTACCAGGCTTACCGCTGCTGGCATAGGCATTAGGGTGCTGGAGTCAGAGGCTCCTGAGCTTCGCCTCGGCAACGCTGCCGTCGTGCCCGTGTCGGAGGCAGCCGCCGTCGGCGCCGAGATGGTCATCGTCGTCGGCGGGGACGGGACGCTGTTGCGCGCGGCCGAGCTTGCCCGGCCAGCTGGCGCGCCGCTGCTGGGCGTAAATCTCGGCCACGTCGGCTTCCTGGCGGAGGCCGAGCCGGAAGACCTGGCGGCGTCGGTGGACAGTGTCGTCGCCCGCAGGTACCTGGTCGAGCAGCGCATGACGATTGACGTCAGCGTGCAGACGAATGGCGAGCGGGTGGCGACCTGGGCGCTGAACGAGGCCACGGTCGAGAAGGCTGCCAGGGAGCGAATGCTGGACCTGGTCATCGAGGTCGATGGTCGTCCGCTATCGCGCTGGGGCTGTGACGGCGTGGTATTCGCGACGCCCACCGGCTCGACGGCTTATGCCTTCTCGGCAGGCGGTCCAGTGGTCTGGCCGGAGGTCGAGGCGCTCCTGCTGGTGCCCATATCCGCCCACGCGCTGTTCGCCAGCCCGATGGTCGTCTCGCCGCGCTCAGTGCTGGCGGCCGAGGTCATCGGCGTGGCCGGCGGGCAATCTGAGACGGCAGGTGCCGTTCTGTGGTGCGATGGGCGTCGTAAGGTCGAGCTCCCGCCAGGGTCACGAGTCGAGGTCAAGCGCGGCAGCAAGCCGGTCCTGCTCGCCCGGCTGCCGGCCGTGACGGGTGCCGAGGAGAGGATTGGCGCGCCATTTACCGACCGCCTGGTGGTGAAGTTCGGCCTGCCGGTGACAGGCTGGCGTGGCCGGGGCGACGGCCGGGCGGAAACCGGCAAGGAGGCGGCGCGCGACGCTGAAGTATCCGCGGCTGGCGCACCGACCGCGCGGGCAGCCAGTGCGGCCGTGCGCGTGGCAGATGAGGAGCCAGGCAGCGATGCTTGAGGAAGTGCGGATCACCGGTCTCGGGGTCATCGACGAGGCCGTGCTGGAGCTCTCTACGGGCTTCAACGTGGTCACGGGTGAGACTGGCGCCGGCAAGACGATGGTCGTGTCCGGCCTCGGCTTGCTCTTCGGCGGTCGCGCCGACCCGTCCAGGGTGCGGCCTGGCGCCGACAGGGCCGTGGTGGAGGGCAGGCTCCGGGTCGAGCCGGGCGGAGCAGTGGCCCGCCAGGTGAACGAGTCAGGCGGCGACCTCGACGACGACGGCAGCGCGCTGATCCTGGTCCGGTCCGTCAGCTCAGAGGGCCGGTCGCGCGCGACCGCGGGCGGCCGGTCTGTGCCAGTGTCCCTGCTGACTTACCTCGCCGACGACCTCGTGGCCGTGCACGGGCAAGCCGATCAGCAGCAGCTGCTGCGACCCGCGAGACAGCGGCAGGCCCTGGACCGGTTCAGCGGGCCCGGCTTCGCTGAGCTGCTGAGCTCTTACCAGCGGGCGTATCAGCGGCATCAGCAGGTGACGACCGAGCTGACCGAGCTCACCACCATGGCCAGGGAGCGGATCCGCGAGGCCGAGGACCTCCGTCACGGGGTCGATGAGATCGCACGAGCCGACCCGGTTGAGGGTGAGGACATCGAGCTGGTGGCCGAGGACGAACGACTGGCCAACGCCGATGCCCTGCATTCGGCCGCGACCACAGCGCACGAGGCGCTGGTAGGTGATCCGTCTAGCGGGAGCTTCGACGCCGCGGATGTCACCAGCCTGCTCGCGGCGGCCAGGTCGGCGCTGGAAGGCGCGGCTCAGCATGACGCTCAGCTGGCGGCGCTGTCCAGCCGGGTAACCGAGGCCGCCTACCTGCTCGCCGATGTAGCAGCCGAGCTAGCTTCCTATGTGCAGTCAGTGGAGGCCGACCCGGTCCGTCTTGCTGTCGTGCAGGAGCGGCGGGCTGAGCTGACCCGGTTGGTCCGCGCCTACGGCGCTGCCAGCGGGGACGTAGCCGCGGTCATTGCCTGGGCGAAGGCCGCTAGCGCGCGGCTCGCAGAGCTTGACAGCGACGAGGACAAGATCGGCGCACTGGCGCAGCAGGAGGCGGACCTCGCCGCGACCGTGGCCGAGCTGGCTGGCCGGCTCACGGCGGCCAGGACCGACACAGCCAGCCGGTTCGCCGAGCAGGTCACGGCCGAGCTGACGGCACTGGCTATGCCGCATGCCAAGATCACGGTAGCCGTCACGCCAGCCCAGGGCTTTGGCCCGTACGGGGCTGACGAGGTCGAGATCAAGCTGTCCGCCCATCCCGGCGCGCCCGTGCTGCCGCTGCACAAAGGCGCATCGGGCGGCGAGTTGTCGAGGATCATGCTCGCGATTGAGGTCGTGTTTGCCGGCGCCGACCCCGTCCCGACCTTCGTCTTCGACGAGGTGGATGCGGGCGTCGGCGGCAAAGCAGCGGTGGAGATCGGGCGGCGGCTGGCGCGGCTCGCCAGGATGGCCCAGGTCATCGTCGTGACCCACTTGCCGCAAGTGGCGGCGTTCGCCGATACGCACCTGGTCGTGGAAAAGGCCAGCGACGGGTCCGTCGTGCGCAGCGGCATTACCAGGCTGACGGAGGACGGGCGGGTCCGTGAGCTTTCCCGGATGCTGGCAGGCCTGGAGAACTCTGAGTTCGGCCGGGCCCACGCCAGCGAGCTGCTGGATGCGGCGGCCGCGGAGCGAGCGGCGATGGCCAGCCAGACTCGCTAGCTCGCCTGGCTGGCCAGCCGGATTCCGCACCTCAATGGCCAGCCAGGCCCGCTGGCTGACTGGCCCGGCGGTTGCGCTGCGCAGATCTGGCAAAATGGCTACTCAATGAAAATGCCGACCCGGGGGTTCGCCGCAACGCACCGAGCTAGGTCCAAGGACCTGGCCGGGGTAGCGGCGACTGCGCGCCTGGACCGGCGTACTAAGAACCTGACTAAGCGCCTCAAGCCAGGCGACATTGCCATCATCGACCACGCCGACCTGGACCGGGTCGCCGCGGATGCATTGATCAGGTGCCAGGTGGCGGCCGTGGTGAACGCCGCGCCCAGCATCAGCGGCCGGTACCCGACTCTGGGTCCGCAATTGCTGATCGAGGCGGGTATCCCGCTCATTGATGACGTCGGTCCCGACGTGTTCGGGCAGGTCAGCGAAGGTCAGCAGGTCAGGCTGGATGGCGAGACGCTCTACCTCGCCGACGTTGCCGTCGCCAAGGGCACCAGGCAGACAGCCGAGTCGGTCGCCGCCGACGTGGCGGCCGCCAAGGAAGGCCTCGCGGAGCAACTCAGGGCGTTTGTCACCAATACCTTCGAGTACATCAGCCGGGATTCCGAGCTGCTGGTCGAGGGCATCCGGCTCCCGCCGCTGCGGACGAGCCTGGCCGGTCGGCACGCGCTCGTGGTTGCCCGCGGTTACCGCTATCACGAGGACCTCCAGGCGCTGCGCTCCTATATCAGGGAGTTCAAGCCGGTCATTATCGGGGTGGATGGCGGCGCTAATGCGCTCATCGAAGCCGGCTACTGGCCGAACATGATCGTCGGCGACATGGACTCGGTCTCCGACAAGGCGCTGAGGTCGGGTGCCGAGATCGTGGTGCACGCGTACCGGAACGGCTACGCGCCGGGCCTGGCGCGAGTGCAGGACCTGGGCCTGGAGTCTGTTACCTGCCCCGCCGACGGCACCAGCGAAGACGTCGCCGTGCTGCTTGCGGACGTGGCCGGAGCAAGCCTCATCGTTACGGTTGGCATGCGGTTCGGGCTGGTAGAGTTCCTGGACAAGGGCCGGTCGGGCATGGCGAGCGCGGTCCTGACACGGCTCCGGGTGGGCGACAAGATCGTCGATGCCAAAGGTGTGAGCCGGCTGTACCAGAGCCGGATCTCAGCCAAGTCGCTCATCTTCCTCGTCATCGCCGCCATGTTGCCGGTGGTCGCGCTGGTCTCGACACCCGATGGCAAGCTCTATCTGGGATACCTCAGCCTGGCGCTGCGCCAGGTGTGGTACTGGCTAACTGGACTGCTCTAGTGATCGACTTCAGGTATCACCTGGTCTCCATTATCGCGGTGTTCCTTGCCCTAGCCGTTGGCCTGACGGTGGGCGCGACAGCGCTCAGCGGGCTGGCAGAGGCCGCCCTGCACGCGGAGCTGAAAAAGGTTAGCCAGCTCAATTCGACGCTGGCGAAGGACAAGCAGGCCCTCACCCAGCAGGTTGCCGCCGACCAGGCTTTCGCGCAGGCGGCGTCGCAGCGACTGCTCAGTGGCGTCCTAACGGGGGAGAAGGTCGTCCTGGTGGTGGCTCCCGGCGCCGACAGCGCGGTGACCACCGACGTGACCACCGCCTTGACCCAGGCCGGCGCTACGGTCACCGGCCAGGTCAATCTCAACCAGAGCTTCCTGGACACGACCGGCCGCAACGAGAGCGTCCTCAGCGAACTGGCGCAGCGACTGCAGCCGACAGTGAACGCGACCCCGTCTGCGAACCCGGTCGGCACGGCGGCCGGCCAGCAAGCGGCGGCAGCAGTGCTGGCCGCGGCGATTCTCACTAAAGGCGTCACATCCGGCGGCACCACCACGCTGCCGGCCAGTTCCACTGCGGCAGTGCTTAACGACTTCGCACAGGACGGCTTCCTCTCGGTCAGCGGCCCGAACGGCGGCACCAGCCTGACGCCAGCGACACTAGCCGTGATCATCGTCCCAGCCGGGCTCCCGGCAGCCGGCAGTTCCAGCCTCGCCGCAGTCCAGGCGCTGCCCGTCGTGGCGCAGGAATTCCAGGCAGCCGGCGACGGCACGGTGATGGCCGGCCCGGTCAGCGCCATCGCGAGCAACAGCGCGATCAGTGCCGAGAACGCCACCGGACACGTTTCGACGGTCGACAATGCTGATACCGAGGTCGGCGCGATCATGGTGGCGCAGGCGCTTCGCTTGCTGCTCAACGGCAAGGCGCCGGCGCAGTTCGGGATCGGGCCGGGAACCGCTCCCAGCCCCGCGCCCACGCCGAGCGCGACACCGACTCCGACCGCGTCTTCGGCCACCCCGAAGCGGACGGCGTCGACAGGGGGTCACAAGTGAGGTCAGCGCCGCTGAAGTCAGCGATCGTGGCCGCGGTTACGGCGCGGGTAGCCTATGCGCTGCTGCGCGCCAGGCCTCCCGGCGGCAGTAAGACCTGGACCCGTACGAACCACCGTGGTGAGCCAATCACGCTGTTGGAGGGGCCTGCTGCCACCATCGGCGCCGTCGCCGGGGCGCTTGCCGGCGACCTGGGCGGACGGACCTCGGTCGCGTCCGCGGTGGCGGGTATCGGTGCCGCCGCGTTCGGCGGCTACGACGATTTGGCGGGGAACGGCGACCAGCGCGGATTCCGCGGTCACCTCGGTGCGCTGCGTCACGGCGAACTCACCACCGGCGCCATCAAGCTCGCCGGGATCGGGCTCACTGGGCTCACGGCTGCGGTCATCGCCTCGGCTGAGGGTGACCAGGCCGCTTCGCCCGCGCTCGCCGCGGCGGACGTGCTCATCAACGCTGGCCTGATAGCCGGCTGCGCCAACCTGCTCAACCTGTTTGACCTGCGGCCCGGCCGGGCCATCAAGGTGGCCGGAATGGCCGGCGCGCTGCTTGGCGCCGGCGGTTCGGGTGGCTCAGCTGCCGTAGCACCGCTGGCGAGCGCTGCGGCACTCCTGCCGGAGGACCTGGGCGAACGATCGATGCTCGGCGACGCTGGCGCTAATGGGCTCGGCGCGATGCTCGGCGCGGCCGCCGCGATGTCGCTCAGCAGGCGAAGCAGGATCGCGGTCCTTTCCGGGGTGGCCGGCCTGACCGCGGCGAGCGAAGTAGTGAGCTTTACCAGGGTCATCGAGCGCACCGGGCCGCTGCGGTGGGCGGACATGCTCGGCCGCCGGCCGGCTGCCGGGACGGGGCCGACTCCAACCGCCAGGCCGGCCGCGACGACAGGACCGGCAGACCCGGCCGAGGCTGCAGACCCGAATGAAGCTGGTGAGATTGGTGCGCATCTGACTGGCGAACCGGTGCGCTCGGCCGAAACACGGTGAGCGGGCAGGCTGCTCCGTTCATGCAGGACGGCCAGGACGCCGGAGCCGAGCCGCCGGCCGGGCCAGGCATCGCCCGCGCAGCGGCGCTCATCGCCGGGCTGACCGTCGTCGCGCGCCTGCTCGGACTGGTCCGGACGGCGGTGTTCGCCAAGACGGTCGGTGCTTACTGCCTGGGCACGGCATACGTGACCGCGAACACGCTGCCGAACATCATTTACGACATCGTCCTCGGCGGCGCGCTGACCAGCCTCCTGGTCCCGCTGCTGGCAAGGCCGGCGCATCGGTCGGCTACCGATCCGATCGCCGCAGCCGAGGTAGCCCAGACGTCGTCGGCGCTGCTGACCTGGACAGCGCTGATCCTGGTGCCGGTCAGCCTAGCGATCACGCTGGCGGCTCGCCCGGTGGCTGGCTTGCTCTACCCGGCTAATGCCGGAGCGCATTGCGCACAGGCACCGCTGATCACGGTGACCGCGCACATGCTGGCGGTGTTCGGCCCACAGATCGCGCTGTACGGGCTGGCCGTGGTGCTGTATGGCATCTTGCAAGCGCATCAGCGGTTCGCTGCGCCGGCCCTCGCGCCGGTGATCTCCAGCCTCGTGGTGATCGCCGCGTACCTGATCTTCGTTCCGTTCGGCGGGAACTTCCACACCGACAGCGACCTCGCTGGCTTGCCACTGTCAGCGGAGCTGATCCTGTCGATCGGCACGACGGTCGGCGTCTTGGCCTTGGTGCTCACCGCTCTGGTCCCGATCTGGCGGCAGCGGATACGGTTGCGGCCGACCCTGCGCATCCCGGCGGGAGTCCGTCGCCGTGGTGGCGGTCTGGTCGTCTACGGCATCACGGCGCTCCTTACCCAGGACGCAGCTCTGCTCGTGGTGATCATCCTGGCGAACGGGCACGGCTCGAAGGCCGCAGTTGTGCTCTATCAGTACGGCTGGCAGGTGTTCGAGGCTGCCTACGCGGTGCTTGCCATCTCCGTGGCGGTGAGCGCATTTCCGGCGCTGTCCATAAGGCGCGGCGCGGATTTCGATAGCACTGCGGCCGGATCCGTGCGCGCCGTGCTGCTCATGTCCTTCCTCGGCTCCGCCCTGCTGCTGGCGCTGGCAGTTCCGGCCGCCCGCTTCCTCGTGCCGGCTGGCCAGGTAGCTCAGCTGGCGGCCGGGCTCGCGCTGTTCGCGCCCGGCCTGGCTGGGTACGGACTGGTGGCAAGCCTGTCCAGGGTGCTGCTGGCGGCTGGGCAGACGCGGGCCGCGGCGATCTGCGTCGGCGGCGGCTGGCTCGTCGTTATCGCAGCCGACTTCGCACTGGTCGCGCTGGCGCCTGGCCCGTCGGTGGTAGCGATGCTCGCCCTCGGAAACACCATCGGGCTGACGCTGGCCGGGCTTGCCCTGCTGATGGCGGTCCGGCGCACCTGCGGACCCGCGGCACTGGCAGGCGCGGGTCGTGCCGCAGTGACCGGCCTGGCCGCGGCGACCGCGGGTGCGGGCGCGGGTGCGGCGGCCGCGGCGGCCTTTCCGCTAGCAGGGCCGGCCGCAGAAGCGCTGATAGCGTTGCTCGCGCTGCTCGTCGCGCTGGTGGCGTACGCCGGCGTCGCGCTGGTACTGGACGGCGGCGAGTTGCGGGCCGCCGCGGCCAAGGTTTGGCGGGTCGTGCCGTAATGACCGGCTCAGCCGAAGGCGGAGCTCGTGCGATCGGGCCGACCGGTCCGGAGCGGACCGGGCGGGCGCACGCAGGCGCGGGGCCGCCGGGCGCGGGGCAGGCTCATACCAGGATGTCCGGGCTCGCAGGACGGCCGCGCGTGGCGCTCGTGCTCGGCTCGGCCGCGGGCGGCACCGCCGTCCATGTCGCCGCGCTCGCGGCCGGCTGCCGCGCCGCGGGTCTGGCCATTCGCGCATTCGGGCCCGCGCCGACTGCAAGCATGCTCGGCCGGGACGTCCCCGTTACCCCGGTAAAAATTACGGACCGGCCGCGGCCGCTGGGCGATGCCGTGGCGATCATCCGGCTCCGGAACGCGTTTCGCGGCTGGCGCCCGGATATCGTGCACGCGCACGGCCTACGGGCGGGCGCGTTCGCAGCCCTGGCCCTGGTCGGCAGGGCGCGACCGGGCAGGCCTGCGCTCGCCGTCACGGTTCACAACGCGCCGCCTGGCGGCCGGGCCGCCCGGCTCAGCTACGAGATGCTGGAGCGAATCTGCGCCTGGCGCGCGGATCTCGTGCTTTGCGCATCCGCTGACCTGGCCGAGCGGATGCGAAACCGAGGCGCCAATGTCGGTCACATCGAGGTGGCGGCGCCGCCGACCGGGCCGCCGAGCGCGGCCGAGGTAGCCAAGGCGCGTACGGACATCGGGGCAGCCGGCCGCCCGGTGGTGCTGGCCGTCGGCCGCCTGGCTCCGCAGAAGAGCCTGGACGTGCTCGTCAGCGCGGCAGGGCGCTGGCAGCACCGGAAGCCGCGCCCATTGGCCGTGATCGCGGGCGAAGGCCCGATGGCGGGGCAACTGCGAGCGCAAGCGGCCCGGATCGGTGCCGACGTGCTTCTGCTCGGGCCGCGGACGGACGTGCCAGCGCTGCTGGCTGTAGCCGACGTCGTCGTGGTCCCGAGCCGGTGGGAGGCGCGTGCCCTGATCGTGCAGGAGGCGCTGCGCGCCGGCCGGCCGCTTGTTGCTACCCGGACGGGTGGCACTCCGGAGCTAACCGGCGCGGATGCGGCCGTGCTGATCCCACCGGGGGACGCGGACGCCCTGGCAACCGCGGTCTGCGCGGTGCTCGACGACCCGGCGCTGGCCGCCCGGCTAGAACAGGCGGCCCGTGCCCGCAGCGCCGCGTTGCCGACCGAATCCGACTCGGTTCAAGCGACGCTGGCCAGCTACGCCTCGCTGACGGGCAGGCGAACGGCCAGCTAGAGCGGCGTGGGGGCCAGTACTTCGATCTTCAGCATGGTAGCGCCGCCCGGCAGTTTGGTGATGACGAGCTGGGGCCGATCAGCCGCAGGCTGCCCGCGCAGCAGCTTCATGATCGCTGACAGATCGCCGCCGCGCCGTCCGTGGGCCGTGAACCCGCCGATTTCCGCCATTCGCAACGGCGCCCAGCGGCCAGCCAGCGGCCCGCCAGTCCCAAACCGGGCCAGATGCACCGGGTAATGGCGGGCGATCGCGCGGATCGCGGCGATGAGCCGAGGATCGACCAGGCCCGAGGTCAGGGCCAGCCTGGCTGCCCCGTGCGCGAACAACCGGCGGTTACCGGCCAGGCTGCGGCCAGCCTTCCGCCGGGCGGCCAGTGCACTGCGTGCCTCCCGCTGGTAACCGGCCGTGCCGCCGGGCACGAACTGGCGCACCTGTACCGAGTTCTGGCCGGAGCCGAAGCTGGCAATCATGACTGGAGCCCGAGCAGCTAGCTGGGCGCCATACTTCGCCCGCACGGCTGGAGTTGCGACGATAAGTGTCATGCTGCCGCGCAGGCCGACCGCCTGGTCTGTGTCCAGCTGGTTGAGCGCGCCCTGGCCGGTTAGTTCCGCGTCCGCGCGGAAGCCGGCCGCCGCAAGGTCAGCGCAGGTCACCTGGTCGCAGCCGACGACGGTACGGGCACTCACGTTCGCCGCGATCCAGGCGGCCGCCGACCGCGTGTTCAGGCTGGCCTCGACCTGCGCCGGAGACGGCGGCTGGCCGGAGCGAACGACTAAGTGCCTGGCGGGGTGAATGGCTGGATTGCTGCTGGTTCCGTCGACGACGGCGATGGTGCCCCCGATCGCCGCGGCCACGACGACTACCGCTACGCCGGCGATCGCCAGCTTCAGCCCGCTTACCTTGCGGTGATCGGGAACGTGCAGCACCCTTCGGCGCAGCCAGAGCCGCAGTGTGGTGACGATTACCTTGGTCCACGGCGGCTCGGTGTCCAGCCGGATTCGCGATGGCGGCGAGGCGTCACTGGACATTCGCTACCCCCATGCCGCACATCAAGTACGGCCGGCCAGCATTATTCCCGATAGTTCACCACATCGACGCCTGCTCGTTCAGCCGAATCGCCGCCGCGGCCCCGGCATTGGCGCGAGTGCAATAAGATCATCGCACCGCATCCGTCGGGATCGGCCATAAAAAGGGCTGACTCAAGATGGACTATGACGGACCGTAACGGGATGGAACAATCAGTGACGACGCCGACGGTAGAAGTCGTTGCGCGGTCATCTCGCTGCCACGATTCAGGCAAATGCGGCCTCGACCCCGGGCGGGCCGCTTACCCTGAACGCAGGCGTGAAGGCAGGGCCAGCCGGGTAGCAGCGGGGAGAGCCGGGGCGGGGTGGCCGGGCGGCGCGGCGACTCCTGCGGCGGCAGTGGCAGCGCAGGTCCGCTAATGGAGGTATGGCCGAGGTGACACGGGCGTCCATCGACTCGGCCGGCCCGCCCGGGTCAGTCGGGAAGGCTGGCTCGGTCACGCAGGCTGTGGACTTGACGTCGCCCGGTCCGGCAACGCCGGTGGAAACCGTTGCCCCCGACTCGGTCAAGCCTGCGTTCCCCGCTGGAACGCGTCGCCCCGTCGAAGGCAACGGCCTGATCGAGCGGGTCATGAGCACGGTGATCCGCAAGCTTGCCTGGAGCCGGCTCGCCAACCCGCGGGTCGCCATCGCCGTGTCCGGATTCGGCCTGCTGCTGGGCGCGATCGTCGGTGCCACCGCGCCGAACACCGCAACGTTGCAGATCAGGCTGCCGCTTTCGCGCTTCCTGCCGGATCTGGCTGGCCACAACATCCTCACGATGACGCTGCTGTATGCGGGCGACATTCTGGCCTGCCTGGGGCTGGCGGGCATGCTGTGGGCGCACAGCCAGGGCTGGCGCCCCAACCCGCGCAAGCTGCTTCTGGTCAGCGCGGCCGTCGTAGCGGTGATGGTCAGCCTCACGCCGGTTGGCTCCTCCGATACCGCCAGCTACGCGGCGTTCGGCCGGATATCGGCGCTGGGCGGGAATCCGTATCTCGTCGGGCCGGCGCAGGCCCTGAAGCACTCGCCGCAATACCTCCGCCTCGTCGGCACGGTGTGGAAGGGTCAGGTTTCGGTTTACGGCCCGATCGCCACCTGGGTACAGCGATTTGCCGCATCGATAGGCGGCGCGAACGCAGCCAACACCCTCTGGGTCTTGATGATCCTCAACGGCCTGGTGTTCATCGGCATCGGCTGGCTGCTGCTCAAGACGTCCGACGATCCCATCCGCGCAACGCTGTTCTGGGTGGCGAACCCCGTGCTCATCCAGCAGTTGGTGAGCGGCGGCCATCTCGATACCTTCGTGGCGGCGGCTTGCATCTGCGCGATCCAGGTGGCGCGCCGGGTGTCGGGCCTGTGGGGTGACGTGCTGATCGGCGTGCTGATCGGCGTCGCTTGCGGCGTGAAGATAAATGCGGTGCTCGTCGCGGTCGGGCTCGCCTGGCCCATGCTCCGGCGGCACGAGTGGATGCGGACCGCGCGGATCACCGCCGTCTCGCTGGTGACGGTCGCGCTGCTATACAGCACATACGGCATCACTGCGCTGAAGCCGCTCGCTGGCGGGTCAAAATGGGTGATCCTGCCGTCGCCGTGGCGGATATTCCAGGGGATCGGTGATTGGCTGGGCGTACATACCGGCGTGTTCGCCACCTACGTGCAGGCGGGCCAGACGACGGCCTTTGTGATTAGCCTGCTCTGGCCGGTCGCGATGGTCGTGGTCGCCTGGCTGATCTACCAGCGGATCTCCTCCGATCAGCCGCAGGAGGTGGTAGCGCCGTTCGCCCTGAGCTTTGCCTGGATCCTCGTCGCCCCGTGGGTGTTCCCGTGGTATGCCGCGCTGGCCTGGGTCGCGCTGACCCAGGTCCCGCGCAACCGGATGACACGGTGGCTGGCGATTGTCACAGTCGTGCTTGCCCTCTGGCATTCCGGTGGCGGCCAAGGTCCGGCGGGACGTTTCTGACGTCGTGCGGACCACCGGCAACCAGCTGAAGCCCGCGAGCGCGGACCGCGGCGCAGGGCAGACCCATGCCGGCAGGTCACCGGGTCGCTACCCGGCGTGGGCAGTCGTGCTGCGGCAGCACTGGCTGGCCGCCGCGTTGCTTGCCGCCGGCCTGGGGCTCCGGGTGCTAGCCCAGTTCGCCTACCGCCCGGCACTGTTCTACATCGACTCGGTGAAGTACCTGTACACCGCGCAGGGTAACGATCCTGAGGGCTACAAGCTGCCGCTGCGGGCGATTTTGCTGGTGGCAAACCTCGACACCGTCGTCGCGGTCCAGCACCTGCTTGCCCTGGCCATGGCTGTGGTCATCTACGTGCTGCTGCTGCGGCGGGGCGTGTCTCGCTGGCTCGCGGCGGTTGCTATGGCGCCGGTGCTGCTGGACGCCTACCAGTTGCAGAATGAGCAGACGATCATGCCGGGCACCTGGTTCGAGGCGCTGATCGTCGCAGGCATCGCGATCTTGCTGTGGCAGCCGCGGCTGAGCTGGCGGCGAGTCGTGGTGGCCGGCATCGTGCTCGGGGCGTCCGCTACTGTGGCGCAGGTCGGCGAGGCCCTGATTCCGGCCGCGGCGATCTTCGTGCTCGCTGCCGTCGGCGGCGACTGGCGGCAGCGGGTTGGCAAGGCAGCATTGCTGTGCGCGGCGTGCGCCTTGCCCATCCTTGCCTACAGCACAGGCTCCTACCTGCTCGGCGGGGGTTTCTTCCTGTCGCATCAGGGCGTCACGTCGGTCTATGGCAGGACGGCGGCGGCTGTCGACTGCGCCGTTATCAAGCTGCCATCCGATGAACGCGGGCTGTGCCCGACGACTGCGCAGCAGGCCAGGGGGAATGACTGGCTCGAGTTCGGCACGTATGCCCCGGTGCAGCGGTACTACCGCGACCTGCCGCGAGCCGAAACCGACAGGCTGGTCACCAGTTTCAGCCGCGCCGTGCTGACCCAGCAGCCGCTGCGAGTGCTCGATGCCTACGGACGCGACGTACTGAAGCTGTTCGCAGTGACCCGGGATACCGCGCCGGGCGATCCGCCGATCTCCCGCTGGCAATTCCAGACCACGTTCCCGTATTTCTCGGCGCATGCCACTCCGGCCATCGTCAGATCTGCGGTGGACAGATTCGGTGGCGGCAGCCCTGCAGTCTGGCGGCCCGTTGCCGCGTTCCTGCGGGGCTATCAGCTCGATGGTGGCTACACGCCGGGTCCGCTGCTCTTGCTATGCACGCTGACCGGCCTGGCCGGCTCGGTTTTCGTGCTGCGCCGGCGAGCAACGCCCGCCAGCCGGCAGCTGGCGCTAGCCTGCCTGCTTTTCTTCGCCACTGGAGTGTCGGTCTTGCTGGTATCGGACCTGTTCGTGTTCTCGTGGCGATACCAGTTGCCGGCGCTTGTGACGCTCGTCCCGGCGGGTGCGCTCGGGATCAGCGTCATCATCAGGTCGCTGGAGTCCCGGCGCAACGGTGCCGACTAGCGCAGCAGCGCGCTGATACGACTGGAGGTCAGAGACGTTGAACACGGGTGCTCAGCAGGGCGAGATTGCCGCGCCACCGGGTGCTCTTGCGCGGCCCGGCCCAGCCTGGGTGCCCAGAACGACCTTCGCCGCTGTGCTGTTCGCTGTCTCGCTTGCCGTGCTGCTGGGCGGTTTCCAGGCATTCTCCCGGCATCCCTGGTCGATGCTTGACCTTCGCATTTACGTGTGGGGCGGCACTCTGGTCCGGCATTCGGACGATCCTTACCTGTACACCTACATGCCCGGCAGCCTGCACTTCACCTACACCCCGATGGCCGCTGGCCTGTTCGCGCTGGTCTCGGTCCTGACCGTGCCGGTTGTGAAGGCACTCGACGTAGCGGCCAGCGTTGCTTCGCTCGTTGGCGTGCTCTGGCTGACGTGGGGAGCGCTGGGATATCGCCGCTCGCCATGGCGGCTCGGCGCGACGCTGTGCGTGGCGGCGGTGGCGCTCTGGCTCGAGCCGGTCTTGCAGACGCTGTCCTTCGGACAGGTCAACCTCATGCTGATGTTCATCGTCGTGGCAGACCTGTGCCTGCCGGACAGCCGTTGGTGGAAGGGCATCGGCGTAGGCGTGGCCGCGGGCTTCAAGCTGACGCCGCTGATTTTCATACCGTACCTGCTGCTGACGCGACGCTACCGGGCTGCAACTGTTGCTGCGGCGACCTTCGGCCTGACGATCGCCGGCTCGCTGCTGCTGCTGCCGAAGGCATCGGAGGACTTCTGGCTTGACGGCCTGCTGCTGAACGCGAATCGCCTCGGAAACCCCCGCTATGTCGGTAACCAGTCGTTGAACGGCGCACTGCTGCGGCTGTTCGGCGACGGGGCGGCTTGGCAGCCGTACCGGCTCGGCGCCGTCGTGGCGGTCGCGGCGGCGGGATTGCTGCTCGCGGCGTGGACGTCGCGCCGCGGCCTGGAAATGCCCGGGATCCTGGTCTGCGCGCTGACGGGCCTGCTGGTCTCGCCCGTCTCGTGGTCGCACCACTGGGTGTGGGTCGCACCCGCGCTGGTCGTGCTGGTGGACCTGGCGGCTGGCCCGCGATGGCTGCCAGCGGCCGGCCGGTGGCGGTTGGCAGGCTGGTCAGGTGCGGTTGGAGTAGCGATCTTGTTCTCTGGCCTGCTGTGGGTCGTCCCCGCCCTCACGCCATCCTCGGCGGGGGAAACGGTGTCTGCATTCCTCGACCAGCAGCAGGATGCCCTCCGGGGTTACGGGATGACCGGGTCACAGCAGCTGGTCGGGGACCTTTACGTGCTGGCCGCGCTTATCGGCCTGGGGCTGATAGCGGTTCTGCTGGTGCGCGCGGCCCGCCGGGACAACGCCCAGCCGGGCGCCGCAATTGGCAATCCTCGGTTACCCGATTCAGTGCCAGCTGCGCCCGCAGAGCCGAGTCAGCGCGAAGCGCTGGTCCGGCGCTTCGCCCGGCTGGCCGGTGGCGAGCGTCGCTAGCCAGTCGCCGAACAGCGGCCCGAACTTGAAGCCGTGCCCGGACGTGCCGCAGCCGATGACCACGTTCCCGACCCGGTCTACAACGAAATCCTCGTCCGGGCTGTTGTCATAGATGCAGCGCTCAGTGCGGGCAGGTACCGGATCGTGGCCGGGCAGCATCTGCCGGGCGACGTCGGATATTCGCGCCACCAGGTAGTCGTCGGCCGGCTGGTCACGGGTGTCCGGATCGGCAACTGGCCCGCTCGGGTGGATCCCGACCTTGTACAGCGGCGATCCCGGCACCGGCAGCCCGTACGGGGCTTGCCTTCCGTGGCGCATGAAGATCGGCGCGGGCGGGTCATCGGGCGCGGCCGGCCGCAGGTAGGCGACCTGCTCCAGGGTCGCCCGGAACGGCAGGCCGATGCCCGCAGTCTCCAGCAGCCTGCCGGACCACGGCCCAGCTGTGATGATCGCCACCCGCGCGATCACCGGCCCGCTGCTCGTGCGCAGCGTTACCCGCCCGTCAGCATCGGCCAGGCTGGCGACACGGACGCCGGTCCGGATCTCCGCCACGCCGTCGGCCAGCGCGGCGAGCGCCTCGTCCGTGGCGATCACGCACGACTCAGGCTCAAGCAGTGCGGGCCCGCCGGTGCTGATGCCCGGGAACCGCAGCGCGACCTCGCTGGCGGGCAGCAGCTCGCATCGCGCGCCCGCCTGACTCATCGCGTCCTGCACCGCGCGCAAGCCAGCGCCGAACGTGAGCTGCGGAGTGGGATGCATGATGACCCGTCCGGACTCGGTCTCAAGCTGCCGCCATAGCTCGCCAGCGCGGCGAGCTGCCGCAACGTACAGAGGGTCGGGGTAACCAAGCCGGAAGATGCGGCAGCTGCCCTTTGAGCCCGCGCCCTGGTGGCCGATCTCTGCCTGCTCCAGTACGAGCACATCGCGGCCCTGGGCCGTAAGAGCGCGGCCGACTGCAAGCCCGAGCAGGCCCGCACCGACGATGGCCACGTCGTGAACCTGGCTCATGTCCGGGCAGACTACTCCAGTTGGGCAGTCCGGGGCGCGCGTGCAGCGTCAGTGCAGCGGAAGGCAGGGTGCCATGGCTCCGCAGACGGCTATCACCGGTAGCTGGGATCCGGCGTTCGCCGCCGTGCGCGACGAGTTCGCGGCCAACTTCACCGAACGCGGCGAGCTAGGGGCAGCGGTCTGCGTGACCGTGCACGGCACGGTCGTTGCGGACCTGCACGGCGGCTGGGCCGCAACCGGCCGGGCGTGGTCGCAAGACACCCTGGTCAACGTGTTCTCGGTGGGCAAGGGGGTGATCGCCGCCTGCATGGCCAAGCTTGCCGGGCAAGGCCTGCTCGATCCGGACGGGCTGGTCTCCAGGTACTGGCCGCAGTTCGGCGTGGCGGGCAAACAGGGCGTCACGATCCGCCAGCTACTAAGTCACCAGGCCGGCCTGCCCGCGCTGCACGCAGCTCAGCCAGCCGGCAGCATGTTGGACTGGGCGCGGATGACCCGCGCCCTGGCCGATGAGCCGCCGTGGTGGCAGCCGGGCAGCGGTCACGGCTACCACGTGAACACGTTCGGCTTCCTGGCCGGGGAGCTGATCCGGCTGGTTAGCGGGCTGACGCCGGGGGAGTACGTGCGGCGCGAGGTCGCCGGACCGCTCCGTGCTGATGTCCACATCGGGCTATCGGCCGCCGAGCTGCGCCGGGTCGCTGACTTCCACTGGGGGGATGGCCCGCCTGACGGCGTGCCGCTGCCTGACGACGCACCAGCTGAGGCGGCCAGCCTGGCCAATGCCGGCGGCTCGCCCAATGCCAGTGGTCCGAGCGTGGCCGGTGGCTTGCCTGGTACCGGTGGCTTGCGTGGTATCGGTGGCTTGCGTGGTATCGGTGGCCTGCCTGGTACCAGTGGCCTGATTCGCGGCGGTAGCGGCAGCGCGCTGATGACGCTGAACGCCTACTTCAATCCGCCCGACTTCTCCGGCCGGGGCGTGGTGAACAGTGTCTCGTGGCGTACGGCCGAGATACCGTCCGCGAACGCGCACGCCTCGGCCGCGGGCGTGGCGAGACTGTACTCGGCCCTCGCTGCAGGCGGCACGATCGACGGCGTCGCTGTCGTCGACCGCGGTGCGCTCGCCGCCGCCACGCAGGAGCAGGTATACGGCGACGACTTGGTGCTGCGTCGGCCATCCAGGTTCGGCCTCGGCTTCCAGCTCACTCACCCCGAGCGCGAACTCGGCCGCGGACCCCGCAGTTTCGGCCACTACGGAGCGGGCGGATCGGTTGGCTTCTGCGACCCGGACGCGGGCCTCGCGCTCGGCTACGTCACCAACCAGATGGGCCCGCGCTGGCGCAACCCCCGCAACCGCGCGCTCATCAACGCGTGTTACGACAGCCTTTAGCGCTTACGCCGCGCGGCCGCCCCGTCCCGTCCTGCCCCGCCTGCGCCGCCCGCCCCGCCTGCGCCGCCGCCCCGCCCCGCCTGCGCCATCTCGCCCCGCCTGCGCCGCCGGCCCTGGCCTGAGCGATTCGCTTGTCAGGTTTTACCTGACGCCGTAGGGTTATGGCTGACACTGTAAGGCTCAGCCTGACAACAGGAGATAGTGCGATGTCGGAGCGGCAGTCGGCGATCGCCGCGTGCTCGTTTTGCCTGAAGCCGAACACCGAGGTCGCGACGCTCGTAGCGGGGCCTGGCGTATTCATCTGTTCCGAGTGCGTGGAACTGTGCACTCTCGTGATCGCGGGGAAGCCGGCCGGTTCGGTCCCCCTGCTGGCGCCCTGGGAGCACGCGGCCGGCGTCGAGGATGTGCTGACGCTCCTACCGCGAGTCGCGGCAGCGGGCGCGCAAGTCGAACGCAATCTCGTGGGGTGGGTGGGCCGGGCCCGTTCCCTCGGGGTGACCTGGGCGCGGATCGGGGAGGCGCTGGGCATGACCCGGCAGTCTGCCTGGGAGCGGTTCTCGGGCGAGGAATAGCGCGGGCATGCCGTATGTCATGGTGAAGTTACTGGGGCTATAGGCCCAGTAACTTCACCATGACGGTCGGCCTTACCAGCCGCGGGCCCGCCACTCGGGCAGGTGAGGTCGCTCGGCGCCGAGGGTCGTGTCCCCGCCATGGCCCGGATACACCCAGGTTGCATCGGGCAGCTCGGCGAAGACACGCTCCTCCAGGTCGGTCATGAGGCTGTTGAACCGCTCCGGGTTCTTCTCCGTGTTGCCGGGACCGCCCGGGAAGAGCGAGTCGCCGGTGAATAGGTGCGGCGCCTGCGCGAGTGAGCCGTTCCCGTCGTAGCACAGGGCGATGCTGCCGGGCGTGTGGCCGCGCAGGTGGATCACCGATAGCTCAGCGTTGCCAACGGCGACCTTGTCGCCATGCTGCACCAGCCGGGTAACGGGGACCGGCAGCGCGGGCGCGTCTTGCGGATGCGCGACCGTACCCGCGCCCGTGGCCTGCTGGACCGGCTGCAAGGCGGCGTGATGGTCCCAGTGCTGGTGCGTCGTGATGATCGTGGCCAGCGGGGTGTCACCGATCAATCCGAGCAGCGTGTCCGCGTCGTTGGCGGCGTCGATCAGGGCCAGCTCGCCGGTCTGCGTGCAGCGGAGCAGGTACGCGTTGTTGTCCATCGGCCCGACCGAGACCTTCGTGATGGTGAGGCCGGGCAGTTCCCTTGTATCGGCCGGACCGCCGACGCTGACTTTTCCCGTGTAGGACATCGATTCCTCATCTCGCCTGCCGGAGGGGCGGCCTGCGCGCGGCAGTCCCGCTTCCAGATACCTACCATGCGGGCAGCGGCGGCAGCGGGCCGGCCGGCTCGGCAGTCAGGCCGTCGCCGGTGCTTCGGCCGATCAGCCAGGCCAGCAGCAGCCAGTCCGGCCCGCTGATGGCGCGGTCGGGCACGGACCCCGCCGGACCGAGCTGGTACGAACGGCCCGAGTCCGTGCTCACGATCGTGACAGCCGGGGATTCCTCGTTCGTGAAATCGCCGGCAACCCCGTCGAGAAGCTCTGCCGCGAATTCCGCGGGCCAGTCGGCTGCCAGGTAACCGGCGCCGAGATCGACGTGGTGAATCTCGACTTCGTTGAGGCGCCGCCGCAGCGTGAACCATCCCGGATGGGGCGCGCCCTGCAGGCCGCGTACTTCGGCTGCCCAGTTTGGCCCCGTAAGTCTGACCGCCTCGGCCGCAAACTGCGCCGCCGACACGTCGACGTCGGCGGCCAGTTCGCTGGCTGGCCGGTCAGCACCGGCGGAAATGCCCTCGTCCCGCGCCTCGCCGCTCGGGTACTGCGGGGTCTCGACGCCGGTACGCGCCCAGATCAGCAGGTTCCGCAGGCTGTCGGCATTACGCGCCAGATGGGTGAGCAAGTGGCCCCGGGTCCAGCCCGGCAGCAGCGACGGCTCGCGGGCCTGGTCGTCGGACAGGCTAGCCACCGTCTCCCGCAGCCTGGTGGTGGCCGCGTCGAGTCGCTCGGTCAGCGCCGCAGCCAGGGCAGCCGGGTCGGCGGGCTCGGAATATGACGTCACCGGAATTCCTTTCCATGACACGGTAACGAGGACCATGTGGGGTGGCTGCCTGCCGCGGACCCGGGGTGACTGGCGCTGGCATGGCCACGAAGACCCCGTGTTTTGTCAGACCCCCCGGATACCATAGCTGGGCGGGCTGCGGCCCCCTCAGCTGGCCATGCATACCAGGAGAACTAGGTACATAGTGGCAGATCGCCTTGTCGTCCGCGGTGCCCGCGAGCACAACCTGAAGGATGTCTCGCTCGACTTGCCGCGGGACGCCATGATCGTGTTTACCGGGCTGTCCGGCTCCGGTAAGTCGAGCTTGGCCTTCGACACCATCTTCGCCGAAGGCCAGCGCCGGTACGTCGAGTCCCTGTCGGCGTATGCCCGGCAGTTCCTCGGCCAGATGGACAAGCCCGACGTCGACTTCATCGACGGGCTCTCGCCGGCGGTCTCGATCGATCAGAAGGCAGCCGGGCGCAACCCCCGGTCCACCGTCGGCACGATTACCGAGGTCTACGACTACCTGCGGTTGCTGTTCGCGAGGGTGGGCAAGCCGCACTGCCCGGTGTGCGGTCGGCCGATCGCGCGGCAGACACCGCAACAGATCGTAGACCGAGTACTCGAGCTCGACGAGGGGACCCGGTTCCAGGTACTCGCGCCGGTTATCCGCGGGCGCAAGGGCGAGTACACCGAGCTTCTCAGGGAGCTCCAGGTCAAGGGATTCTCCCGGGCGCGGGTTGACGGCACGATCATCAGGCTCGACACGGCGGTGTCCGGCGAGTTGCCGGCGCTGAAGAAGTACGAGAAGCACAGCATCGAGGTCGTTGTCGACCGGCTGGACGTCAAGGAGTCGGCCCGGCGCCGGCTGACCGACTCGGTGGAAACGGCGCTCTCGCTGGCTAACGGGGTGGTCGTGCTTGATTTCGTCGACCTGCCCGAGGATGACCCGCAGCGCGAGCGGATGTACTCCGAGCACCTCGCCTGCATGTACGACGACCTGTCCTTCGACGAGCTAGAGCCGCGGTCGTTCTCCTTCAACTCCCCATGGGGCGCTTGCCCGGACTGCACCGGCCTTGGCACCAAGATGGAGGTCGACCCGGAGCTTGTCGTGTCCGACCCGGCGCGGACACTGGCCGATGGCGCGATCGCGGTGTGGAGCGGCGGGAACGTCAGCGACTACTTCGTCCGGCTGATCGACGCGCTCGGTGACGCGCTCGGATTCAAGATCACCACGCCGTGGGGGAGGCTGCCTGCCGCCGCCCAGCGCGCGCTGCTGTATGGCTACGACAAGCAAGTCCACGTCCGGTACAAGAACCGGTACGGCCGGGAGCGGTCGTATTACACGAACTTCGAAGGCGCGATCCCGTACATCGAGCGGCGGCATGCTGATGCCGACAGCGATTACAGCCGCGAGCGGTTCGCCGAGTTCATGCGCGAGGTGCCCTGTCCGTCCTGCGGCGGTGCCCGGCTCAAGCCGGTTTCGCTGGCGGTCAAGGTCGACGACCGGTCGATCGCGGACTACTGCTCGCTGCCAATCGGCGAGCTGGCCAAGCTCCTGCTGTCGCTCCAGCTGTCTGAGCGGGACATGCAGATCGCGGGCCGGATCCTCAAGGAGGTGAATGCCCGGCTCGGCTTCCTGCTGGACGTGGGCCTTGACTACCTGACGCTGGACCGAGCCGCGGCGACGCTGGCCGGCGGCGAAGCGCAGCGGATCAGGCTCGCCACCCAGATCGGCTCCGGCCTCGTCGGCGTGCTCTACGTCCTGGACGAACCGTCGAT
>JBKQTJ010000171.1:0-60599 GCA_052143255.1 Streptosporangiaceae bacterium | reverse complement strand
AGAGTGGGCCGCGTCGATTCCCAGCAGGCGGTGGCCATACGGCCCAGCGCAGGAACAGCCGCCGCGGGCCTGAATCCCGAACAAGTCGTTGAGAACCGCTACGACGAAGTTGTGATGCAGGTAGCGGTCACCATGGCGGATGCACAGCGAGACGATGGACAGCCGCCGCGCATCGGGGCTGCCGAGCACCTCAATGCTGGGATTGCGCGACCAGCGCCCCAGGGCACGTTTCCAGAGGCGTTCCTCGCTGGCCTGTATCGTTTCGGTGCCGACGGCCTGCTTGAGCGCGAACACCAGCCCGGCCCTGATGGACTCGACGATGGCCGGAGTGCCACCCTCTTCGCGCGCGACCGGATCGTCGAGGTAACGGTGGCCGATGGGGTCGACGAACAGGACAGTCCCGCCGCCGGGCACGGTGGGCACCTGATTACGCACAAGGTCACGGTGCACGACCAAGACGCCGGGGGTCTGCGGACCGCCGATGAACTTGTGCGGGGACAGGAAGATAGCGTCCTTGTGGTCACCTGTGCCAGGCGCTGACTCCCCCGCCCTGATCGGCACGTACGGGGCAGCCGCAGCGTAATCCCAGAACGACAGTGCCCCGCGAGAGTGCAGCAGCGCGGCGATGGCGTCGGCGTCGGACAAGATACCGGTGACGTTGGAAGCGGCCGAAAAGCTGCCGATGCGCAGTGGCCGCTGCGCGTAACGGTTCAGCTGCGCTGACAGGTCGGCCAGGTCGATGTGCCCGTCGACATCGGTGCCGATAACGACGACATCAGCGATCGTCTCCCGCCAGGGCAGCTCATTGGAGTGGTGCTCGTAAGGTCCCACGAACACCACCGGCCGCTCCTCGGGCGGGATCTGATCGAGCAGCCGGTACCGCCGGGCCAGGCCGTCGGGCAGCCGCAGTTCCAGGATGCCGATCAGCTTGCTGACCGCTGCGGTGGCACCGGAGCCGCAGAAGATCACCAGGTGGTCGGCGTTGCCGCCGACGGCATCGTGGATGATCTGGCGGGCGTCCTCCCGCAGCCGACTGGTGGCCAGCCCAGTCCCTGAGCTCTCGGTGTGAGTGTTGGCGTACCGCGGCAGTACCTGCTGGTGGATGAAGTCCTCGATGAAGTCCAGCGACCGGCCTGATGCGGTGTAGTCAGCGTACGTAATGCGGCGCGGCCCGTACGGACCGTCGAGCACCTCGCCTTCGCCGATGATTCCTGCCCTGATCCGGTCCACTAAGGGCGAACCGGGCTGCGCGGCCGATGGGCAAATCACAGAAGCTATCACCGGGGCGCCTCCCGTCATGTGTTGGTACAGGAACTGCTCGGATTAGATTCATGACGACCGAAAGGGCCGACGTCATGCCAGCTTGGTTCCGCCCGACTGGTCAACCAGCACCCGCCGTCCGCCAACCGACACCTCGTAGATCCCTGGCTACGAAGCGGCGGTCCGTCTGATGGGCGTCCGCTCCGGCGGTCCGTTCCGTCACCTGCCTGCTGCATGTCTTGCTCCTGTAGTGCGCCGCGCGCTTCCACTCAAATACGTTCAGTCCCGCCGTCGGCTATGGGCAGCGCGATGCGTCGCTATGGGCCAGAGCGCTCGATCCTCAGGCCGTTGAGTAGCAGGTTGACGAATGAGTCTGCGAGTTCCTCCGGGCTGACGCTGCCGTGCGGGTCGAGCCAGAGATAGGTGTAGTTGAGCATGCCGAGGATGCCCTTGACCTGAAGTGCCGTGACCTCGGTCAGCGCCCCTTCGCGCGCGCCCGCCTCGAACAACTCGATCCAGTAGCACTCATACATGTCGCGCGCGGCAAGGATCTCAGCCCGCCGCTCTCCCTTGAGGGCGACGAACTCCCGAAAGAAGACTGCCCACTCGGCGCGGTGGTCGCTGATGTTGCGGAGCAGCGAACGGGCCATCTCGCCGATCTTGACATCGGCTGGCTCCTCCCGGACCACTATCCCTGCCGCGACCGCGTTCATGTTGTCGACCTGGTTCTTGCTGATCTCGAACAGCAGCGTCTGCTTGCTGTCGATGTGGTAGTAGAAGGCACCCCTGCTGATCTCAGCCTGGGCCTGGATCTCGGCGATCCCCGTGGCGTCGTAGCCGTTCGCGGCGAACAGCTCCGCCGCAGTCCGGACGATCCGCTCGCGCGTGGACTCGCCGTTGTCACCGAGCGCGATCCCGCGGCCGTTCCCGTCTCCGGTCAGGCGCATCCCGGCGCCCTTATCAATGCTCACTGGCAGGCTCACCGTTCCAGTTGTCCGCTCGCCGCCTGGCGATCAGTCGGCAGTGCCGGAGTTGAATGAAGGCACCGGCGCGCTCGCACCGCCCGCGAAAGCATCATCCCAGGCATAGCCCGCGATCAGTTCGCGCGCCGCGACGAGGTACTGGATCGTCGGCGGGCCTTCCTCCAGCCAGTTGAGGCGCGCGTCCCGGTACAGGCGCTCGATCGGTGTGCTCCTGGTGTATCCGATGCCGCCGAGCACAAGCAGCGCCCGGTCGGTCACGCGGCCAACAGCTTCGAGTCCGAACAGCTTGCAGAGCGACGCCTCCAGCGGGATCCGGCGACCGCTGTCCCACTTGCGCGCGGCGTCGATGAGCATATGGCGCAGCGCATAGACGTCTACGGCCATCTCGGCCAGATAGCGTTGCACCGCTTGCCGCTGGCCGATCGGCTTGCCGAATGTCACCCTGGTCCGGGAATGTTCGAGTGCCAGGTCGAGCGCTCGCTGCGCGGTCCCGAGCGAGCTCGCGGCAATGAAGATCCGGCTGATCTCCAGGGCACGTTCCAGGTGCTCCTCGCCGTCACCCTCGGTCCCGATCAGGCTCGCCGCCGGAATCCGCACGCCGTTGAAGCGAAGCCGACCATGCTGCCCGCCCTTGCAGCCCATCGTCTCCGGCAGCGGCGCGATGATGAGGCCGGGCGCGTCCCGCTGGACAAGGAAAGCCGACAAACCGCGGCCGTTCCGTGCCAGCACGATGAAGTGCGAGGCGATGTCAGAGTTCGTGATTAGCCACTTGCGGCCGTCGATGACATAGTGCTCGCCGTCGCGGCGGGCGGTGGTGCCGAGGTCCCTGCCAGTCCCCCGGCCGGGCTCGGTCAGCGCGAACGCGACGGAGTTCGCGCCCGTCACCGTGCCGGGCAGGATCGCGGCGCACTGCTGCGGGCTGCCGATCTCCGACAGCGCGTGGGCGAACGAGTTGTGCACGTGCACTAGGACCCGGATGCCGCCCTGGACCTTGGCGAACTCGGCGATGATCGGCAGGTATTGCTCGATCGTCAGACCACTCCCGCCGTACTCACGCGGAACGAGTAGCCCAAGCGCGCCCATGTCGGCGAGCAGCGGCACGAGCGTTCCGAGCGGAAGCTGCTCGCTATCCTCGATCTGCCGTTCCAGCGGGTCGAGCTCCGACCAGACGCGCTTGAAGATCGCGGACCGGAACGCCTCGTACTGCTCCTGCTCCACGCTAGTCTCCTCCGCCGTGAGTTTCGGGCGCGCGATGAGACAGAGGGCGGCTTCCGCCGTCTCCCCGGCCAGCTATTTCCGCCGCCACAACCGCCTACCGGACTTCTTGACATCCGGCCAATTCCCTTCTACGTTGCTTGGAAACCGACCGATCGGTCTATGATACTCCCAACTGGATGTGTCGTTAACCCCCAACGCGAGGAGATCAGACCATCAGCGCACAGCAGTCCCTGCGTGGCAAGACCGCCTGGATCACCGGCGCGAGCCGTGGCCTGGGCCGGGCGGTCGCTACCGACTTCGCCCAGGCCGGAGCCCGCATCGCAGTCACCGCCCGCGGTAAGGACGAACTGCACGACCTGGCGCGCGAGATCGGTGAAAAGGACGTCCTGGTGCTCGCGGGCTCCGTCACCGACCCGGCGGCGATGTCGGCTGCGGCGGACGAGATCGTCGGCGCCTGGGGCTCCCTGGACGTTCTCGTCAACGCCGCTGGTATCAGCCCTACGGTGCGCCGCAGCGAAGAGCTGGCCGATGAGGACTGGCAGCACATCATCGCGGTGAACCTCACCGGCACCTTCTACTGCTGCCGCGCGGCCGGGTCTCACATGCTCCAGTCGGGCGAGGGCAGCATCATCAACGTCTCTTCCGTGCACGGCAGCACCGGAGTCGCCCGGATGGCCGCTTACGGTGCGAGCAAAGGCGGCGTAGAGAACCTGACCAGGTCCCTGGCTATCGAGTGGGCGGACCGCTCGGTCCGGGTGAACTGCCTGGCCCCCGGCTACTTCCGCACCAAGATGACCGAGCGCTACCTCGAGAGCAAGTTCGGAGAGCAGGTGACGTCGGCGATTCCGCTCGGCAGGGTGGGCGATCCCAGCGAGCTCGTCGGCGCCGCGATCTTCCTCGCCACTGACGAATCCTCGTACATCACCGGCGCGGTCCTGCACGTCGACGGCGGCTGGACCGCGCAGTGAGGGCGGGGGCGCGATGATTGACGCGCAAGCGCCCATCCCGTCCTGGGACTGGGACCAAGCGGCCCGGCAGGCGGGTGCCACCCGCGACGGCCTGTTCAACGCCGGGACGATGCCGCTGCCGGACAGTGCAGGGGTCGTCTGGCGGCGGGCCGACGGCACGCAGCAGGCCTACACCGGAGCCCAGCTCCAGCGACGCGGACGTGAGATCGCCGCCGTGCTGGCGGCCGCAGATGTCAGGGCCGGCGACCGCGTCGCGGGCCTGATGGGCAGGCGACCAGCGTCCTTCGCCACCGCACTGGGCGTATGGCACCTGGGCGCGCTGTACGTACCGTTGTTCAGCGGCTTTGGCGGAGACGGTCTGCTGGCCAGGCTCTCGGACGCCGAGCCTGCCGCCATCCTCACCGACAGCGCGAACCGGCCAGCCCTGGACGCGGTGTCGGCCGCGGTCCCCGGCATGAAGATCATCGTGCTCGACGGCGGCGGCGAACCCGGGGACATCGCGCTCAGCGGCGCCATCGAGTCTGGGCCGCCCATCCCTTCTGCCGCAAGCACCGGACTGCACGACACCTCGACGATCATGTACACCTCCGGCACGACCGGGCGCCCCAAGGGCTGTGAGATCCCCCACCACGCCGTGCTGACCCTGCTCCCTTACGTACGGCACTTCCTTGCCGCCCAAGCCGGCGACGTACTGTTCTCCGGTGCCGACGCCGGCTGGTCATTCGGCCTGTTCACCACCGGCTTCGCGCCGCTGCTCGCGGGCGCAGTCCGGGTCATCCACGAGGGCCCGTTCGACGCCGCGAGCTGGTGGGCGACCGTGTCTGAGGTTCCCGCGCCGCACCTCGCGGCCGCGCCGACCGCGTTCCGGCAACTGGCAGCGGCAGGTCCCGGCATGGTCTCGCCGAGGCTCACCGCGGCGTCCAGCGCCGGCGAGGCGCTCGACGCCGAGACCGTCGAGTGGTTCCGCGCGCACGCCGGAGTTGTCGTCCGCGACAGCTACGGGCTGTCCGAGCTCGGCATGGTGACAGGTAACCTGCGCGTGCCAGGAGCCCCGCCAGTTGCGGCCGGCTCGATGGGCACGGCCATCCCCGGTTTCGAGCTCAAGCTGGTCAGCGACGACGGCGCGGACGTCGCCGGTGAGGGGACCGGCAGGCTCGCCGTGCGCGACAACGGCTTCTTCCTCAGCCGCGGCTACTGGGGCCGCCAGGAGGAATGGAACGCCCGGTTCGACGGCGACTGGTTCATCACCGAAGACCTGGTCCGCCGCGACGCTCTCGGCCGGTACTGGTACCAGAGCCGCAGTGACGACGTGATCGTGACCTCTGGCTACAACGTCGGCCCGGTCGAGGTGGAGACCGCCGTGCTCGGGCACCCGCTGGTGACCGACGCCGCCTGCGTAGGCGAGCCCGATCCCGTGCGCGGCGCGGTCGTCGCGGCGCACGTGGTGCTGAGCGGCCCGGCGCCGGGGGACCTGCTCAGCGAGCTGCGCGACCGGGTCGGCAGCGCAGTCGGCTGGTTCGCGGCCCCGCGGCGGCTGCATGTGCATGAGGCGCTGCCGAGAACCGAGAGCGGCAAGGTCCAGCGCGCCCGGCTGCGCGCCCAATTCCAGGTAGCAAGCAGTGACAAGGAGGCGGGGACTCGATGAGCTCCGACATCAGGCCCACGGACATGCTCGTGATCGGAGGCGGCCTCAACGGCTGCGCGCTCGCGTACTACCTGACCGCAGAAGGCATCACCGACGTGCTGCTGGTCGAGGCTGACGAGCTGGGCGCGGGCGCCACCGCCGGGTCGATGGGCAACGTACGGCAGCAGTTCGGCACGCCGCTGGAAGTGGAGTGCTCCAGGCGCGGCCTGGCCTTCTGGAAGTCGGTCGAAGAGACATTCGGCATGCCGTGCACCTTCCACGATGACGGCTACCTGCTCGTGACCGGCGAGGAGTCCACCGCAACGATCCTGCACAACCAGGCAGCCGTGCAGCGCGCCTGCGGCATGCCGGACGTGCAGCTACTTACGCCTGCCGACATGTTCGATATCGCCCCGTACCTGGATATTACAGGCTTGATCACCGGCTCGTACACACCGCATGACGGGCACGTAATGCCGATGGACGGCGTGGTCGCGCTCGCTGCGGCGGCACGCGGCAATGGCGCGCGGATCGAGCAGCACTGGCCGGTCGAGCGGCTGGAACGCACCGCCTCGGGTACCTGGCGCGCGTACGGACCGCGCGGCGTCATCGTCGCCCAGCGCGTCGTCGTCGTCGCCGGGGCGGGCAGCCACGACCTGCTGCTCCCCTTCGGCCTCGACATCGACATCAAAGAGTTCATGCACTACAGCGTGCTGACCGCGCCCGCGTATCCTGGCGCCCGCTTGCCGACAGTGATTGACCTGGACATGGGCCTGTGCGTGGAGCGCGAGGGCGAGAGCCTGATGCTAGCCATGCTCGGGCGGAATCCGGCCCCGCGCGACCACGAGCATTTCTTCGAGCTCTTCTCCGCCGCCGCCGCCGTCCGCGCGCCCCGCCTGCTGGACCTGGAGATCACCCACGAACTCACGGCGAAGCCGACGCTCGGCGGGGACGGCAAGCCGCACATCGGCCAGGCCACCGAGAACCTCTGGGGCATGGTGTTCACCGGGCATGGTGCCATGCACGGGCCACCAATCGCCGAGGCGCTGGCCCGCGAGATCGCGGGACGGCCAGACAAGACGCTCGACCTATCGGAATGGGACGTGCACCGAACGCCGGGCGCCAGGTCGGTGCTCTGGCGCCGGAACGCATCATCGTGAGACGAGCCAGCCAGTCATGAAGCGCGTGGGAGTCGACGTCGGCGGGACGTTCACGGACCTGGTGCTGTGGGACGACAGCACCGGGGAGCGGTTCGTGCACAAGGTGCCCAGCACCGTCGATCCGGCGGACGCCGTGATCACCGGCCTGGCAGAGCTGTGCGCGCTGGCCGGGATCACGGCCGGCCAGGTGGATCTCCTGCTGCACGGCACCACTGTCGCGACCAACATCATCGTCGAGCGCACCGGGGCGCGCACTGGGATGATCACGACCGAGGGCTTCCGCGATGTCCTGCACATCGCCAGGAAGAAGCGCCCGTTGACGTTCTCCAGCTACCAGGACGTGCCCTGGCAGGCCAGCCCGCTGGTGACCCGTGCCGACCGCCTGACCGTGCCGGAGCGGATCGCCACCCGCGGCGGCCACGTGGTCATCCCGCTCGATGAGCACGCGCTGGCCGCTGCGTTGCAGACCCTGGCCGAGCACGGTGTAGAGAGCCTGGCCATCTGCTTCCTCGGCAGCTTCGCGAGCCCGCTGCACGAGCAGCGCGCTCGCCAGCTCGCCGCGGCCGCGCTTCCTGGCCTTTTCATCTGCGCGAGTTCGGAGGTCGTCCCGCTGTACCGGGAGTACGAGCGGTTCAACACCTGCGTGGTGAACGCCTACGTCGGCCCGAAGACAGCCAGCTACCTGGAATCGCTCTCCGGGGCGCTGTCCGCCATGGGCCTCAGACGCGGGTTGCGGTTGATGACCTCGTCCGGCGGCGTGGTGGACAGTGCAACAGGCCAGCGCCTGCCTGTACAGCTGCTGATGTCTGGCCCGGCCGCTGGGCTGCTGGCGGGCCGGCACGCTGGCGGAACCGCCGGCGCGTCGCGCGTGATCACGCTCGACGTCGGCGGCACCTCGACCGACGTCGGCGTCGCGCCGACCGGGCCGCTGCGGATGAAGCACCTGCTCGACACGACGGTGCACGACCAGGCCGTGATGGTGCCGATGGTGGACGTGGAAACGATCGGTGCCGGCGGCGGCAGCATCGCCTCAGTCGCCGACGGCATCTTGTCGGTAGGACCCCGCAGCGTTGGCGCGACGCCAGGTCCGGCTTGCTACGGCCGTGGCGGGACGCAGGCCACCGCGACCGACGCCGCTGCGCTGCTCGGCTGGATCCGCCCGGACGCGTTCTTCGGCGGCAGGCTGGCATTGGACGTCGGCGCTGCCAAGACCGCAATCACCGAGCGGGTGGCCGAGCCGCTCGGGCTGTCGGCCGAGGAAGCCGCCCTTGGCGTCCTCACCGTGCTGACCCACAACATGGCCAGCTCAATCCGGCTGCTGTCGGAACGCAAGGGCCTGGACCCGCGCGCCTTCACCTTGGTCGCGGCCGGCGGCGCGGGGCCGCAGTTCGCGTGCGGCGTTGCTGAGCTGACCGGCATCGGGCAGGTGCTCGTGCCGCCCTATCCCGGACTCGCCTCGGCTATCGGGCTGCTGACCACCGACGTCCGGTACGAGCAGGCGGCCACAGTCTGGCAGCCGCTGGACGCGCTGAGCGGGCCGCTGCTGGAGGCCGAGCTCGCCATGCTCACCGAAGCAGCCCGCCGCAAGCTCGCCGCCGATGGCTTCGCCAACGCCGAGATGTCCTTCGAGCTCGCCGCCGACTGCCGCTACCAGGGCCAGGGCTACGAGCTGCGCGTGCCGGTGCCGGAGCCGCCAGCCAACGAGGCCTGGACCCGGCTGGTGAGCGAGTCCTTTCATGGGGCGCACGCCAACTCCTACGGCCGCCGGTTCGAGGGGCAGCGAGTTCAGATCGTCAACCTTCGCGTGGTGGGGGTCGGATTGCTCCGGCACTTCGGGGCCGCCGCGGACCAGGCGGACTCAGGGCTTGCCGACACACCGGCCGCGGCCAGCCAGCGGTCAGGCCACCGGCCGGGCCGGCGGGAGACGGCGGAGGCATTCTTCCGGCTCGACGGCAAGGCACAGGGCATGCCGACAGCCATCGTACAGCGACACGCACTGCGTCCCGGCGACCAGCTCAACGGGCCAGCAGTGATCGAGCAGCCGGACACCACGATCGTGCTGCCGCCGCACTGGGCAGCGCGCGCGGATCGCGCGGGGAACCTGCTCGCCACCAGGACCGGAGGCCAGCCATGATCGGAATACCACCCCCGGCGGTGAGCACCTCTCCCGGCCGCTACACCGAGCGTTACTGGACCCCGGCCGACGTCGATCCGATCACGCTCAGCGTGGTCGGCGGCGCGCTCACCGCGATCGCCAAGGAAATGGCGCAAGCCCTGTACCGGATGGCCTTCTCCAGCCTGATCCGCGAGTCCGAGGACCTCGGCGCTGGCCTGTTCGATCCGCAGGGCAGGGAGTTCTGCGAAAGCGACTCCTCCCCCATGCATATCGGCTCGCTGCCCGCCTATATCCGCGGCGTCAACCGCAAGCGCGCGGGCAGCTACCAGCCCGGAGACGTCTACCTGCACAACCATCCGTACTTCGGGGCGGCGCACAGCCCGGACTACGGCGTGCTCATCCCGGTCTTCCACCAGGGCCGGCACATAGCGTTCGCCGCCTGCACGGGGCACCTGTCCGACATCGGCGGGTCAACGCCCGGCCTGAGCGTGGACGCGATCGACGTGTTCGCCGAAGGCAAGCTGCTCGACGCCGTGCTGCTTGAGTCGGGCGGCGTGCGGAACACCGAGCTGTACGAGCACATCCTGGGCAACGTCCGCGCGCCCAGCATGAACGCCGGTGACGTCGAGGCGATGATCGCGTGCTCCCGCCTGGGCGAGAGGCGCTTCGCCGAGCTGATCAGCGACTACGGCCTGGACGTGGTGATGAGTGCCATCGAGCGGTGGATGGACCACTCTGAAGCCAGGCTGCGGTCCGCGATCGCGGCGGTACCCGACGGGATCTACCCGGCACCCGACGGCTGGCTGGACGACGACGGCAAGAACCGCGGCGTGCCGGTGCCGATAGCCACCACTGTGGAGATCCGCGGCGACGAGGTCATCGTCGATCTCACCGGGAGCGGCGCCGAGGTCGAGACCGCCATCAACTGCCCGTTCGAGGGCAGCGTGCTGCCCACCGCCAACTTCGCGATCCGTACCGTCTTCCTGGACGAGGCAGCCAGCGCGGAGCCAATCCCGCAGAACGACGGCATATTCCGCGTGGTGCGGGTGCGCGCCCCGGAGGGCACGATCTTCAACCCGCGCTTCCCGCGCGCCTGCTCCAGCCGGTTCCCTGCCATCAACCGGATCCCGGACCAGGTGAACCTGGCCCTGTCCGGGGTCGTGCCCGGCCAGGTCACGGCGGGCAACTCCGCCGCCCTGCAGGCCGTCGCCTACAGCGGCTTTGACGAGGGCACCGGCGAGTACTGGATCTACGTCGAGATCGCCGAGGGCTCCTACGGCGGACGCTGCGGCAAGGACGGGCTTGACGCGATCGACAACCTCATGTCGAACACGCGCAACAACCCGATCGAGGAAGTCGAGATGCGGCTGCCGATGCGCTGCGAGCGGTACGAACTGCGCAACCAGGAGCCAGCCGCCGGCACCTGGCGCGGCGGCCTGGGCAGCGTCCGTACCTGGCGCTTTGAGCAGCCGGTGATCGTGAGCGGCAGCGGTGACCTCCGGCTGGACGCACCCCGCGGGATTTACGGCGGCGAGCCGGGCCGCTCTGGCCGTATCACCAGGTCCGGCCGGCAGCAGGGTCAGCTAGACGCGCGCTTCGCCGGCGTCCGCCTGGCGGCTGGGGAGGCGCTGACGATCGAGGTTCCAAGCGGCGGCGGCTACGGCAGCCCGCTGGACCGCGATCCGGCCGCAGTGCTGGCCGACGTCAGGAACGGGCTCTACCCGATCGCGCGAGCCAGCCAGACCTACGGAGTCGTGATCAGCCCGGACCTCGCCGCCGTCGACCTGACGGCGACCGAACGACTCCGGCATAGCCTGCGCGGGCTGACTGCCACGGCAGCCCGTCCCGAACCCCCAGCCGTCGCTCAGCAGGGAACGACGGCCTGAAACCCCTGGTGGGAGGACCGATGCCCCGCCCCTCGTGGCGAACCCCCGAAATGAAGGAGCCCGCAATGAAAAAGATCAGGCTGGCCTTGCCCGCCCTGGCAGCTGTCGCCGCGCTCACCGCCGCTGGCTGCTCGAGCAGCGGCGCGCCATCCACGAATACGTCCGGAGGAAGCAAGGCAAGCACGTCCTCCGCGACTCTCACCGTTGTGATCGGCAACGGCATCGACACGCTCGACCCGGCCGCGCAGGCTACGGCCAGCGTCATGGCCATCGAGGACATGATCGTGCAGGAGCTGACCAGCCTAAGCCAGTCCGGCGCGGCACAGCCGCTGCTGGCCACCAGCTGGACAGAGGCGTCGAACGGCCTTTCCTGGACCTTCAACCTCCGGCACGGCGTGAAGTTCAGCGACGGTACGCCCTTCAACGCGGCCGCGGTGAAGTTCAACATCGACCGGATGCTGAGCCCGAAGACGTATAAGGCCGACCCGAACGTGTTCGTGGTCATCAAGGACGTCGACGTGCTCAGCCAGTATCAGGTCAGGATTGACCTGAAGAGCCCGTTCCCGGCGCTGCCGATCGCGTTGTCACTGCCGATCGCCGGCATCATCTCGCCCGCCTCGGCTACCAAGAGCCCGAACACGGTGGAGGAGATCAAGGTCCCAGTAGGCACCGGGCCTTACAAGTACTCAAGCTACGTGCCCAACGACCACATCACGATGGTCGCCAATCCTGACTACTGGGGCACGAAGCCCTACTTCGGCACTCAGACGTACCGCTTCGTCGCCGACGCGGCGACCGGATACGCGCTGTTCCAGTCCGGTCAGGCACAGGTCGTGGCCTCACTGCCGCAGACCAGCCTGACGCAGCTGCAGTCCAACAGCCAGCTGCTGGAGACCGACAGCTCCTACGCCATCCAGATGCAGTTCGACAGCCAGGACAAGTCAGTCCCCGCGCTGCAGAACGCGAAGGTCCGGCAGGCGCTAAGCTGGGCGGTGGACCGGCCGCTGATCATCTCCAAGATCCTGGACGGAGCCGGCAAGCAACTCCAGGGCCCGTTCCCGCTCACCGACCCCGGTGCCTGCGTGACAGGCAACTACGGGTACGACCCGGCCAAGGCCAAGGCCATGCTGAAGGCAGCAGGCGTCAGGCACCTCACGCTGAAGATGGCCTCGCCCGAGGGCCGCTATCCGCAGGACTACCAGGTGGCCCAGGCCATCGCCGGAGAACTGCGGGCGATCGGCATCACGGTAACGCTGACCAACCCGACCAACTTCGCCAGCTACCTGGACCAGGTGATGGTCACCCCGTCGAAGGCGACGTCCGACCTGCACCTGCTCGGCTGGGGCTCGCTGTACGGAGACGCCAGCCAGGCACTGCTGCAGTTCCAGACCATCCAGATGCCGCCAGCGGGTTACGACGGTTCCTACTTCACTAACAAGCAGTACGACGCAGATGTGAACAAGGGCAACTCGGCCCTCACCGACTCAGTGCGCTTCGCCGACTACTGCACGGCGGAGAAGGTGCTGATGCAGGAAGCACCTGTGATCTGGCTGTACCAGGAGGAGAACCCGGTCGCGGTCGCAACCAGCATCAAGGGCGTGTACGGGCTCCCGGTTGGGTTCCTGGTCACCACGTACGCCAAGCAGGGATAGGCCACAGTCCTGGCGGGCAGCCACCGCGGCCCGCCAGGACCCGACAGTGAAGGACGCTCAGATGACCGCGGACGGCACCAGCCAGAGCGCGGACCTGCAGGCCGTGCGGGATCTTTACCGCTCGCACGGGGTCGGCGGGCGAGTCGGCTTCGGCGCGGGCTGCGCAGTGCTCGTCGTCGACTTCCAGCAGTCCTATACCAGGACCTGGCGGGCAAAGAGCCTCACTCCGGTGGAGAACACCGCCCGGGTGCTGGAAGCTGCCCGGCGGCGTGCCGTCCCGGTCATCTATACCTACATGGGCTACGACCCTGCTCACCCTGACGCGGGAGTGTGGGGCATGAAGGCGGCCACGCTCGTGGAGAACCTGCGGGGCAGCGAGGCCTGCCGCATTGATCCGCTCATCGAGCCACGCGCGGGCGATGCCGTGCTGGAAAAGCGCGTGCCGTCCGCGTTCTTCGGGTCCGGCCTAGCCGAGCGCCTGCATGCGCAGGGCGTCGATACCGTCGTGGTCTGCGGCAGCTCGACCAGCGGATGCGTCAGGGCTACGGTGGTAGACGGGCTTTCGCATGGCTTCCGCGTGATTGTCCCTGAAGATTGCGTATCGGACGCGTCAGCGCCATCCGCGGAGGTTGCCCTGGCCGATATCGATACCAAGTACGGGGACGTGGTCACTTCAGCCGAGGTGCTGGAGCAGATGCGGGCGCCGCGAGCCCGCCAATCCGGTGAGACCGGTGGCTGACGAGTTTGACCTCGTCGTGCGGCACGGCAAGGTGGTCACGGCGGCCAGCGAAGGCGTCGCCGACGTGGGCCTCCGGGCAGGCCGCGTGGCCGCGCTGGGCGAATCCCTCGGCCCTGGCCGAAGCGAGATCGACGCGACTGGCCTGCTGGTAATTCCCGGCGGCATCGACGCGCACGTGCACCTGACCCCGGTCACGACTACGCAGCGCTCGTTGGCCTGGGTCGACGACTTCGCCTCCGGCAGCCGGGCGGCAGCCGCCGGGGGGATCACCACAGTCGGCAACATTACCTTCCCTGCCATCGGCGAGACCCTGCTCCAGGCGCATAAGCGGGTAATGCGCGAAGCCGAGGCGGCGAGCGTGACCGACTTCTTCCTGCATCCGGTCCTGCTGGAGCCGGGTCCCGGCCGGCTCGCGGAGATCGACGAGCTTGCTGCCGCCGGAGTGTCCAGCCTCAAGTTCTTCATGCACCTGTTCGGCTTCGACGCGGCCGCCGCCGACTACCTGCGCGCGCTGGACCGGGCGGGCCGAGCTGGACTGATGTCGCTGGTCCACTGCGAGGACGCGGCAATCATCACGGTGATGACCGAGCAGCTGGTCGCCCGCGGCCGCACAGGCCTAGAGAACTTCCCGGCGTCCCGGCCGGTATCCGCGGAGAGCGCGGCGGTCGCGCGGGCAGTGGCGTTCGCCGAGGCCGCAGGCGCGCCGGTGTACCTGGTGCATTTGTCCAGCGAGCGGGCCATCGCTGAGGTCAGGGCGGCACAGAGCCGGGGCGTGCTGGTCTATGCCGAGACTCGGCCGATCTACCTGCTGTTCACCAGGGAGCGTTTCGACGGGCCGGACGCACCGCTGTACGTGGGCAATCCGCCGCTCCGCGAGGGCACCGACGTCGCTGCGCTCTGGCATGGCCTGGCGGCGGGGACGGTCGCGACCTGCTGCACTGACCATGCGCCCTGGACCAGGGCGCAGAAACTCGACCCCGCGCTCGATGTCGCGCATACCCGTCCAGGGATGGCCGAACTGGAGACGATGCTGCCGAGCCTGTACTCCGAAGGCGTGCGGGCTGGCCGGCTATCCCTGAGCCGGTTCGTCGAGGTCACCTCGACCAACGCGGCGCGGCTGTTCGGCCTTTATCCGCGCAAGGGCACCGTCGCCGTCGGCAGCGACGCCGACCTAGTGCTCTGGGACCCTGAGGCGACCAGGACCGTCCGCGGCGACGAACTGCATACGCGCGCGGCGATGAGCCTGCTCGAGGGCAGGAAGCTCACCGGTTGGCCCCGCACCACGATCAGCCGGGGCGAGGTCATCTGCCACGACGGCCAGATCACCGCGACGGCCGCGCGCGGACGGCTTGCGAGCGGGCCGCGATGAGCTCCCGCCGGGTTACGCACAGCTCGCATTGGGGCGCGTTCACCGCGTGCGTCAGCGAGGGCGCCCTGACCGGCGTGGAGCCGTTCGCCGCTGACCCAGAGCCGTCTCCCCTGCTCCAGTCCATCCCGGATGCGCTCACTGCCGACTGCCGCGTGCAGCAGCCCGCCATCCGCCGCGGCTGGCTGGACGGATCGGCGGCAGGACACCGTGAGCGTCGAGGCGCCGACGAGTTCGTTGAGGTCAGCTGGCCGGAGGCAATCGAGATCGTGGCCCGTGAGCTGGACAGAGTCCGCCACGAGCACGGCAACGCGGCCATACTCGGCGGCTCGTACGGCTGGTCGAGTGCCGGGCGGTTCCACCACGCCAAGACGCAGCTGGCACGCTTCCTCAACTGCCTCGGCGGGTTCACCGACCAGCTGCACAATTACAGCTTCGCCGCCGCGCTAGCGCTGCTCCCGCACGTGGTCGGTACCTCCGCCGTGGTCGGCGGCGAGGCCACGTCCTGGCAGTCCCTGGAAGCCGCGACGGATCTGTGGGTCGCCTTCGGCGGCCTGCCCGACAAGAACACCCAGGTGGAGGCGGGCGGCATCGGCGCGCATACCAGCGGGCAGTGGCTGCGGCGGATCCGCGCCTCGGGTACCCAGTTCATCTGCGTCAGTCCGGCACGCGATGATATCCCCGCCGAGCTCGGCGCCCGCTGGGTTCCGATCCGGCCGGGCACCGACACCGCGCTCATGCTCGGCATCGCCAGCACGCTGGTCAGCAAGGGCTGGCACGACACCAGCTTCCTGGCCAGATATTGCACTGGCTACGAGCGTTTCGAGCGCTACCTCACCGGCGCCGATGACGGTCAGCGTAAAGATTCAGCGTGGGCGGCCGGGATTACCGGCATAGCCGCTGGGCATATCGATGACCTCGCCGCCGCGATGGCAGCGGCCCGCACGATGGTCACCTGCACCTGGTCGCTGCAGCGCGCCGAGCATGGCGAGCAACCGTACTGGATGGCGATCACGCTCGCCGCGATGCTGGGCCAGATCGGCCTGCCGGGCGGCGGATTCGGCTTCGGCTACGGCAACTCGGCTGGGATCGGCAACGCCCGCCTGCCGTTCGCGGCCCCGGTACTGCCGACAGGCCCGAACCGGGCAGACAGCTGGATCCCCGTGGCCCGTGCGGCGGACCTGCTGCTCAATCCCGGCGGCCCGTACGACTTCGATGGCGAGCAGCGGGTCTACCCGGACATCCGGCTCGTGTACTGGGCTGGCGGCAACCCGTTCCACCACCACCAGGACCTGAACCGGCTGATCGCTGCCTGGCGGCGACCGGAGACGATCATCGTGCACGAGCCGTGGTGGACAGCCACCGCACGGCACGCGGACATCGTGCTGCCGGCGACTACCACGCTGGAGCGCAACGACATCGGGGCTGCATCACGGGATCGCTGGCTCATCGCGATGAAGCAGGCCATCGCCCCGATGCACGGCGCCCGCAACGACTTCGACATCTTCACCGACCTCGCCTGCGCGCTTGGCTGCGAGAACGCGTTCACCAGGGGCCGGGATGAGATGGCCTGGATTCGTTACCTGTACGAGCGGGTCAGGAAGAGTGCTGCGCGTGCCGATCTCGCGCTCCCGCCGTTCGGGCAGTTCTGGGCCGACGGCGGCACGGAGATCCCGTTCGACCGCGAGTTCGTGCTCTTCGCCGACTTCCGCGCCGACCCGGACCGCCATCCGATGCGAACGCCGTCCGGCCGGATCGAGATCTTCAGCGACACGGTGGCCGGCTTTGGTTACGACGACTGCCCGGGCCATCCGGCGTGGCTGCCGCCCCGAGAATGGCTCGGCTCGCCGCTCGCGGGGCGTTACCCGCTGCACCTGCTGACCAACCAGCCGCGTACCCGCCTGCACGGCCAACTGGACATGGGCAGGATCAGCAAGGCAGCCAAGATCTCCGGACGCGAGCCGTGCCGGCTGAACCCCTCCGACGCGGCAGCGCGCGGCATCCGGGACGGCGACGTGATACTCATCGCCAACGATCGCGGCTCGTGCCTGGCCGGCGCGGTCCTGACCAGCGCGCTGCGGCCGGGCGTAGCGCAGATGGCCACGGGCGCCTGGTTCGATCCGGTCACCGGAGGCACGCCGGGCAGCCTGGAGAAGCACGGCAACCCGAACGTCCTGACCGCCGACATCGGCACCTCCCGGCTTGGCCAGGGTCCGTCCGCGCAGAGCGTGCTCGTCGAAATCACCCGGTTCGACGGCGACCTCCCGCCGATTACCGCGTTTGACCCGCCCCGCCCGGCCGCCAGCACCGCCGGCCACGGCGAACGGGACAAGCCTTCTCCCCAAGCCCCACGACCCGAGCCCCCGAGGAGTAGCGATGACTGAAACCAGCGTCGACATCAGCGACATCGAAGGCGAGGAGCGAATCCAGCCAATCCACGTCGCGACCGAGTACGTGAGCCGGTACCAGTCCGTCAACCGGATTCGCGACCTGCCTGAGTTCTGCATTGACGAGCCGCGCGACCTCGGTGGGCGCAACTCCGGGCCGACGGCGCTGGAGATGACGCTGGCGGCCCTCAACTCATGCTCGGCGATGATCATGTTCGTGCTGCGCGGCGAGTTCAAGTTCGAGTTCGGTAACCTGCGGTTCGAGACCGACGGCTGGATCGACGTACGCCGCATTGAGATGAAGCGGACCGGCAAGACGTACTCCCAGGTCGAGCCGATCGCCTACCACTACCACAAGGTGTTGCAGCGGGTCATTATGACTACCAGCGAGCCGGCCAACCGCATTGCCTTCTTCCGCGACGAGGTCAAACGGCTCTGCCCGCTTCAGCGCCTGCTGACCGACGCGGGAGTCCCGCTGGAAGTCGAGTGGATCGCCGAGCCGCCGGGTGCCGGGCCGGCCGGGCAAGCCGGGAACTGACGGCGGGCCCAGTCCGGTGTGGCACTACACCTTCAGACGGCTGCTGATCGCGATTCCCACGCTGCTCGGCGTGGCGACGATCTCGTTCCTGCTGCTGCGGCTGATACCCGGCGATCCAGCCAAGCTGATGGCCGGGCCGACGGCGACCCCGGCAGAGGTACAGCACCTGCGAGTGCAGTTCGGGCTCACCGGCTCGGAAGTGAGCCAATACGTCCGCTACCTGGCGAGGCTGCTGACCGGCAACCTGGGCACGTCCACGCTCACCGGCCAGTCGGTGATCAGCGAGATCGCCACGGCGTTCCCGTACACCCTAGAACTCGCTGTCGCTGCTGCCGCCCTGGCCATCGCGGTCGGCTGCCCACTCGGCATCGTCGCCTCCCTGCGGCGCGGCAAGTTTCTCGACACTGCGTTGTCCGGCGCATCTGTCCTTGGCGTGTCCATGCCGGTGTACTGGTCAGGGCTGCTGCTAATCATCGTGTTCGCAGTCAAGCTCAAGATGCTTCCCGCTGCGGGTGCGCTGACGCCCGACAGCGTGATCCTTCCGGCCGTGACGCTGTCACTGTTTGCGATCGGCTTCATCTCCCGGCAGACCAGGTCCGCCATGCTCGAAGCGCTCGGCCAGGACTACATACGGACGGCCTGGGCCAAAGGCATGCCCGCGCGGACCGTGATATTCAAGCACGCGCTGCGCAACGCGGGGGTGCCGGTGGTGACGGTGGCCGGGCTGCAGTTCGGCCAGTTGCTCGGCGGTGCCGTGCTGACCGAGACAATCTTTGGCTGGCCCGGCCTCGGCAACTTGCTCGTCCAGGCCATCAACGCCAGGGACTACGCGACCGTGCAGGGTGCCGTGCTGCTGTTCGCCATCGCCGTCATGCTGGTCAACCTGGCCACCGACCTGCTGTACGCCGTGATCGACCCGAGGGTCCGCTATGTCTAGCGAAACCGTGACGACGGTCCTGCCTGAGGTCAGCGAGAGCGACCTGGCCGGTTCCGACCATCTGCTACGCCGCCTGCTGCGGCACCGCAGCGCCCAGATCGGCCTCGTGCTGCTGGTCTTCTACGCGCTGCTGATCGGCGTCTGCCCCTGGCTGACCCGGGACAACCCGTCCAGTTCGGCCATCTACCAGAACCTTGCGGCATCCCTGGAACCAATGTCGGCCAAGCACTGGCTCGGCACCGACCAGTTCGGCCGGGACGAACTCGTGCGAATCATCAACGGCGGGCGCTACACCCTGTTCATCGGATTCTCCTCGGTGCTGGTCGGCCTGATCGTCGGCGTGCCGCTCGGCGCGTTGTCCGGGTTCTTCGGCGGCTGGGTCGACACGGTGCTCCAGCGGATCATCGACATCGTCCTGTCGTTCCCCGGCTTCCTGCTGGCGCTGGCGCTCGTCGCCGCGCTGGGCAGCGGGCTCCGCAACGTGGTGATAGCGGTCGCGGTCACCTCGTTCCCGCGTTTCGCGCGGTTGCTGCGGGCCTCAATCCTGACCACACGCGAGCTTCAGTTCGTCGAATCGGCCCGCGCTCTCGGCGCCTCGCAGTGGAGGACGCTGGTCCGCCACGCGCTGCCGAACTCACTAGCCCCGATCGTCGTGCAGACCCCGCTGGAACTTGGCAGCGCCATCCTTACCGCTGCGGGCCTTGGGTTCCTCGGCCTGGGCGTCGCGCAGCCCACCCCCGAGTGGGGTTCAATGCTGGGCAACGCCCGTGACCTGATCTTCTCCAACTCCACGCTGATTACCTTCCCCGGCCTGGCGATCGTCGGCATCATCCTCGCGTTCAACCTCATTGGAGACGCGCTGAGGGACGCGCTGGATCCGCGCATCGGCAGGGAGCTCGCGTCATGACAGCCCCGGCCGAGCAGCCGCTGCTCCACGTGGCGGGCCTGCGGACCTACATCGAGACGCGCGGTGGTACGGTCCGCGCGGTCGACGGCGTGGACCTGGAGGTGCAGGCGGGCCGGACGCTCTGCGTGGTTGGGGAATCCGGATGCGGGAAGTCGCTCACGGCGTTGTCGATCATGGGACTGCTCGCCCCGTCAGCGCGCATCATGCCCGGCAGCCAGATCCTGTTCGGCGGCGCCAACCTGGCCACCGTGCCCCGCCGGCAACTGGAGAACCTGCGCGGCTCGCACATTGCAATGATCTTCCAGGATCCGATGTCGTCGCTGAACCCGCTGTTCTCGGTGGGCAGCCAGATCGTGGAGACGATCCGGCGGCACCGGGGCGGCGGCCGCAAGGAAGCCTGGGCCAGGGCGATCGAGTTGCTTGACCTGGTCGGCATACCCTCGCCGCAGCGGCGGGCGCACCATTACCCGCACCAGCTGTCCGGCGGCCTCCGCCAGCGATCCATGATCGCGATGGCGCTGAGCTGCGACCCGCAACTGCTGATCGCCGACGAGCCGACAACCGCGCTCGATGTCACCATCCAGGCCCAGATCCTGGAACTGCTGCGGGAACTGCAGAGCCGACTGGGCATGGCGATCATGCTGATCACCCATGACTTCGGCGTCGTCGCGGAGATCGCCGACACAGTCGCGGTGATGTACGCGGGACAGGTGGTCGAGCGCGGCCCCGCTGCCGGCATGCTGGCCAGCCCGAGCCATCCGTATGCTGAGGCGCTGATCGCCTCGGTGCCGGTGCTCGGCATGCCCAGGGATGTCCCGCTACGTGTCATCCCCGGGCACGTGCCCAGCCCTAAGAACTGGCCAGAAGGCTGCAGGTTCCGGCCACGGTGCGGCCAGGCATTCGCGCCCTGCGCACACACGCCACCTCCGTTCTTCGCCACTGGCGAACTGCGGGAGGCCGCCTGCTGGCTCCGTGACCCGAGCCGGGCCGGCCAGTCCGCGCCCGCCGAGGAGGCACTGTCATGAGCCGGGAAACTGACGCAGGTGGCACCGTCAATGGCGTCGCAGCCAGCCCGAGCGGCGCCACCGCGGCCCTGCTGGAAGCGCATGGGGTCACCGTGCATTTCCCGGCCAGGCACGGGGCCGGCCAGCACAACGCCGTGGTGCACGCTCTCGACGACGTCAGCATGCAGATCATGCCGGGCGAGACGCTCGGCCTGGTCGGCGAATCCGGCTGCGGCAAGTCGACGCTGTCGCGTGCCGTGCTCGGCCTGATCCCGCCGACGGCGGGGACGGTCAGTTTCGACGGCAAGGTCATCACCGGCCTGCGCGGCGGGGTCATCAAGGGCCTGCGGCGGGACATGCAGCTGATCGCGCAGGATCCGCTGAACGCGCTGGACCCGCGGATGACTGTGCGGCAGCTGATCGGCGAAGGGCTGCGCATCCACCGGCTCGCGCGCGGCAGTGAACTGGACGACCAGGTCACCGCCATCCTGCGCGCGGTGGGACTGCGGCCAGAGGATGCCGGCAGGCTGCCGCATCAGTTCTCGGGCGGCCAGTGCCAGCGGATCGGGATCGCGCGGGCACTGGTGCTCAGGCCCCGGCTGGTGGTCGCAGACGAGCCGGTGTCCGCGCTGGATGTATCGGTGCGGTCCCAGGTGATCAATCTCCTGGTGGAGCTCAAGCGCGAGTTCGGCCTGACCTACCTGTTCGTCGCGCACGACCTCGCCGTCGTGGACTATGTGGCAGACCGGATCGCCGTCATGTACCTGGGAAAGATCGTTGAAGTCGCCACCGCGGCGGCCCTGCGCGACCAGCCGCGGCACCCCTACACTCAGGCGCTGCTGTCAGCGATCCCGCAGCAGGCAGGCGCGCCCCGCCGCGAGCAGATCATCTTGTCCGGCGAAGTGCCCAGTCCGCTGGACCCGCCCTCTGGCTGCCGGTTCCGTACACGGTGTCCGCTGGCCGAGGCGATCTGCACGCAGACCGAACCGCCGCTCGTCTTCGACCCCCAGGGCCACGGCACCGCGTGCCATATGGTCCGCCCACTTGCGTGACCGATCCTGGCGGACGGCACCAGGTCCAGGTCGGCATCTGCGTACTGGAGCCGAGCGCTGCTCAGGCCACGGAACTGGCGCACGCAGCCGACAGCGGCGGCGTCGACATCGTCGGCATCGCCGACTCCCCAGCCCGGTTCGCGGGGACCTACGCGCTGACCTCCGCGGTCCTCGGCGCGACTGCGAGGGTCCGCTCAGGGCCGATGGTCACCAATGCGGTGACCTGCCACCCGGCAGTGCACGGCGCCAACCTCGCGGTTCTGAGCGAGTTGCATCCAGGGCGCGTACTCGCTGCCTTCGGAACCGGCGACTCCGGTACCGCGGCGCTCGGCCTGCCGCCATCACCGGCCACAGCCCTGGCCGCAGCCATCAGCACGGTGTCTCACCGAGCCGGGCCAGCCGTCCCGCTCTGGGCCGCCGCGAGCGGCCCGCACACCGCGGCGGCCGTGCCGGCTGAGGCGACGGCCATCCTGCTCGGCTGCGGCCTGCAGGCTGACCGGCTCACCAGGCTGGCGGCGCTGGCCGAGACCTCCGCCGGGCACCGCCTGGAGCGCTGGGCGTTCGTTGTCGGGAACGTGGTCGGCACGCAGGAGGGCGTTCCCGAAGCCCGTGCCGTGACAGCGGCCGCGGTACTGGCTGTCTCCCGGCACGGCCTGGGCCGTGATCCGGCGGCCGCCGGCGCGCCTGCCAATCTCGTTCCCGGACTTCGCGCCCTCTACGCGCAGTACGACGTACGCGCGCACGGCCAGCCTGCCGGGGCGAACGCGGCCGTACTGTCGCGCTGGCCCGCCGAGGCCGCATACCTTTACGTGCGCTTCGCTGCGATCGGGACCGCCGCCGAGCTCGGTCCGCGCCTGTCCCGCGTCGCAGCGGCGGCTGGCCTAGACGGCTTCGTCTTCACTACGTCGATACCTGACGCCGCGGAGCACGTGCGCAGGATCGGTTCGGACCTCCGCCCGCTGCTCAGCCGCCAACCGTAGGCCGCTTCGCCAGCAGGCGGCGGGCAGCTGGGCCATGAGCGGCGCGAACTCGCCCCAAGGACGGGCTCGCGCATTGGATAACGCCTCGCCCGGGCCCGTGTGGGACCTCGATGAGCAGGCGTGGCCTGGCCCGGGTCGAGGACGCGCAGCGCCGCGCCGTCCAGCAGCCCGTCGAGCGCGGCCCCGACGACCGCCCGCAGATACTCACTCTTGCGGCCTGGAAGATCCAGGTCGAGCCGGCGCACGGTGTGCGGCTCGGGGAAAGCGTGGCCGAAGTGCAGGAGAGGGTCGAGCGAAACTGGATTCGCTAGTCGACAGCTTCCTTGACGACGTGTGCCCACGATGTAAGGCACTGCTCGATGTTCTCTCGGCTAATGTCGCGATGGGTCACGAAGCGCAGACGTAGCCCGCCAACCTTACAGAGCACGCCCGATTCCCGGAGTCTTGCAGCGATCTCCTTGGCCTCGACGCCCAACGGAGACGGGTCGGCGTACACGATATTGGTTCGAATTGATTCAAGGTCTACAACCCCAGGCGAGATATCTTCCATGCCTTCGGCTAGCTGCCGGGCGGTCGAATGATCTTCGTGCAGACGGCCAGGGCTCTCCTCCAGGGCGATTAGTCCTGCGGCGGCCAGGATTCCGGCCTGCCGCCAGCCGCCTCCCAGCTGTAGCTTGCGCTCACGCACTTCCGCTGCGAAAGACGTGGTGCCGCAGACGACAGATCCAACCGGCGCGCCGAGGCTTTTCGAGAGGCAGAACATGAGCGCATCTGTGGAAGCCGCGAAGGCATGTGCCGGAACGTTCCGGGCGACGGCGGCATTAAACAGCCGAGCTCCGTCCATGTAGATCGGCAGTCTTGCAGCTTCAGCCGCGGCTCGAAGGTCATCCAGCGCGCCCGGATTCCACGGGTATCCGGCCTTGGATTGGTGCGTGTTCTCGACTACGACGAGGTCTGCCGGCCCGTCGCTAGCAAGCGTCTCCTCAAGCTGGCCGGCCGAGATTTCCCCAGTCGGAGTCGGCAACTGCGTAAACGACAGCCCGCCGAGCAGGGCACTTGCTCCCAGTTCCTTCGTCGCGACATGTGCGCCGTGTGGGCTTACCACGCGGTGGCCCGGGCGAGCGAGCGTCAGCATGGCCAGCTGGTTCGCCATCGTCCCGCTGGCCACGAAAACGGCGGCCTCTTTCCCTACAGCCTCAGCGCAGCGTTCCTGCAGCAGATTGACCGTCGGATCCTCGCCGAACCCGTCGTCGCCGACGTCGGCCTCAGCCATGGCGCGTCGCATTCGGGGTGTCGGCCTGGTTGCGGTGTCCGACCGTAGGTCGATCCTCATGGTCGTCTCTCCGTCCGGCTGAAGGACTCGTCGAGGATGGTCGCCGCCCGGTCCATCTGATCTTCCGTCGTGGTGAAGGGCGGAGTGAACCGGATGACTGAGCCGGCCCGGCGCACGCTGAACAGCAAGCCCAACTCCAGCGCGGTCTGCGCGACCTGCGGTCCGATTTCGGAAGCTGGGCGCCCGTCGGCAGTCTGCAGTTCGATGCCCTGCAGCAGGCCCCGACCACGTACGTCGGCGATCACGTCGTGCTCGGTCCTGATCGTCTCTAGATGCTTGCGCCAGTAGCTCCCGATGGTCCTGGCACGCTCGACCAGATTTTCCTCCTCTATGGTCTCGAGCGTCGCGAGGGCGGCAGCACAGGCGAGCGGATCAGAACTGTGCGAGTGGCTGTAGGCAAATCCATTCTCGATTGCCGTGTTCTCGATTTCTTCGGTCGTGACCACAGCACATATCGCGATGCCGCCGCCGAAGTGTTTCGAGATGGTCAGGATGTCAGGCACCACTCCCTCGTGCTCGAAACCCCACATTGTGCCGAGCTTCGCCAGCCCGGTCTGGGCCTCGTCAAGGATGAGAAGGGAGGCCCGCTCGTCGCACGCCTCGCGGACCCGCCGCAGCCACCCGGGCGGCGGCTCGATCACGCCGCCGGCCGAGAAGATCGGCTCCGTGATTACTGCCGCGATCGGAGCAATCGTCTCGGCATCGAGTACTTGCAAGGACCCTGCGAGGCAGGACACCTGGCACTGTGGGAATGTCTGGTGGATAGGGCACCGGAAGCAGTATGGCGCCATGATTGCGAAGTTACCGGGGCCGGATGGATTCATGCCGCGGTGCCAGTTGGCGAAGCTCAGTGCTCTTGGCGTGTCGCCTAGCCCATGGAAACTGAGGTGCGGGCTGGCGATCTCGTTGCGACCTGTGACCTTCTTCGCGATGTTGATAGCGGCCTCGGTGCTATCGGATCCCGCCATTCCGAAGAAGCTCTTATTCAGGCTTGGCGGCAGCAACGAGGCGAGTTTCTCGGCGAGGGCAATTTCCTCGATGTTGTAGTAGGTACTGCTCGCGTGCATCATCGTCTTGCTTGCCCGGGCGATCGCAGCTACAACCCTGGGGGGGTTGTGCCCGAGCGCGGCACAGAGCTGACCTGAGTTGAAGTCCAGATAGGACTTTCCCTCAACGTCCCAGACGACCGATCCTTCTCCGCGCGCGAAAACAGGCCCGTCATAGTGAGCGCGATCGAGCCGCGCCCGGAAGCAGAACTTCTCAGCGCGGTCAAGCCACTCGCGTTCGATGGCTCCTGCTGGACTGGTCATCCTCATTCTCCTAACTGCTCGGCGCGGCAGGGCTAGATGGCATCGATTGCCCTCGTTCGGTAATCAGTCGGAGCCTGCATGGCTAGTCTCCTCATTGGGGCCGCGAATCGTCCGGATCCGGAATCGGGTCGCCGAAGCACCTTGAAACCTGGCGATTGCCGGGCAGTGCAGGCCCAACTCCGCTCCAGCAACGCCGGATGGAGAACGAAGCTGACGAGAACGATCGCCGGGGCGGCAATGGCGGCCTGGGTCGTGGATGACGTACCGGTTGGCGAATGAGACCGATGACAGCGCCCGATCACGCATTCCTGAGGCCCGAATCTAGGCGCGGTGTGGACATCAGCGGGGACCTGTCGCCGCTTCAGCAAGGGCCCTTTCTGCCGGATACTGATCGCGGAACGTCGTAGCGATGTCGACACGGCGGGCAAACCAGACGTCTTCGAGGCCTTGGGCGTACTCGATAAACCGGGCCAGCGCGTCAGATCGCGACGGCCGGCCACTGAACCGGGAGTGCAGCCCGATAGACATCATGCGGTTAACGTCGTCTCGATCATTGCGCAAACCGTCGAGTTCGGCCTTGGCATACTCCAGGAAGTGCTCCGGACTGCCGTACCCGGTCCCCAGTACGAAGCGCGCGTCGTTGACGACCAGCGTGTAGGGAACCACTATGTGCGGCTTGTCCTTTACCAGCGTCCAGTACGGGAGGTCATCGTTGTAGCATTCGGAGTCGTAGAGGAACCCGCCTTCCTCAACGAGTAGCTCGCGCGTATTCGTGCTCATCTCCCGGCAGTACCAGCCCTGCGGGCGGGTGCCTGTGCTGACGCGGATGGACTCGACGGCCCGCCGGATGGCCTCTCGTTCCTCATCCCTGGTCATCTCGAAATGGTTGCTCCAGCGGTACCCGTGGCCGGCCGGTTCGTCCTGGCGCCGCGCGAGTTTCTGCGCTACCGCCGGATTGCGCTCCAATGCGACCGCGGCCGCGAAGAAGGTTACCGGGACGCCAGCGTTGTCGAAAACCCGGAACAGCCGCCAGATGCCGGCGCGGGAGCCGTACTCATACGTCGACTCCACGGCGAGGTCTCGCTGGCCTTCCACTGCGAATGGGATCTCGTGTAGGAAGTCGTTGGTCTCGTCCCCCATGGGGAACGACTTCTCGGAGCCCTCCTCGTAGTTGACCACGATCTGGACCGCGACACGGGCGCCTCCCGGCCACTCGATCCTCGGCGGGTGCTCGCCGTAACCGACAAGCTCGCGGGGCGGACCGGGCACAGGACGATCGGATTTAACGAAGAACTGCTCGTCCAATTTCTCTTCCCATCGCTAAGGGGTCAGAATGACCTTTCCGAACTGCTCTCGGTCCTCGAGAATCCGATGCGCCTCGGCAGCCTCAGCAAGCGGAAGGACCTTGTAGATGGTGGGCCGTAGCTCCCGCTGTCCCACCATTTCGAAGATCTGCCGGAGTTCGCCTTCGGTCTGCCGCTGGCAACCTATGACTGACCACTGGTTCCGGAACAGGAGGATCAGGTCGAGTTCGACAACCTCGCCGCCATGTCCCCCGACCACCACAAGGCGGCCGTTGGGGCGCAGGGTCTTGAGGCTTGCCTCGAAGACCTTCCCGCCGACGTGTTCGAGGACCACGTCGACCCCATGTCCCTTGGTAAGCTCCAGCACCTGGGCGGTCAGATCCTGCTCAAGGTAGTTCACCCCGTGCTCCGCGCCGAGTTGGGCGGCAGCTTCGAGCTTTTGCGCGCTGCCGGCAGAGGCGATTACCCGGGCTCCCGCGCGCCGGGCGATCTGGATTCCGGCCGTGCCCACGCCGCTTCCGGCTGCGGATACTAGTACTGTCTCGCCAGCTCGCAGGTTGGCCCGGCGTATGAGGGCGTGCCATGCGGTGCCGAGAGTGGTCTGCACTGCCGCGGCTTGTTCGTAGCTGACGTCATCGGGTATGGGCAGTAGGGTCCAGGCCGGGACGCTGACGTACTGTGCGTACCCGCCGGGCATCTGGACGCCGAGCATCCGGGTTCGCTGGCAAAGAGAATGTTCCCCCTCCAGGCATCGCGGGCACTGTCGGCAGTGAATCTGATATTGAGGAGCGACGCGCTGGCCGATGGCGATGCCCTCAGCATCGCCGTCCAGATCGGCCACATCGCCGGCGACCTCGAAGCCCAGGGTGTGCGGAAGCGATATCGGCAGGCGCGAACTCCCGTTGCGCATGTCGACGTCGACGTGATTCACGGCGGCGGCACGGACCCGCACGAGCGCCTCGCCGGGGCCGGTCGTGGGCTCGGGCACGTCCTCGAACCGGAGCACGCTTCTGTCTCCGTACTCGTGGAATCGCACCGCCTTCACGACGGCGGCTCCGGGGCCGGGGTGGGAACGTCAACGTCCCAGTTCAGGAGGGGGGCATGTTGCTGGCATCCATAGACGTCGCCGTCTGTTGGGTCGCCTGAGGTAATAGGCCGCCTAATGGTCGCCTTGACGCCGAGGGCGGGCTCGTAGACCGTCCAGCGCACATCCTCCGGGCGGAGCCCATAGCTGCGGGCGAAGCGCTCCTGCGAGACCTGACCCGTCTCCAGAAGGTGCTTAAACACATCGGGGGCCGAGAACATGATATCGAACGTCAGATGGAAGGGGCCGGCGTTCTTGGAGCGGATCACCGGCGCCACTTCGGCCAGGGGCATCTTCACAGTCGCTCCAGCCGAGCCGGGAACAATTCAGTGGGCGAGCGTGGGAACACGACGTGGTTGAGTGCGAATACGTGGACGGGGCCGGTGGAGATATCCGAGGGCGAGAATGGAAATGCCAGGTTGGACAGCAGACCTTTGCGGCCACTGACCTCGGCGTGCAGGGCATGTGTACGGGCCATGGCCAGGATGGCGTCGGCCCGTTGCTGCGTCTCCGCTACCACTGACAGGAGGAGCCCGATCTCGTGCCCGGTCACCTTGGCGGCCGGCTCTAGCGGCCCCATGGCGGCGTCCTTGCCGATTACCCGGATAGTCAGCAGGTAGTCCGAGGCGGGGCCGTAGGTCTCCGCGACCTGGTCCGCAACCGATTTTCTTACGCGTTCGATGTAATGGTCAGTCTCCGCGATCAGCGCCGGGTCCCGGCAGACGCCGATGCAGATTGCGCGGTACCCGACAAGGCGCGCGGCTTCTAGCTTCACGGAGTAGCGTGGTGCTGGAGTGAAGGCGCTGCCAGTAACCTGTACGCGCCGCGCGTCGACGCTGCGGAAAACGCACTGCCTCGTGTCCAGCGTCCCCGAGGGCTCAAGGAGAAAGTAAGGGCTTTCGTTCTCGTACATAGTGTGGGCGGCCACGCTGCCGGTCGTGCAGGCTTGCGCTGGGTTGCATGGCTCCACTTCGAATTCTGTCAGTCCTACTCGGGCGAGCATGCAGTCAGCCGCGTCCATCGGGACAGCTGCCGACGCACCGCATTCGAGGATCTTGCCCGCATGCCATGCTTGCCCAGGTCCCTCGCCATTCATTAACGGCACGGCAGCAAAGATGGCCGTGTCGCTGGAGCGGCCGGCCATAATGACGTCCGCGCCGAGGCGCAGGCATTCCTGGTAAGGCTCGGCGCCCATGACGCCTACGATCTGGTCGCAGGCCTCGATGGTTTCGTGGTCGAGGATGCCGCCGCCGTCCAGCGGTGCTGCTTCGCCAGCGTCCACTCGCTCATGCAGGTAGTCCTTTGACACATCCGATCGTATGGTCGCGAGCGAGAAGTGCAGCCGATGGCTGCTGGCGATGTCTGCAACGACATCGCGCATCGCCTCGACATGCTTCTCCGCGCCGGCGCCCCCGGCTGTCCCGACCAGCACCGGGATCCCGAGGCGCCGTGCGCCCGCGATCATCAGCTCCAGATCCCGGTAGCATGCGTCGCGGGACACGTGGAGTGATCCTCGGCCGAGGTCAGCCGGCCCCTGGTCGGTCGATCCCCCGTCGCATCCGATCACCTGCGGGGCTGCCTTGAGCCCGATTTCGAAGGACCGCTCGGGGTATCCGTAGCCGAGGATTCCGGTGGGGGACAAGACGACGGTGTCGCTCATGACGCGGCCCTGGTATGCACCTGCTGGCCCTGCAGGGACGCGGCGCCCCATGCCTGGATGATCTCATCTGATGTCGCGATATCGGCACGGTAGGCGCCCATGACGAGCATCGATGCTTCATGCAGTTCACGCACGTCGCTTCCCACGCAGTCTCCAACTACGACGCCGAAGTAGTCGTAGAAGCAAAGGTCCCGGACGGTCGACTCCACGCACCCTTCGGTCGTGCACCCGGAGACCATCACGCTGCGGATCCCGTTGGAGCGCAGGAGCAGGTCGAGGTTGGTGTTGTGGAAGGCACTTGAGCGGTACTTCGCCACCTGCAGGTCGGTTGCCTGGGGCTGGAGCTCGTCAACGAATTCGGCGCCCCAGGAGCCGAGCTCGGTGAAGCCCCACGCCCCGTCATTGTGAGGGTTGTAATTCTTGTTTGCCCGTAGGCGTAGACGTATCCAGGCCGGGGAGTCACTCATGCCGGCGGGCAAGGTGTAAATGCCGACGTGAATGACTGGTACTGACATCTGCCGGCAGGCGTCAGCGAAACGCGCGATCCGGGGGATCGTCTCGCGGTACATCGAGAGATCCGCGCCAGCCTTGTGCCCGGAACCCCCTTCAGTACAGCAGTCATTCTGCATGTCGATGATAACAAACGCAGTCGACGACGGTTCTACGAGCTCATGAAGCGTGGTCGGCACGTCCTTGCCGTGGATTCTCAGCATCGTTACCTTCCTCAGTGCCGGCACCGCTGATCGACTGTCGCGTCCTCACTCAAGGGTGACGTCCGCATCACGGTAAATCTGGTCAACTGCAGCCAAGCGCTCCAGAGTTGCCTTGGGATTCTCCAGGGCCAGCGCAGTCGCGATGCCATTGACCAGTGACATCAAGCCCACCAGCGAATGGCTGAGCTCGGCGGTTTCGGTGGCCGCGGTGAGAGCCACATCTGCGTCCTGCGCGATCGGGGCGGCTCGGCTGTCAGATATCGATAGCGTGGGGACACCGCGCAGCTTGGCCTGATTGAAGAGCTTCTGAGTCGACTTAACGTATCGCCACAGCGAAATGGCGACGAGTGCGTCTGCGCCGTCCAGCCTGGCAATCTCGGCGGCGGCGGCGACTCCGGTGTCTGCGTGGATCACCGGGTAGCCCATGAGCCTCAGCAGGTGGGTTAGCGTCCTGGCAACTGAGGACGATACGCCAGCCGCAAGGACGACAGTTGCGCGAGCCTTGCTGATCAACCTCACCGCCGCCAGAAGGTCCTCCTCGCTATTCATTCGCGCTGTCGCCTCGATGTTGGCGATGTCCTGGAGGAATACCCGCCTCAATCCAGTCGATGGTGAAACGTCCTCATCGACGGCCAGCCGGAGCTTTTCAGTCGCCGTCATAAACTGCGGGACCCGTGCCTGAAGGACGCGCTTTAGGTCGGCGAATCCGTCGTAGCCCAGCGTCCTGCTGAACCTCACGACCGTGGCAGGATCGGCTCCGGCCCGCCGCCCTACTTCCTCGGCTGACAGAAATGCAACGGAAAAGGGCTCATCGAGGAAGAGCCGGGCCAGCCGCCGACGCTTGGGAGTCATTCCCGGCAAGAGCATCCGCACTCGGTCCTGCAAGTCGGAAGCAGTAGCCACGTAGCCGACAGCTTCGTCTTCGGTGAGAGCCTTACTCACGAAATCTCGCTAACTGTTTCGAGTCTGGACCTGGGGCGCCGGCCGCCACGGTGAAAGCTCCGCAAACGCGGCGGACCTCGCGCCATCCTTACCGTGACCGCGATCATTAACTAACAGCCTCCGGCACGTGGGCTGGGGCCGGATCCGCTATATCCACTGGCACGGTGCCCTCCGATTCCGCCTTCGAGATCGTCTTGCTGAATCCGAGGGCCGCACGCACGTCAGAGAAAGTCATCCGGACGATCCACACGCCCGCGAGATATAGCACGGCCGCAAGTATCCAGGTCTCGGGCGGCGCCAGACCCCAGTACGTCCCGGCGGCCTCGCCTGGAATGAGCCCTGTCGCGTAAGCCCCAAACAGCACAGCTATCACCAGCGCTATGATGCCCGGCCAGTTGACGGCGCCGGCCTGCGCCCAGGGGGAGATGCGCGTCAGCGGTCGGGAGATCCCGAACAGACGCGGCAGCAGGAAATGATCCACCGCCATGATGACTGTCGCGGAGGGGACGCCCACCGCAACGAACGCCGCAATCTTTTCGAACCCGTTTGTGATCTCGTAAGGGATCACCCATGCCGCGAGCGCTCCTCCTGCCCCGCAGATCAGTGCGCTGTAGCTCCGCTTCCAGCGCTTCCACCCGCCCGCGATATTCTGAAGAGCGTTGATGGATTCGTAATAGTTGCCGTCGTTGATCCCGACCTGGGTGATAAGGATGACGATGAACGCGAGCCAGAAGAGCCCGAACATCGATAGGTGCGTTACGGTCGCCACGGCCGGCCCGAAGGCGGTGCTCGTCGATGTGCGGGCAACGATCCAGCCGCCCATGCCGAACAAGACCATGCCGAAGCCGAAGGCGAACGCGAGCGGCAGCGTCGGCCACCAGAAACGTGGCTTGCCGTACCGCCAGAAGTCAGGCTCCGCGCCCCAGACAGCCAAGCTCGTCACGACGCTTATGGCTGCTACCGCGCTCAGGGGAGCGGTGACCTTGGGGACAAAGCCGATGACATTCCCCTGCGCGACCCCCCGGATGACCAGATAAAGAACCCAAGCCACGAGGAGCGGGGTGACGATGTACCGGGCGTAGGTGGCCACTCCTGTGAAGCCGAACAGGTTATTGAACACCATCAAGGCACCCAGGACGACACCGATTACCAAGATGTGCGACCACCCGTATAGCCCGCCGAACAGCTGAGCAGTCAAGTTGGCCACGAAACCCGCCCAGCCCATCTGGCCGAGGAAGATCAGGAACGAGACAAGGCCCGACCCGGATACCCCGAAGATCGAGCGGCTGAGGAGAGAATGGGTCTGGCCCGACCGGGATCCCAGGTACGCGGCCACGAGCGCATACACGATGTAGATCAGCGATCCCAGCACCAGGTAGAGAGTGGTTAGGCCGAAGCTCAGGCCCGCCTGGTACAGCTGGAAGCCCAGGAACAAGATCAGGAAGCCCGCCTCCAGCGTGAGCCAGATTGCTGCGAGATGCCACCCCGGCCTACGCCGGTCCAGCGGCACGATCCCGGACTCCGTCGTCGTGTAGTCGTGCTCAACGGACTCGCCGAGGACCTCGCGCTCGAACTGGAGGTCCGTCGCGATCTCCCGGAGATCGTGGGCGAACTCCTCAGTCGGCCGATGCTCGAGTTCCGGGTGTGGGTTCATGCCTACCCCTTCCGTCCGACGGATAAATGGAGCGTAAAGGAGTCCCAAGAGGTGTGCAAGAGCCATTGCGTTTGGAGGACGTGCGCAAGAAACATTGCCTAGACACGGCGATTTGATCAAGGTAACGGATCGCCGCAAAGAGGGTCTGGTCACCGGTCTCACGGACCTCGAAGATCACGATGCGATGTCCTTCGCCCACGCCCGGATGTCAATGCTCGCTCATTGACCTGCGGCGAATGACCGGCTGCCAGCGCGGCTTGCGGCGCGCAGGGTCCCGCCAGCCTTGTCACTGGTCCGCGAGCGCAATAGGCCTAGGGCAAGTACGTTCCTGCGAGGGACTCGCGCAGGTCGCGCTTGAGAACCTTGCCCGAGGCGGCCCGCGGCACCTCATCGACGAAGACCACCTTCCGGGGCTTCTTTTAGGACGCCACGCGATCGGTCACATGCGCGATGACCTGGGCCTCGGCCGGCCTGCAGCCAGGCGCGGCTACGACCACGCGCCCATGGCAGGAACCCGCCCCGGCCGCCACTGCGCGAGTCGGCCAGCAGCGTCGTCGACACGGCGACGATCATCCCGTCCACCGACAAAGGAGTGAGCGCCGCGACCACAGCCAGGCTGGCCGTGCAGCTCGGCCAGCAGGTACATGTGCAGGTAGGAGGCCGTTCCGGCGATCGTCGCCAGCATCCCGACGCACACGATAGTGGTCCGCCGGATCGACCGATCAGCCCGCCTTGTCATCGCGGGCCTACGAGCGCGAGCTCACCCGTGAGCACGCATTGGCTTTGGTGCAGTCCCCCCTTGCAACGGGACCCACGCAATCCGGCCGGAAGCATCGCCTGAGCAGGCACGACTCGCAGCGCGATGCGAGCAACGGCGGCACTAGGTCAGCCTGTGGAGTTGGGATTTTCCCAAGTTGAAGGTACGCTAGTGGTATGACCAGCATCGGAGACCGCGTGCTCCAAGCTCTGGAGCGGGTCAGACCCCGTCCTATGCAGCGGGAACTGGCCGAGCGGATAGGTATGACGCCAGACGCCTTCTCTCGCGCGCTTCATGGGCAGCGCCAGTTTTCCGCGATCGAGCTTGCCCAGGTCGCTGAGGAGATTAGCACCGACGTTTACTGGCTGATCACTGGGCAGCAAGATCCTAATCGGCTCAGTATCGCAGCCCGGCATTACTTCGACCACGCCACGAGGCAGCGAACCGTGCCCGGACGGGCGGGTGATGAGCAGGTCCTCGGGGACATCGCCCTTGCGTACCGGCAGGCTTATCCCGAGCCTGGAAACCAGCAGAACAACCCGGAGTGGCCAACTTCAGCGGCTGCCATGCGCGAATCTCTGGGACCTGATTTCGTGCGGCCCTTCGCTGACCGCATCGAACAGCATCTCGGCATCGATGTAGTACGTGTCGCAGAACTCTCGACGGCCTACTCGATCAGGACCGGCGGTCGCTCGGTCATTGCTGTCCCTGCGACGGGCAACTGGTTCCGCGAGAACTGGGATCTGGCCCACGAGCTTGGCCATCTGGCAATGGGCCATCACGACGATGGGATCAGCCAGCACGAGTCGGATCAGCATGAGGCCGCCGCGAATGGGTTCGCGGCGGAGCTACTGCTGCCGGCGGCGGAGCTCAGTGGCGTGCTCTGGCACTCAATCAGTGCTGAAGACCTCGCATGGCTCGTCTGGATATGGGGCGTCTCGACCGATGCTCTGTGTAACCGGCTTCGTGCGCTTCTCGGTGACGTGCCAGATGTCGTGGCGCGCTGGGCGGGCTATTCAACCCAGCGCCTGCTCAGATACCACCTGTCGATTGAATCAGAGCTGGATGAGATTACCGGCCGGATGGACGCGGCTGCTCGGCGGCGCTTCCCGCGCTCGCTCGAGGAAGCTCACCTGGAACGAGTGGCATCAGGAGCGATCAGCAGAGCGACCCTCGCTTGGATGCTCGGGATCGACGCGGCCACGCTTGAGGTTGACTCACCCGACGTCCCTGAGGGCGACGCGGATGAACTCGCGGCGGCGCTTGGCTTGTGACGCACAATGACAGCGCTGTTTTTCCCCGATAACACCGTCCTAGTCAACTTCGCGATTATCAATCGCATGGATCTGCTGGAGCGCCTGGCAAACGGCAACGGGGCCTGGTGTGCCACGGTGGCGGCAGAGTGCAGGAAGTCGGCCGAGTTCCCCGGGCTCGCTGCTATGACCGAAGCAGACCGGATTTTCGGTGCACCGCTGTACCCCGATCAGGCCGAGCACCAGGACCTCCGGCTTTTGCGCGATGAGCTCGCCTCGCCAGGAGATCCTGCTCACGCGCACCTTGGGGAGGCCGAGACTCTCGCCATCATCATCCGCCGCAGTTTGCGCGCCTTCTTCGTCACTGACGACCGCGGAGCCAAGCGCCTTGCCAGAAAGCATGGCATCGGCATTGCCGATACCTGGGTCCTGCTAAAGACGGCCCATAAGGTAAAACTGGCGGACCCTGACACGATCTGGGGCTACGTGCAGACCCTCAAAGCGCATGGTCACGGATCGCCGCCGGGAGTCTCGGACCGCCCGTCCTTTGACGCTTGGCTATCAGCATGAGACAGCACCAGCGCCCCCGGCGCACAAGCCCCTGTGACAGCTAGCGGCATGGGAAATTGATGCCGCCCGCGAAAGCCGGACGCAGGGATGCCGGAGTTCACGCCCTCGTACAGTTTCCGCTGCATTAGTCCCAGCGGATGTGCGGCCTGAGCCATCTGGCAGGTCAGCGCCGCCCACAGCTGGGCGACGGCGCTGGTGCCTCCGACGACAGTCTCCTTTGCCGGCAACCAGAAGCCGGTAGCCGGTGAGAGGGTCAGCGTTTGCGGCCACATCGGGCACCCCCGGCCTGGCGCTCCGCTCGGTGACGTCGGCACGCCGACGCTGGCCTGCCATGCCGACAGCGCGAATACCTTCCTGACGCCGCCGCCGGTCGCGCCGCCATCGGGCCCGCCGTTCCAGACAGTCTCGGTATCGATGATGCCGGTCGCCGGGTCTGCGTGCACGCTCGTGCCACCGCACGCCAAGGCATTCGTGCTAGAGGCGGGGAGGTCTAAATGTGGCCTGCCGTCGCTAACACCGTCGCTGTGCCATTGCTGCCAGCTGGGGCAGCATGCGAGGTCCCGCCATCGATCGCTTTCCGCAGCTCTTTGAGGGCGTCCTGGACGGTGGCTGCTCGCTGGGCAGCCACTCCCGGCCGGGACGCACATGTTCTGGATGCATCTTGGTCCCGCCTACTCAAGGTGGCTGGGTCCGACCGACTGGATCCCACGCGACCTTGGGCCGTGGCACGCAACCGTGTAAGTACCCCTGAGACAAGATTGGATCCGACGCTGCCTGAGAGGACAGGCATGTCGGCCTAGCTCGATGCCAGTTGCAGAATGGCTGAGAGATCGAATACGTATACGAATAAGCGCGTTAACATGGACATCGTGTTAGGTCACATGAGTCAACTAACTTTTGGCGAAAAGGTGTGTCAGACAGGCCATTGACCCTAAGTGAGGCTTCTTGCTACGCTCACGCGATAGATCGGATCCAATGCTGCTTACTCGGCCTGTCGCCCTGCAACCCTCCCGGACGCGCGAGGACGGCGGCTACCAGTACAAGAAAATGAGTGATGGCCTCCGCGCGGACGCATGCCATCCAGGCAGACCGTTCGCATGTCCGGCAGGAGAGGACAGGACATGGCTGTAGCAAGAAAAGTTCACACTAGGCGCGGCATCGCGGCAGGCGCGATCGGCGCGCTCGCGCTCGTCGTAGCCGCATGCGGCAGCTCTGCAGGCGGAGGCGGTGGGCCTTCGGGTTCCAGCAACGCGGTCCTGAAGGTCGGCGTATTGCAGCAGTTCGTGAACCCGAATCCTTTCAATCTTCTCAACATCATCGACTATGACATCGCCCAGCTGGACTACCCGGCGCTGGTACAGTACAGCCACAGCCAAATAGCGCCAGACCTGGCAACGAGCTGGACTAGCTCACCGGACGGCAAGACCTGGACCTTCCATCTAGTACCAGGTGCCAAATGGTCTGACGGCAAGCCTCTCACTTCCGCGGACGTGCTCTTCACATTCCGGACCGACATCAAATATGCGAGCAGCGCAGCGGCGATCGACTCGCCGAACGTCGCCGGCATATCATCAGTATCGGCCCCGAACCCCACCACGTTCGTCATCAATTTCAGCACGCCCAGACCTGAAGGCGTCGTGCTGGGATGGGCCAACATCACGCCCATTCTCCCAGAGCACATCTGGGCGAAGTACGCGACTGGAAACGGGGCAGCACTCAAGACGTTCCCGAACAAGCCTCCTGGCTTTGTTGGCGGCGGCCCTTACATCCCGGTCCAGTGGAACGGCACCAACTTCCTGCTCATGAAGCGCAATCCGTACTACTACGGCCCCAAGCCCGGCGCAGCGGAGGTGGGCATTCAGTACTTCACGACGCCGGATGGCATCCTGCAGGCCCTGAAGACAAAGCAGATCGACTACGCCAACTCGTTGCCTCAGTCGACGACGGCGCTGTTGCGAAAGTCTGGGCTGGCTGTCGACCCCTACCCGAGTGTCAACTACATATCGCTGTTCTTCAACATGAAGAATCCGCTGCACAAAGTGCTGCAGAATCCCGTGGTCCGTCAGGCGATGAATCTTGCCATGGACCGCAGCCAGATGATCTCCGTCGCCTATCCGGGATCCACCCCTGGCGCCTCCGTTGTGCCTCCGGCAGACGGATCCTGGTGGGACAGCAGCGTGACGTCGACCTACAACGTCTCGAAGGCGAACGCCTTGCTCGCTCACGCCGGCTACAAGCGTGGATCGAACGGAATCAGGATCGCCGATGGGCAGCCCATGTCGTATTCGGTCATCTTCGACAGCGGGCTCAGCGGCGCCGGTGACAGGCTATTCCAGATCCTGCAGCGCAACCTCGCCGCGATAGGCGTGTCGGTCACCCAGGACAGCATGGACTCGGCGGCCTTCAACTCGAAAGTCTTCGGCACCAAAGACAATTACGCAGGCTGGGACCTGGCACTCGAGCAACTGGCTCCATCTGGCGACCCATCGCAGGCTCTGGACATTGACGCGTGCACCTACGTCGGAAGCTTCAATTTCTCAGGCCTGTGCAATAAGACCTATGAAGCAATGAACGCTCAGCAACTCCAGGCCACTAACGTCGCCTCGCGGCAAGCCATCCTTTACCGGATGCAAGCATGGCTCAACACTGAGCTCCCGCAGCTAGTACTCGAGTACAACGTCACAGTGGACGCACATCTCCCCACCTGGACGGGATTCGGTCCCGATCCGTTCGGGTCGCTGAGCCCGGAGAGCAAGGACAGCTTCACGGGCATTCACGACTAGTGCCAGCAAAGATCTCTCGCGGCTCTCCGCTCGCGCGTTTTGCGAGTGGAGAGCCGCTTCGTGGCCCTGCAACGCACCGGAGCATGCCGTGACCCGCGCGGACTACGTCATCAAGAGAGTGGCGGCGGCCATCTTGACGACGTTTGTTGCTGTTACTGTCAATTTCATCCTCTTCCGAGCCCTTCCCGGCACGGCGGTTACCAACATGTCGAGGGTGCCCGGTGCTGGGCAGGTACTGCAGCGCGCGCTCACCAGGGAGTTCGGACTCAATCACTCGCTGCTGACTCAATACGGGCTGTACCTGTGGCAGTTGCTGCATCTCAATCTCGGCGTCTCCTTCAACAACCAGCAGCCAGTCGTGTCCAATCTCGCTACTGACCTGCTCAACACCATTCCGATGGTCACCCTCGCCACCGTCTTCTCCATCCTGCTGGGAATCGTCACTGGGGTCGTGGCTGCGTGGCGGCGGGACACTGCGATGGAACACATCAGCGTGGTCCCCGCGCTCGGCTTCTACGCCACCCCGGTTCAGTGGCTCGGATTGATGATTATCATCGTGCTCGGCCCGTATCTTCCGACCACTGGCCGCACCAATCCGTACTTGATCAATCCGTCACTGCTGCGGCACTGGGCCGACATTCTGCAGCACATGCTGTTGCCATCGCTGACCCTCGGCCTAGTGCTCTTTGGCCAGTACACACTGATCGTGCGTTCGGCCATGCTCGAGACGATGGGCGAGGACTACGTCCTTACTGCCAAAGCCATCGGCTACTCGAACGGGTTCATTGTCCGACGCTATGCGTTCCGTAACGCGATGCTTCCGGTGGTCAGCGTCATCGCGCTGTCACTGGGATTCATTGTCGGTGGCGCAATCCTGGTGGAGACCGTGTTCAACTGGCCGGGAATCGGCTACGCGGTCTATCAGGCAGTCATAGAACGCGACTACCCCATGCTGCAGGGCGCGTTCCTGCTGCTCACCGTCTCTGTAATCGTCTGCAACCTGATAGCCGATCTAGCCTACTTCCGGTTGGATCCCAGGATCTCAGCGAGGTAGCGGTGGCTTGCGTACTTGAGGGGGCAGCATGATCCCGGCGGAGCAGCCAGCCATCGTTGAGGCATTCGAAGAAGAGCCTTTGAGCGCCGCCGGCGTTCCCACTCCCGCGCGACAGGTATGGCGGGCAGTGCGGCAAAGCCCATCGGCGACCATCGGGGCGCTGCTCCTGCTGGCATTGATCCTGGTGGCCGTCTTGGCTCCGGTGATCGCCCCGTACGGGCCCGATACGCAGGCTGGAGTGCCGTTCGGACCGCCCTCGTCGAGGCACTGGCTCGGATTGGACGACGGTGGGTATGACGTGCTCTCCCTGCTGATGTATGGGCTGCGCGTCTCGCTGCTGGTCGGGTTTGCGGCCACTCTGATCGCCAGTCTAGTCGGAACGGTGGTCGGCGTCGTGGCCGGCTACTTCGGCGGGTTTATCGATGGCATCCTCATGCGGATTACCGACTATTTCCTGGTAATTCCGCTCTTGCCATTCATGATTGTGATTGCGGATCTGTGGGGCGCCAATCTGCTCCATATTATCATCGTTATCGGAGTACTCTCCTGGACTATGATGGCCGTGGTCATCCGGGCTCAGGCTAGGACCATCAGCCAGCGCACCTTCATACGCCGGGCAGAGGCAATGGGAGCCAGCCACTCGCGGATAATTTTGCGACACTTGCTGCCGCAGGTCATGCCGCTCGTGGTAGCTAACACCGTGCTTAACATCTCCTACGCCATCTTCACCGAGACCGCTCTGTCATTCCTTGGCCTTGGCGATCCGACCCAAGTATCGCTCGGCTCGATGATTGAGCACGCGTTTCTTCGAGCGGACATCAGTGAGGGCGCCTGGTGGGCCGTCGTCCCGCCGGGAGCGCTCGTAGCGGTGATCGTGATTGCGTGCAGCTTGATGGGCCGGACTATTGAGGACAGCCTCAATCCCCGGCTGCGTACGGCTCACCTATCTGCCCGTGCATTCCAGGTACGACCGATCCGGGCGGCTTATGACCTGACAGGGACCGACTGACGATGGCGCATCTTCTCGAGGTGATCGATCTCAACGTGTGGTTCACCAGCCCTGGCCGCCCGGACGTTCATGCGGTCCGGGGTGCCAGCCTGGCACTGGACAGCAGAGAGCGCACGGGGCTGGTCGGTGAGTCTGGCTGTGGCAAGTCGACCACGATTCTGGCGATGATGGGCCTGCTACCGTCCAGCGCGATCGTCTCTGGGCAGGTGCTTGTGAACGGGGTCGACATCTTGGCTGGCGGGAATAAGGGCATGCGGCCGTCCCGATGGCTTGACATGGCGATGGTTTTCCAGGGTGCGATGAACGCCTTCAATCCCGTGGTCAAAGTCCACCGGCAGATTGCCGCAGCGATAAGAATCCGGGGGGGCCAGTCGAAGCGCCAGGCCTTTGAACGTGCCACGGAACTCCTGCAGACTGTTGGAATCCCCCGCGACCGACTGGACAGCTACCCGCACGAGTTGTCTGGTGGCATGCGGCAACGGGCGGCGATCGCGCTGGCCTTGTCTTGCGAGCCACGCGTGCTGCTGGCAGACGAGCCGACCACTGCACTCGATGTCCTTGTCCAGGCGCAGATTATGGAGCTGCTGCAGCGACTCTGCGAGGATCAGGGGCTTGCCCTGATCCTGGTCAGCCATGACCTGCCGCTTGTTGCGCAGGTGTGCGAACGGATCAATGTGATGTATGCCGGCGAGGTGGTTGAGCATGGCACCGTGGATCAGCTTTATGAGACGCCCGCGCACCCCTATACGAGGCTGCTACTTGCGGCCACGCCGGACTTGGACAGTGAGGAAGATCTTGCATCCATCCCCGGTATCCCGCCCAGGCTTGACCGGCCAGTAGTCGGCTGCCCCTTCCACGCGCGCTGTGACCGCGTCTTCGACACGTGCTATCACGAACGCCCGACACTGAAGTTGGTGGCGGCACCGGACCACTCCGCGGCTTGCCACCTCAACGATCAGCGGCCCCTTGGCAGTCGGAACGAGATTGAAGAAGCACATGGACGGACCAATGCCGCTACTTGAGATCACCGATCTGACGAAGTACCACCAGCGGCCGCGCAGTATTACCAGCACGATCCTGCACCGGCCAGCTGACGCCGTGCACGCTGTGGACGACATATCGTTCGCTGTCGAGCCGGGCGAGATGCTCGCGCTTGTCGGCGAGTCCGGGTGCGGCAAGACCACTACTGCGCAGACCATCCTCCGGCTGCTCGATCCGACGGCGGGCACAATCCGGTTCCGAGGCCAGGACATCACTGGCTTCAGCCGGCGAATGCTCCGGCCATTGCGCCGCGAGATGCAGGTCGTCTACCAAGACCCCTACGAGTCGCTTGATCCGCGATTCCGTGTTGGGCAGACCATCGGTGAACCGTTGCAGATACACGGCATTGGGCGATCGGCGCAGGAGCGGCGAGATCTCGTGGCCCAGGCGCTGATCAGAGTCGACCTGACACCGCCTGGCCTGTACATCGACCGGTATCCGCACGAACTGTCCGGCGGGCAGCGCCAGCGTGTCGCCATTGCTGCGGCGCTGGCCGTTCAGCCCAAGCTGCTCATTGCCGATGAGCCAGTATCCATGCTCGACGTCTCGGTCCGCGCCGGGGTCATGAATCTGCTGCAGCGGTTGTGCCGCGAGGATGGTATGGGCATCCTCATGATCACCCATGACCTGGCCATCGCAGGCCATTTCGCCGACAGGATCGCCGTGATGTATCTGGGCCGGCTCGTGGAAATCGGCGATGCCCGCGAGGTTCTCACCAACCCTAAGCATCCCTACACCCAGGCTCTGTGCGATGTTGCGCCGCGACACCGGCAAGCTAACCGGCGCACCGTGGCGGTCATCCTGGGCGGCGAGGCTGCCACCGGGACCAGCATCCCGGCAGGCTGTCGGTTCCGCCCGAGATGCCCCCGGGCAGAAGCCCGGTGTGAGGTAGAGGATCCGCAGCTGCACCAGCTGGCAGGCAGGCCAGCCGGGCATGAGGCGGCTTGCCTGTTCGCTGACCGGTGGTGAGCTGAGTCGTTTTAGCGCTGACTTCAATCCGCGCGGTTTGCTGACCTCGAGGAGGCCGAGATGTCGAATGGATCGCGTGCGGAAATCGTCGCTAGGCGCACCCGGGAGATCCTGCCAGATGCGGCGCAGCTCGCCGCGTTGGTTGCGCTCTACAAGGATCTCCACAGCCACCCGGAGCTGTCCGGCCAGGAGACCCGGACCAGCAAGATCATCGCCGACCGGCTTCGATCAGCCCGAGCCGAGGTGACGACCGGAATAGGCGGCACAGGTGTTGCCGGGCTGATCCGCAATGGCGACGGTCCGCTGGTCATGATCCGCGCCGACATGGACGCACTGCCGGTCGAGGAGAGGACGGGCGTGGCTTACGCAAGCCAGGTGATCGGCGTCACGCAGGACGGAGAGCAGACTCCGGTGATGCACGCCTGCGGCCACGACGTCAACATTGCAGCCCTGGCCGGGGCGGTCGATGCCCTGGCGCGATCGCGCGACCAGTGGAGCGGCACACTCATGGCCGTCGCGCAGCCGGCTGAAGAGACTGGCGAGGGCGCTGAAGCAATGCTGCGCGACGCGCTATTCGATCGCCTGGGCAAGCCCGATGTGGCGCTAGCCCAGCATGTAGACGGATTCCGGGTCGGGCAGGTCGCGCATGCGCCAGGACTGATCACTTCCGGCGCATTGAACGTCAACGTGCGTATCACGGGCCGCGGGGGCCATGGCTCCCTACCCGAAACGACCATTGACCCTGTAGTAGTGGCCGCGTTCATCATCCTGCGACTGCAGACGATCGTCTCTCGTGAGCTCGGCCCGATGGAGCCAGCCGTGGTCACTGTCGGGAAAGTGCGGGCGGGCCTGAAGGCAAATGTGATTCCTGATGATGCGGAGCTGGCCCTGAACCTGCGCTTCCGCTCTGCCAGCACGAAGGACAAGCTGCTTGGCGCTATCACGCGGATCGTCCGGGCAGAGTGCGCGGCGGCCGGATGCACTGCAGAGCCGGCAATCGTCACCTACGGACATTTCCCTCCGCTCAACAATGACGAGCAGGCCGAGCAGGCCGTTAGAGGCGTCCACGAGGAGCTCCTCGGTATCGGCAATGTCCACGACCTGCCACTGGTGATGGGCAGCGAGGACTTCTCCGCCTTCGGCATGCCCGAGGGCCACTATCAGGGCGCGCCGGTGCCTTATTGCTACTGGACCTTCGGCGGCCACTCAAGTCAGGTGTGGGATCCAGCCCTCGGCGACACATACCGTGACAAAATGAGCAAACTGCCGGCCCCGCATGCCTCGTCCTTCGCGCCTGAACCCGCCACCGCCCTGAGTACCGGAATCGCCGCTCTTACCTGCGCGGCGCTGGCGTTCCTGCGCCCTGAAGCTGACCGAGGCAACAGCCTGCAGTGATTACGTCTACCTTCTGTCCTCGGCGGCGCGAGACTGCAGCGCAGTGCCGACCCAGTCAGGACCAAGCTCTGCCACCGACGGGCACCCTAGTAGCGCCAGCGACCTGAGCATCTCGTCACGCAGCGCGTCGAGGATGCTCTCTACGCCTTGCTGCCCCGCCACAGCCAGGCCATAAAGATACGGCCGCCCAATAAGCACGGCACGAGCGCCAAGCGCGACCGCCTTCAAGACATCGGTCCCGCGTCGTACGCCGCCGTCGAGCAGGATCTCTATGTCGCCGCCAACGGCGTCGGCGACCTCGGGCAGCACCTCGATCGTTGCGCGGGCGCCGTCGAGCTGACGCCCTCCATGATTCGAGACGACAACCGCGTCCACTCCGATGCTCGCCCCGATGAGTGCGTCGCTAGCGGCGAGAAGGCCCTTCAAGACGAGCTTGCCGGTCCAGCGGCTCCGAATCCACTCAATATCGGACCACGTGAAGGGCGAGGTAGACATGGTAAAGATATCGTGCGCGATAACACGCCGTAGGCCGACGCGGTTGACCACACGTGCGGTCTCCATCGTCATCCGCCCAGCCCAGACGGGCCGAGCGAGCACCTGCGGACCGAAATGCACGATGTTGCGCGGTGTGAGGCGCAGCGGCGGAATCACGCCGTGCCGCCGGTCACGCTCGCGGTTCCCCACCGCGGGAGTATCCACGGTAACCACCAGCACCTGCACGCCCGCGCCCTCCGCCCTCCTGATGAGCGCCTCGGCATCCGGGCGCCCACCGAAGGCATACAGCTGGAACCACACGGCGCCAGGCGCAGCGGCCGCAACTTCCTCCACCTTGGCCCCGGCACCCGTGCTGAGCAGCGAAACGGTGCCACGGGACGCGGCAGCCCGTGCTACGCCGCTTCCGGAGTCAGGGTGGATCAGCCGGACTAGCCCGCAGGGTGCCAGCAGCACTGGCATCGAGACGCGCTGGCCGATGACGCTGGTCGCCAGGTCAGGCGCGCCCGATACCGCTGGCAGGCGAGGAAGGAACTTCAGGTCGGCGAACGACGCCTCATTGCTGCGAAGAGTCGTCTCCTCGTCAGCGCCGCCGTCAATGTAGTCGAATACGACTGGGGGCAGAATCCGCCGAGCGCGCCGCCGGGCATCCCGCACACTGATGAAGCCAGCGGTCACCAGATACCCCGCTCACGTGCCGCCCTCGGCAGCGTCCGCACTCGCCAGGTGGCCGACAATGGCGGTGGCAGAGCGTGTTGGAAGAGGGAACGGCGGCTACTGTTAGGATCCAATCCGCTCACGCCGGTCGGTACCTCCTGGAGGCAGTGGGCCCGTGTACCCGGCACCCTCGCGCGATCGACGAAGATCATCCTCAGTTCCTCCGTACGAGATCTTGCTGTGGCAGGACATATGCCAGCGACAAACCTGCTGCTCGTCCGCGGGCCTTCTTACCCCTTGCGCTTAGCACCTCCAAGAGGCTCATTCCATTGACAAGCCGATCATGCGAGTTTCCAGCAGCATGCCGGGAGCATAGTCAGAACGCGCCATAGCGGCCGGCAGCATGAGCGGTCGAACGGCGGTACCCGTCCGGATAGCGGCCTTGTCTAGGCCATTGACGCGTCAATCTTGTCAGCTCTAGTATTGGATCCAATGCTAACATTGGATCCAATCAGCGCGCTACGCCGACAGCGGACGATTTTGACCCGCAAGTCAGGCAGGCGGGGCGGAGGCGGCGCCAGGGAGGCCGGCATTCTGACACGCTCCCGTCCGGACAAGGGCCCTGATGCAAAGGAATGCCAGCCGACATGACTGAAGTGATGATTGTCGCTGCGGTTCGCACGCCCATCGGCAAGCGCAACGGCGGGCTGAGCGGCATTCACCCTGTTGTACTCGGTGCGCTGGCGATACGTGATCTGCTGGACCGCGCTGCCGTTGACCCCGCGAGAGTGCAGGACGTGATCTGGGGGTGCGTCGACCAGGTCGGCGAACAGGGCACCAATATCGCGCGCAGTACGTGGCTGGCGGCGGGCCTGCCGACGTCAACACCGGGCTCGACGATCGACCGTCAGTGCGCTTCCAGCCAGCAAGCGGTTCACTTCGCCGCTGCGCTCATCCAGGCCGGCGTCTGTGATGTCGTTGTCGCAGGTGGTACCGAGTCGATGAGCCGAGTTCCGATCGGCGCCAATAACCAGGGACCGGGCGAGGCATTCCCGCCGGAGCTTATGGACCGTTACCCGCTCACGCACCAGGGAATAGCCGCGCAGTCCATGGCCGACAAGTACGGTATCTCGCGTACGGCAATGGACGAGTTCGCCCTTCGCAGCCACCGGCTTGCTGAGCATGCTGCTGACAACGGCCACTTCCGCCGCGAGATCGTCCCACTACCCCGCTCCATCGGAGACGGCATCCTTGCCGCGGACGAGGGCATCCGCCGGGGTGGCACTCTCGAGGCTCTCGCCGCGCTCAAACCAGCCTTCGAGGCGGGACACCAGATCACTGCCGCGAACTCCAGCCAGGTCAGCGATGGCGCGGCCGCGGTCCTGCTCACTAGCGCGGAAGCAGCAGCAGAACTCGGCCTCGCGCCGCTGGGTCGTATCGCCGGTCAGCTCAGCATCGGTACTGACCCTGTGCTCATGCATGAGGGCCCCATCGAAGCTACCTGGGCGCTGCTGGCCCGATCGGGATTGGACGCCAGTGCCATCGATCTCTTCGAGGTGAGCGAAGCTTTTGCCAGCGTGGTCCTGGCGTGGTTGCAGGCAACGAAGGCGGACATAGAAAAAGTCAACGTCAACGGTGGCGCGATAGCCCTCGGTCATCCGCTCGGCGCTTCCGGGGCGCGGCTTATGACCACGTTGTTCTTCGAGCTCGAACGCCAGAATCTGCGCTACGGCCTCCAGACAATGTGCGCCGGGTGGGGCTTGGGCGTGGCTACGCTCATCGATCGGACTATCTGATTGCGCCAAGGATTCCACGCCACGACGGCATTTCCGGTGCCGGTGGCAGCAAGCCAGCAACCCGTGGTCTCGTGATCAGGCACCGCGGCACAACCTGAGCGGCAGCAGGGTCGCCGGTTAAGAACGACAAGGAACGGAGAACGCAAATGGTAGTTAGCCGAGTGGAGACTCCCTGGGTCGGCGGCTCTTACAGTGACTCAGTAACGATTCCAGGGCCGGGCGGCCGGCTCATTTTCGTGTCGGGTCAGATCGGTGCAAGCCTCGATGGGAAGCTCGTCGAGGGCGGCCCGCAGGCCGAGGCTGACCAGATGTTTGAGCGGGTTCGGATCTCGCTCGAGAAAGCAGGCGCCGCACTGGAGCACGTCGTGAAGATCACCGGATGGGTCGTGGACTTCGATCACAATTTCCGGTACTACAGCGACGCTAGGGCGCGGGCCTTCGCGGGGCACCTTCCGGCGAGTGCGGCTGTCGAGACGACCAGGCTGTCCTTCGGCGCGCTGTTCGAGGTCGAGGCTATTGCTTTCGTGCCCGACGAGTGACGATCTGCCATCCGGACCGAAATGGCTGACCACGGGCGGGCAAGGGCCGAAAGCTCGGCGCCCTTGCGCTTCGACGTCAACCTTTCGATCGTGTTCGCCGAGCTGCCATTGCTCGACCGGCCGCGGGCGGCCGCGAGCGCTGGTTTCAGTGCGGTCGAGCTATGGTGGCCGTTCGCGAGCCCGACGCCAGCCAGAGCTCAGCTGCGCAGGCTTGTGGCTGCCCTAGATGATGCCGGCACCAGGCTAATCGCCTGCAACCTATTCGAGGGGGATCTCTCGGTCGGCGACCGCGGGCTCCTGTCCCAAGCCGGAGCAGGCGAGGTGTTCGCCAAGAGCTTGGCCGCGGCGATGGAGCTAGGCCGGGCCACCGACTGTCGCATCTTCAACGTGCTCTACGGGAATCATGACCCTCGGCTTAGTGAACGTCAGCAGCGCGAGCTTGCAGTTCAACGGCTGACGGCCGCGGCGCAAGCTGCCGGGGAGATCGGTGCGACGCTAGTACTGGAGGTCCTGAACCCGTTGGACAACCCGCGGTACGCGCTCAGGTCGTTCCCGGCCGCCATGGACATCATCGAGCGCGTTGGTGCCGCAGCTGACAATGTCCGCCTGCTTCTTGATCTATACCACGCGGCCGTGATCGGGACCGACCTGGAGACCGTGCTTAGCGACATGGCCGGCCACGTCGGGCACGTGCAGATCGCTGATTGTCCAGGGCGACACCAGCCGGGCACTGGCTCGCTCGGCGCCTGCGGGCTTCTCGGGCCTCTTGAGCGCGCTCAGTACGACAGCTGGGTTGGCATCGAGTACGTGCCGCTTGGCCCGTCCGCTGCCAGTTTCGGCTGGCTAGACGACTGGAGTACATCGCAATGAGAAACCAGGTTACAGCGGTGGCGCAGACCCGACGGCACGCGGGATGACGCCCGGCGCGGCACGCCAGACCGGCGTTGTCTACGAACCGGTCCAGGCGGCGCAGATCTGCACCGAGCTTGAAGCACGGGGAATCGACGCGAGGCTCGTCGCATGCCAGTCCGAGAGCTCCTTGGGGGCCGCGCTCGGCGCGGCAGACTTCCTGGTGGCCACGCCCTTCCCGCCGGCTCTGTTCAGCGCGGCACCGCGCGCGCGGTGGATGCAGTCCCTGTCTGCTGGCGTGGAGGCGTGGCTTGCGTCGCCCGGTCCGCCGCCGTGGCCGATCACCCGTATGACTGGACTGTACGAGCACTACATGGCCGAGTACGTGCTGGCGCACCTGCTCTACCGCGGCCAGCGGCTGGGCATGCTCGCGGCTGCGCAGTCGCGCCGCGATTGGATGCCTCGCGATGATTGGATGAAGATCCGCACCTGCAGCCTGCGCGGGCAGCAGCTCGGCGTGGCCGGGCTCGGGCATGTCGGCATGGAGGTAGCGCGCCTCGGTCAGGCGGTCGGCATGCGCGTCAGGGGTCTGCGGCGCGGTCAAAGTCCCGGTCAGGTACCGACGTCACCCGGCGTGGTGCAGGTTTTCGGTCCTGCCGACATCAGCCGGTTCCTGACCGGGCTCGATGTGCTTGTCCTCTCCCTGCCTTCGACCAAGGAGACTGAGCACCTGATCGGATCGCCCGAACTGGCGCTGCTCAGCAGCAAGGCGCTGGTAGTTAATATCGCGCGGGGCTCGGTCATCGACGAAGGCGCATTGTGTGACGCGCTGGTCTCAGGACGGCTCGGCGGCGCGATCTTGGACACGTTCGAGCAAGAGCCGCTGCCCGAAAGCAGTCCCCTATGGGACCTTCCGAACGTCACCATCACGCCTCACATGGCCGGCGAAGCCTCCGCTGCCGAGGTAGCTGAGGTATGCGCGCCGAACATCGAATCATTCCTGCGCGGGGAGATTCCAGGTGTTGTAGTTGACGTCGCCCGCGGTTACTGACCTGGCGCTGCAATCTGGACGCGCGTTGTCACCACAGAACGCCGGGCGGCTTTGCGCTGAATGCCAGCACCGGAGTCTCTTGCTCAGAATTGGCGGCGCGGTACAGAGCGTCGCGCATGTGCTGCAGAATCGGCACCCGCATGCTCAGCGCACGCAACTCGCAGTCGGAGGCGGGCAGCCCGGCGGCAACGATGGGGCGCAGCATGTCCTCTTCGGCAACGGGCGCACCGCGCGTCCGAGGGTCTGGCCAACTGGTCGGCCCGCGTGAGCTTCCTTCGCCTGGTAGGCTACCGACGCGCCAGTCGTCGTCACTAGCCGAGAGCGAAGGAACAGGTTCCCGGCAGTGCCAGTCCGTGGCTGCCTGGAATAGCCCGCCGACGGCAAGGGCAAGGTCGTCGCGGAACGGAGCCGCTGCCAGCTGCAGAGAAAGCGGCAGCCCGCTGTTACTGAAGCCGATAGGGAGTGCGAGCACCGGGTTGCCGACGGGATTCCAGTAACTGGTATTCAGGCCGGAAAGAACGCCGGCCGGGTCACTGTCGAACAGGACGCGCAGAGCCGGGGCCGCTGTAAAGGCCGTTGGGCTGGCAATCAGGTCCACCTCCCTGAAGAGCACGGAAAGGCGCCGCTGCGCCGCCGCGCGCACGCGTTGTGCCTGGACGTAGTCAGGTCCGGTGATTAGGAAGCCCTCCCCGATCATTAACCGGGTCGAAGGAGCGTAGTCCTGCCAGCGGGAGACAAGGCTTGCGTGATGGTATGCCGCAGCCTCGCTGACGACCGTCATCCAGTCGATACTCTGCACCACCTCGTAGTAAGGTAGATCGACCTCGACGGTTACCGCCCCCAATTCCGCTAGCGTCGACAGCGCTGCCTCGAAGCATCCAGCCAGGGCTCGATCCGCGCCGGCGGGTGCGTGCGGTACGTGAACTCCGATCACCAAGCCAGCCAGCGGACGGCCCTTGGCGGCCGCAAGGTCGGCTGACCAGCGCGCCCCGCGATCAGCACGTGACGAAGACGGCGCCGAAATGACGCCCAGCAGCGCAGCGCAGTCGCCGGCGGTGCGGGCCATCGGGCCGATGCGATCGAGGCTATAACTGAGCGGCAGGCAGCCGCCCATGGGAACCGTGCCGTACGTGGGCATTAAGCCAGTGATGCCACAGAAGGCCGAAGGCACGCGGATGCTCCCGCCGGTATCGGTCCCGATCCCGGCGCAGAAAAGGCCTGCAGCCACTCCGCTTCCGCAGCCCGAGCTTGAACCTCCCGCCCAGGTGCCCGGATTCCACGGATTCCTGGGGAGCGGATACGGGCCGCCAGGATCGGGAAAGCCGAGTGCCCACTCCATGGTGGTGGCCTTGCCGATGATGATGGCCCCAGCGGATCGCAGCCGGGCAACAACCGAGGCGTCGCGGCCTCTGCCCCAGTTAGGGTCAAACACCCGGCTCTGCGCCGTCGTCGGGCACTCCCTCGTGGCAATCACGTCTTTGATGGCGACAGGTATGCCATGGAGCGCTCCGCGGTCGTTGCCCGCTGACAACTCGGCGTCTGCGCGCGCGGCCGCCTCCATGGCCTGCTCGTCGAAGCGGGAAATGTAGCAGCCCAGAAAGTCAAGCTCGTCCGCGCCTTGCAACGCGGCTCGGACCAGCGCGACGCTGCTCAGCGATCCGTCTCGAATGCGGTCGGCTGCCTCTAGCAGTGACATTGGAAACTTACCTACGGGAACGCTGCCCCCTTAGGGTCGGTCCGCTCATGAGGAAGCTTGATTTGGCGATTCTCATTCGCGCCTCACCGGCCGTGGAAGACCGGCGGCCTCTTCTCGGCGAACGCAGTAGCGCCCTCCACCGCGTCGTCGGTCCGCATAACCTCCAGAAAGCGCTCGCGCTCGGCCTGCAATCCGGCTGCCAGTCCTACCGCCAATCCGGTCAGAACGGTGTCACGCGCTGCCCGCACTGCGAGCGGCCCCCGGGCGGCAATCGACTCCGCCGCCTGCACCGCCGACGGCAGCAACTGGTCCAGCGGCAGCACGCGGTTCACAAGCCCCCAGCGAAGCGCATCGGCAGCCGTGACAGGCTCGCCGGTCAGTATCATCTCCATCGCCGGCCCCAGCGGAATGGCCCGTGGCAGCCGCTGGGTGCCGCCGGCGCCTGGGATAATCGCCCACTTGGTCTCGGCCAGGCCGAAGGTCGCGTTCTCGGAGCAGAGCCGAAAGTCACAGGCCAGTGCCAGCTCCAGCCCGCCAGCAAGGGCGTGCCCGTTGACGGCAGCGATCCTCGGCTTTGCATCCGTCGATGCGGTGGTGATGCCGCCCATCACCCACGGCGGTGACATGCCCATGCGTACGGCATCGCGGAACGGCGGGATGAGGCGCCTGAGGTCGGCGCCCGCGCTGAACGCCTTATCGCCTGCGCCCGTGAGCACCGCGGCGCGCAGCGTCTCGTCAGCCTCATAACGCATGAAGGCCTCCGCCAGGGCCTCATTGTGCTCGGCATCGAGCGCATTCATCGCTTCGGGCCGGTCAATGGTGATGACCACGATCTGGCCAATGACGTCGTATCTGATCGTCATATACCCCTCCCAGCCCTCAGGGGTCAGCCCGCGCCGCCGCTGGAGCGATGGTCCGGATCGTTTCGGCTGATGCGAGCCTGCATCAGCCACCAAGGCGAAGCATGCGCGCCGGGTTCGCGATAAGCAGCTTGTCGACGAGCTCGCTCGCAGCACCCATCATCCGCATCAGGGGAACGACGTGTTTGACGATGTGACTGCGACCTTCGCCGCCGTATAGCTGCGTTCGCGCCTTCGACCCGATGTCCTGCGAGATAAGGAGCTGGTCGGCGAAGCCTCGGTCGGCGAGCGCCATGATTGCGCGAATCCGCCCGCCGTCGTTGGGCATCGCCTTAGGTGTCCAGGCGCTGTAGGCCTCCTCCTGGCCGAACAAGTCGAACTCCAGGTAGCAGCCCGTCCGGGCAAGCTTAACCATGTCCTCTACATCGAACAGCGTCCGGTCGATGTGGTCGATTACCGTACGGCCAAGGTCTCCTCCCGCGCCTTCGATGCGCGCACATGCATCGAGCGGGGACTCCACACTGCGGCCCGGATGGACGGACAGCGCAAGTCCCGACGCGACATTCGCCTGCGCGCACGCCCGCAGTACCTTGTCCTCCCGCGGATGCACGGGCCAGCTGAGTCCGACCTCACCGATGATGCCTGGCCGGATTCGCAGGTCGCCTATGCCCTCCTGCGCCTCGGACACGATTTCGTCGCAGATTGCAGAAACGTCCAGGTCAGCCAGATCGGGCCGATGATAGTCCGCGACGTAGTGCCCTGCACCCATGATCACGTGCACGCCAGCGGCCTGCGAGATGCGCCGCAATGCCAGCGGATCCCTGCCGAGACCGACTGACGTCTGGTCCACGATGGTGCGTCCGCCGTACAACCGGAATTCCTCGCACTCCGCGATCGCCTCGTCTACGCTGCCGAGCGACATGTTGTCTCTGTACAAGGTGCCCTGCCGCCGGTTCTCGTAGTGATTAGCCAACGTCAGCGGCTCAGCCCACTGGGAGCGGGCCCAGGCTGACGCGGTTGGGGAGAACTCGGGCGCGAACTTCGGCAATATCTCATCGATCAGCAAGTGCTCATGGGGCAACGTCACGCCGAGGTCTGCCGACCTGACCGGCCCTAGGACAGTCTGGATGGTATCTGTCTGCACTCTGTCTCCTTCCCGGTCGGTGCCGCGCGGCTAGAGCGGCGTGCCGAAAGTCTCGGGCTCCGGGATCTGCCAGTGAGTGCCGCGAACGGTCTGCACGTACTCGGGCCACGCCAGGTCGATCGGCGGCCTGAAGTCATCGGGCAGCAAAGGCGGAATCCAGGACGTCCCGCCCACCCCACCACCAGTGCGCTCCCTAAACTCCTGCTGGCAGGCAGCGAGCAGCGCCGGTTCGGTCAGCAAGTCAAGCATCGTGCCTGCGATTGCGCGGGCGGCCGACAGCCAGGTTTGCTCAATGGCGGGGGTAAATCCATTGATGGCAACTGTGGACCAGTGATTCCACAGCCACTCGTAGTTCTCCCGCACAACGGGCTTACCAGTGAACAGCCATGCTGTCGGGGCATAATGGGTGTATTCGACATAAGGCTCGGCAGTAATATTCTTCTGCCACGGGGGGAGACTCTGCCGGACCTGAGCCTCGTAGACCTCTGGATCAACGATTGCCCGGCAGGTTGCGGAGAAGGGATCAGCAGGCTGATCGAGTCCCTCCGCCGCGAGGATTTCCCTTGCGAACCCGCGAGCCTCCTCGGGGAACTCTGGTCCGCCCATCATCGCCAGGTTCTCGAACGTGAGCCTCGCCAGTGCATGGTTCGGCACGCCCGGCCGCGTTTTGGCTAGCCAGCGGACGGTGACGTCACAATGACATGCAGACGCAGCGGCGGCGGCTGTCTTAGCAAGGACGTGATAGATCTGCTCCTGGGTCCCGATGGTCGGAGAACGCCAGGCGTACTGGATCTGCGCGATCTTGGGAACAACAGCATCCGCTGTCGCCTGGCCGCCGAGCATCATGTACTCGTTAATCGACCAGCCGCCGACGTGCGGGTAAATGTGCTCCTTGGATTGTTTGGCCAGCGTGTGCAGCATGCAAGCAGCGTCGAGCGCTCCCGGCGGGCGGATATACGGTCCTGGCGCCGCCGGACTCGCATCCAGCGCAGCGGAATCGGGCCAGTCGTCAGCTGGCTTGGGCAGGAAGGTGAAGACGCAACCGTAGTAGGACGCCGCGTGCGTGTCCCAGACGGTGGTGTTGGTCGTCCAGGGCCGGTAGGCCAGCACAGCGTCAAGGCCGTTGTAGTAGCCGCGGAGGGCGTGCACCGGCTGGCCGCCGCCTAGCTTCTCGGCTGGCTCGCCAAAGTACCGGATGGTGCCCCCGATGCCGTGGCGCTCCATGACAGCCTTGGCCGCCAGGACCCCGCCGAGAGTTCCGAGCGTCAATGCGTTGTGCGGATCGGTATGACCCGGAGCCCAGCGATGAGTTCCTTCTCTCGGAACCCTGTGGCTGACTGCCTGCTGCGAAAGGCCCGGCGTGCAGTCGTAGTTCGCGAAGCTGGCCAGCACTGGCTCGCCGCTCCCCCACGTCGCGCAAAAAGCCGTCGGCATCTCGGCCGACCCGCGCTCGACTTCAAAGCCCGCCTGCTCAAGGAAGTCGGCTAGTGCTGCCGCAGAGTTGTATTCGCGCCAGGCGGTTTCAGCCGCTGCCCAGATCGTCTCGCCAAGCTCATTCAGAGGGCCCCGGTTATTGTCGAGCCAGCCCAGCGCTTCCTTCTTCTGCTCCGTCAACTCCTTCACGCCTGCGCTCCTCAGTAGCGTAGTTCCGCCCCGTCCGCTGCTGCCGACGGCCTAATGCGGTTGGTGCGACGATCTTGCAAGGCTGCAGCCCCGCCGTAGCGGCTCTGGTCGCGCATTTGTAACCGGCGTGGGCTTACTCATTTCCAGGTCAAAGGACACTAGTGGTTCTGGATCCAACTTGTGCGTGTCGGCGAAGCGTCGCTTGCGTGGAAGTCGTGGCGCAGTCACCGCACTTCTAAGCGATGTTGGATCCAACCTTCCGTGAATGTATCGGTTCGTTCACAGGCCGTCAAGCGCCGGCAAACGGATCCAGTGCCAGGCTGGGCGTGGGATGCAGGGGTTGACCGAAGGTTACGGCGTCAATAGGATTGGGTCCAATCTGGGATCATCGCTCTCGTCTGAGTCAGCCTTCCCCGGGCCTGGCTGAATCTGATTGTATCCGATCTGTCGTCCAGTGCAGGGAGCGCGTGTGACCTACAGCCAGGTCATCGAGACCTATCAGACGCTGACGCCCACATCGGCAGAGATCAGCAGGCGAGCCATGAAAGTAATGCCTGCAGGAGTCACTCGGCGATTCGGCTATCACCTGCCCTATCCGCTGACCATTGAGCGCGGTAGCGGACCGTATCTGATCGACGTGGATGGCAATCGATACGTAGATCTGGTCTACAACGGGCTCAGCCTGATCCATGGTCACGCTTATCCCCCGGTGACTCGCGCCCTGCAGGCGGCTGCAGAGCGAGGATCGGGATGGCTAGTAGGTTCGCGTGAGCAGGTGGCCTTTGCCGAGCAGCTCTGTGACCGGCTGGCCACGTTTGAGCTTCTGCGCTTCACTAACTCTGGCACCGAGGCGGCGATGCTAGCGGTGAAGGTGGCTCGAGCGGCTACCGGACGGCCGTTCATTCTCAAAGCCTGGGGGGGCTACCACGGCTCGTACGATGACTTGGAAGCTGGCCTTGAAGGACGCGGCCAGATGCCGGGGAGAGTGCTGCTTGCCGAGTTTGGCAATGCAGACTCCTTTGAGGCGGTGCTCGCCGAGCACGGCAGCAAGATTGCCGCTGTCGTGCTAGAGCCTCTTCAGTACACCGGGAACGTCACCACCGCTCCGCCTGGGTTTCTTCAGCGCGTCCAGGAGGCTGCACGTCGGTCCGGAGCTCTGTTCGTACTGGACGACTGCTTGATGCTCCGGCTCGCGCCTGGCGGATCTGCGGAGAAATACGGCCTGCAACCCGATGTCACCTTCCTCGGCAAGTTCATCGGCGGAGGCATACCGATGGGTGTGGTTGGCGGAAGGGCCGATGTGATGAATGTGCTCGATCCGCGCAGGGAGCCACACCTCTACCACAGTGGCTCTTTCAACGGCAACCTGCTGGCCTGCGTTGCCGGCTCGGTCTCGCTGTCGGAGCTGACCGCGGGACGGATTGACGAGATGGACGGCCGCGCTCGGCGTATCCGCTCGTTCTTGGAGAACCAGGCAGCAGCGGCCGGCATCGCCCTCACGACGGCCGGCGATGGATCGGTGATGTGCGCGTATCTGCAGGCCCACGCTCCGGCACCCACCGAGGAACGCCAGGACCGTGATTCGATCAGGGTGTTCCATCTCGCCGCACTCAACAACGGTGTCTTCCTCGGCCCAGGAGGTGAGATGGCCATGTCAACGGTCCTCGGGGACGACGCCGTGGCCCATGTCGAGGCGGGGCTCACCGCAGCCCTTACGGCGGTCGCGCAGGCGCTCGAGGCTGACTCGGCCCTCACTGTTGCGGATCTCTCCGATGCCAGCCGGTAGCGGCGAAGCGGATGCGCTGCGCCGTCCAGTGACCTTTGCAGGTTTGATGGCCGTGGCTCTCAGGCGGTACGGGGACCGTCCTGCGTTCGTGCATGGGGAGCGGATGTGGACCTACCACGAGACCGCCGGCATCGTTGCCCGGATGGCCCGGGTAATGGCCGAAAACGACCTGGGCCCGGGCCGCGGGACAGCCGTGCTGTCGATGAACCGGCCTGAGTCTTGGTTCTTCCAGGCGGCGTCGCTTATTGCGGGCTGCAGGATGACTCCGCTGCACCCCCTGGGGTCGCTCGACGACCATGCATTCTGCCTCGACGACGCAGAGGTGACAGCGCTCGGCTATGACCCAGCGCACTTTGAGGAACGCGCAGCTCAACTAGGGTCCGCGCTGCCGGGCCTGCAGCTCCTGCCGCTAGGGCCGTCGTCGCTTGGCCCGGATCTGATGTCGCAGGTGCACGACGCACCAGACGCGACGCTGAACCCGCTGCCCACCGACTCGGATATCGCGTGGCTCACCTATACAGGCGGCACCACAGGCCGGCCAAAAGGCGTCATGCTTCCGCACCGTTGTATGGTGCAAAACGCCTACATGACCCTGATGGAGATGGAGTGGCCTGCCGATACCCGCTTTCTGGCCTGCACTCCCATCAGCCATTCAGCGGGAACCTTCATAGTCCCAACCCTCCTCCGCGGCGGCACAGTCGTCACCATCGAGAGCTTCGACCCCCACGAGTTCTGCCGCGTCGCGCGCGAGATGCAGATCACCGCCACTCTGCTAGTCCCGACCGCGATATACAGCCTGCTCGAGATGCCGGAATTCAATCGCGACAACCTGCCCTGGCTAGAAAGCGTGTTCTATGGGTCATCGCCAATGTCGCCCGCGCGGATGGTTGACGCCTTGGCTCGCTTCGGGCCAGTGTTCAACCAGCTCTACGGCCAAGCCGAGGCTCCGAACACGATCACCCGCCTGCGCAAGCAGGACCATGATCCGGCCAGGGCCGACCGGTTGGCATCCTGCGGCCAGCCATTCGCCGGCGTTGACGTAAGACTTCTCGACGGCGAAGGCCGAGAACCCAAGGACGGCGGCTCAGGCGAGGTCTGCGTACGCGGCCCGCTGGTCATGGATGGGTACTGGAAACGACCTGCTGAGACGGCCGAAGCGCTTAGGGACGACTGGCTGCATACGGGCGACGTCGGGACAGTCGACGGGGACGGCTACTTTTCAATCGTCGACAGGGTGAAGGAGATGATCATCTCTGGCGGGTTCAACGTCTTCCCGCGCGAGGTCGAGGATGTACTGATGACCCATCCCGGCGTCTCGGCGGCTGCAGTTATCGGTGTCCCTGATGACCGGTGGGGCGAAAGCGTCACAGCGCTGGTCGTGGCCCGGCCGGGAATCGGGCCTACGGAAGAGGAACTCCGCCTACTCGTCAGAGACAAGAAGGTGCCTGTGTACGCCCCGAAGTCGGTGAAATTCATCGATGCTGTCCCGCTGACTGCGGTCGGAAAACCGGACAAGAAGGCGCTGCGGGCCTCATATTGGAGCTCCGCCGAACGGGAAGTGCACTGAGTGCAGCTACGATCCTCGGTATGTGCGACCGACTCGCACTGAGACCGGCCTTAAGCTGACTGTGGCACCGTAAGCGCGAGTCTGTCCGGCAACACTCCGCGAGATGCAAACCTATGAAATACGACCCCGCACCGGCGATCGACACGATTGACGAACCGCTCACGGCGGTAGTAGCGCGCGCCTTGCGCCAGGACATCCTCGACGGGGAAATACCACCCGGCAGCAGGATCACGCAGGACGCAGTCGCGGCGAAATATGGCACGAGCAGAAGTCCTGTTCGCGAGGCGCTGCGCGAACTCGCGGCGGAGGGTCTCGTAACGATAGTTCCCGACGTTGGCGCGCGCGTGACGCCGCTCGACGCGGACGAGTTGATCGAGGTCTATCTCATGCGCGAAGCGCTTGAGCCCATCGCCGTTGCGCGCGCCGCAATGGAAGCAACGACGGAGCACTTGGCGCAGATGCGCACAGCGCTGCAGCACAGCGAATCCTTCGCTGCGCGCGGCCAGACGGACGCGTATCTCGAAGCTGACCGGCAGTTCCACTTCCTGACTTTTCAATTCGACGGTATGCCGCGGTTGCGGCGAGCCATTGAGGGTCTTTGGAACACAACAAACCGGCACCGCGCCACGCTCCGGCTTGTCGCGGAGCGACAAGAGGTCGGTGCCATCGAGCACCGCTTGATGCTCGACGCATTCGAGCGCCACGCGAGCGACGACGCGGCGCAGCTGCAGCAAATACACGTACGGCGCTCTCGAGTGTTCCTGAGCCAAGCTGCCGACACAATAGCCTCGGATGCGGACGACCGCTATGAGGACGATTAACCGCTCGAATCCAAGCTCGAACGCAAGGTTCTAGCTACCCGGATGCGATCACGCCAATGCCCGGGTCGTACCTGCCTCGTACGACCCGGAGGTCTACGAGCGGCCATGCTCCAACGGGTTAGACCTAGCAGGAGGCCCGCAGCTCTAGGGTATCTTGACGAATGGCGCGACGCCGCTGCGGAAGGTCCTTGCATTCCTCTTGCTGAGGTCGATCTGGTTCTCACGCCGCCCGCCCGAACCATATCGTTTCGTCCGCCCGGCCCGACCGTGCCGACCTCTCGTCAGGTAGCCCCGCCCTCGGTGGCGACGGCCGGAGCGCGGCCAACCTCGTTCCGCTCCCCCCGATGCCGCGGGAGCATCTGCTCGGCTCGAGACCACCCGGCACGGCACCCGCCGTGGACGCGACGCTGAGGAGCCGACGAGTGAACCACGCGACCGGTTTCCAGGCGACACTCGGCCACCGTTGGCGCCGCTCAAGACCCCTGGAGTCCTGCGGCGGCGCTCATGTTCGGATTGGGTTCAGAGTGTCACCGAGCCGAGGAAAAGCAGAGCCAAATCCAGAGCCAACGCAGCCAGTTGTTCCGCTACACCAGGCAACGTCACGCCAGGACGTCGCGGGTCAACGGCATATTGCGCGACATCCAACCGCAGGCAGCCGCTGGCTGGGCTTCCCTGACGCGGAAGAGGTCACTGGTTCAATCCCAGTACTGCCCACAGCTCAGAGGCATGTTTTCGAATGTTCACTCGTTACCCAGGCTAACTAAACAGAGCCAAGCGGCGATCCAACCAGAGCCAAAGCGCCTCCGCCACTGACGTGTCAAAGGTCAGGCAGAGCGAGCCGCCAAGGCCGGCGGCGGGAGAGGCCGCGCTCGTCCAGCAGGTCCGCGCAGCGTAGCCCGAACCGGTGTGAGCATCCGAAGGGCGGGCGTCGAATAGCGGACGCCGCGGTCCAGGCCCGCGGCCTGTTCCAGCAGTGGCGGTGGACCTCGACGGCTTACCCGGACTGCGGGAGCGCCGCAGCACCGCCTAGGACACCCAGGGTATGGTCGCGTAGCCCGCGGCGTGCCGGGGCAGTTGTCTTAGCACAACCGAATATGTCGAGTGGTGATGTCCTTCGCCGAGTACGACGGTCACGCCATCGGCGGCGGGGACCAGTTGGTAGAAGCGAACAGAGCAGGTTACCTTCCTGTGCCTGGCCGGTCCCATAGCGCCTAGGTACAACTTCCCGCCAGCGAGCGCGCAGCCGATAATGGCTGGCTTGCGATGGTGAAGCCACCTGATCGAGTAGCGCGATGATGGTGGCGGGAGGTGGAGCTCCAGGATGGAGTACGTCGATCTGTGACGCCCGGACTGGAGGACTACTATCACGCCATCGCTGTGCGGTTTGACCTGATCGAAATGGATGCCGCACGTCACGAATTTCGGGTTCGAGCCTGCGCCTGGACTTCCTAGGTACAACCGACCGCTGACCAGGACACAGTCAAGCCGGTGCTTAGCCGTACCGTGGCTCTGCGCCGCCGCCGCCGACGGCAGCCATAACGCGAAGACAAGGGTCACGCCGGCAGCCGCTAGCTGCGTGATGCGCCCGCGTCGGAGAAAACCAGACGGTAGCGTCATCGCTCCTCCAGGAAACCGTGACGGGCCCTACCTCAGCTGACAGCCTACGCCCAGTGCCAGACGCAACGTCGATCACTTACGTCACGGACATGCTCCCAGCGGTATGAGACATGAGCGGGCGTTCTGTCATGTCTTCGGCTGGCGACCGATATTACTGCGGTGGTCGATGTCCAGGACATGGACCGTGCGGGTGGCCTCGTCAATGCGATAGACGATGCGGTAAGTTCCGCGGCGGGCGCCGTGACATCCGGCCAGCGGGCCGAACAAGGGCTTGCCGGCACGTTGCGGATTGACGGCCAGCGCGGCTGCACAGAATTCCAGCACGGCAGCGGCGACGGACTCGGGCAGGGGGTCGGCGATAGCCCAGCGGGCGGCGGGCTGGAAGCGTACGTCGTAGACGCCTTCGGGCGGAGCGGTCACCTGCCGGTGGCGCGGCGCCGGGCCAGGTCCTGCCGGACAGTCGCGAGGTCCGCGCCGGCCTCGCCGCGGCCCA
>JBKQTJ010000170.1:0-3118 GCA_052143255.1 Streptosporangiaceae bacterium | reverse complement strand
GGCCGGCCTGCCGCTGGACGCGGTGCGGATCGGCCATCTCGACGGCGACCTGTTCGACCCGCGCTGCACCTGGCTGCGCCACCGCGAGATCACCAGCCAAGGCGCCGTCCTGGTGCGCCCCGACCGGGTCATCGGCTGGCGGCACACGACCATGGCCCCTGACCCGCGCGCGGAACTCGCCAGCGCGCTCAGCCGCGTCCTGGGCCGCCATCTCGCGCCGGCGCGGCCCGTGCCCGGTTCCGCTGCCCGGCCGGCCGCCGCGTCCCCGGGCGGCCGGCCGTGGGTCCAGTAGCCCTCAGGTCCGGCGATCTAGCGGGCGAATCACACGCGCCGCCGGTGCCTCGGCTCACGGGACTTCCGCACGGTGTCCCCTGGCAGAGCGCCCGCACGGCCATCTGGAGGGCAGCTCCAGCCCGAATCGCGGGCAGGGCGGCAGCGGTCGCGCGCATGAGCTGCCAGCCAGCTGCTGGTGGCTCGGGCAGACCAGCAGACGGAGCAGACCCGGGCCAGCGGATTTGCAGGCTGCCGCTCGGCTTCGCGCACGTGCGCGGTTCCCGGCGTTCAGGCGGCGCCAGGCGGCCAGGTCCTTGAACGCCGATCTGGAACGATTCCGCGGCGCGTGAGCCGCGGCGCGCGGTCCTCTGGTCACCGGCCTGCCCTGCCATGAAACGATCTACCTGTCGGCACGCTGGTGACCTGGACTGCAGGGGGGTGACAGCCCGATCCGACCAGCTGAACAGCCCGCATCACCGCGAGAAGAGATCGAGCACCACCTGTTGCGTCGTGGCTGGCACGCCGCCGGCCGCCCGCGACAGCCGGTGCTGTTCGTCAATCCCAGGTCCGGCGGGGGCGCAGCCGAGCGCAGCGGGATCGTTGAGCGGGCGCGCGAGCAGGGCATCGAGGCTGTCGTCCTGGCCCCCGGCCAGAACCTGGCAGCGCTCGCACAGGCCGCGGCAGCCAGCGGCGCAGACGCCCTCGGAATCGCCGGCGGGGACGGGTCCCTCGCGGTCGTGGCCGCGGCCGCCGCCGCGCACGACCTCCCGTTCGTATGCATTCCCGCCGGGACGCGCAACCACTTCGCGCTCGACGTGGGAATAGACCGGCAGGACCTGCCCGGCGCGCTCGACGCGTTCAGCAACGCGGTTGAACGCCGGATCGACATGGCAGAGGTAAACGGCAGGCTGTTCCTCAACAACGTCTCGCTCGGCATCTACGGGGACGCGGTCCAGCAGCCGGCCTACCGCGATGCCAAAGTCCGCACCCTCCTGGAAACCGCGCAGCTCGTGCTAGGCCCTAGCGGACGGGCGCCGGCCCTGATTCTCACCGACGACGCCGGGCGCGAGCACCGCCAGCCGACTGTGCTGCTCGTCTCGAACAACCCGTACGCGCTGGACCAGCCCGTAGCCCGCGGCACCCGCCCGGCACTCGACACCGGCCAGCTGGGGGTCATGGTCCTCGACGCACCGGCCAATCGGCCGCATCCTCCGGCGCGAGCCTGGACCGCGGCGTACCTGGAGGTGGCCGCGCCCGCAACGGTGCACGCCGGGATCGACGGCGAAGCAGCCGACCTGAGCGGGCCGTTGCGATTCACCACCCGGCCCGCCTCACTGCGCGTCCGGATCTCCCGCCGCCACCCGGGCGCGTCACCATCAGCGCGGTTTCAGGCAGAGGGCCAGCGCCCGCGCCGGCTCGCCCGTCCCGGTCTTGGCTAGCTTAGCTAGGGCGGGCCGGCTGAGGGCGCCACCTGGCAGTCGCTGACCTCAGGCAGCGCCGTGCAGCTGCTACCTCGCATGAACCCTCCCTCGGCTGCCTGACCGATACGTGCTCCTCATCCGCACGTCAGCGAACGATGCCCGGTAAGCAGCCCGGGGCCTTGCCGTGGAATGCAGGGTGTAAAGGTCAGCCGTGACCAGCGGGAGCCTGGCCGGCCCCGGACTCGGCGCCATGGCCGCGACCACCCCCTCCAGGCGCAGGAGCACGCTCGGGGCCAGGCCGGCGACGGCGGAGCCGAAGCCGGCGCCGCGCCGCCGGGCACGGTCGAGGCTCGGTTCCCGGACCAGCCACCTCCGCCCTGCGCACCCTTGACCAGCGGGCCGGGTGACCGGGCAGGGTGCTCCCCCCGGCCTGTCGGCCAGTGTCTTGCCTGGCGTGCGCTGCTGGTCCTCGGCTCATGCCCGGGTTGGCCGGCCGGTGGCCGGGCCGAGACATAGCCGCCGCGATCGGTGTCCAGCGCGCGATATTGACAGTGACATCAGTCTTGTTATTAAGCATCAGTTATGATAGATCTGGTGTCAAGAGCTGGCCGCGCGGGCGCGCCAGCGAAGCAACGGAAGGAGCACAGTCATGTTGAAGTCGCTGAGCACGAGCCTGATCCTGCGGGGCATCCTCGCCCTGGCCGTGGGCGTCATGGCCCTGGCCTGGCCGGGGATCACGGTCCTCGCGCTGGTCGTCCTGTTCGCGGTGTACGCGTTCATGTCCGCTGGCCTCGAGGCCATGCGGGCGTTCGACAGCCGTACCGCCGGGCCCGTGCTCGGGCACCTCCTGGTCGGGCTGATTGACCTGGCCGCCGGGGTGGTCGCGCTGGCCTGGCCGGGTCCTACCGCCCTGGTCCTGGTACTGATCGTGGCCAGCTGGGCAGTCGTCGGCGGGCTGGTGGAGGTCTCGGCCGCGTTCCGCAGCGGCGAGCCGGCCGGCACCCGGGCGCTGTTCATCCTCGGCGGCCTGGTCTCGGTCGCGTTCGGAGTCGTGCTGTTCGCGCACCCGGGAGTCGGCGCGCTCACCCTGGCGCTGCTGTTCGGCCTGTTCAACCTGGTCTTCGGGGCTCGCGCGCTGGTGCAGGGCATCGAGCTGCGGCGTACCGGGAACGCCGTGCACTCGGCCGTGCAAGAGCGCATTCCGGCCCGTACCAGCTCGGGCTACCAGCAGCACGGCTCGGCGGCATAGCCCGGCGATGTCCGGGACAGCCGGGCCCGCCCGCGGCGGTCGCCCAGATCATCGGCGGGCGGGTCGTGGCCAGCCCCCAGGCTGGCGAGAGGCGGCGGCGGGGGCGACAGTACGCCGCCGCGTTGTGCCGGCCCGGGGCCGGCCGGCCGCGCCCCCGGACATCGGGCGACCCCGG
>JBKQTJ010000169.1:0-3005 GCA_052143255.1 Streptosporangiaceae bacterium | reverse complement strand
CGTGACCGATCCGGCGGGGGTGACGTATTTCCTGGCCAATTCGGGGGCCTCCTGCGGCACTCGCGGGGAATGAACACCGCGCCGTGCCGCCGGGCCCTCACGTGAGAGTGTGGCCAACAGGCGCTCGCCACCAGCGTAGCGGCCAGCACTGTCGCAGACCTCCAAGATAAGCGCGGCGCGACCAGGGATTATCCGTGCGGTATCAGCGCGGGATATGGAGGGTTCCTACACCCGCCGCTGAGCGTCGGACGCGGCCCGCGCCGCGCGCAGCTGCTGCAGCTTGCTCGGCGGGCCCTCCGCGGGCTTCCGCCGCTTCGCTGCCCGCTCTTCTACCTCGTTCAGGACGCGGAGGACCTGCGGGGCGGTCTGCCCGAGCATGGCGCGCCGTTCGTCGTTGCTCATCCGGTCGATCGAGTGCGCCAGGATCCGGGCCAGCGCGACGAGGGCGTCATCTGTCGCCGGAGGGTCGATATCGGCGATGGCGCGTTCCAGCGCGGGCGTGAGCAGGTCGTCCGCGGCGTGCAGAGGCGGTTTCCGGGTCACATTCACCTCCGTTTTGGCGTTCGTACCATCGTTGCAGGTCAGGAGGGTGACCCCCCCGGTCCCGCCGCGGATTTCTTGAAGACTGGGGAGCGCTCTGGAGGAGTCCCGATCGTGATGGACCTAAACGCGCAGGTCAGAGGCATGCGTGATGTCACTGTTCACCGTTCGATCATCGCGCGACGTCGTGATGATTCCGGTCGCGGTTCGCCGATCGCGCCGTGGACCTCAAGTTGGGCCATCTCGTCGTCGGTGAGTTCGACTAGCCAGTCTTCGCTGCTGCCGTCGTGCTCGCGGTCGTCGCGGTCGGTCATGGTCGCTCCTGTCGCTGATGGCGGCGGTGCGGGGACGCGGATCCGGCCGGGCCCCTCGAGGGCGCCGAGTCCGGTACGGCGGTTGCGGCCGCGGGAGAGGCGCCTGACCATTGTCCGCAGCGCGGACAATGCTTCGCCGGTCAGGCAGCAGAGAAGGCACACGTTCTTGCCGGAATAACGTCGCGACGTTATTCCCTCGGCATCGTCGTCGCCGGCACGCCGGACGCTGACGAGCTGGCCGGCGCCGTTCAACGAACCCTCCGCAGCGGGACGACGTTGAGCGCCTCGGCCACTGCCTCATCCAAGTGGCACATGTGGTTGCAGTTCTTGCACTTGGCCCTGTTCGGCGGGGTGTACGACATGCCCGCGAGAGTGCCTTCCTCGTGGACGACAGAGACGAGCTTCTCGAACTTGTGGCAACCGTTCACCCCCCGAACGGTTATGTAGGTGCGGACATCGACGGTTCGCTGTATACGGATGCTGCCGGGGATGATCACGGCCGGGTGGAACCTGCTCACGACGCCTCACCGTGGTCGGTCAGCCCGCCGTCGCCATGCTCGCCACCATGTGCGTCATGTTCGCCAGGGTCTGAGTCCTGGCGAACATGGCGAGCATGTGGCGAGCATGCCGACGCCTCACCGTGGTCGGTCAGCCCGGCGTCAGTCAGCGCCTGGTCGAGCGGCTCACCGCACGCCGTGCATGTCTGCGGGTGATCCGCTACAGGCGCTACATCCGCTACATGGCTGGCCAGGGGCGTAGCGCTTGTAGCGCTTGTAGCGGTGGACGCGTAGCGGTTCCATGCATCCAGCAGGTCCGCGCGGTAGTAGCCCTTGCGGACCACGCCGTCATGTCTCACATCGCGCGACTTGGCTTGATACGGCTTGATCAGCTTCGCCAGGTCGCGCGGATTGAGCGGCTTGCCGTACCAGTCGCCCCATGGCGCTTCGTCGAGCGCGTGCAGCCGTTCCAGGATCGTCTCGGTCCAGAGTGCGTCCGCATCGCCGAAGACGTCGCGGATGTCGCCGAGCAGCCGGGTTCCGACTGTCTCGGTGTCTTCCCGGGCGCCGTTGACGAACGCCGTGCACGCCTGCGCGGCCCGCTTGGGCCAGTCACCGCCGGCGATGTCAGCGACCATGAGCAGCGGTTCCCACACGTCGGCCGGCCGGTCGGCCACGCCGGCCGGCATCTGCGGCCACGGGACGCCAACCCGGTCCGCCACGTCCGCGGCCCACTTGGCGAGCAGCTCGCGGAGCGCGTCACCTTCAGGGCGGGTGGTGCGCTCCCGGTAGTCCCGCACCCGCTCGTCCGGGGCCCGCCGCCGCATCCGCACCACGACGGCCCGGTCCATGATCGTGTCGGGAAGGTTGCCGATGCCGGCGATGGCGGCCGGGGCGTAGCAGCGGAACCGGGTGAGTTTCGCGGCCTGGCCGTTCATCTCGACGCGGCCGACCGTGGCGGACCGGCGGTGCCCGGCGTTGACGATCGACCGGAGCGCCTCGGCTGTCTCGTCGGACTTCCCGCGTTTCCAGATGGCGTCCGCCTCATCGAGCAGGATGGTCACCTCCCCGGCGCCGATCCGCCGGTACAGGTAGGCCGGCGAGGCGTCCGACAGGGTCTCGGCGCCTGCGCAGACCAGCTCGAGCAGCTCGAGCACCCGGGACTTCCCGCACTGCTTCTCCGGCGACAGGAGCGCCAGCCGCGGCGTGGACTCGAACTGCCCGACGAGGTGGGTGTGCGCCGCCCACAGCGTGACGGCCGCCGCGGCCGCGGCGGACGGGAAGACGACGTAGGCGCGCAGGAACGCGTGCACCTCGTCCAGCAGGGCCGCGCCGTCGCCAGGCTCCGGCGCGCTGACGACCTTGAGAACCGGGCACTGGCACCAGTCCGCCGGCTGCTGGCACCGCGTACAGAATCCGTCAGCGCCGATGCTGCCCGTCACGCTGCCCTCCGGTGGCGCCGCGGCGCGACCCAGCACACGCACAGGCCGAGCTGGTCGAGGTGGTCGAGCGCGTCGGCCAGGCCGCGGATGCCGGGCCGGTGCCTGGCGCAGTCCGGGTCATCCGCGTACGGCGGCATGGCCTGGCATCCGCAGGGGCACCCGGTTATCCTGATGCCGATGCCGCCGCCTAGCGCATCGTCGCGGACGCCACC